>NZ_BAABHG010000002.1:0-807128 GCF_039541975.1 Amycolatopsis samaneae
ACGGGGATGGTTACTACCTGAAGTCGGCCGCGGAGATGCGGGAGTACTGGGACAAGGAGGTCCCCGGTGCCGCCGACTCCACCCTGCTGATCGCCAAGAGCGTCGAGTCCTACGAAGAGGTCTACGCACACAAGGACCGCATGCCGGTGTTCACCGTCCCGGATGGACATACCGCCGAGAGCTGGCTCCGCGCGCAGGTGACGGACGGGCTGCAATGGCGTCTCCCGGGCGGCGTCCCGGACGCCTATCTCGAACGGGCCGAATACGAGATCGACGTCATTGTCCACAAGGGATTCCCCGCCTACTTCCTGATCACCGCGGACCTGATGGCCCACGCCCGCCGGGTGGGTATCCGGGTCGGCCCCGGCCGTGGCTCGGCGGCGGGCTCGCTGGTGGCCTACGCGCTGGGCATCACGAACCTCGACCCGATCGATCTCGGCCTGCTGTTCGAGCGGTTCCTCAACCCCGAACGCGTCTCGATGCCCGACATCGACATGGACTTCGACGACCGGCGCCGGGGCGAGATGGTGCGCTACGCCACCGAAAAGTACGGTGCCGACCGGGTCGCCCAGGTGATCACGTTCGGCAAGATCAAGACGAAGGCGGCGATCAAGGACGCGGCCCGTGTCCACTTCGGACAACCGGGGTACGCCATCGCCGACCGGATCTCGAAAGCGCTTCCCCCACCGGTCGCGGCGAAGGACATCCCGCTGTCCGGCATCGTCGACTCCCAGCACGAGCGCTACGGCGAGGCCGCCGAGGTCCGCGCGCTGGTCGAGACCGACGAAGAGTGCAAAACGATCTTCGAAACGGCGCGGGGGTTGGAGGGCCTGATCCGCAACGCGGGTGTGCACGCCTGCGCCGTGATCATGTCCGCCGAACCACTGGTCGAGGCGATTCCCCTGTGGCGGAGGGACGACGGCGCGGTGATCACCGGCTGGGACTATCCCTCGTGTGAGGCCATCGGCCTGCTGAAGATGGACTTCCTCGGCCTGCGGAACCTGACCGTCATCGGCGACGCCATCGACAACATCAAGGCCAACCGCGGCGCCGACATCGACCTCGACACGCTCGGCGTCGACGACGAGGAGACCTATCAGCTGCTGGTACGCGGGGAAAGCCTCGGCGTGTTCCAGCTCGACGGCGGCGCCATGCGCGATCTGCTGCGCCGGCTGCGGCCGACCGGCTTCGACGACATCATCGCGGTCAACGCGCTCTACCGCCCCGGCCCGATGGCGATGAACACGCACAACAACTATGCCGACCGCAAGAACAACCGGCAGGCCATCGTCCCGATCCACGCCGAGCTCGCGGAACCACTGAAGGATATCCTCGCCGAGACCCACGGCCTGGTCGTGTACCAGGAGCAGATCATGAAGATCGCCCAGCGTGTCGCGGGTTTCTCGATGGGCCGCGCGGACGTACTGCGCAAGGCCATGGGCAAGAAGAAGAAAGACGTTCTGGAAAAGGAGTTCGCTGGTTTCCGGGAAGGTATGCGCGGCAACGGTTTTTCCGACGACGCGGTCCAGGCGCTCTGGGACACGATCCTCCCGTTCGCCGGGTACGCGTTCAACAAGTCCCACGCCGCCGGGTACGCGCTCGTCGGCTACTGGACGGCGTATCTGAAGGCGAATTTCACCGCGGAGTACATGGCGGCGTTGCTGACGTCGGTGGGGGACAACAAGGACAAGTCGGCGGTGTATCTGTCGGAGTGTCGCCGGCTGGGGATCAAGGTGCTGCCGCCGGATGTGAACGAGTCGGCGTTGCGGTTCGCGGCCGTCGGGGACGACATCCGGTTCGGGCTGGGTGCGGTGCGGAACGTGGGCGCGAACGTGGTCGAGTCGATCATCAAGACGCGTGAGGAGAAGGGGAAGTACTCCTCGTTCACCGATTTCCTGGACAAGTCGGAGCTGGTGGCCTGCAACAAGCGGGTGATCGAGTCGCTGATCAAGGCGGGCGGGTTCGACTCGATGGGCAACACCCGCCTGTCGATGATCCAGGTCCACGAAGACGCCGTCGAAGCCGTCGTCCCCCTCAAACGCCAGGAAGCCATGGGCCAGTTCGACCTCTTCGGCGGTGACGACACCCCACCCGACTCGGCCGCCTCCCCGCTCGCCCACCTGAAGCTCACCGGCGCGGAATACCCGCGCAAGCAGCTCCTCGGCTACGAACGGGAGATGCTCGGCCTCTACGTCTCCGCGCACCCGCTCGACGGCGCGGAACGGATTCTCCGCAAGCACGCCAGGAAACCCCTGGCAGCGCTTCTGGCAGATCCTCCGAAGGAGGGCGAAGTGGTGCTCGCGGGGCTCATCACCGCGCTGGAACGCCGGGTCAACAAGAAGGGCGAGCCCTGGGCCATCTGCACGGTCGAGGACATGGACGCCGCGCTGGAAGTGCTGTTCTTCCCCAAGGCCTACGCACTTTTCGCGGCGGAACTCGTCGAAGACAACGCGGTCGCCGTGAAGGGCCGCGTCAACTGGAGGGAGGACAAGATGTCCGTGTTCGGCGGCGGACTCGTCCCACTCGACCTGTCCGATGTGGACAGTAGCGACGCGGATCAGCCGCTGGTGCTGCTGGCCGTGGCCGAAAGGCTCGACCTCGCCGTGGTGAGCGAGCTGAAACAGACCCTGCTCGCCCACCGCGGCGACACCCCGGTGCGGCTCGAGCTCGTCAGCGAGCGGCGCCGCAGCCGCTACGCCCTCGACGACTACCCGGTGACGGTCGGCTCTCCCCTGCTGGCCGAACTGAAGGGCATCCCCGGTGTGTCGGTCAGGGGATGACTTTGGCGAGCCGTCGCTTCCGCGCGGACCGGGTGATGACCACGAGGAAACCGACGAACCCGGCCAGGAACACCACGGCCCCGCCGAGGAACAGCCAGCGGGCCGTCGCGTACCCGCTGTCGGCCAGCGGGGCGCCGGGCAGCCCCGCGTCGGTGAACGCCGTCGTCGGGGTGAGCGCCCGCGCGGTCACCGGGTTCCCGGCCGCCACGACCACGCCGTACACCTCGGACACCGGAATGGCTCCCGCGCCGGATTCCGTGCTGATGATCCGCGAGTCGAAGGAGTTGTTCCGATGGTCGCCCGCGACGAAGACCGTCCCCGGCGGTACCTGCGCGGTGAAGGCCATCTGGTCCTTACCCTCCTCGGGCGGCAGGTGGAGGTACTCCTCCGCGACCGGTTTCCCGTTGACCTTGATGCGGTTCTGCTGATCGCAGCAGGTCAGTGTGTCCCCGCCGAGGCCGATGATCCGTTCGATCACCCGGCCCGAACGGTCGGCGCCGGGGTAGGAACCGAAGTCGAAGACGATGATGTCCCCACGGTGGAGTTCCACGCCGTCGGCCGACCGGTAGGCGATCATGCCCTGCGGCAGGGTCGGTCCCATACCGGAGGCCCTGACCGCTACCCGGTGATAGCCGAAAAGGGCGGTCCAGCCGCCGTAGACGGCCACGCCCGCCCCGAGGAGCGTGGCGACGATCATCAGCGCGAGTAGCGGCGAAACCCCGCGCCGCGCCGGGGCCGGGGATGACGGCGGCGGTGGGGGCAGCGGAAGATCCGGTTCGGTCACGTCACTCTATCGGGTGAGGCCCCCGTCCGTTACGGAAACTCATCCCGAGCGGGGCGCGTACATGATCACCGCGACCCCGGCGAGACACAGCAGCGCGCCGATGACGTCGTAGCGGTCGGGGCGGTAGCCGTCCGCGACCATGCCCCAGGCGAGCGAGCCCGCGACGAACACTCCCCCGTACGCGGCGAGGATCCGGCCGAAGTGCGCGTCGGGCTGCAGGGTCGCGACGAACCCGTACAGGCCCAGCGCGAGGATGCCGCCGCCGATCCAGATCAGGCCGCGGTGTTCGCGGACTCCCTGCCACACCAGCCAGGCGCCGCCGATCTCCAGCACGGCCGCCGCGACGAACAACAGGATCGACCGGAGAAGCATGCCGTCACCGTAACGGACCGGACCCGGCTCACGACGCGCACTGCGCGCCCCGCACCGGAATCCGGCTGCTGTGGTAGACCTGACCGCCCTCCGTGGCCTGCACCTCGAAGCAGTACCGCAGTTTCGGGTCCACAGGCACCGTCAGGGTGGTGGCCCGCAGCACCAGCTGGGTCCGGGTGCCCTGTCCTTCCGTGGCGATCACCACGCCGGACTCCATCGGCCGGGGTGTCCGCCAGGTGAGCACGATGTCGTTGCCCCGGTCGATCGGCGGGTCCACCACGATCTGGACGTCGGGGGTCGTGGGCGGGGCGGGCGAGGGGGACGACGACGTGGACGGTGCGGGTGCCCCGGACGAACCGTCCAGTGACAGCCACACGACGGTCGCGCCGGCGAGCACACAGGCGGCACCGACCCCCGCGAACGACAGCACTCGCAGCGACCCGGCGACCTTGCCCTTCCCCTCGACCGGCTTGGCGAAGTCCACTTCGGACGGCAGGACGACCGGCGTCACCGCGGAGGAGGCCCCGCGGGACGGCGTGGCGGAGGGCTGGAGCGCGACGGAGGGATCCGGACCGGGCGCCGCCGGGCCCGGGGGTTCGGTGCGGGGCAGGGGCACCGGCGGGAACGTCGAGTCGGTGCCCGACGACGGCGTGCCGGAGAACCCGAAGGGCTCGTCGGGCTGCGTTTTCGGCTGCCACGCCTGGTTTTCGTCTTCCGGCCACTGCGCGACCGGGAACACGACCGGCGCGAGCGACGCGCCCGGCAGCAGATCGGCCAGCTGCTCGGCCACCCACGCGGCGCCCGGCGGGCGGAGTCCCGGCTCGGGCAGCAGCAGCCGGGCGACCAGCTCGGCCAGCGGGCGCGGGACGCCGTCCCGTTCGATCATCGGCACCCGGGTCTTCAGCAGCCGCAGCATGCGGTCGCCGATGCGTTCGCCCAGTTTGCTCGGCAGCGGCGGCTCCCCGGTGAGCGCGGTGTGCAGCAGGGCGCCGAGCCCGTAGAGGTCGCTGCGTTCGTCGAGGGTGTCGGACCGCAACGTCTCCGGCGCGAGGCCGTCCAGCAGCTGTTCGGCCGGCGGCCGGAACGCCCGCCGCAGGGCCACCCCGAAGTCGGCCAGCACCGGCTGCCCGGACATGCGGATCAGCACGTTCGACGGCTTGACCCCGCCGTGCACCACCCCGACCGCGTGCGCCGCCGCGAGCGCCGCGGCGACGGCGTGCCCGAGGCCGAGGACCGCTTCCGGCGTGAGGGCGCCGATCCGCGCGACCACGCCGGCCAGCGACTCCTGGCACAACTCCATCCGCAGCGCGTGTTTGCCGTCGCTGACCTGGTCGATCTCGTGCACCGGCAGGATCGCGTAGGTGTCCACGAGCCTGGCCAGCTTCGTCTGTTCGTCCTCGACGGCGACGAGCGTGCGCCGGTCGAACCGCTCCGGGAACACCTTGAACGCCACCGGGGCGCCCTCGGCGTGTCCGGAGTAGACGGTCGCGACCGGTCCGGCGCCGATCGGGGCCGACCAGGCACCCGGCGAGGTCGTGCCGCCGGAGCGCCTGCGCCGGAAGGACGAACGTTGCTGGGTCATCATGCCACCGCCACCACCTCTCGTGGAGGGAACAGACAGCGTGGATCGAACGCCGCCCGCACCCGTTCGCGCCGCGAACGCCCGGCGAGACTCCGGCGGATCGCGGCGACGGCCGCCCAGGCCTGGCTCAGCGTACCGCCGTCCGCCCCGGTCCCCGACCAGAGCGCGATGTCCACCTGGGCGGCCAGCCACACCAGGCCGTCCACCACGGTCCGGTCCAAGGTGGCCGAGGCGGCCACGGACAGCTCACGGACCGTGGTGCCCGCCGGGCAGGCGACCCCGTGCGCGCGCACCAGGTCCCGCGCCTCCCACCAGGCCGCGATCACCCCGGCGGCACCGGTGCGGCGGCGACGGCGGTGCCGGCGCACGGCCTTGACCACCGGCAGCCCGGCCACGCCCAGCACCGCCAGCACGACCAGGCCCAGCAGCACCGGCAGCAGCACCCGCAGGAACGGGAACCCGGCCGTGCCGGTGTCCCCACTGTCCTCATCGGACGGTGGGAGCTGGGGATCCTTCAGTTCCTTGGTGGGCGGGAGATCCGCGCGCGCCTGCGCGGTCGCCGCGGCCAGCCCGGTCGGCGCGGCGCCCCGAGGGCCGCCGGGGCCCGCCGCCGTGCCACTCGGGTCCAGCGGCACCCAGCCGATCCCGGCGACGGCGACCTCCGGCCAGGCCAGGACGTCGCCGTCGCGCACCACCACCGGCGCGCCGGGCGGGCCGGCGGGCGCGCGGAACCCGACCGCGATCCTGGCCGGGATACCGACGATCCTGGCCAGCGCCACGTAGGCCGCCGCGAACTGCTCGCTCGTCCCGCGTTTGGTGCGGAGCAGGAAGTTCCCCAGCTGCGGCCAGCCGCTGCCGGTGGGCAGGTCCGGGCCGGTGGCGACGTGGTAGTTCGTGCTCAGGTAGCGCTCCAGCACGAACGCGGCCTGGAACGAGGGCCGCAGCCCGCCGACGGCCGTCCTGGCCAGCTCGCCGATGCCCGGCGGGACGGCGCCGAGCCCGTGGGCGGGCACCGTCGAGTCGATCGGGGCGTCCGCGAGCTTCCTGGCGTCGACGTCCGGTTCACGCCAGCTCAGCCGGTAGTCGACCGGCCCGGGCGGCTGCTGGGCCAGCAGCATGCCCGAATCGGGGGCGATCAGCGGGGCGGTCCCGGTGAACTCGGCGGGCGCGGCCTGGCTCGGCAGCCACGGAACGTCCACAGTAGACGCGGTGACCTGTGCGCTGTGGACGGTCGTGGGCACGGTGAGGCCCGGCGCGGCGTCGAGCCTGCTGCCCATCCTGCGGTAGTCGTCGTCGGGGAACCAGCTCGCGCCGTCGAACTCCGCCAGCACGGCGAGCCGCCAGCGATCGACCCGGTCGGGGCTCGTGTAGCTGAACACCGGCGTCTCCGGCCGCTTCAGCCGGGCCGCGACCTCGTCGAGCGGATTGACCACCCGGGTCGGCGGCAACGGCACCTCACGGCCGGTCCGTGCCGAGAGGGACGGCCGGTTCCCCTGGTCGAACACGGTCACCAGCACCGCGCCCGCCGTGCCCAGCAGCACCGGCGCGACCAGTGCCAGCGCGGTCACCCGGCGGGCGCTGACCGACGACGGGCGGCGCAGCACGAACAGGGTGGCCGCCAGCGCGGCGTAGGCCAGCCCCGCGGCCGTCGCGACCGGCCCCGTCAACGCGACGTACGCCTGGCTCAGCCCGAGCAGCGCCAGCCCCGGCACCAGCGCGGCCGGGGTCCAGCGCAGCAGTTCGACGGCCGCCACGGCGGCGAGCAGCACCGCCAGCGGCACGAAGAGCAGGAGTTCGGCGTCCGGTCGCGCCGGCCAGGTCGACTGCAGGGTCAGCTGCCACGACTGGCTCGCGCCCGCCACGAGCGCCCGCAGCGTCTCGCCGGTCGGCAGGCCCGCGCTCGTGGTGTCGCGCAGTTCGGTCTCGACGATCGCGATCAGCCCGAGGACCACGGCCAGCAGCGGCCGCCACGGCCGCAGCACCGGCAGCCGCGCGCAGAGCTCCGCCACGAGCGCGCACGAGACCAGCACCGCCGCGATCGGCAGCAGGAGCGGGACGAACCCGAACACCGGCGTGAACATCAGCCCGGGCACCGCCGCCGCGAGCAACGCGCACCAGACGGCCAACCGCGACCTCATGCGATCGCCTCGCTCCGCGAGACAGTGTCCAATTCCTTATGGCGCATGATGTCTTCGATTCGCTCGCAAGCGTCGCTCATGCGATCGCCTCGCTCCGCGAGACAGTGCCCAATCCTTCTTGGCGCATGAATCCCTTACAGCGCAACATATCCATGGTTCGGTCACTCATCGCGGCATCACCGCGTTCCAGCGGCGGACGGCGTCCACCGCGCCGTGCGCGGCCACGACCTTCGCCCCCGGCACCACCGGCACCACCCCACCGCCGAGGGCGACCACGACGAACGGCGAGTACCGCGAGCGCACCCCGGTCAGCGACGCCAGATCGGTGGCGGGCAGGGCCCCGGTGACCACGGCGAGCCCGCCGCCACCGGACCGCGCGAGCGGACCGGGCACCAGCGCCAGCCCCTGGTCGCGGTGCGGGGCGAGCAGGGTCAGCTCGTCCAGCAGCAGCCGCACCGCCGTCGGCCCGCCCGCGGTCGCGACGTCGAGACCGCACGAGGTGAGCAGGCGGCAGCGGTGGCCCGCCCCGGCGGCGGACGCCGCCAGCGAGGCGGTGAGATCGACGGCCTCTTCGAACTTCTCGTCGGGGAACCGGGTGTCGAGCAGGACGGTGAACCTCGGCTGGTCCGGGTCGGTGTACTCCCGCACCATCAGCTGCCCGGTCCGCGCGGTGGCCTTCCAGTGCAGGTGCCGCACCTCGTCCCCGACCGTGTACTCGCGCACCTCGCGCAGGTCGAAGGAACCGCGCAGCGCTTCGTTCGACCCCACGCCTTCGTGGTGGTGCCGGGGATGCCCGCCCGCGAGCGCGCGGACCGGGTGCACCCGCGGATGCACCCACAGGGTGGTGGTGTCGCCGGTGGTCACCCTCGCGCGGCCGAGCCCGAACGGGTCGACGCGGTCCAGCGTCAGCGGCCCGACCTGATGCCGTCCCCGCCGGTCGGTCGGCAGATCGTAGACCCGCTCGGCCTCCCGGCCCGGCCGCAGCGCGGGCACCGCGACCGCGTGGAACCCGCGCCCGATCCGGTCGCCCGCGGTGAAGCCGGCCTGGCGCCGGTTCGCGGTGCTGCGCACCCGCAGCTTCGCGAACGCGGCCCCGCCGCGCTCGACGCGTTCGGGATAGACCTCGCGGGTGACCTCCACCCGGGGCCGCCGCGCGGTGAGCGCCAGCGCCGCGAGCAGGGTTCCGCCGCAGAACCCGGCCAGCGCGAGGAGAAGCGGATAGCCCGCCCACTGGCCGGCGGCGAACAGGACGGGGGTGGCCGCGAGTACCGCCACGCCCCGCCGGGTGGGCCGCATCGCCGGGGTCATCAGGCCCCCGAGCGGGTCATCCCGGGCGCCGGCACGGCGGCGAGCACCTTGTCGATCACCTCGGCGGGCGAGACCTGGTTCAGCTCCGCCTCGGAGGTCAGGATGACGCGATGCCCGAGCACCGGATGCGCGATTTCCTTGACGTCGTCGGGAGTGACGAACGCGCGGCCACGCGTGGCCGCGACCGCCTGCGCCGCGCGGATCAGCGCGATACTGCCGCGCGGGCTCGCCCCGTACCGGAGCGCGACGTGCTCGCGCGTGGCCGCCGCCAGCTTCGCCGCGTACTCGCAGATCGCGCGCTCGACGTGCGAGGCCCGCACCTGCGCCACCGCGCCGAGCAGCGTCGGGATGTCCACCACCGGGGACAGGTCGTCCGGATCGACACCCGCGCAGTCGCTCATGATCACCATGACCTCCGCCGCGAGATCGGGGTAACCCACCTCCAGCCGCATGAGGAACCGGTCGAGCTGGGCCTCCGGCAACCGGTAGGTGCCCTCCATCTCGATCGGGTTCTGCGTCGCCACCACGAGGAACGGGCGCGGCACCTCGTGCCGCACGGAGTCCACGGTGACCGTCCGCTCGGCCATCACCTCCAGCAGCGCCGACTGCGTTTTCGGCGTGCCGCGGTTGATCTCGTCGGCGAGCACGATGTTGGCGAACACCCCGCCGGGATGGAACTGGAACCGCTCCGCGTGCTGGTGGTACACCGGGACCCCGGTGATGTCACCGGGCAGCAGGTCCGGGGTGAACTGGATGCGGTTCCAGCCGCCGCCGACACTGCGCGCCAGACAGCGGGCCAGCGTGGTCTTGCCGAGACCGGGGACGTCCTCCACCAGGAGGTGTCCCTCGGCGAGCAGCGCGGCGATCGACAGGCGCACCAGGTCGGGCTTGCCACGGACCACGGTCTGCACATTCGCCGCGATCCGTTCGTAGACCTCGTGCGCCGGTACCGCAGGCGCTCGATTCATCGTTTCTCCCACGTAATCGTATTGGATCTTGTGATCACTCTGCCGTTGGCGTCAAGCACTTCGATCCGGACGTTCTGACCGGGCTGGTCGTAATCGATCTTGTTGTAATTCACGGAACCGTTCGCGTCGGTCGGAGTGGCGTTCTCCTCGTGGACGACGTGGCTGGCGCCAGAAACCAGCCTGAGTCTGTATACAGTATTCGCTGCGAAGCCCCTCAAAGACGCGTTGACCCAATAGCAGTTCTTAGAGCACTTGTCGCTAGAGGCTGGCGCGCCCTGGCTGATCGTGATACTCCCCTGCGTCGCGATCTGGAGCGTCGTCGACCTGGATGGGCCGTTCAGCGTTTGTCCGTCGGCGGTTTTCGTGACCGCGTAAACAGTGAAGGTGACCGAGCCGCTTAGCCCATTGAATGTCGCGCTCGTCCCGGGAACGTTTTGCGTGGGCTTACCGGTCGCACTGACCACATAATTCTGAAGCGTTCCACCATTCATCGGGGGCGCTCCCCAGGTTACAACCGCCGCGTTGCCGCCCTGCTGCTTCGCGGCGAGGTTGGTCACCGCACCCGCGGCGGCGACTGGAGTCACCGTGGCCGACGCGCCCGGTCCGGTGCCCGCCTTGTTCACCGCGCTCACCGTGATCGTGTAGCGGGTTCCGTTGGTCAGCCCGGAAATCGGCGCGCTGCGCGCGTCACCGGGGACGGTCGTCGACCCGCCCGCCCAGCTGATCTTGTAGCCGGTGATGGGTGCGCGGTTGTCCGCCGCCGCACCCCACGACACCGTCGCCGAGCCGTTGCCCGCGGTGGCCGACACCGAGGACGGGGCGCCGGGCGGGCTCGCGGGCGCCACTGGCGGCTGGGGCGTCGGGGGCGGTGGCTTCGGCGGTTCGACGGGCGGCGCCGCCGGTGGTACCTGGGGTTTCGGCGGTTCCGGCCGCCGGGGTTCCTCCCGGCCCTGCGGGCCCTGCCGGTCCCCCGGTCCCTGCTGGTGCTGCCCACCGGGCGGCGCGGTGGTGCCCTGGCCGCCGGGACGGTCCGCGGGCGGCACGACGCTGCCGTCCGGCGGGTTCTGCGGTTTCGGCACGTCACCGGTGCGGTCGCCGCCGATGGGGACGTCGACGATCTTGCCGTCGTGGTCGACGACGAGCACGTGCGCGCCCTCGGCGCCGTCGACGTAAACCCGGCCGTCCTCGCCCCGGCTCACCCGCGGCGGACCCGCCTCCTCCGGAACCGGCTGCGAGCCGACCTTCCTGCCGGTGACGTCGTAGGTCACCAGGGTGTTCGACTTCCGGTCGACCAGCGCGACGACCCGGCCGGTCGACACCGGATCGCTGTACTCGCCCTCGGGCAGCTCGACGATCACCGGCTTCTCGCCAGGATTCGCGCTGACGAAGTACAGGTGCCTGCTCGGCCGGTCCAGGATCGCGACCCGGCCGGAAACATCGTTGGCCGCCGGGTTCGCGTGCGGCGAGGGGGTGAAACCGAGCGGCACCGGTGTGCCGAGGCCCGCCGCGCCGACCGGCCGCAGATGGGCCGCGGTGGTGTCGACGAACCAGGGCTGGTCGGCGACCAGGGTCAGCGCGCCGGTGTGTCCCGGCGGGACGGTCACCGGGCAGGCCGAGAGCTGGTCCGCGCCGCTGACCAGATCGCACAGCAGCGCGGAGGTCCTGCGGAACAGCCACAGCGTCCCGTTGCTGGTGGCGACGGGATCGCCCACCGGCCCGCCCGCCGACATCGACGCGGGCGGACGGCCGAGCCGCACCACCCGGCCCGCCTCGCGGTAGACCAGGTACGGCCCGCCCGCGGTCTCGACCCCGACCGCGACCTCACCCGTCGGCGGCGCGATCGAAGGCTCCACATGGAGATTCGACTTGCCGAACTCGGTGATCCGGTCCTGGCCGACGACGTAGCCGCTGCTGTCGCCCTGCACCACCTGGCTGCCCGGCCCGCCGGGGACCGGGGCCTGGGCGTCGACGCTGCTGGTCGCCCCGTCGACGTGGAACACCGAGCGCGCGGCGAGGTTGTAGACCCAGTGCCCGACCGGCAGGAACTGCATCCCGCCCAAGGGCTTCGCGGCCCCGGTCAGCGCGACGGTCACCGTCGCGCCGCAGGTCACGGCGATCAACACCACTGGTACACGACGGCGCCAGGCACGGGCGCCCGCAGTCGTCCCCTTCACCGGGCGGAGCCTAGACCCGGCCGCCGGGAGGGGTCCCGAAACCGCCGGACAGCCGTGGCGGAGCGGCCGAAAAGACCACCGGAACGGGTTACGTCGAATTACCATCCCTGCCATGACGATTCGCCGGACGTTGCGCAAGACCTTGCTGTTCACCGCGGCACTGACCGTCGCCCTCTCCGGGGTGGCGACAGCACAGGCCGAGACAACCACGCCCGAAAGACAGTTACTGTTCTTCAATCACTCTTATGGAGTACTGGACCGGGAAACCGCCGACGCCATCGAGCATTCGGCCTACCTTCGGGACTTCGCCAGCTTCGAGGTCCGCACCACGACCGGGTCGGGCGGGGAGAAGTGGACCGGCCGCTACCTGCGGGGCCGCGAAACCTACCTCGAACTGTTCGGGGTCGGCGACGTGGCGGGCCAGGACGGCACGCTCGGTGCCGCCGGGATGGGGGTCTCGGTCGAGCGGTCCGGTGACCTCGCCACGGTCGCCGACCGGCTGAAGGACGAAGGAGTCACCCCGCTCAAGTTCCTGCAGACGCGGGACTTCGGCGACGGCGTCCCGGTGCCGTGGTTCGACGCCGTCTTCACCACCGAAAAGTACGACGGCTTCGGCGCCTGGGGCATGGAATACCGGCCCGAGTACTTCGCCGACGCGCGAAGCAAGACCGAACCGGCGCGCTTCCCCGGCGACGTCGGCCGGGAACGCTACCTGAACAACGACTACCGCGATCACCAGATGCGGGACGTCGCGGGCATCCACCTCGCGGTCACCGAAGGGGACCTCGCCAGCACCGTCCCGTTGCTGAAGGCGGGCGGGTTCGCCGTCCGGACCGTCCCCGGCGGCGTGGTGGCCACGCGCGGCGGCACGACGATCCGGTTCGAGGCCGTCCCGCGCGCCGCGGCCGGGCTGCGTCAGGTCGAGCTGACACTCAACCGGCCGGTGGCGGGCAGGCACGAGGAGCGGATCGGGCACTCGACGCTGGTCGTCGGCCCCGGTTTCCGCGCCGTGTGGACGTTCCCGGCGAACGGCTGAGGAACACCGGTTCCCGGGTCAGAAGGCGGAAATCACCCGGGAGCGCTCTCGCCGCGTCAGCGCGCTGATCACCGCGGACTGGCCGTGCCGCCGCACGGCCAGCCGCACCAGCAACGCGCGCACCGGGGCGAACACCTCGTCCGGGAACTCCGGAGTGGGCACGCCGACGCTCAGCGCCAGATCGTCGGCGTGCACCACGATCTCCAGCATCCGGGTGAGCAGGAAGTCGTCCCGGCGCAGTGCCCATCCTTGCCAGGGAAGGAAAACGGTGTCTCGCGCGCGGCCGTCGGCGAGGATCCCGCGTACCGTCTCCGATGCCGTGGCGACCCGCTCCAGCAGCGCCGCCACCCCCAGTTCCGCCTCGGCGTCGTCGGGGCCGCGGTCGTTGGCCGGATCGTCCGGCGAGGTCGAGGTGACCCACGCGGCCCGGTGGTAGTGCGCGTCCACCGAGTCCAGCGCCGGGACGTCCGAGGGCACCGGCAACAGTTCCGCGGCACGCACCATCTGCCGTCCGAAGTGACACGCCAGCGCCCCGACCGACAGTTCCGGCAGGACGCTCGGCCGCGCCCACCGGTCGGCGACCTCGGGGCGCCGGATCAGGTCGAGGGTGATCGCCCCCGCCGTCGGGAACACCGCGTCCAGCTGATCGATTCGTGTCCGCACCCGGGCAGTCTGGCAGATCTTTCCCCGGCGCCCCAAGGCATTAACCGGGGAAGGGCCGGGCCTTCAGCCACAGGAACAACGGGAACCGGGTGCCGTGTTCCCAGAGCCCCTGCTCGTCCCGGACCTTCGCGGCGGGTTCCCGGATCGAGGTGATCGCCAGGCCGGCGGCTTCCAGGGCGCCGGCGTAGGTTTCGATCGGCCGGGCCCACCCGGCGAAGTGCATGCTCAGGCCCCGTGCCTCGGCGGCGGTGTCGAAATGCCGCTGCTCGAAGTACGTTTCGCCCGCTTTGAGGAGTTCGAGATCCACCAGCGGATGCACGACCGAGAGGAACAGCGTCCCGTCCTCGCGCAGCACCCGTTTCATCTCGCCGACCGCCGCGGGCACGTCCCGCACGTCCATCAACATGTTATAGGACATGACCAGGTCGAAACTCGCGTCCTCGAACGGCAGAGCGCCCGCGGGCGCGACGACGTACTCGTGCGCGGACCCGGCCTGCTCCGCGGCGGCGACCATCTCGGCGACGGCGTCGGCCGCGGTCACCTGGTAACCGAGGGCGGTCAGCAGCCGCGAAACGCGGCCCTCGCCGCACCCGACGTCCAGCGCTTTCCCTTCGCCCGCACCGAGACAGTCCGCCAGCGCGTCGCGGTAGGCCCAGAAGGCGTCGTGGTCCGGCGCCCGCGCCCAGTCCACCCACTCCGCCGCAACGCGCGTCCAATGTTCCTTGTCTCCGCGCGCTTCCCCCATGAAACCTCCTTGTCGTGGAACGGGAACGGTGCCGTCAGCGCACGGTCAGGTTGGCCACCATGATGACGCCGAGGAGCATCCCGATCCCGCACAGGACCATGCCCACGATCGCCAGCGCCTTGCCGCGGCGCGCACCGAGACAGCCGATGATCCCCAGCGCCACGCCAACCACACCGGGCGGGAACGCGACGTAGGCACGCACCCCGGTCAGGTCGACCGGGAGGAGCGGCGCCACGCAGGCGCAGAGGCCGAGCACCAGCGCCGCGACGGCGTAGCCCATCCCCTGTGGACGGTCGGCCGGCGGCGGCCCGCCGGGCCATCCGGCACCACCCGGCTGTGGGACCGGCGCGTTCGGTTGCGACGGCGGGCCATACGTCATGGGAAATCCTCACTCGCGAAGGACCATCGGCACACACGGGCGGGAGCTCGGCGGGCTTCCGAAGCGCACGTTCATCGAAGCCGTTCCCCCGATCGGAGGACGACGTTACACCACGTCCCGGCCGTCCGGACGGGTTCCGGCGCGTCCCGAAAATCGGTGGACGGCGCGGCCGGACGCGGTGATGGTGGAGTGCATGCGCCAGGAGGAGATCTGGGATGCCGACGCCGCGCAGCACTACGACACACCGGGTACCGGCATGTTCGCGCCAGAGGTGCTGGGACCGGTGGTGGACCGCCTCGCCGCGCTCGCGGGCGACGGTCCGGCACTCGAGTTCGCCATCGGCACCGGCCGGGTCGCCGTCCCCCTCTCCGCGCGCGGGGTACCCGTCACCGGCATCGAACTGTCCCGCCCGATGCTCGACCGGCTCCGTACCAAGGTGGACGAACAGACGATCCCGGTGGTCGTCGGCGACATGGCCACCGCCACCGCGCCGGGGCGCTACCCGCTCGTCTACCTGGTCTACAACACGATCTCGAACCTGCTCACCCAGGACGAACAGGTCGGCTGTTTCCGCAACGCCGCGCGGCATCTCGTCCCCGGCGGCCGGTTCGTGATCGAACTCGGCGTTCCCGATCTGCGGACGCTCCCGCCGGGACAGGACGCCGTGGTCTTCCACTCCGAATCCGGCTATCTCGGCGTGGACACCTACGACGTCGTGCGCCAGCACCTCGTCTCGCATCATTTCGAGTTCGGCGAGGGCAGGCGGTTCCGGCTGGGCCGCAGCCCGCACCGCTACGTCTGGCCCGGCGAACTCGATCTGATGGGCAGGCTGGCCGGGCTGGAGCTGGAGTCCCGGCACGCCGACTGGTCCGGCGCCGAGTTCACCGCCGAATCCACCTCCCACGTTTCCGTCTATCGCCTGCCCGTATAGGTCGTTATACGCAGCTCAGCCTGGCCGGCCCCGGGCCGATCTCGGCGATATCGGCGCGGCAGGCCGCGCCTCGCGTCGAGGGCGGGCACAATCTCGATGGTGATCACGGAGATTTCTCGCCGTCGAGGTAAGGGCCCGGATCCGGCCGCACAGCACCGAAGCCGGGCGGAGCAAGATGACCGCGAGCAGATGAACCAGGAAGCAAGGGAGTCTGAGCACCAGATGCCGCACCGCACCGTCCGACTCGCCGCGGCCGCCGTCGCCGCGATCGGCCTGCTCGCCGCCTCCGCCTGCGGCGGTGGGACCGGCGGGGCCGGAGGAACTGCTCAGCCGCCGGCCGGCGCAGGCTCAAGCGCTCCGGCCGACAGCGGCGGCTCGGGTCCCAAGGTCCCGTCCCCGCTGCCTGCCAAGGACCTGATCGCCGACCCGTGCGGCGTGCTCAACGCCACGGAGGCAGAGCAGGTCGGCCTCAAGTATCCCGGTGAGAAGAGCACCGGCGCGCTGAACGGCTGCCGCTGGACCTCCTCCGGAAGCAACCTGAACTTCGTCAACAACACGCCGATCGAGCAGAACAAGCACGGGATCAGCGACATCTACGCCCAGAAGGCCAAGCAGGCCTACTTCGAACCCACCACGATCAACGGCTACCCGGCCGTCTTCGCCGCCACCGAGGACAGCCGCTCGAACGGCGTCTGCACCCTCTGGGTCGGTGTCACCGACCAGCTCGCGGTCTCGGTCCTCCCGAACATCAGCATGGGTTCGAACAAAAAGGACCCCTGCGGCATCGCGAAGAAGTTCGCCACCGCGATGATCGGACACCTTCAGGGGACATCGTGACCGTCACTCGACCTCCGCGTCGGCTCACCGGCTGAAGCTGTGGTCACAGCCGACCAGCTGATGGCCCGCGAAAAGACAGGCCATCAGCTGGTTCCGCACTCCGTTTCCGCGAATCCGGCCGCCCCTGGAGGCGTTCCGGCTACCAGTTGGCGGGGTGCCAGGCGCCGTTGAACCACATTTCGTTGGCGTTGTCGTTGTGGTGGTTGCCGTCCCAGTCGCTGGGGTAGTTCTCCATGTGGGCCTTCGGATACTGCGTGGGATCGGCGGACGCGTCACAGATGTAGTCCCAGTTGCAGACCGTCTTGACGGGCACGTTGCCGAAGAACCTGTCGGTACCGGCCAGCGGGAATCCGATCACACCGCCGAACGGCTCACCCGAGCCGTTCGCCCCGGGAGGGCCCTGGCGCTTGGGGTCCGCGATGAGGATGGCGTTGACGTTGTCGAACGTCTGCCAGTTCTCCGTGACCCACGTGTGCACCACCGCGGCCCCCAGGGAATACCCCATCATCTTGACGTGCTGGCCCGGGCACGCGGCACGCTGGTCACGGACCAGCCGGTTCAGCTCGTTGACGCCGGTCCGGGCGTTGGCGCCGGTGGGAAAACGAGCGTCGTACCCGACGTGCTGCGTCACGTTGTAAAAGCCGTCGTGATCCCAGGTGCTGCCCGTCCCGCCCACCGCGATCGAGTACGTGCCCTCGCACGGAGCGGTCGCGTGCGCGGCCGGCGCGCCGACGAGCGCCTGCCCCGCGATCGCCAGAACACCGGCCACGAGAACCGAAAACCTTTTTCGCATGCAAACCTCCGCATTCGGTTGTTCTACCCGTGGCGACGGTAATGACGACCGATGAAATATGGATGACACCGGAGACGCACCCGCACGGCAGCCACCCACGATCCCTCGAATGGGCTACTCGGCCTCACCTTCGAGAACCCGCACAGTTCTCGAAACGCCTTTACACCATCGTATTTTTCCGCGCTCCTTCCACCACGTTCGCCCGTCAGGTGCGGTCGTGGAGGGTGACCCGGTAGCCGTCGGGGTCGGCGAAGGTGAACGTCCGGCCGAAGGGGCCGTCGATCGGCGCGGAGACGATGGTGTGACCGTCGGCGACGAGCGCGTCGTGAATGGCCTGGACGTCGGTGGCGTGCAGCCAGATCGCGGCGCCGATACCGGGCTGGGCGACGGAGTCGAGATCGGTGCCGGGAACGATGTCGCGCAGGGCGAACGCGATCGGCTTCGTCTCGAAGACGACGGCGTGCGGAGGTCCGGCCGGCGAGCGGACGAGGCCGAGGTACTTCTCGTAGAAGGCCTGCGAGGCGTTCAGGTCGCGTGCCTGGAACGAGATGAAGTCGGGGCCGGTGGCGGGCATGGTGCTACTCCTTCTTTTCGTGTCAGTCTTCTGACACGAGTCAATGTATGTCAGAATACTGACATGAGTCAAGACGGGGCGGGTGTCAACCTGGAGACGTCACTGGGTTACCTGCTGAAAGAGGCGTCGACCGCCCTCCGCGTGGCCATGGAGGAGGTACTGCGGCCGCTCGGGATGAGCGTGACGCACTACTCCTGCCTCGAACTGCTGGCCCAGCGGCCGGGCCTGTCGAACTCCGAACTCGCGCGGGGCGCGTTCGTGACCCGGCAGTCGATGAACGTGCTGCTCCAGACCCTGGAACGAGAGGGCCACGTGACCAGGCCGACGGAGGCGCCCGTCGGGAAGGTTCTTCCCACCCGGCTCACGCCTCGCGGACGACGGAGTCTCGAAAAGGCCAGCGCGGCGGTCCGGTCCGTCGAGGTCAGAATGCTGGCCGGCCTGACCGGGGCCGAGCGGGCGGAGGCGTTCCGGATCCTGCGGGGCATGATCCGTTCCCTGCGCGAGGGCGACGGCGCATAGCTCGTCACACCCACGCCGGGCGCACACCCCTACCGGCCGGATTTCCTTACCCGGCCGGATATTACTCGTCGCGGGCGACCGGGCCACCCTCGGCGGGCACCGGTAGCCCGCAGACGGTGTCGCCCAGGGAAGCCAGAAGAGCGGAGACTTTCCGGTGGCGCGCACCCCTTGCCGCTGTCATCGCACCATCGTGCCATCGACGGGCAAGCGCCTTGACCTCCAGTAAACTGGACATTTTATCGTCGGCAGTGGTCCGGTGCCGACCGCGCCGGCCCGACACCGGAGGGAGCATCATGGCCATCCAGCTGAACCACACGATCGTCGCGGCCCGCGACAAGGCGGCGTCGGCGGCGTTTCTGACCGATCTGTTCGGACTGCCCACCGCGTCACCTCTCGGCCCGTTTCTGGCGGTACAGGTGGACAACGACGTGACGCTGGACTACGTGGACAGCGAAGGCGAAATCACCTCACAGCACTACGCGTTCCTGATCAGCGAAGAGGAGTTCGACACCATCTTCGGCCGGATCACCAAACGCGGCCTGGACTACTGGGCGGACCCGCACAAGGAAAAGCCAGGCGAGATCAACCACGCGGACGGCGGGCGCGGCGTGTACTTCGACGACCCGAACGGGCACAAGCTGGAGATCCTCACCCGCCCGTACGGCAGCGGAAGCTGATCAGCCGGAAACCAAGCCAAAGAGCCGTTAAGGCCGCCTTACGGGCGTCTGACGCCCGTAAGGCGGCCTTAACGGCACGATGAAGATCTAGACGGTGAAGCCGAGGGCGCGCAGCTGTTCGCGGCCGTCCTCGGTGATCTTCTCCGGGCCCCACGGCGGCATCCAGACCCAGTTGATCCGGAAGTCGCTGACCAGCCCGCCGGAGGTCAGCGCCGCGCCGGTCTGGTCCTCGATGACGTCGGTCAGCGGACAGGCCGCCGAGGTCAGCGTCATGTCGATGGTGGCGGTGTTGTCCGCCTCGACCCGGATGTCGTAGACGAGGCCGAGGTCGACGACGTTGATGCCCAGCTCGGGGTCGACGACGTCCCGCATCGCCTCCTCGACGTCCTCGACCTTGGCGACGTCGGCGGCGGGCGCCGCCTGCTCCGGCAGATCGGCGGCCGTGCGGCCTTCCCGGTGCTCGGGGGTCTCGGTGGTGATGGGTTCGGTCATGCTGTTTCAGCTCCACTGGTGGTTCGGGCTACCGCGTCCTTGAAGGCCATCCAGCCGAGCAACGCGCACTTGACCCGCGCCGGGTACCTCGCGACACCCGCGAAGGCGACGCCGTCCTCCAGCACGTCCTCGTCCGGTTCGACCTTGCCCTTGCCCTGCATCAGTTCCACGAAGGCGTCCATGGTGGTGAACGCCTCCTCCACAGTGTGCCCCACGACGAGATCCGTCAACACCGACGTCGAGGCCTGGCTGATCGAGCAGCCCTGACCCTCGTACGAGATGTCGGCGACCTTCCCGTCGTCGAGCTTGACGCGCAGCGTCACCTCGTCGCCGCAGGTCGGGTTGACCTGGAACGACTCGGCGTCGAACGGCTCACGGAGCCCTCGCCCGTGCGGGTTCTTGTAGTGGTCCAGGATGATCTCCTGGTACATGCTCTCCAGGTTCATCTCACGCGACCCCGAAGAACTTCTGCGCCTCGCGGACACCGGCCACCAGCGCGTCCACTTCGGAGGGTGTGTTGTAGAGGTAGAACGAGGCGCGCACGGTCGCCTGCACCCCGCACGCCCGGTGCAGCGGCCACGCGCAGTGGTGCCCGACCCGGACCGCGATGCCGAGGCTGTCCAGCACCTGGCCCGCGTCGTGCGGGTGCACGCCCTCGATCTCGAACGCGATCGTGGCGCCGCGGCTCTCCAGATCCGCGGGCCCGACGATCCGCACGCCGGGGATCGCGCTCAGCCCGGCCAGCGCGCGCTCGGCGAGCAGGTGCTCGTGCGCGGCCACGCGGTCCATGCCGATCGCCGAGAGGTAGTCGACGGCCGCGCCGAGCCCGATGGCCTGCGAGGTCATCGGCACGCCCGCCTCGAACCGCTGCGGCGGCGGGGCGAACGTCGAGCCCTCCATCTTCACCAGCTCGATCATCGAGCCACCGGTGAGGAACGGCGGCATCGCGGCCAGCAGCTCCTGGCGTCCATAAAGGACACCGATGCCGGACGGGCCGAGCATCTTGTGCCCGGAGAACACCGCGAAGTCGACGCCGAGGGCGTGGAAGTCGACCGGGAAGTGCGGCACCGACTGACAGGCGTCCAGCACGGTGAACGCGCCGACGGCCTTCGCCTTCTCCACGAGGAAGTCGACCGGGTTGACCGTACCGAGCACGTTGGACTGGTGCGCGAACGCGACCACCTTGGTGCGCGGCGTGATCAGCTCGTCCACATCGGACAGATCGAGCCTGCCCTCGGCGGTCACCCTGAACCACTTGAGCGTGGCCCCGGTGCGCTGGCACAGCTGCTGCCACGGCACGAGGTTGGCGTGGTGCTCCATCTCGGTGATGACGATCTCGTCGCCGGGACCGACGACGAAGCGCGCGGCCTCGGGGCCCGCCGTGGCGGCGTTGCCCATGGAGTAGGCGACGAGGTTGATGCCCTCGGTGGCGTTCTTGGTGAACACCAGCTCCTCCGGGTCCGCCCCGACGAACTCCGCGATCCGCGCGCGGGCGGACTCGTAGGCGTCGGTGGCTTCCTCGGAGAGCTGGTGCGCGCCACGGTGTACCGCCGCGTTCGAGGTCTCGACGTAGTGCCGTTCGGCGTCGAGCACCTGCGCCGGCCGTTGCGAGGTCGCCCCGGAATCCAGATACACCAACGGTTTTCCGTCGCGCACGGTGCGCGACAGGATCGGGAAGTCGGCGCGCAGCGCCGGCACGTCCAAGGGGACAGAGCTGGCCGAGGTGGTGGTCATCGGCTCGACTCCTCTCGGTGGGTAGTCATGATTCCGGGGCGAACGACACGTCAGACGGCGGCTTCGGCCTTGCCGACGTACTTGACGTAGCCGTTCTCCTCCAGCTCGTCGGCGAGTTCCCGGCCGCCCGACTCGACGATCTTGCCGCCGGCGAACACGTGCACGAAGTCCGGGGTGATGTGCTTGAGGATGCGGGTGTAGTGCGTGATCAGCATGACGCCGACCTCGCTCGAAGCCTTGTAGTCGTTGACACCCTGCGAAACGACGCGCAGCGCGTCGACGTCGAGGCCGGAGTCGGTCTCGTCGAGGATGGCGAACTTCGGCTTGAGCAGCGCCAGCTGCAGGATCTCGTGGCGCTTCTTCTCACCGCCGGAGAAGCCCTCGTTGACCGAGCGCTCGGCGAACTCCTGCGAGATCTCGAGCTTGCCCATCTCCTCCTTGACCTCCTTGACCCAGTGGCGCAGCTTGGGGGCCTCGCCACGGACCGCGGTGGCCGCGGTGCGCAGGAAGTTGGACATGGACACGCCCGGCACCTCGACCGGGTACTGCATCGCGAGGAACAGGCCCGCGCGGGCGCGCTCGTCGACGCTCATCTCCAGGACGTTCTCGCCGTCCAGCAGCACCTCACCGGAGGTGACCTCGTACTTGGGGTGCCCGGCGATGGCGTAGGACAGCGTGGACTTGCCCGAGCCGTTGGGCCCCATGATCGCGTGGGTCTCGCCCGAGCGGATGGTCAGGTTGACGCCCTTGAGGATCTCCTTGGCACCCTCGTCGGTGGTCACCGACGCGTGCAGATCCTTGATTTCCAGCGTTGCCATTTCTTTCCTAAAGTCTGTTGTGGACGGAGGGCGTCAGGCGCCGACGGCTTCGAGTTCGGCCTCGATCGCGGCTTCGAGGCGCTCGCGCACCTCGGGCACGTCGATCTTGACCAGGATCTCGTGGAAGAACCCGCGCACGACCAGCCGCCGCGCCGCCTCTTCCCCGATCCCGCGCGACTGCAGGTAGAACAACTGCTCGTCGTCGAACCTTCCCGTCGCGCTGGCGTGTCCGGCGCCCTCGATCTCGCCGGTCTCGATCTCCAGGTTCGGCACCGAGTCCGCGCGGGCACCCGGCGTCAGCACCAGGTTGCGGTTGAGCTCGTAGGTGTCGGTGGCCTCGGCGGCCGCCCGGATGAGCACGTCGCCGATCCACACGGTGTGCGCGTCGTCGCCCTGCAGCGCGCCCTTGTACATCACGCGGGACCTGCAGTTGGCGACCGCGTGGTCCACGAACAGCCGGTGTTCCTGGTGCTGGCCCTTGTCCGCGAAGTACAGGCCGAGCATCTCGACGTCGCCGCCCTTGTCCGCGAAGGTCGCGGTCGGCGAGACCCGGACCAGGTCGCCGCCGAGGGTGATGACGATGTGCTTGAGCGTGGCGTCGCGGCCGAGCTTCAGGTGCTGCTCGGACACGTGCACCGCGTCGTCGGCCCAGTCCTGGACGCTGACCACGGTGACCTTCGCGCCGTCGCCGACGACGAACTCGACGTTGTCGGCGTAGCTGCCGGAGCCGACGTGGTCGAGCACGATCACGGCCTCGGCGAACGCCTCGGCGCGGACCTGGAGGTGCCCGTAGGCGACCTCGCCCTCGCCGGGGCCGTGGATCCGCAGCACCGACGGCTTCGACGCCTTGGTCTCCTTCGGCGCGGTGACGATCGTGGCCTTGGCGAAGGCGGAGTACGCCTGCGCGGCGATCCGGTCGCTGGGCACGCCCGCCTCGCCGAGACGGGAGTCCTCGCGGCCGACAGTCTCGATCTTCAGCTCGGGCGCCGCCTCGGCGTCCAGGGTGATCTCGCCGGTGGCGGCCGCGCTGCCGTCGTGCAGGCCGCGCAGCCGCTTCATCGGCGTGAAGCGCCAGTTCTCCTCACGGCCGCCCGGGACCTCGAAGGCCTGGACGTCGTAGGAGGTGAACCGCTCCGCGCGGGAGGTCGCCGGGACGACGACCCCCTCGCGGACCGCTTCGGAAACGTTGTTCTCGGTAACCGACATGACTAGCCGACGGACCCTTCCA
This sequence comes from Amycolatopsis samaneae, assembly GCF_039541975.1. Lineage (NCBI taxonomy): Bacteria > Bacillati > Actinomycetota > Actinomycetes > Pseudonocardiales > Pseudonocardiaceae > Amycolatopsis > Amycolatopsis samaneae. The sequence continues at coordinate 23,533 of NZ_BAABHG010000002.1, forward strand.
TCTGGAGCTCGATCAGGCGGTTCAGTTCGAGCGCGTACTCCATCGGCAGCTCGCGCGCGATGGGCTCGACGAACCCGCGCACGATCATCGCCATGGCCTCGGCCTCGTCGAGGCCGCGGGACATCAGGTAGAACAGCTGCTCTTCGCTGACCTTGGACACCGTGGCCTCGTGGCCCATCGACACCTCGTCGTTGCGGATGTCCACGTACGGATACGTGTCCGACCGCGAGATCGTGTCGACCAGCAGCGCGTCGCAGACGACGCTGGACCGCGAGTGGTGGGCCCGCTTCGCGACCTTGACCAGGCCGCGGTAGGAGGTCCGGCCGCCGCCGCGCGCCACCGACTTCGACACGATGGTCGAGGAGGTGTACGGCGCGAGGTGCTCCATCTTCGCGCCCGCGTCCTGGTGCTGGCCCTCGCCCGCGAACGCGACCGACAGGACCTCGCCCTTGGCGTGCTCGCCCATGAGGAACACCGACGGGTACTTCATCGTCACCTTGGAACCGATGTTGCCGTCGATCCATTCCATGGTCGCGCCCTCTTCGCACTTGGCGCGCTTGGTGACCAGGTTGTAGACGTTGTTCGACCAGTTCTGGATGGTCGTGTAGCGGCAGCGGGCGCCCTTCTTGACGATGATCTCCACGACCGCCGAGTGCAGCGAGTCGGACTGGTAGATCGGCGCCGTGCAGCCCTCGACGTAGTGCACGTAGGCGTCTTCGTCGACGATGATCAGGGTCCGCTCGAACTGGCCCATGTTCTCGGTGTTGATCCGGAAGTAGGCCTGCAGCGGGATCTCCACGTGCACGCCCTTCGGCACGTAGATGAACGAGCCGCCGGACCACACCGCGGTGTTCAGCGCGGAGAACTTGTTGTCCCCGGCCGGGATCACGGAGCCGAAGTACTCACGGAAGATCTCCGGGTGCTCCTTGAGCGCGGTGTCGGTGTCCAGGAACAGCACGCCCTGCTCCTCCAGGTCCTCGCGGATCTGGTGGTAGACGACCTCGGACTCGTACTGCGCGGCGACACCGGCGACGAGGCGCTGCTTCTCCGCCTCGGGGATGCCGAGCTTGTCGTAGGTGTTCTTGATGTCCTCGGGCAGTTCCTCCCAGGAGGTGGCCTGCTTCTCCGTGGACCGCACGAAGTACTTGATGTTGTCGAAGTCGATCCCGGAGAGGTCCGCGCCCCAGTTCGGCATGGGCTTCTTCTCGAAGAGCTTGAGCGCCTTCAGTCGCGCTTCGCGCATCCACTCCGGCTCGGACTTCTTCGAAGAGATGTCGGTGACGACGTCCTCGTTCAGCCCGCGACGGGCGCTGGCGCCCGCCTCGTCGGAGTCCGCCCAGCCGAACGCGTACTTGCCAAGGGACTCGATGGTCTCTTCCTGGCTCAGCGGCTGGCTCGGGGACTCCGTGGTGGGAGTGCGCTGCTCGGCAGCGGCAGTCATGCGGGTTTCCCTCCATTCGGGATCCGTGCTGTACGTCCCGGGGACGGCGGGGCCGCCTCGGGACGCTCTGTGCTCCCCGGCTCTTGCGGAGCCGGGCTACCCGCCGTAGTGGCGGGTACGTGTGTGGTGCACGCGTTGTCCCCGCGTGCGATGGTCGCCAGCCGCTGCACGTGCGTGCCGAGCAGCTTGGCGAACGCCTCGGTCTCGGCCTCGCACAGCTGCGGGAACTCCGCGGCGACGTGGGCGACCGGGCAGTGGTGCTGGCAGAGCTGTTCGCCGACCCCGACCTGACGGGTCGACGCAGCGTAGCCCTCCCTGGTCAGGGCGGTCGCGAGGGCCTCGGCCCGTGCCACGGGGTCGTCCTCGCCGGTGATCGCCTTGCGGTGCGGCTCGACGAGCGAGGCGACGCGACGCTCGGCGAAGGCGCGTACCGCGTCCTCGCCCGCGTGCTCGGCGAGGAACCGGATGGCCGACACGGCGAGGTCGTCGTAGGCGTGCCCGAAGCGGGCGCGACCGGACTCGGTGAGCAGGAACAGCTTCGCCGGACGGCCCCGCCCTCGAGGCCCGCGGCGCGGCGCGTCCCTCGTCTCGGCCTCACCGTCGGCGAGCAGCGCGTCGAGGTGACGACGGATCGCCGTCGGGCTGATCCCGAGCTGCTCGGCGACCGTCACCGCGGTCATCGGGCCCTGTTCGAGCAGCAGCCGGGCGACCTCGTGCCGGGTCCGCCCCTCGGCGCTGACCTGCACGGGAACAGGGGGAACCCCGGCGGAGTACATGTCGTCACCCACCTGCTCACCCGCTCCCGTCTTTTTCACAACACAAGTGTGTCTTATTTCCGCCCGGACTTCAAAGGCGGGGTGTCCGGCAGTGACCCGAGTCACCCTCAAGCCGACTCGATACGCTTCGTGGCGTGGCAGTCGGCGAGCACCCCGCGCAGCGGGACCCTGGGGAAGACAAGGCCCGCGCGAACGGCACCGTCGGCGCCCCGGTGGCGATGGTCCCGGACGCGCCCTCGCCCGCCGGGCCGCTCGAACCGGAGCCGCTCGACCCCCGCGAACGGCGCGCGCTGGACGTCGTCCGGCGGTTCGGCACCGTGGGCGCGCTGTTCCTCGCGCTCGGCTCGCTCGGCGCGGGCGCCGCCCCGGTGCTGAACCCGGTGCAGGAGATCCCGGTCCTGCGGCTGTTCACCCGGATCCCGACGGTCTCGCTGGCGATCGCCTTCGCCGGGATGGGCATCCTGGTGATCAGCTGGCTGATGCTCGGCCGCTTCGCCCGCCCGGACCGCGCCCGCCTGGCCAGCCAGGCCCAGCTCGCCCGCACGATCGCGATGTGGGTGGCGCCGCTGCTGCTCATCCCGCCGCTGTTCTCCCGCGACGTCTACAGCTATCTCGCGCAGAGCGAGATCGTGCACCGCGGGATGGACCCCTACACCCTCGGCCCCGCACAGGCCCTCGGCGTCGCCGACCCGCTCACCGCCGGGGTGTCCAACCTCTGGCGCGAGACCCCGGCGCCGTACGGGCCGCTGGACCTGCGGCTGGGCGGCTGGCTGGCACCGCTGGCGGGCAACAACATCGTGGTCGGCGTGCTGCTGCAACGCGGGCTGGCGCTGGTCGGCGTGGTGCTGATCATCTGGGCGCTGCCCCGGCTGGCGCGGCGCTTCCGCGTGCAGCCCGCGACCGCGCTGTGGCTGGGCGCGGCGAACCCGCTGCTGATCTTCCACTTCATCGCCGGGGCCCACAACGACTCGCTGGCGATCGGGCTCATGGTCGCCGGGGTGGAGGTCGGCATCCGGCGGCTGCCGAGGCGGGGCAAGGGCGACACGCCCCCGCCGCTGGCCAAGGGGGAACTGCTCTACATCGGTCTCGGCGTCGCGATCATCACACTCGGGGTCGCGGTGAAGGCGCTGCCCGTGGTGGCACTGCCGTTCCTGACCGTGATGGTCGCGCGGCGCTGGCACGGCCGGATCAAGGACCTGGTGCTGGCCGCGCTGCCGATGGCGGCGTTGTTCGGCGTGCTGCTGGTCGCGGTGTGCGTGGGCAGCGGGCTCGGCTTCGGCTGGATCGGCACCACCTTCAACACCCCGGGCCTCGTCCGCAGCTGGATCTCCCCCACCGCCGAGCTCGCGCAGCTCGACGGCGTGCTCGGCATCGCGCTCGGGCTGGGCAACCACACCAACGCGCTGGTGCCGATCTTCGGCACGCTCGGCTACCTCGTCGCGGGCGTGATCACGTTCAAGTTCCTGTGGGACAGCTTCAACTGGCGCTACCGGCCGATCATCGGCCTCGGCGTCGCGCTGGGCGCGGCGACGATCCTGCAGATCAACCTCCAGCCGTGGTACGTGCTGTGGGCGGTGATCCCGCTCGCCGCGGCGGCGGGGACCTCGCGGTTCCGGATCCTCGCCACGGTCGTCAGCGCGGGCCTGCCGTTCCTGCTGCCCCCGACCGGCAGCACCTTCGACGGCCGCTCGTACGTGCTGCCGTGGGCCTACGGCGCGGCCATCGTCGTCGTACTGACCGGGCTGGTGATCGTGCGCAGGCAGGCGCCGCTCCTGCTGTCGAGGCCGTCCCCCGCACTCCGGGCGAAGGCCGACGCCGTATCTTGACAGATGTGAGTGCCCCCGCCGTCGAGATCACCGGCCTGGTGAAGCGTTACGGTCCCACCACCGCCGTCGACGGTCTCGACCTGCGGATGGAACGCGGGTCCGTGCTCGCCCTGCTGGGCCCCAACGGGGCAGGCAAGACCACCACCGTCGAGATCTGCGAGGGTTTCCTGAACCCGGACGCCGGTTCCGTGCGCGTCCTCGGTCTCGACCCGGCCCGCGACGGCGCCGCGCTGCGTCCCCGCGTCGGCGTCATGCCCCAGGGCGGCGGCGCGTATCCCGGCGTCCGCGCGGGCGAGATGCTGCGGCTGGTCGCCTCGTGCGCGGCGAACCCGCTCGACCCGGCCTGGCTGCTGGACGTGCTCGGCCTCGCCTCGGCGCGGCGGACGCCGTTCAAACGGCTCTCCGGTGGGCAGCAGCAACGGCTTTCGCTGGCGTGCGCGCTGATCGGGCGCCCGGAGCTGGTGTTCCTCGACGAGCCGACCGCCGGGATGGACCCCCAGGCGCGGCGCCTGGTCTGGGATCTGGTGACCGCGCTGCGCGCCGACGGGGTGAGCGTGCTGCTCACCACCCATCTGATGGAGGAGGCCGAAACCCTCGCCGACTCCGTCGTGATCGTCGACCACGGCAAGGTCGTCCTCGCGGGTTCGCCGCAGGCGCTGACCGTGGAAAGCGGTGACGCCGCGCAGTTGCGGTTCAAGGCGCGGACCCGGCTCGACACCGCCCTGCTGAGCACCGCGCTGCCCGAGGGGTACGTCGTCCGCGAGTCCTCGCCGGGCGCCTACCTCGTGGAGGGCGCCGTGGATCCGCAGGTGGTGTCCGCGGTGACGTCGTGGTGCGCGCAGCAGGGCGTGCTGCCGGAGGAACTGCAGGTGGGACGGCGGACGCTGGAGGAAGTCTTCCTGGAGCTGACCGGACGGGAGCTGCGCGCGTGAGTCACCCCGGCGAGCGAACCCAAGACATCATGCGCCACAAGGGATTCGACATCGTATGACCACCTTTCCCGCCGGTACGTTCACGCCCGCGCCGGGCCGCGGCTCGCTGGGCCGCATGCTGCGCACCCACGCGCGCGTCGAGGCGAGCCTGACCCTGCGGCATGGCGAGCAGATCCTGCTGACCCTGCTGATCCCGCTCGCGCTGCTGATCGGGTTGTCGCTGCTGAACATCCTCCCCGCCGCGCAACTCGGCTCGACGTCCAAAGTGGACTGGATGACGCCGCGTGTGCTGGCGGTGGCGGTGATGTCCTCGGCGTTCACCGGCCAGGCGATCGCGCTCGGCTTCGACCGCCGCTACGGCGTCCTGAAACGGCTTTCCGCGACCGCGCTGCCCCGCTGGCTGCTGGTCGCCGGACGGGTGGCCGCGGCGCTGGTCGTGGTCGCGCTGCAGTCGGTGATCATCGGCGCGGTGGCGCTGCTGCTCGGCTGGTCGCCCTCGGCGGCGGGCCTGGCGTCGGCGGTCGTCCTGCTGGTGGTGGGCACCCTCGCCTTCGGCGCGCTGGGCGTGCTGCTCGGCGGCGCGCTGCGGGCCGAGGCCGTGCTGGCGCTGGCGAACGTCGTGTGGTTCGTGCTGCTGCTGGCGGGCGGGATCCTGCTGGCGCCCTCGACGATGCCCGCCGGGATCGGCACGGTCGTCTCGCTGCTGCCCTCGGGCGCGCTGGCGGAGGGCCTGCGGGCGGCGCTGGTGGACGGGACGTTCGCCTGGGGACCGCTGGGCGTGCTCGTGGTGTGGGCGGTGGCGGCGGGCGCCGTCGCGAGCCGCACCACCCGCCTCACCTGAGTTCCCGTTCCCCGGCGGTCAAACGCCCCAGCAGTCTCTGAAGGCCACCTTGAGGACGTTTAGGTCCCTCAAGGTGGCCTTCAGAGCGTCGGAACCCGGGAGTTCAGCAGCGTGGCCAGGTCCGTGAGGCGCCGGACCGAGTCCCGCGCCCGTCCGGGATCCGGCGCCTCGGACAGGAACACCAGCGCCAGCATCACCGCGGCGTCCAGCCGGAGCAGCAGTTCCTCGGCCTCGGACAGCTCCGGCAGCGGGCGGACCGACGCGTAACCGGCCAGGAACGCGTCGCCGGGTTTCTCGTTCTCCAGCACGCGATACAGGTCGAGCGCGGCGGGGCCGACGAGCGCGTTCGACCAGTCCACGAACGCGAGCAGCCGTCCGGCCCGCGCCCGGAGATTGTCGGCGCGCACGTCGAGATGCAGCAGGCTGGGTGCGAACCGGTCGAGTCCCCGCGCGATCCCGGCGAGCCGGTCCTCCCCCGGCAGTTCCGGCAGGCCCGCCACCAGTTTCCGCGCCTCTCCCCAGCGGCGCGTGACGCGACGGCCGAGCAGGAGCGACGTCGGCAGGCCCTCCTGCGCCACGGGGGTGATCGGCGGCGGGGGCACGGCGTGCAGCCTGGCCACGGCACGGCCGAGCCCGGCGGGATCGGGCTCGGTGCCGTCGTCCTCGACGTAACCGGTCAGCAGCGCGGTCCGGCCACCGATCCGCAGCAGCCGGTACGCGACCGGGACCGGCACGTCGTGGTCCGCCAGGTGGGTCAGGATCGCCCATTCCTGGTCGAGCAGGGCGCCGGCGGAGACGTGCGGGTCGTTCACGTTCCGGTAGACGGTCTCCTTCGGGACCCGCAGGGCGACCGTGCCGTACGCCGGCGACTCGGCCCGGTACACGGAGAACTCCAGCCCTTCGCCCGCCGGTGTCACGTCCCGCAGGTCCGCCGCCTCGGCGAACGGCAGCACCCGATCGTCCGGCTCCATCGATTCCCCCGGCTCACCGGGCTCACCCGGGTGAGTGATCTCTGTGGGACCCCGGGCCGCGCCGTCGTCCAGCGGCAACGCCGTGTCCAGGGCGGACGTCGCTCACTCCCACGAATCCCAGGAGTCACACTGAGTGCCAAATGACACAGAAATTTACAACTACCACTTTAGTCACGCACACTCCTACCGAGCGTGAGGACGCCTGCGGCGTGTCGCACGCGGTGCGGGCAAAGGGAGGCCGTGATGAAACTGGGCGTCAGGCTGGCGATCGGAAGCTTGTGCGCCGCCGCCGCGGCGGTGGGCGTGCTGGTGACGGGCGGCCCCGGCGGTCCCGCGGACGGCGGCACCGAGGCGGCGGTGAACCTCGCGGCGGCGGGTGACGACGAGATCGCCGGGATGGACGTCTCCTCCCACCAGGGCAACGTCGACTGGGGCGCGGCATGGCGCAACGGGGCCCGGTTCGCCTACGTCAAGGCCACCGAGAACACCAACTACACCAACCCGTTCTTCGCGCAGCAGTACAACGGTTCCTACGACGTCGGCATGATCCGCGGCGCCTACCACTTCGCCGTCCCGAACGCGACGAGCGCGGTGGCGCAGGCGGACTACTTCGTCGCGCACGGGGGCGGCTGGTCGCCCGACGGCCGGACGATGCCGCCGATGCTGGACATCGAGTACAACCCCTACGGCCCCACCTGTTACGGGCTGTCCCAGCCCGCGATGGTCTCGTGGATCAAGGCCTTCTCCGACCGGATCCACGAGAAGACCACCCGGTGGCCGATGATCTACACGACCACCGACTGGTGGCAGACCTGCACCGGCAACAGCCCGCTGTTCGGCGACACCCATCCGCTGTTCATCGCGCGCTACGCGAACAGCGCCGGTCCCCTGCCCAGCGGGTGGAAGTACTACACGCTCTGGCAGTACTCCGACGCCGGGAAGTTCCCCGGCGACCAGAACGTCTTCAACGGCCCGATGGACCGGCTGAAAGCGCTCGCACTGGGCGAGGGCCGCACCGAGGTGCCGCCCGCCAGGCCCGCGCCGACCACCAGCGCCGCGCCCTCGTCGAGCAAGCCCGCGACCAGCGCGCCACCGCCGGGCAGCAAGTCGACCACGCCCACTTCGAGTTCGCCGTCGAGCACGGCGCCGAAGAGCAGTTCGCCCAGTTCGGCGCCGAAGACGAAGACGTCGCCGAGTACGTCGTCCAAAGCGGCGCCGACGACGTCCGGCCGCGCGGAGAGTACCCCGGGCCTGGTGTGGGCGGGCGGTAAAACCCCGGCGAAACAGCCGCGTGCCGAGCTGACACCGCCGAGCAGCCGCACGAGCGAACCCGCGCTGGTCGCGGTTCCGGTGACCACCGCCCCCGGCTCGCCCGAGCCGAGCGCCACCCCCGTCACCAGCGCGCTGCCGGACGTCCCGGTCGCGGCGCCCCCGGCCGCGCCCGCCGACGCGGCGGCGACCCGGGCGAGCGGCGACCTCGCCAGCACCGGGGTGTCCACCGCCCGCACGGTGGTGTTCGGCGCGAGCCTGATCGTGCTCGGCGCGTGCCTGCTGATGCTGCTCCGGATGATGGTGCTGCGCCGCCGCCCGAAACGGATCCGGTGACGGGACGAACCCCACCGGCACGATCGCTTTTCAGACAGCCGGACCGGCACTTCGCGGGGTGAACCGCGAAGTGCCGCGATCCGGTCCGGGTGACGCCCGGCTCAGGTGTTCCAGGGGCTCGCTGGGGTAGACCACCGGCTTCCCGTCCTGGCAGATTCGCCGGAAGCATCGGCGAATCGACGAGATCGGACGGGAAATGACGGTTTCGACCGACGAAAAACTCTGGCTCAGGCGATTCCATCCGGCGCCCGGCGCGGCCACCAGGCTGGTGTGCTTCCCGCACGCGGGCGGTTCGGCGAGCTATTTCCACCCGGTCTCCACCGCACTTTCTCCCCGTGCCGAGGTGCTGGCCGTGCAGTATCCGGGCCGTCAGGACCGGCGGGCCGAGCCGCTGATCGACGACCTCGCCGTCCTGGCGGACCGCCTGGCCGAGCTGGTGGCCCGGCAGCTCGATCGGCCGACGGTGTTCTTCGGGCACAGCATGGGCGCGTCGCTCGCGTTCGAAGTCGCCAGGAGACTGGAGGCCCGGCAGCGGGTGCTGGCCGGGTTGTTCGTGTCCGGACGCCGGGCCCCGTCGGCGCATCGCGACGAACGGGTACACCTGCGCGACGACAAAGGCCTCATCGAGGAGATAAAAAGCCTCAGCGGCACGGACGCGTATCTGCTCGACGACGACGAAGTCGTCCAGATGATGCTCCCGGCGGTACGCAACGACTACCGGGCGGCCGAGACCTACCGCTACCGGCCGGGGCCGGACGTCAGCTGCCCCGTCACGGCGCTGCTGGGCGACACGGACACCAAGGTGACGGAAACCGAGGCGGCTGCCTGGCGCGAACACACCTCCGGCCCCTTCGAACTGCGGGTGTTCCCGGGCGGTCACTTCTACCTCAACACGCACCACGCGGCGGTGAACCGGCTGCTGGCCGAACACCTCGCGACGGTGTCCTGAACCGTCGCCGCCCGTCTCAGCGGGCGGCGACCCGCTCCTGCCAGGCGCCGATCCGGGTCATCCGCTCGGCGACCGAATCCGGGGTCGGCGAGCGCAGCTCACCGGCGAGCCGCCCGTCGGCCAGGAAGATCGCCTTGTCGGCGTAGGAGGCGGCCATCGGGTCGTGGGTGACCATGACGATCGTCTGCCCGTCCTTGTCGACGGCGTCGCGGAGCAGGCCGAGTACCTCCCGGGCGGTGCTGGTGTCCAGCGCGCCGGTCGGCTCGTCGGCGAAGATCACCGCGGGCCCGGTCGCGAGTGCCCGCGCGATCGCCACGCGCTGCTGCTGCCCGCCGGACATCTGCCCCGGCATGTGGTCACGGCGGTTGGCCAGCCCCACCTTGCCGAGCACGGACTCGATCCGCGCCGCGTCCGGCTTGCGCCCGGCGAGCCGCATCGGCACGGCGACGTTCTGCGTCGCGTTCAGCGCGGGCAGGAGATTGAACGCCTGGAAGACGAACCCGATGCGATCGCGCCGGAGTTTGGTCAGCTCGTTCTCGCTCATCCCGGTCAGTTCGACGCCCTCGATCGTGACCGACCCCGCGTCCGGCTGGTCGAGCCCGGCGGCGCAGTGCAGCAGGGTGCTCTTGCCGGAACCCGAAGGTCCCATCACCGCGGTGAAAGTCCCTTGGGCGAAGCCGACGGTGACGCCGGCCAGCGCGACCACCTCGGAGTCGCCGGCCCCGTAGGTCTTGCGCACGCCTTCGAGACGAACAGCGTCGCCTTCGTTGCCGGGCCTGTCCATGTGCTCTCCTCGAGTCGCCTTCGCGCCGAACATCTGACCTCGTTTCTTTCGAAAAGATATGGGAATCGGCGAATCGGGACCAGGGGGCGCACCCGCGCTTCGCCGGTGGGGTTCGCCCTACCCCTACCGCCCCCTAGCCCCCGAGTTCGCTGTCCAGCACGGTGAAAAGCTCGTCGTCGGTGGCCAGCTCGTAACCGCCCGCCGGTACGGCCACCGCGTCCTGGTGCCGATCGCGCCATCCGCGCAGCAGCGCTTCCAGCCGTGCGGTGATCTTCGCGTCCTCGCCGTCCGACGGCACCCAGCCCGCCAGCACCGTTTCGAGCCGGTCGACCTCCTGGAGCGGCGACCGGGCGGGGCCGGTGTCTCCGGGTTCCAGCACGGCGAGCACATACCGGGCCGCGGCGCGGGAGGTCGGATGGTCGAACACCAGCGTCGCGGGCAGCGGAAGCCCCGTGCGCCCGCTCATCCTCCGGTGCAGCTCGACCGCCGCGAACGAGTCGAACCCGAGTTCCTGGAACGCCCGGTCGGGCTCGATCGCGTCGGCCGAATCATGGCCCAGCACGGCGGCGACCTCGGCGCGGACGAGCTCCATGACGGCGTGTTCCCGTTCGGCGGCCTCGAGCGCGGCGAGTTTCCGCCGCAGGCCGCCGTCCGGACCGGCACCCGCGCGCGACGAGATCCGTACCACGCCGCGTAGCGGCCCGGGGAGCCCTGCCGGGTCCGCGCGCAAGGTGACGTAGTCGAGTTTCATCGGCAGGACAACGGTTTCGTCCACGCCCAGCGCGTCGTCGAACACCGCGAGGCCCTCCGCCTCGGACAGTGCGAGCAGGCCGGTCGGCTCGGATTCCCCGCCGGTGTCCCACGAGCCGGTGGCGATCGCGAGCGCGGGCAGGCCCCGTGCGCGCCGATGCCGGGCGAGCGCCTCCAGGAAGCCGCTCGACGCCGCGTGCTCCGTCCGCCTCAGCGTGTGCGGGAGACCGTCCTGGGCGGAAACCAGCACGAACGCGTCGAGGTCGAGCCCTTCGGTGAGCCGGTGCAGCCGCCACGCGACGTCGATGCCGGCGAGCGGCGGCCCGTCCGGCGCTTCCCCTGCCGTGCCGTCCGGTGGCTCGGCCACGTACATCACGGCGGACAACGGATACTCCGTCGGCAGGTCGGTCAGGGCCTGTTCCAGCACACCCGGGTCCGCGGCGTCCGGGCCGAGGCGGACGACCCGCCCGACGTCCGGGCGGGCGGCCAGATGCCGCGCCAGAAGCTCGCTCCGCGGCCCGGCTCCCCCGGTGACCAGTACCGTGCCGCCGCGCAGGGTCCGCGGCGCGTCCCGGGTGACCTTGGCCAGTGACTGCGCGAATCCGCGCCCCGCCCGCACCGCGAACTCGGGTTCCCCGGACGCGACGAGCGAAGGCAGCGCCTGCCAGGACGCCGCCGAGCCGTCGATGTCGGCCAGGACGAAGCGCCCCGGGTGCTCGTCTCGCGTCGCCCGGACCAGGCCGGCGACGGCGGCCGCGATCAGATCCACCGGGTTTCCGGCCACCTCGACGGCGTGGCGGGTGACGACGACCAGCTTGGCCGCCGCCGGCCGCTCGGCGGCGAGCCAGGACCGCATCGCCGTCCGGACCCGGCCGGCGGCGGACCGGGCGGCGGCGGGCAGGTCCGTGGTGCCGGTGTCCTCGCGGTTCTCGGGACACAGCACCACGATCGGCGGAATCTCGGCACCCGTGTCCTCCCAGTGGGGCAACGCGGGGAGGTCCGTGGCGGGCGGGGCGGGGAGGGCGTGCCAGCGCGGCGCGAAAAGCTCGCCCCCGCGGGCGGCGGTGAGCGCGGCGGGCTCGACCGGGCCCAGCTCCAGTGAATCCGCGGACAGCACGGGCGAACCGGTCTCGTCCGTGACGCTCAGCCGTACGCCGCCGGTTCCGGCGGGGGCGATCCGGATCCGCACGGCCGATCCGGCCGTGCCCTGTCCTGTCACCCCCGCCCACGCGGTGGCCTCCCACAGTCCTCCCTCGTGCCGGGGGAGCGCCAGCTGGACGGCCGCGTCGAGCAGCGCGGGGTGGAGCCGGAAGCGCCCGGGATCCGTTTCTTCCGGGAGGACGACGTCGGCGAACAGCTCGTCCTCGCGTCGCCAGATCGCGCGAACCGCCGGGAAGCCGGGTCCGTAGGCGTGGCCGGCCGCCAGCAGCCCCGCGTGGAATTCGTCCACTTCGGACGGTGTGGCGCCCGGCGGTGGCCAGGACTCGTGGTCACCGGGCGGTGCCGAGGAGCCGGGTTCGAGGAACCCGGTGGCGTGGAGAATCCAGGGCAGGTCCGGGTCCTCGCCCCGCGCGTGGACGCGGACGGGCCGGGCCCCGGCCTCGTCCTGGGCGCCGACCGCCACCCGGAGCGCGAGGGAGCCGTCGGGCGGCACGACCATCGGCCGGGCACAGGTCAGCTCACGCACTCTGCCGCAGCCAAGGCTTTCCCCGGCGTGCAGCGCGAGTTCGGCGAGCCCGGCGGCCGGAAACACCGTCGAGCCCGCCAGATCGTGGTCGCTCAGCCAGGGATGCGTGGACGCCGACAGCCGCCCGGTGAACACGGCGCCGTCGGTGTGCGGCAGCGCGATCATCGCCTCCAGCACCGGGTGCTCGCCGCGGTCGAGGCCCGCTCGGGCCAGGTCGGGCCCGCCGGGCCGGGAGTCCAGCCAGTACCGCCGCCGCTGGAACGCGTAGGTGGGCAGGTCGGCAGGCCTCGCGCCCGAACCGGCGAAGTACGCCGCCCAGTCGACGGCCGTCCCGCGCACGTGACAGGCTGCGAGCGCCGCCAGGATCTGGTCCCGTTCACCACGATCGCGGCGGAGCAGGGGAACGAAGGCGGCGGTGTCCGCGTGGGCGGTGCCCATGGCGGACAGTGCCGCGTCCGGCCCCAGTTCGACGAAACTCCGTACTCCCTTCGCTTCGAGATACCCGAGCGCGTCGGCGAACCGGACGGTGGCCCTGGCCTGCCCCACCCAGTACTCCGGCGAAGCGAAATCCTCCGCCACGACACCACTCACCGTGGAGACCACCGGAATCCGTGGCTCCGCAAAGGAAAGCTCCGCGACCACCGCACGGAAATCCTCCAGCATCGGATCCATCAAGGCCGAATGGAACGCGTGGGAAACCGCCAGCCGCCTGCACTTCCGTCCCTCGGCCCCGGCCCGCGCAGCCACCGCGAGCACCAGGTCCTCCGGACCGGACACCACCACCGATTCCGGCCCGTTGACCGCCGCCACGCTCACGCCCTCCGGCAACCAGGGCACCACCTCCGCCTCGGCCGCACGCACCGCGAGCATCGCACCGCCCTCGGGCAACGCCTGCATCAACCGACCCCGCGCCACCACCAGCTTCGCCGCATCCGCCAACGACAACACACCAGCCACATGAGCCGCCGCGATCTCCCCCACCGAATGACCCGCCACAAAATCCGGACGCACACCCCAGGACTCGAACAACCGGAACAACGCCACCTCAACCGCGAACAACCCCGGCTGCGCGAACTCCGTCCGATCCACCACCCCGGCATCCTCGCCCCAGAGCACCTCCCGCAACGAAAAACCCAGATGTTTGTCGACTTCGGTTACCACCACGTCAAAAGCCTCGGCGAAAACCGGGAAAGCCTCACACAGCTCACGACCCATCCCCACCCGCTGCGCACCCTGACCCGTGAACAAAAACGCCGTACCACCATCGACCGGAGAACCGACAACCACCCCGGGCCCCGTCTCGCCCTCGGCCACCGCACCCAGCCGCCGCACCAGCTCGTCCCGCCCCGCGCCCACGACCACCGCGCGATGCCCGAACACCGCACGACCCGTCGCCAACGAGAAACCCACATCCACCGGCGGCAACTCCGGCTCGGACTCCACAAAGGACAGAAGACGCGCCGCCTGCGCCCGCATCGCCTCCGGCGTCGCACCGGACAGCACCCACGGCACCGGTTCGCCGGTGTGCCCCGTGCGGGGCCCGGCGTCCGCGGCCGGAACGTGTTCGAGGATCACGTGGGCGTTGGTGCCGCTGATGCCGAACGACGACACCGCCGCCACGCGGGCCCGTCCGGTCTCCGGCCACTCCCGGGCCTCGGTCACCAGTTCCACCGCGCCGGTGGTCCAGTCCACCTGCTCCGAAGGCGCCTCCGCGTGCAACGTCTTCGGCACCACCCCGTGCCGCATCGCCTCGACCATCTTGATGACCCCGGCCACCCCGGCCGCGGCCTGCGTGTGCCCCAGATTCGACTTGACCGACCCCAGCAACAACGGACGCGCACGGTCCTGTCCGTACGTGGCCAAAAGCGCCTGCGCCTCGATCGGATCACCCAACGCAGTACCCGTTCCGTGGCCCTCGACCACGTCAACGTCCGAAGTGGACAGTTCGGCGTTCGCCAGCGCCTGCCGGATCACCCGTTCCTGGGAGGGGCCATTCGGCGCCGTCAACCCGTTCGACGCACCATCCTGGTTCACCGCCGAACCCCGTACCAGCGCCAGCACCGGATGCCCGTTCCGCCGGGCGTCCGACAACCGCTCCACCAGCACCAGCCCGACACCCTCGGAAAAGCCCGTCCCGTCGGCGCCCGCGGCGAACGACCGGCACCGGCCGTCCGGCGACAACCCACGCTGACGGGAGAACTCCACGAACATCTCGGGCGTGGCCATCACGGTCACCCCGCCGGCCAGCGCCAGCGAACACTCCCCCGACCGCAACGCCTGCGCGGCCAGATGCAACGCCACCAACGACGACGAACACGCCGTGTCCACCGTCACCGCCGGCCCCTCCAGACCGTAGTTGTAGGCCAGCCGCCCGGAAGCGACCGAGCCGCTGGCGCTGTTGAGGGCGTAGTCGTGGTACATCGAGCCGACGAACACGCCCGTGGGAGTGCCGCGCAGTTTCCCGGTATCGACGCCCGCGCGTTCGAAAAGCTCCCACGAGGTTTCCAGCAGCAGGCGTTCCTGCGGGTCGGTCGTCGCCGCCTCGCGCGGGCCCATACCGAAGAAACCGGCGTCGAACTCGGCCGCGTCGTGCAGGAAACCGCCGGCCTTCGTG
Source organism: Amycolatopsis samaneae (assembly GCF_039541975.1). Classification (NCBI taxonomy): domain Bacteria; kingdom Bacillati; phylum Actinomycetota; class Actinomycetes; order Pseudonocardiales; family Pseudonocardiaceae; genus Amycolatopsis; species Amycolatopsis samaneae. The sequence continues at coordinate 38,709 of NZ_BAABHG010000002.1, forward strand.
GAGCTCTTTCCCGGGGTGCCCGGCTCGGGATGATAGATCGACCCGACGTCCCAGCCCCGGTCGGCCGGAAACGGCGAGACCACTTCGGCTTCGTCACGCACCAACCGCCACAGCTGCGCGGGCGACCCCACCCCGCCCGGGTACCGGCAGGCCATCGCGACGATCGCGATCGGTTCGTCGTCCACTTCGGTCACCGGGACCGCCGCGGTCCCGGCGGTGGTCCCGCCGAGCCGTCCCCGCAGATACCGGGCCACGGCCTCGGCCGAGGGATGGTCGAAGACCAGGGTCGCCGGCAGTTTCAGGCTGGTCGCCGTCTGGAGCCGGTTGCGCAGTTCGAGGGCGATGAGCGAGTCGAACCCGAGTTCCCGGAACGCGCGCGCGGGCTCCACCGCCGCGCCGGAACCGTGCCCGAGCACGACCGCGGCCTCGGCGCGCACGAGCTCCAGCAGCTCACCCTCCGCCGCGGCCCGCCACCGCAACGGGGGCGCGGTGTGGCCGGTGTTCGCCTGCTTCCGGACGGGCACGAGCTCGCTCAGCAGGGGCGGCACCTCCCCGCTCGCGCGCACCGCGGGCAGATCGAGCCGGGCGAGCGCCGCGAAGGGTTCGTCCACGGACATCGCCGTGTCGAACAGGGCCAGCCCCTCGTCGACGGACATCGCCGGGAAACCCTGACGGCGCAGGCGTCCGATGTCCCCGTCGGACAACGCGGCCCCCATGCCGGGGCCCGCCCACAGGCCCCACGCCCAGGACGCGCCGGGCAGTCCGATGGCCCGCCGGTGCCGGGCAAGCGCGTCGAGGAAGGCGTTGGCCGCCGCGTAGTGTGCCTGTCCCGGAGCGCCGACCGTGCCCGCCACCGACGAGAAGAGGGCGAACACCGCGAGGTCCGCCCCCGCGGTCAGCTCGTGGAGGTGCCAGGCCCCACAGGCCTTGGGCAGCAGGACGCGGTCGATCTGGTCCGCGGTGAGCGAACCGGCCAGGCCGTCCTCCAGCACACCCGCCGCGTGCACCACCCCGGTCAGCGGATGGGCGGCCGGGACCGCGGCGAGCAGTTCCGCCAGCGCGGCCCGGTCGCCGACGTCGCACGCCGCGATGGTGACCGCCGCGCCCAGCTCGGTCAGCTCGGCTTCCAGCGTGTCCGCCCCCGGGGCCTCCGGGCCGCGGCGGCTCGTCAGCAGCAGGTGTTTCACGCCGTGTTCGGTCACCAGCCGCCGGGCGGCGAGGGCGCCGAGTCCGCCGGTACCGCCGGTGACCAGCACCGTGCCCCCGGGCGCCGGGCGGGCCTGGCTCGCGGTGTCCGGCAGTGTGGTCAGGCGGGGCACCAGGATCCCGCCGCGCCGTACCGCCGCTTCGGGCTCCCCCGACGCCAGCACGGCGGCCAGTGCCCCCGCCGGTGCCGGACCGGCCGGCTCGTCGGTGTCCACCAGAACGAACCGGCCCGGGTTCTCCGCCTCGGCGGCCCGGATCAGCCCCCACACCGGGGCGAGCGCGAGGTCCGCGGGCTCGGCGTCCCCGGTGGCCACGCCGTGGTGGGTCAGCACCACCAGCCGGGAGGACGCGAACCGGTCCTCCGCCAGCCACTGTCGCACCACCCGCAGCATCCGGTGGACGGTCGCGCGCATCCCGTCGGGCACGTCGCCGTCCGGCCGGGCGGGGCGAAGCAGCACCACCTCGGGTACCGGCCCTTCGGCGGGCAGGTCGTCCCAGGACACCGGCGTCTCCGCGGGTTCCGCCGAGACCGGGATCGGGCGCCAAGCGACCGTGTAGGCGGGATTTCCCGACCGGCCCGCGGCACGGAACTGTTCGGCGAGCACCGGCCTGCCGGCGAGCCCGGCCACCGACAGCACCGGCGCGCCGGAGGGATCGGTCATCCGGAGAGCCAGTTCCCGCCCTGTGCGGGTCAGCCGGACTCGCAGCGCTGTCGCGCCCCTCGCGTGCAGAGTCACGTCGGTCCAGGCGAAGGGCAGCACGGTCCCTTCCGCCTCGTCGAGCAGGCTCGCGTGCAGGGCGGCGTCCAGCAGCGCCGGATGCACGCCGAACCGGCCGGCGTCCGCGACGGCCTCCTCGGGCAGGACGACCTCCGCGAACAGTTCGTCGTCCCGCCGCCACACGGCCCGGAGGCCCTGGAACACCGGCCCGTACGCGTAGCCACGGGTGAGCAGCCGCGCGTAGAAGTCCTTCACCGGCACCGGCCGGGCGCCCTCCGGCGGCCATTCGGTCAGTGCGAAGGCGGGCTCCGGCCCCGGCGCGGACAGGGTCCCGGTCGCGTTGCACGACCACGGCGCGTCGGGATCGTCGGCCCGCGACGAGATGGTTACCGGCCGGGCGCCGTGCGCGTCCGGACCACCGACCAGCACCTGGACCTGCACCGCGGAGTCCCCCGGCAGCAGCAGTGGCTCCCGCAGGGTCAGCTCCTCCAGCACACCGCGGCCGCACTGCTCCCCCGCACGGATCGCCATCTCCACGAGCGCGGCACCGGGCACCAGAACGTGGCCCAGCGCCGCGTGATCGGCCAGCCACGGCTGCGTACGCGTGGAGAACCGGCCGGTGAGCAGGCAGCCACCGTCACCCGCCAGCGCGACCGCGGCGCCGAGCAGCGGATGCCCGGCGGTGAGCTGGCCGAACGCGGCCGGATCGGTGGCGCCCGCGGCCACGGAGTCCAGCCAGTACCGCTCCCGCTGGAAGGCGTAGGTGGGCAGGTCGACGGCACGGGCACCGGAACCGTCGTGGAACTTCGCCCAGTCCACCGGAGCGCCGTGGACGAACGCTTCGGCGAGCGACGCGGTGAACCGGGCGGCCCCGCCCTCGTCACGACGGAGCGAGCCGACGGTGACCGCGGCAGGCCCGGCGGTCTCGAACGTCTCCTCGAGCCCGACCCGCAGCACCGGGTGCGGGCTGCACTCCACGAAGAGCCCGGCACCGTCGCCGAGAAGCGCGGTCACGGCCTCCTCGAAGCGCACCGTCTGCCGGAGATTGGCGTACCAGTAGGCGGCGTCCAGCCCGGTGGTGTCGAGCGGCCCGCCGGTCACGGTCGAGTAGAACGGGATCTCGCCCGCCCGGGGGCGTACCGGCGCCAGCGCCGCCACCAGTTGCTCGCGGATGCGCTCCACGTACGGCGAATGGGACGCGTAGTCGACGGGGATCTTCCTCGCCCGCAGGCCTTCCCCGGTCAGCACCGCGTGGAGTTCGTCCAGCGCGCCCACCTCACCGCAGACCACCACCGAGGCCGGGCCGTTGACCGCGGCGAGGCACAGCCGCTCGTGCCACGGCGCGAGCCGGTCCCGGACCTCGCGCGCGGGCAGGGGAACCGACATCATCCCGCCGTGCCCCGCGAGCTCGGCCGCGATGAGCCCGCTGCGCAGGGCGACCACCCGCGCCCCGTCCTCGAGCGACAGGGCCCCGGCGACACAGGCCGCGGCGACCTCACCCTGCGAATGCCCGATCACGGCGGCGGGCTCGACCCCGGCCGCCCGCCACATCCCGGCGAGCGAGACCAGCACCGCCCAGAGCATCGGCTGCACGACGTCCACCGCGTCCAGCGCCGCGTCTCCCGGGCCCCGCCGGGCGAGTTCGAGCAGGTCCCATTCCACGAACGGGGCGAGGGCGCGGGCACAGTCCGCCATCCGCCCGGCGAACACCTCCGACGAGGAGAGCAGTCCGGCCGCCATCCCCGGCCACTGGGAACCCTGACCGGGGAACACGAAAGCCACCCGCGCCGGGGTCACCGCGGGCCCGGCCGGGCCCGCGGTGGCGGTTCCCCGGCCGGCGAGCCCGTCCAGCCCCGCGAGCAGCTCGCCGGGATCCGCGCCGAGCACGACGGCCCGGTGGTCCATGACGGCGCGGCGGGTCGCCAGCGAGAAGCCGACGTCCACCGGATCGAGTCCCGGACGTTCGGCGAGGTACGCCCGCAACCGCTCGGCCTGCGCACGCAGGGCGGTTCCGCTCCTGGCCGACAACACCCAGGCCAGTGGCCCCCGGGACGCCGGCCACGTCCCTGCCCCGGCGGCGTCCGGCTCGTCGGGGGCCTGCTCGACGATGACATGGGCGTTCGTCCCGCTCACGCCGAACGAGGAGACCCCGGCGCGGCGGGGCCGTCCGGTCCCTGGCCAGTCGCGGGCCTCGGTGAGCAGTTCGACCGAGCCCGCCGACCAGTCGACCTCCGGCGTCGGTTCGTCGACGTGAAGGGTCTTCGGCAGGACGCCGTGCCGGATCGCCTGCACCATCTTGATGACACCGGCGACGCCCGCAGCGGCCTGGGTGTGCCCGAGATTCGACTTGACCGAACCGAGCCACAGCGGCCGCTCGCGGTCCCGTCCGTAACAGGAAAGCAGGGCCTGTGCCTCGATCGGATCGCCGAGCTTCGTGCCGGTGCCGTGTGCCTCGACCACGTCGATGTCCGAAGTGGACAGTCCGGCGTCGGCCAGCGCCCTGCGGATCACCCGCTGCTGCGCGGGACCGTTGGGCGCGGTCAGCCCGCTCGACGCGCCGTCCTGGTTCGTCGCGGTACCCGCGACCAGCGCCAGCACCCGGTGGCCGTGACGCCGGGCATCCGACAGCCGCTCGAGCAGGAGCACGCCGGCTCCTTCACCCCAGCCGGTCCCGTCCGCGGCGGCGGCGAAGGACCGGCAGCGGCCGTCCGCGGAAAGCGCGCGCTGCCTGCTGAACTCCACGAAGGTGCCCGGCGTCGCCATCACGGCCACCCCACCGGCGAGCGCCAGCGAGGACTCGCCGGAGCGCAGGGATCCCACCGCCAGGTGCAGGGCCACCAGCGAGGACGAGCACGCGGTGTCCACCGTGACACACGGCCCCTCCAGACCGAACACATAGGACACCCGGCCGGACGCGACCGAGCCGGAGCTGTCGCTCTCGGCGTAGTCGTGGTACATCATCCCGGTGAAGACCCCGGTCTCGCTGCCCCGGAGCGAAACCGGATCGATACCCGCCCGTTCCAGGGCCTCCCACGAGGTCTCCAGCAGCAGCCGCTGCTGCGGGTCCATCGCCAGCGCCTCACGCGGCGAGATCCCGAAGAAGCCCGGATCGAAGCGCGCGGCGTCGTGGAGGAACGCGCCGGTCCGGGTATAGGTCCGGCCCGGCACGCCGGGTTCGGGATCGTAGAGCGCCTCGACGTCCCAGCCGCGGTCGGCCGGGAAGTCCGACACCGCGTCCTCGCCGGCGTCGACCAGCCGCCACAGTTCCTCCGGCGAAGTCACCCCGCCCGGATACCGGCAGGCCATTCCGATGATCGCGATCGGTTCCCGGTTCGGATTCCCTTGTGCGTCGGCAAGTTTTTTACGTGTTTCACGCAAATCCGCGGTCGCTCGTTTGAGGTAGTCGAGAAGCATTTCCTCGTTGCTCACTCGGGCTACTCCTTTGTGACGGTCCGACGGCGGATGTATCGGAGAAGGCAGCTCACCGATGCTGGACGCTACGTTCGGCCGATCGCCCGGGTCGACCCCTGCGAACCCCCAAACACCCCCAGAACGCCCGCACCCCGGCCACCGGGCACGGCAAAGGAGCAGGTGAGAACAGTGGGGTAAGGTTTGCCCTACCCCCCGCGCACCGGTGCGCCCCCTTTCCCGCTCCCGGCCCCGCCCATAGCCTGGCTGGAGGACTCGCACTTGGCGGTCCATGGGGAGACGGGATCGGCACATGTGGCAAATCGCTCTGCGAACACTCAGTTTTCGCAAAACGGCGTTCATCGCGAGTTTTCTCGCGTTGTTCGCCGGAGCGGCCTTGGTGACCGCGTGCGGCACTCTGCTGGAAACGGGACTCCGCAGCGCCGTGGCCCCGCAAACGCTCGCCGCCGCGCCGATCGTGGTCGCCGGTGACCAGGACAACGCGTCGGAAACGGTTTCCGAATGGGCCAGGGTGAACGCCGACGCCGCGGCCGCCGCCCGATCGGTACCGGGCGCCGCCACCGTCGTCGACCACCTCTCGTTCCCCGCGACCGTGGTCAGCGGAGGCAGGCCGGTGGGCCAGGGTTCCCTGGGCCACGCCTGGACTTCCGCGCCACTCACGCCCTACACGCTGAGTTCGGGCACGGCGCCGGACGCGCCCGGCCAGCTCGTCCTGGACGCGGGACTCGCGGCGCGGGCCGGGGTGAAAACCGGTGACACCGTGGAAATCGCGGCACACGGGACGACCGGGCGGTTCGCCGTGTCCGGGCTCGCCGGCCCGTCCGGGCCCACGGTCGACCATCCCTCCGTCTTCTTCTCGGCGTCCGACGCCGCCCGGCTCACCCCGCACCCCGGCCAGGTGGACGCGCTGGCCGTGTTTCCCGCGCCCGGCACCGAGATCAGCGATCTGGCGAAGCGCCTGACGGCGGCGGTCGGCGGCAAGCACGCCGTGGTGCTCACCGGGGACCAGCGCGGCCTCGCGGAGTTCCCGGAGGTCGGGACCGGCGCCGGGCGGTTGCAGATCCTGGCGGGCGCGTTCGCGGGCTGGACGCTGCTCGCCACGTTGTTCGGGGTCGCGTCGATGATCGCTTTGTCGATCCAGCAGCGGCAGCGGGAGTTCGCGCTGCTGCGGGCGATCGGCACCACACCCCGCCAGGTACGGCAGATGGTCGTCGCGGAGACGCTGGTGCTTTCGGTACTGGCGGCGGCGCTGGCCGCGATCCCCGGCGGGTACCTCGGAAAGCTGTTGTTCGACCAGTTCACCACGCACGGCGCGGCCTCCCCGCTGCTCGGGTTCGAACGCGGCTGGATCCCGGCGGTGATCGGCGCGATCGCGACCATGGCCGCGGCGCTGGGCGCGGCGGCCCTCGCGAGCAAGCGCGCGGCGCGGACCAAGCCGGTGAACGCCCTGTCCGAGGTCACGATCGAGGGCCGGTGGCTGAGCAGGCCGCGGCTGGTCTTCGCCCTCGTCTTCCTCGGCATGGGCCTGTCGCTGGCCACCTTCACCATCGCGGTCATGCGCGGCCCGTTCACCGTCAGCGTCGCCGGTCCCGCGTCGATCTTCTTCGCCATCGGGCTCGCCCTGCTCGCCCCCGGGATCACGAAGCTGATGCTGAAGGTGCTGGGCGCCCCCATCCGGCGCACGGGGGTCATGGGCGACATCGCCGTGCTGAACGCCCGCGCCCGCACGCAACGACTGGCGGCGGCCGTGACCCCGGTGATCCTGCTGACCGGCATCGCCACCGGCGTGCTCTACCTCCAGGCCACCGAGGACTCGGCCAACCAGCGCCTCTACAGCGACAACCTCAACGCCGACGTCGTGGTCGGCTCGTCGGTCGGCGGGTTCGCGCCCGGCGTGGTGGACCGCGTCCGGACGGTTCCGGGGGTCGCCGCCGCGTCGGAGTTCGTCACCGCCACCGGGCAGCTCGAACAGCCCAGGGACACCTCGCAGGTCGGCGGCTGGAAGCTGCAGGGGGTCAACGCCGGGAACGCGACGGCCACCGCGTCGGCCGACCCGGTCGAGGGCGACCTCGCCGGGCTGACCGGTGACACCGCGGCGATCCCGGTCAAGACCGCGCGGCAGCACGGGGTCCACGTCGGCGACACGATCAAGCTCACCTTGGGGGACAACAGTTCCCTGTCCCCCAAGGTGGTCGCCCTCATCGCGGCGACCGACGACAGCGCGCGGATCCTGCTGCCCGCGGACGTACTGGCCCCGCACACGACCCCCGGGCTGCCGACGCGGATCCTCGTCCGGGCCGCACCGGGCACCGACGTCGGCGGGCTGACCGCCGGGATCATGCGGGACGGGCAGAGCGTCCCGGGGCTCTGGGCGGCCGACCGCGGTGCCCTGATCGCCGGGCAGTCGAGCGTCCAGCAGATGCTGCGCGCCGGGAACTACGCGGTGGTCATCCTGGTCATCGGCTACGCAGCGCTGTCGGTGGTCAACACGATGGTCGCGGCCACCGGGCACCGCCGCCGGGAGTTCGGCCTGCAACGGCTCGCCGGCTCCACCCGGCGCCAGGTGCTCCGCATGATGAGCGTCGAGGGGCTGATGGCGGCGATCATCGGCATCGTGCTCGGCAGCGTCGCCTCGGTGATCACCCTGGTGCCGTTCAGCCTCGTCAAGAACGGGGGCCCGATTCCCTCCGGTCCACTGTGGATGTACTTCGCCGTACTGGGCTTCGTCGGGGCGGTGACCCTGGTGTCGACGCTGGCCACCACCTGGCGTTCGACCCGGACACGGCCCATCGAGGCCGCCACCGCGGCCGGGGCCGAATGACCGGACGCGAAGACACAGTCCGCGGCGGCCGGTTCCGGGGTTCCCGGAGCCGGCCGCCGCGGGTCGTGCGGGCCGTCGGTCAGCGGGGAAGGTCCAGTTCGTTGTCGAGGATCTCGAAGAGCTCGGCCGCGGTGGCCGAAGCGAGGTCGTCGGCTCCGGTCCCGTCACCACCGGTCAGCTCCCCGGCCAGGTGCGCGGCCACCGCGGTGATCGACGGGTGGTCGAAGACCAGCGTCGGGGGCAGCCGGTGGCCGGTCGCGGTCGCGAGCCGGTCACGGAGTTCGAGCGCGCTCAACGAATCGAAGCCGATGTCGAGGAAGCCGCGGCGCACGTCGACCGCGCCCGGCGTGTCGTGGCCGAGAACCGTGGCGGCGTGCTCCCGTACCAGCTCCACCAGAACGCGTTCCCGTTCCTGGTGGGAAAGCCCGGCGAGACGCGCCACCAGCGCGGGCGCTCCGGGGCTTCCCGCTCGCGACACCGGGCGGGGCGGTGTCCGCGTCAGGCCGCGCAGCAGCGCCGGCAGCTCGCCGGTCCTCGCCGCCAGCGCGACCGGGTCCACCCGCATCGGCACGAGAACCGCCTCGTCCGCGTCCCATCCCGCGTCCAGCAGGGCGAGGCCCTCGGCCACCGGCAGGGCGGGCAGCCCCTGCCGTGCCATCCGCGCCAGGTCGACGTCGCTCAGCTCCCGGCTCAGGCCGGTTTCCACGTCCCACAGCCCGAACGCCAGCGAGGTCGCGGGCAGTCCGGCGGACCGGCGGTGTTCGGCGAGACCGTCGAGGAACGTGTTCGCCGCCGCGTAACCACCCTGTCCCGCCGCGAGCACGAGCCCGGCCGCGGACGAGAACAGCACGAACGCCGACAACGGGAGATCCCGGGTCAGCTCGTGCAGATACCAGGCGCCGTCGGCCTTCGCCCGCAGCGCGAGATCGAGTGTCTCCGGCGTCAGCGCGCCGATCAGGCCGTTCTCGGCGAACCCGGCGGCGTGGACGACGCCGGTCAGCGGCCGCTCGGGCGGGACACCGGCTAGCAGTTCCGCGAGGGCGTCCCGGTCCGCGACGTCACAGGCCGCGACGGTCACCTCCGCGCCCAGCGCGGTCAGCTCGGCGGCCAGCTCCGCGGCACCGGGCGCGGCTTCCCCGCGCCGGCTCGCGAGCAGCAGGTGGCGGACTCCGTGCGTGGTCACGAGATGCCGGGCGGCCAGCGCGCCCAGCCCGCCCGTGCCCCCGGTCACCAGGACGGTGCCCGGGGTGCTTCCCCGCTTCCCGGCGGGCGGCACGGGAGCCGCCTCCAGCCGGGGCGTCAGGACCGTGCCGCCGCGGATCGCGGTCTCGGCCTCGCCCGAAGCGACCGCCGTGCCGAGCAGGCGATCGGATCCGGGATCGCGGTCGAGGTCGGCCAGCAGGATCCGGCCGGGGTGCTCGGCCTGTGCCGCGCGGACCAGCCCCCACACCGGTGCCTGGCCGAGTTCGAGGTCACCCCCGGCCGCCACCGCTCCCCTGGTCGCCACCACCAGTGTCGCCTTCGCGAACCGCTCGTCGGCCAGCCAGTCCTGGACCTCGGCGAGCGTGCGGTCCAGGGTTTCGCGGACCGCGGCCGGGGGATCGCCCGCCCCGGGGGCAGGGCGCAGCACCACGACCTCCGGCACCGGCGCTCCGGCGCCGACGGCCGCGGCCAGCGCGCGCACGTCCGGAAACGCCTCGCCGAGGGCCGGGTCCAGCTCGCCCGAGCCGATCCGCGCCCAGCGGCGTTCGGGCTCCTCGCGCACCGGCGCCGGGCTCCACACCAGCCGGAACAGCGACGGTGCCCCGTCGCGGGCGGCGTGGAGCCGGTCGGCGGAAACCGGCCGGGAGACCAGCGAAGCGGCGGTCAGCACCGGCTGCCCGTCCTGGTCGGCCACCGCCACCGAGGTGACCTCCTGGCCGTCCTCCCGGCGGACGCGGACCCGCAGCGCGGCGGCTCCCGGCCGGTGCAGTGAGACGTCGGTCCAGGCGAACGGCAGGAAGGCCTCGTCCCCGTCGTCGGCGCCGAACAGGTCGGCGTGCAGCGCGGCGTCCAGCAGTGCCGGGTGCAGGCCGAACCGGTCCGCGCCGGCACTGTCGGCCAGGACGACGTCGGCGAAGACCTCGTTCCCGCGCCGCCACAGTGTCCGCAGTCCCCGGAAGGCCGGGCCGTAGTCGTACCCGCGCCCGGCGAGCCGCTCGTAGCCGCCGTCGAGCGACACCTCGACGGCGCCTTCCGGCGGCCATTCGGTGGTCTCGAAGGGTTCGATGACGCTTTCCCCGTCCTCGGCCGTGAGTACTCCGGTGGCGTGGTGGACCCAGTCCGCGCCGTCCTGTCGCGAGTGGACGGTCAGCTCGCGGTGCCCGGCCTCGTCCGCGGCGCTCGCCATGACCTGGAGGGCGACGCCGCCTTCTTCGGGGAGCGGCAGCGGAGCGTGCAGGGTCAGTTCCGCCAGCCGGGGCCGGCCGGTGAGCTCGCCCGCGTGCAGGGCGAGTTCGACGAAGGCGGTGCCCGGCAGGAGGGCCACCCCGTGTACGGCGTGGTCGGCCAGCCAGGGGTGGGTCTCGAGCGAGAGCCTGCCGGTGAGGACGGTCCCGTCCGCGCCCGGCAGTTCGAGCAGCGCGCCGAGCAGGGGATGCGGGGCGGGTGTCTGGCCGAACGTCCTCGCGTCCCGCGCGAGCCCGGCCTGGCCGTCCGCCCAGAACCGGCGCCGCTGGAAGGCGTAGGCGGGCAGTTCGACCAGCCGGGCGTCCCGGCCGGCGAACAGCCGCGGCCAGCCGACGTCGACGCCGCTGCCGAACGCGTGCGCGAGGCAGGTCAGCACCGCCTCGATCGCGGGCCGGTCCCGATGCGCCGCCGCGGCGAAGACCAGGCCGTCCTCGGTGGCGCATTCCCGGGCCAGCACCGACAACACCGCGTCCGGTCCGAGTTCCAGGAAGCGGGTCACCCCTCGCGCGGTAAGGAACTCGATCGCGTCGGCGAACCGGACAGTGTCACGCACCTGCCGGACCCAGTACCCCGGCGAAGCGAAATCCTCCGCCACGACACCACTCACCGTGGAGACCACCGAAATCCTCGGCTCCGCAAAGGAAAGCTCCGAAACCACCGCACGGAAACCCTCCAGCATCGGATCCATCAAAGCCGAATGGAACGCATGCGACACCGTCAGCCGCCGGACCTTCCGCCCCTCCGCCGCCAACCGCGAAGCAAGCCGCTCGATCTCCGCCACGGGGCCGGACACCACCACCGACCCCGGACCGTTCACCGCCGCCACCCCGACACCGCCGGGCAACGGCGGCAGCTCGTCCTCGGCCGCCCGGACCGAGAGCATCGCGCCGCCCTCGGGCAGCGCCTGCATCAACCGGCCCCGCGCCACCACCAGCTTCGCCGCGTCCGCCAACGACAACACACCAGCCACATGAGCCGCCGCGATCTCCCCCACCGAATGACCCACGACGAAATCCGGGCGCACGCCCGCATCCTCGAACAACCGGAACAACGCCACCTCAACCGCGAACAACCCCGGCTGCGCGAACTCCGTCCGATCCAGTGCCCCCGCGTCCTCGCCCCAGATCACCTTCCGCAACGAACGACCCAGCTGCCGATCCAACTCCGCGACAACCTCGTCGAAAGCCTCGGCGAAAACCGGGAAAGCCTCACACAGCTCACGACCCATCCCCAACCGCTGCGCACCCTGACCCGTGAACAAAAACGCCGTGCCGCCCTCAGCCGGAGAACCGACGACCACCCCGGGCGCCCGCGCGCCCTCGGCCGCCGCCCCGAGGCCACGCACCAGCTCGTCCCGGCCCCGCCCGGCCACCACCACGCGATGCGCCAGCACCGTACGCCCCGTCGCCAGCGTGAAACCCACGTCGACCGGGGACAACTCCGGTTCTTTCTCCACAAAGGACAGAAGACGCGCCGCCTGCGCCCGCAACGCCTCCGGCGTCGCACCGGACAGCACCCACGGCACCCAGCCGTCGGAACGGCCCGCGCGGGGCCCGGTGTCCGGTGCCTCCTCCAGCACCACATGGGCGTTGGTGCCGCTCATCCCGAACGACGACACCGCCGCCCGGCGCGGCCGTCCGGTCCCGGGCCACTTCCGCGCCTCGGTCAGCAGTGCGACCGCGCCCGCGGCCCAGTCGATCCGGGGAGACGGATCCTCGGCGTGCAGGGTCTTCGGCAGCACCCCGTGCCGCATCGCCTCGACCATCTTGATGATCCCCGCCACCCCGGCCGCGGCCTGCGTGTGCCCCAGGTTCGACTTGACCGAACCCAGCCACAACGGATCCCCGTCGCGCCCCTGACCGTAGGTCGCCAGCAGGGCGTTCGCCTCGATCGGGTCACCCAGCGCCGTTCCGGTGCCGTGCGCCTCGACCACGTCGATGTCCGAAGTGGACAGATCGGCGTCGGCGAGCGCCCGCCGGATCACCCGCTGCTGCGCCGGTCCGTTCGGCGTGCTCATCCCGCTGGAGGCCCCGTCGGAGTTGACGGCGCTGCCGCGGATCACCGCGAGGACCCGATGACCGCGCGCCCGTGCGTCGGAAAGCCGTTCCAGCACGAGCATTCCGACGCCCTCCGCGCAGCCCGTCCCGTCGGCCCGCGCGGAGAACGACTTGCACCGGCCGTCCGGCGCGAGCCCGCGCTGGGTGGTGAAGTAGACGAACATCTCCGGTGTGGTCATCACGGTCACGCCGCCCGCCAGTGCCAGCGAGCACTCCCCGGACCGCAGGGACCGCAGCGCCCAGTGCACCGAGACCAGGGAGGACGAGCACGCCGTGTCCACGGTCACCGCCGGGCCGCGCAGCCCCAGCGTGTAGTTCACCCGGCCGGTGACGTCGCTCCCGCCGCTGGTGGTGACCCCGTAGTCGTGGTACATCACCCCGGCGAACACGCCGGTTTCGCTGTCCTTCAGCGAACGCGGGTCGATCGCGGCGTGTTCGAGCGCGGCCCAGGACGTTTCCAGCAGGAGTCGTTGCTGCGGGTCGATCGCGACGGCCTCGCGGGGCGAGATCCCGAAGAAGGCGGCGTCGAAGTCCGCCGCGTCGTACAGGAAGCCGCCCTCCCGCGCGTTGCTCTTCCCCGGAGTGCCCGGCCGGGGGTCGTACAACCCGGCGAGATCCCAGCCGCGGTCGGTGGGAAAGGACGCGACGGCGTCTTCCCCGGCCTCGACCAGCCGCCACAGCTCGGCCGGCGAACCGACCCCGCCCGGATAGCGGCAGGCCATGCCCACGATCGCGATCGGCTCCCCGGCGGCAAGCTCGTGGTTCGCCCTGCGCAGCCGCTCGTTCTCGAGCATCGACCGGCGCAGCGCCTCGACGATCTCGGCGACGGAGGTGCCGCTGTCGTTGTCTTCCACGTTCGCCTCGTTCACGTCAGCCGGATTCGCCCGCCCGCATCGCGGTCCGGACGAGCTCGTCGATGTCCATGGTCAGGATCGCCTCGCCGTGCCCGGCCCCCGTTTCCGCGACCGGGGTCGCGGGCGCGCCGTCCGCCTCGCCGGTCAGCTCGGCGAGCAGGAACCCGGTGAGCGCGAGGGGATTCGGGTAGTCGAACATCAGGGTGGCGGGCAGGCGCAGGCCGACCCGTTCGGCGAGCCGGTTGCGGAGTTCGATCGCGGCGAGCGAATCCAGTCCCATCTCGGTGAACCCCTTGTCCCTGTCCACCGATCCCGGCTCGGCGTGCCGGACCTGGGCGACCTCGGCGCGGACCAGGCCGAGCACGAGCTCGCCCCGCGCGTCCGCGTCGAGGCCGGCGAGCCGGTCCGCCAGCGAGACCTCCTCGCGCGGTGCCGCCGGGGCCACGGCGGACGGGCGCGGTACGCGCACCAGATCCCGGACCAGCGCCGCCGGCTCGGCTCCGGACTCCGCGTCGAACCGCATCGGCACGAGGACCGCCTCCCCCGAGGCGATCGCCGCGTCGAACAGGCCCAGCCCGTCCTCCCGGGACAGCGGCGGGAAGCCGAGCCGGGTCATCCGCAGTTCCTCGGCCGCTCCGTCGACCGCTCCCCCGCCCAGGCCCGTTTCGGCCTGCCACAGGGAATAGGCCAGCGCGGTCGCGGGCAGGCCCGCCGCGTGCCGGTGCCGGGCCAGCGCGTCCAGGAACCTGTTGGCCGCACCGTAGTTCCCCTGCCCGGCGCCGATCACCAGCCCCGCGAACGAGGAGAACAGCACAAAGGCGGACAGGTCCGCGTCGCGGGTCAGCTCATGGAGGTGCCAGGCGCCGTCGACCTTGGGCCGGAGCACGCGCTCCACCCGGTCCGGGGTCAGCGAGCCGAGCAGCGCGTTGTCGAGCACTCCCGCGGCGTGCACCACGCCCCGCAGCGGATGTCCGGCGGGGATCGTCGCGAGCAGTTCCGCCAGGCTTTCCCGGTCGGCGACGTCGCAGGCCGCCACGGTCACCTCGGCACCCAGACCGCGCAGCTCGGCGGCCAGTGCCGTGGCGCCGGGCGCGTCGCCGCCGCGGCGGCTCGTGAGCAGCAGCCGCCGCACGCCGTGCGCGGCCACCAGGTGCCGCGCGACGAGCGCGCCAAGGCCACCGGTGCCGCCGGTGATCAGCACCGTGCCGGACGGATCCCAGCGCGACGCCCCCACCGCACCGGGCGCGCCGTCCACCCGCGCCAGTCTCGGCACCAGCACGTCCGCTCCCCGGACCGCCAGTTCCGGCTCGGCGGTACCGGCCAGCCAGGGCAGCAGCGGGCCGAGCTCGGCCGGTGACTCGCTGTCCACGACCACGAACCGGCCGGGGTGCTCCTGCTGAGCCGCGCGCAGCAGGCCCCAGACCGGGGCATGGGCCAGCGCCGCCACACCCGCGCTTCCCGGCCCGGCCCCCTGGGTACGGACGACCAGCCGGGTACCGGAGAACCGCTCGTCGGCCAGCCACCCCCGCAGGAACCGCAGTACTTCGTCCACAGTGGACCGAACCGCCGAGGGGACGTCGTCACCGGCCGTCGCCGACGGCGAGAACAGCACGGCGTCGGGCACCTCCCGGCCGCCGTCGACGGCGGCGCGCAGCGCGTCCCAGCTCTTCTGCGTCTCGGCACCCGGCAGGCCGTCACCGACGGCGATCCACCGCGCGTCCGCGCCCGTCGCGGGGACCGCGACCGGGTTCCAGCCGATCCGGAACAGCGGGCGGTCCCCGGCGGTGAGCCGGTCTTCGGTCACCGGCCGCGCGGCGAGCCGGTCGACCGTGGCCACCGGCGCGCCGGTCTCGTCGGCGATCCACAGCGTCGACAGCTCGTCGCCGCGCAACCTCCGCAGCCGCACCCGCAGCGCCGAGGCGCCCGGCGCGTGCAGCGTCACCCCACCCCAGGAGAAGGGCAGGTAGGTCCTTCCGGCACGCAGGCCCGCTTCGTCGAGCAGGTCGGCGTGCAGGGCGGCGTCCAGCAGCGCCGGGTGCAGGCCGAAGCCCGGCTCGGCGGTCCCGGCCGGCAGGCTCACTTCGGCGAAGACCTCGTCACCGCTGCGCCAGGCCGCCTTGAGGCCCCGGAAGGCCGGTCCGTAGTCATAGCCTCGTCCGGCCAGCCGGGCGTACGCCTCGCCCACCGGGATCGGCGCCGCGCCGGGAGGCGGCCACGCGGTCAGTGCGAACGAGGGCGGTGCCCCGCCCGGCGCGATCGTTCCCGTCGCGTGGCGGACCCATTTCGCGCCGGGCCGGTCCTCGCGGCCGCGGATGCTGATCGGGCGTTTCCCGGACGCCGCGGCCTCGCCGACCACCACCTGCACCGCCACCCCGCCCCGTTCGGGCAGGGTGAGCGGCGCCTCCAGGGTCAGCTCCTCGACGACCTGGCAACCCACCTCGCCTGCGGCCCGCAGGGCGAGTTCCACCTGCCCGGTGCCCGGCAGGACCATCCCGCCGAACACCCGGTGGTCGGCCAGCCACGGCGTCGTGTCCACCGACAGCCGTCCGGTCAGCACGGCCACCTCCGCGTCCGCGCCGCCGGCCACCGCGCTGAGCAGCGGATGCCCGGCGGCGGACTGGCCGTGGTCGGCGGCCCGGCCGCCGGCCGCCGGAGGCGCGTCGAGCCAGAAGTGCTCGCGGCGGAAGGCGTAGGTCGGCAGTTCGACCGGCCGCGCGCCGGAACCGGCGAACACCGCCGCCCAGTCCGGTGACGCGCCGGAGACGTGCAGGGCGCCCAGCGCGGCGAGCACTGTCGTGGTCTCGGCGCGGTCCCGGCGCAGGGCCGCGACCACCGACGCGGCCGGTGCGCCGACCATGGCGGACAGCGCGGCGTCCGGTCCGAGTTCCAGGAACCGGGTCACCCCTCGCGCGGCGAGGAACTCGATCGCGTCGGCGAACCGGACGGTGGCCCTGGCCTGCCGCACCCAGTACCCCGGCGAAGCGAAATCCTCCGCCACGACACCAGTCACCGTGGAGACCACCGAAATCCTCGGCTCCGCAAAGGAAAGCTCCGAAACCACCGCACGGAAATCCTCCAGCATCGGATCCATCAAGGCCGAATGGAACGCATGCGACACACTGAGCCGCCGGACCTTCCGGCCCGCCGCCCCGAACCTCGAAGCAAGCCCCTCGATCTCCGCCACGGGACCGGACAACACCACCGACTCCGGACCGTTGACCGCCGCGACGGCGACGTCCCCCAACGGGGGCAGCGCTCCCTCGCCGATCCCCACCGCGAGCATCGCGCCGCCCTCGGGCAACGCCTGCATCAACCGACCCCGCGCCACCACCAACCGCGCCGCATCCCCCAGTGAAAGCACACCAGCCACATGAGCCGCCGCGATCTCCCCCACCGAATGACCCGCCACAAAATCCGGCCGAACACCCCAGGACTCGAACAACCGGAACAACGCCACCTCAACCACGAACAACCCCGGCTGCGCGAACTCCGTCCGATCCACCAACCCCGCGTCCTCGCCCCAGATCACCTCCCGCAACGAACGACCCAGACACCGATCCAGCTCCGCGACAACCTCGTCAAAAGCCTCGGCGAAAACCGGGAAAGACTCGTACAGCTCACGACCCATCCCCACCCGCTGCGCACCCTGACCCGTGAACAGGAACGCCGTACCACCCGCACCGTCCGCGGTACCGGTCACCACCCCGGGCCCCGTCTCGCCATCGGCCACCGCCCCGAGGCCACGCACCAGCTCGTCCCGATCCCGCCCGGTGACCACCGCCCGGTGTTCCAGCGCCGCGCGGCCGTTCGCCAGCGCGTGCCCGATGTCCGCGAAGGGCAGTTCCGGTCGTGACTCCACAAAGGACAGAAGACGCGCCGCCTGCGCCCGCAACGCCTCCGGCGTCTTCGCGGAAACCGGCCACACGGGTGTCGGGGTGGTCCCGGCGGTCTCGGCCACCGGTTCCCCGGCCGGGGCCTGTTCGAGGATCACGTGCGCGTTGGTGCCGCTCAGCCCGAACGCCGACACCCCCGCGCGGCGCGGGCGCGGCCCGGCGGGCCACGGGACCGCCTCGGTGAGCAGCTCGACCCGGCCCTCGGACCAGTCGACCCTCGGGGACGGCGCGTCGACATGCAGGGTCTTCGGCAGCAGGCCGTGCCGCATCGCCATGACCATCTTGATCACGCCGCCCACCCCGGCCGCGGCCTGGGCGTGCCCGATGTTCGACTTGACCGAGCCGAGCCACAGCGGACGATCGCGGTCCTGCCCGTAGGTGGCCAGGAGCGCCTGTGCCTCGATCGGGTCCCCCAGCCGGGTTCCCGTGCCGTGCCCCTCGACAGCGTCCACTTCGGACGGTCGCAGCCCGGCCGCCGCCAGTGCGCGGTGGATCACGCGCTGCTGGGACGGCCCGTTGGGGGCGGTCAGCCCGTTGGACGCGCCGTCGGAGTTGACGGCGCTGCCCCGGACCACCGCCAGCACGGGGTGCCCGTGCCGCCGGGCGTCGGAAAGCCGCTCGACCAGGAGCAGCCCGACGCCCTCGGACCAGCCGGTGCCGTCCGCGGCGGCGGCGAACGCCTTGCAGCGGCCGTCCGCCGCGAGACCGCGCTGACGGCTGAAATCCACGAAGATCTCCGGGGTCGGCATCACGGTCACCCCACCGGCGAGCGCCATCGTCACCTCACCACCGCGCAGGGCCTGGCAGGCCATGTGCAGCGCGACCAGTGAGGAGGAGCACGCCGTGTCCACGGTGACCGCGGGGCCCTCCAGCCCGAAGGCGTAGGCCACCCGACCGGAGGCGACGCTGGCGGCGCTGCCGTTGCCGAGATAGCCGGCGAGATCCTCGGGCACCTCGCCCAGCCTGCTCGCGTACTCGTGGTACATCACCCCGGCGTAGACGCCGGTACGGCTGCCACGCATCGCCACCGGATCGATGCCCGCCCGCTCGAACGCTTCCCACGACGCCTGCAGCAGCAGTCGTTGCTGGGGATCCATCGCGATCGCCTCGCGCGGCATGATGCCGAAGAACTCCGGGTCGAACTCCGCGGCGTCGTGGAGGAAACCGCCTTCACGGACATAGGTCCGGCCCGGGACTCCCGGCTCCGGATCGAAGAGGGCGTCACTGTCCCAGCCGCGGTCGGTGGGGAAGCCGCCGACCGCGTCCACCCCGTCCGCGACGAGCCGCCAGAACTCCTCCGGCGACCGGGCCCCGCCGGGGAACCGGCAGCTCATCCCGACGATCGCGATCGGCTCGTCCGGCGCCGGGACCGGCTCCGGCGGCGTTTCCGGGGCGGAGGTCGCCGGGGTGCCGGTCAGCCGCGAGGCGAGGTAGGCCGCGACGGCCCGCGCGCTCGGATGGTCGAAGACCAGGGTGGCCGGGAGCCGCAGACCGGTTTCCCCGGCGAGCAGGTTGCGCAGTTCGATCGCGGCGAGCGAGTCGAACCCGAGTTCCCGGAACGCCCGGTCCGGCTCGACCGCCGCGGCACCGTCGTGCCCGAGCACCCCGGCGACCCGCGCGCACACCAGCTCCAGCAGGACCCGCTCCCGATCCGGGCCGGCGAACCTCCGCCCGTCCCCGGCGCCGGTCGCGCGCACGGCCCGGCGCGCGGGACGCGGGACCAGGCCGCGCAGCAGCACCGGGACCTCGCCCTGGCCGGTGCGCAGCGCGGCGACGTCCGGCCGGAACGGCACCAGGTTGGCTTCGGGCGAGGTCATCGCGGTGTCGAACAGCGCCAGGCCCGTCTCCACCGAGAGCGGCGGGAGACCTTGGCGCCGCAGGGTTTCGGCGATCCCCGCGCCGGCCAGTTCCGCCATCCCGGGAACCTGGTCCCACAGGTGCCAGGCGAGCGAGGTCGCGGGCAGGCCCGCCCGGCGGCGGTGCTGGGCGAGGGCGTCGAGAAAGACGTTCGCGGCCGCGTAGTTCCCCTGCCCGGCGGGGAGCACGAGACCGGCGGTGGAGGAAAACAGGACGAAGGCGCCGAGGTCGAGGTCCCGGGTCAGCTCGTGGAGGTGCCACGATCCGTCCACTTTGGACCGCCACACCGGGTCGAGCCGTTCGGGCGTCAGCGCGGTGACCAGGCCGTCGTCGAGCGCGCCCGCGGCGTGCACGACCGCGCGCACCGGATGCCTGGCCAGCAGCCGCGCCAGCGCGTCCCGGTCGGCGACGTCGCAGGCGGCCACCTCGACCTCCGCGCCGAGCCCGGCCAGCTCCGCCCGCAGCGCCTCCGCCCCGGGGGCGGCGGGGCCGCGGCGACTCACCAGCAGCAGCCGCCGGACGCCGTGCGCGGTCACGAGGTGACGGGCCACCAGCGCGCCGAGACCGCTGACGCCCCCGGTGATCAGCACCCGCCCGGTGCCGTCCCAGGGCGTGCCACCGTCGTACTCGGGCGCCCTGGCGAGCCGGGGAATCCGGATTTCCCCCTGTCGCAGCGCGAGTTCCGGCTCACCGGAGGCCAGCGCCGCATCGAGCGCGGCCGTCGAGGCGTCCGAACCGTCGGAGTCCAGCAGGACGAACCGGCCGGGATGCTCGGCCCGCGCGGCGCGCACCAGCCCCCACACCGGGGCCTGCGCCAGGTCGACGGCCTCGCCGTCCCCGGTCACCACGGCGTTCCGGGTCACCAGAGCCAGCGTCGGTGCGGGCCGCTCCGCACCGTCCAGCCACGCCTGGATCTCCGCCAGGACCTCACCCGTCACCGCACGGGCCGCGGCGAGGACCTCACCGTCGTGGTGCGGCACGGACCACACCACCGCTTCCGGGCTTTCCCCTGCCGCGGAAGGTTTTTCGCCAAGGGGGACCCACCCGAGCCGGTACACCGGGCCGGCCGTCACCGGCGACGGGACCACCGACGGCCTCGACGTCAGCGCGTCGAC
Source organism: Amycolatopsis samaneae (assembly GCF_039541975.1). NCBI lineage: Bacteria > Bacillati > Actinomycetota > Actinomycetes > Pseudonocardiales > Pseudonocardiaceae > Amycolatopsis > Amycolatopsis samaneae. Next base: position 59,108 of record NZ_BAABHG010000002.1, read on the forward strand.
CGTCGCCACCGGGGCGCCGTTCTCGTCGGCGATCCACAACGCCGACAGTTCGCCACCCCGCGGCCCGCGCACCCGCACCCGCGCCGCCGTCGCGCCGGAGGCGTGCAGGATCACCCCGCGCCAGGAGAACGGCAGAAGCGTTTCGGTGCCGCCGTCGAGCAGGTCGGCGTGCATCGCCGCGTCCCACAACGCCGGGTGGAGCCCGAACCCCTCGCTCCCGATGCCTTCGGGCAACGCGACCTCGGCGTACACGTCGTCCCCGTGCCGCCAGGCGGCCGTCAGGCCCCGGAACGCCGGGCCGTAGCCGTAACCACGGCCGGCCAGCCTGGTGTACGCGTCGTCGACCGGCACGGGGGTCGCCCCCGCGGGCGGCCATTCGGCCAGGCTGAACGCGGGCGGCGGCGCGTGCGGCAGGAGCACGCCCTCGGCGTGCCCCACCCACGACGCGGCGGACTCGTCGCCCCGTGAATAGACCTTCACCGTGCGCGCGCCCGACTCGGCTGGTTCGCCGACGGTGACGCGCAGCGCGACACCGCCGCGCTCGGGCAGCACGAGCGGCGCTTCGAGGACGAGTTCCTCGACGAACCGGCATCCGGTCTCGTCGGCGGCGCGCACGGCCAGTTCGGCGAACACCGTGCCGGGCACCAGGATCCGGCCGTCGATCCGGTGTTCGGCCAGCCAGTGCGTGGTGTCCACCGACAGGCGGCCGGTCAGCACGAGCGCGTCCGAGCCCGGCGCGGCGACCGCCGCGCTCAGCAGCGGATGGCCGAGTGGGGTGAGCCCGGCGTCGGCCAGTCCGGCGCCGGACCGGGTGATCCCGTCCAGCCAGTAGCGCCTGCGCTGGAAGGCATAGGTGGGCAGGTCGGCGTGCGCGGACCCGCGGCCGCCGAAGAACGACGGCCAGTCCACCGCCACGCCCCTGGCGTGGAGGCGGCCCAGCGCGGTCAGCACCGCGCGCACCGCGTCCCGGCCCCGCCGCGCGGCCGGGACGAACGCCGCGTCCGGGGCCGAACGCGGCCCCGCCGCGGAAAGGACGGCGTCCGGGCCGAGTTCGAGGAAGGTGGTGACCTCCAGGCTCGCGAGGTGCCGCACGCCGTCGCCGAAGCGCACTGCCTCGCGTACCTGGCCGACCCAGTACTCCGGGGAAGCCACGTCCCCTGCCGACGTCCCGGTCACCATGGACACCAGGGCGATCTCCGGTGCGGCGAAGGAAAGTCCGTCGACCACACCGCGGAACCCACCGAGCATCGGATCCATCAGCGCCGAGTGGAAGGCATGGGAAACCGCCAGCCGCCTGCACTTCCGCCCCTGTGCCCCGGCACGCGCGGCCACCGCCAGCACCGCCTCTTCGGCACCCGAGACCACCACCGCGTCCGGCCCGTTGACCGCCGCCAGGCTCACGCCCTCCGGTAGCCACGGCACGACCTCCGCCTCCGGCGCCTCGATCGCGAGCATCGCACCGCCCTCGGGCAACGCCTGCATCAACCGGCCCCGCGCCACCACCAACCGCGCCGCATCCGCCAGTGAAAGCACTCCAGCCACATAAGCCGCCGCGATCTCCCCCACCGAATGACCCGCCACAAAATCCGGCCGCACACCCCAACCCTCGAACAACCGAAACAACGCCACCTCAACCGCGAACAACCCCGGCTGCGCGAACTCCGTCCGATCCAGCACCCCCGCGTCCCCGCCCCAGACCACCTCCCGCAACGAACGACCCAGCTGCCGATCCAACTCCGCGACAACCTCGTCGAAAGCCGCGGCGAAAACCGGGAAAGACTCATACAGCTCACGACCCATCCCCACCCGCTGCGCACCCTGACCCGTGAACAGGAACGCGAGCTTGCCTTCGCGTGCCGAGTCGACGATCGCCGGGCCTTCCAGTCCGCTGAGGACTTCTTCGCGGGTCGAGGCGAGCACGACGGCGCGGTGCTCCTGCGCCGCCCGGGTGGTCGCCAGCGCGCGGGCGTAGTCCGCCAGTGACCGCGCCGGTCCGGATTCCACAGTGGACCTGAGACGCGCCAGCTGGGCTGTGAGCGCTTCCGGCGTTTTCGCGGATACCACCCACGGCACCGGGCCGCCGCCCGGGCCGGGTGCCGGACCGCCCTCGGCCTCCTCGCCGGGGGCCTGTTCGACGATGACGTGCGCGTTGGTCCCGCTGATGCCGAAGGAGGACACCCCGGCCCGGCGCGGCCGTCCGGTCTCCGGCCACGCACGGGCCTCCGTCAGCAGTTCCACCGCGCCCGAGGACCACTCCACCTGCGGGGAGGGTTCGTCCACGTGCACCGTGGCGGGCAGCACGCCGTGCCGCATCGCCTCGACCATCTTGATGATCCCCGCGACCCCGGCGGCGGCCTGGGTGTGCCCCAGGTTCGACTTGACCGACCCCAGCCACAACGGGCGTTCACGGTCCCGGCCGTACGTGTTCAGCAACGCCTGCGCCTCGATCGGGTCACCCAGCGTGGTGCCCGTTCCGTGGCCCTCGACCACGTCGACGTCCGAAGTGGACAGACCGGCGCTCGCCAGCGCCCGCCGGATCACCCGCTCCTGCGACGGGCCGTTCGGCGCGGTCAGGCCGTTCGACGCGCCGTCGGAGTTGACCGCGCTGCCCCGGACGAGCGCCAGCACGCGATGGCCGTTGCGCCGGGCATCGGAAAGGCGTTCCACCAGCAGCAGCCCGACGCCCTCGCTCCAGCCGGTCCCGTTCGCCCCGGCGGCGAACGACCGGCACCGGCCGTCCGGCGACAGCCCGCGCTGACGGCTCATGTCGACGAAAGTGTCCGGAGTGGACATCACGGTCACCCCGCCGGCCAGCGCCAGCGAACACTCGCCGGACCGCAACGCCTGCGCGGCCAGATGCAACGCCACCAACGACGACGAACACGCCGTGTCCACCGTCACCGCCGGCCCCTCCAGACCGTAGCTGTAGGCCACCCGCCCGGAGACGACGCTGGCGAGGCTGCCGTTGCCGTGGTAGCCCGCGATCTCCTCCGGCAGCGTCCCCAGCCGCAGTCCCCAGTCGTGGTACATGACGCCCGCGAACACGCCGGTGTCGCTGCCCCGCACGGAGTGCGGGTCGATCCCGGCCCGCTCGAAGGTCTCCCACGTGACTTCGAGCAGCAGCCTCTGCTGGGGGTCCATCGCCCTGGCCTCACGGGGGCTGATGTCGAAGAATCCGGCGTCGAACTCCGCCGCGTCGTGGAGGAACCCGCCCTCCCCGGTGTCGCTCCGGCCGGGTACACCGGGTTCGTGCAGGTCCGGATCCCAGCCGCGGTCGCCCGGGAACGCGGAGATCGCGTCGCCGCCGACCGAGACCAGCCGCCAGAGCCCTTCCGGCGAAGTGATTTCGCCGGGGTAGCGGCACGCCATGCCGACGATGGCGATCGGCTCGTCGTGCGTGGCGGCGACCACCGGGGACCGCGGCGTCACCGGGGACTCCTGGCCGAACCGGCCGGCCAGATGCCGGGCCAGCGCGGCGGGGTTCGGGTGGTCGAAGGTGAGGGTCGCGGTGAGCCGCAGGCCCGTCGCCGCGTTCAGCCGGTTGCGCAGTTCGACCGCGGCGAGCGAGTCGAACCCGATCTCGCCGAACGCCCGCTCCCTGCCGACCGCCTCGGCACCGTCGTGCCCGAGCACCGCGGCGACCTCGGTGCGTACCAGGCGCAGCAGGGCCTCCTCCCGGTCCTTTCCGGACAGTGCGGCGAACCGCGCGCCCGGCGTCCCGTGCTCTGGCACCGGCGCTTCGCCCGCCACCCGCCGCCTCGGCGCGCGGACCAGCCCTCGCAGCAACGCGGGGATCTCGGTACGGCGCCGGAGCGCACCCGGATCGACCCGCACGGGGACCACTCCCGGCTCGGTGCCGGCCAGTGCCCGGTCGAACAGCGCGAGGTTCTCCTCCACCGTCAGCGGCGGCAGCCCGAGTTCGCCGAGCCGCCGGACCGCGGCGTCGCCGAGCCCGTCGCCCATGCCGCCGGCACCGGACCACAGCCCCCAGGACAGCGAGAGGGCCGCCTGGCCATGGGCGCGCCGGTGCGCGGCCAGGCCGTCGAGGAAGGCGTTCGCCGCCGCGTAGTTGGCCTGCCCGGCACCGTCGAGCACGGCGGCCGTCGACGAGAAGAGCACGAACGCCGACAGGTCCGAGGTCAGCTCGTGCAGGTTCCACGCGCCGTCCACCTTGGGCCGGAACACCGAGTCGAGCCGCTCGGGAGTGAGCGAGCCGAGCACCCCGTCGTCCAGCACCCCGGCCGCGTGCACCACGGCCCGCACCGGCCAGCGGGCCAGCAGCCCGGCCAGTGCCTCCCGGTCCGCGACGTCGCAGGCCACGACGTCGGCTTCCGCGCCCAGTTCGAGCAGCTCCGCCTGCAGCCGGGCCGCGCCGGGGGCGTCCACTCCTCGCCGGCTCGTCAGCACCAGCCGCCGTACTCCGTGCGTCAGCACGAGATGCCGGGCGACGACCGCGCCGAGCCCGCCGGTGCCGCCGGTGACGAGCACCCGGCCCGCCTTGTCCCACAACGGTTCCCGGTCGCCGGCGGGTTCCTGGGTCGCGGCGAGCTCGCGCAGGCGCGGCACGCGGACCACGCCGTCCCGCACCGCCGCCGCCGGCTCGCCCGAGGCGAGCACCGCCGCGACGGCGGCCTCCTCCCCGGCTTCGCCCTCGACGTCCACCAGTACGTACCGGCCGGGGTGTTCCGCCTGCGCCGCCCGTACCAGGCCCCAGACCGGCGCGTGGGCAGGCTCGAGGTCCTCCCCGGGTGCCACGGCCACCGCCCGGCGGGTCACCACGACGAGCCGCGCGTCCGCGAACCGCTCGCCCTCGGCCCACTCCCGGAGCACGCCGAGCACCTCGGCGGTCACCGCGCGCACCCCGGCCGGGACATCCGGGGCGACGTGGACGGGACACCGGTACAGCACCGCCGGCGGGACGGGATCGCCCTCGGGCAGCGCGGGCCAGACGGGCGGCGCGATGGCCGTCCCCGGCATCGCCGCGGCCGGCGGTACCCACCGGATCGCGAAGCCCGGGCTCACCGGGTCACCGGCGACGAGCCGCCCCCCTGGCAGTTCCCGCACCAGATAGGAGTCCACCGTGGCCACCGGTTCCCCCGCCGCGTCCGCGATCCGCAGCGACACCTCGCCGGGGGCGCCGGCGACCAGCCGGACCCGGATCGCCGACGCGCCGGTGGCGTGCAGGGTCACCCCCCGCCAGGAAAACGGCAGCCGGAGGACACCGTCCCCGGACTCACCGGTGGCGAAGTCCGCGGCGTGCAGCGCGGCGTCGAGCAGAGCCGGATGCAGCCCGAAGGCGCCCGCATCGGCCTTCAGCTCGTCGGGCAGCGCCACTTCGGCGAACACCTCGTCGCCGCGGCGCCACGCGGCCCGCAGCCCCCGGAACGCGGGCCCGTAGCCGTAGCCGGCCCCGGCGAGGTCGTCGTACAGCCCGCTCACGTCGATCGGCCGCGCGCCCGGCGGCGGCCATCCGGCGGGACCGGGATCGGGAACCGCGGCCGGGACCGCGGGCGCGAGCACCGCGGTGGCGTGCCTCGTCCAGGGGAGATCGGCGGACGTGGTTTCGGCGCGGGCGTGGAACTCGGCGGCGCGGCGGCCGTCTTCACCCGCCGCGCCGACGACCACCTGCAGCGCGACCGGGCCGTCCTCGGGCAACCGCAGCGGCGCCTCCAGCGTGATCTCCTCCACCGTCGCGCAGCCGACCAGCTCGCCCGCCCGCAGGGCGAGTTCGAGAAAGGCGGTCCCCGGCAGCACCGGCGAGCCGGCGATCACGTGCTCGGCGAGCCAGGGCTGGGAACGGGACGACACGCGGCCGGTCAGCACCGCGCCGTCGGATCCGGCGAGCTCGACGACCGCGCCCAGCAGGGGGTGCCCGGCGTCCGCCTGCCCGAGGCCCGCGGCGTCGACCGCCGGTTTCGCCTCGGTCAGCCAGAACCGGCGGCGCTGGAAGGCGTAGGTCGGCAACGGGACACGTCGCGCGCCCGTTCCGGCGAAGAAGTCCTTTCCGGACAGTCCGGCGCCCCTCGCGTGCGCCAGCGCGGCCGCCGACACCACCTCGCGCCGTTCCCCGTGGTCCCGGCGCAGCGCGGGCACGAACGCGGCGGTCCCGGCCCGGTCACCGAGGCAGTCCTGACCGAGCGCGGACAACACCGCGTTCGGCCCCAGTTCCACGAACGTGCCCGCGCCCTGGCCGGCGAGCCCGCGGACGGCGTCGGCGAACCGCACCGCCTGGACGACATGGCGTACCCAGTAGTCCGGGGAGCACAGCTCCCCGGCCGTGGCGGGCAGGCCGGTCACGGTCGAGACCAGCGGTATCCGGGGCGCGGCGTAGCGCAGGATCCGCGCCACCCGGCCGAATTCGGCCAGCATCGGTTCCATCAGCGGTGAGTGGAACGCGTGCGACACCCGCAGCCGTCTGGTCCGGCGGCCGAGTTCGCGGAACCGCCGTTCCAGCGCCAGCACCCCGGCTTCGCCACCGGAGACCACCACCGCTTCCGGGCCGTTGACCGCCGCGACGGCGACGTCGCCTTCGAGCAGCGGCAGTACCTCGGACTCCGCCGCCCGCACGGCGAGCATCGCGCCGCCACCGGGCAGCTCCTGCATCAGCCTGCCGCGAGCCGCCACCAGCGTCGCGGCGTCGTCAAGGGAGAACACCCCGGCCACGTGTGCCGCCGCGATCTCGCCGATCGAATGCCCGGCGACGAAGTCCGGCCGCAGGCCCCACGAGTCCAGCAGCCGGGCCAGCGCGACCTCCGTCGCGAACAACGCGGGCTGGGCGTAGGCGGTCTCGTCGAGCAGCGCGGCGTCGCCGGTGCCCTCGGCCGCGAACAGCACGTCCCACAGCGACACCTCCAGCTGGAGGTCGAGATGACCGATCGCTTCGTCCAGCGCGTCCGCGTAGACCGGGTACACCTCGGCCAGCTCCCTGCCCATCCCGAGCCGCTGGCTGCCCTGTCCGGTGAACAGGAAGGCGAGACCCCGGCCCGGGACGCCGGTGAACACACCGGGCGCGTTCTCCCCCGCGGCCACCGCCCGCAGACCGCGGACCGCCTCGTCCAGGTCCTCCGCGACGACCACCGCGCGGTGGCCCAGCGCCGCCCGGCCGGTCGCGAGGGAGAAACCGAGATCGAGCGGTCCCGGCGCGCCCGGACCGTCCACAAGGGACAACAGCCGGGCCGCCTGCGCGCGCAGCGCGTCCGCCGACCCGGCGGAGATCATCAGCGGCACCGGCCCGCCGGGGGAACCTTCCGGCGCTTCACCGCTTTCGATGTTCTCGGTGTCCTCGACGGGCGGCTCCTCGATGATCACGTGCGCGTTCGTGCCACTGATGCCGAACGCCGAGATCCCGGCCCGCCGGGGCCCGTCACCCCGTTCCCAGGCCACCGGCTCTGTGAGCAGCCGCACGGTGCCCGCCGACCAGTCGACATTCGGTGTGGGCGTGTCCACGTGCAGCGTCTTCGGCAGCAGCGAATACCGCATCGCCATGATCATCTTGATCACGCTGGCCACCCCGCCCGCCGCCTGGGTGTGCCCGAGGTTCGACTTCACCGAACCCAGCCACAGCGGCCGGTCCCCGGCCCGCCCGGCGCCGTAGCTCGCGATGATGGCCCGTGCCTCGATGGGGTCGCCGAGCGTGGTCCCGGTGCCGTGCGCGTCGACCGCGCCGACCTCGTTCGCGGCGAGCCCGGCCTCGGCGAGCGCGTCGACGATCAGCCTCCGCTGGGCGCGGCCGCTCGGCGCGGTGAGCCCGTTGCTCGCGCCGTCGGAGTTCACCGCCGAGCCCCGCACCAGAGCCAGTACCCGGTGGCCCTCCCGGCGCGCGTCGGCCAGCCGCTCGACGACCAGCAGGCCGACCCCTTCGGCGAACCCGGTGCCGTCCGCGGCCGCCGCGAACGCCTTCACCCGCCCGTCCGGGGCGAGCCCGCGCTGCCTGCTGAACGCGGTGAACATGCCGGGACTGCCCATCACGGCCACCCCGCCGACCAGCGCCAGCGAGCACTCGTCGCGCCGCAGGGCCTGCGAGGCCAGGTGCAGTGAGACGATCGAGCCGGAGCAGGCCGTGTCGACGGTGACCGCGGGGCCCTCCAGCCCGAGCACGTAGGCGATGCGGCCGGACACGACGCTCGGCGCGTTGCCGGTCATCAGGTAGCCGTCGAGCCCCTCCGGCGCGTCGTGCACCCGGACGCCGTACTCGTGCACCTCGGCGCCGACGAACACTCCCGCGCGGCTGCCCCGCAGCGACGCGGGGTCGATGCCCGCGTCCTCCAGCGCCTCCCACGCGGTCTCCAGCGCGAGCCGCTGCTGCGGATCCATCGCCAGCGCCTCACGGGGGCTGATGCCGAAGAAGTCCGCGTCGAACTCCGTGGCCGTGTCGAGGAATCCACCACGGCGCACGTAACTCTTGCCGACGGCGCCGGGATCGTCGTCGAACATGCCGTCGAGGTCCCAGCCGCGGTCGGCGGGGAACTCGCCCAGCACCGACCGCTCTTCCGCGACCAGCCGCCAGAGGTCCTCCGCGGACGCCACGCCGCCGGGGAACCGGCAGCCGACGCCGACGATCGCGAGCGGCTCGTCCGCCGCGTCGTCCCGGACGGCCCGCGGCGGCACGTCGGTGGTTTCACCCAGCCCGAGCAGTTCGGACCGCAGGTGCCCGGCCAGCGCCGCCGGTGTCGGGTGATCGAACGCCACGGTGGGAGGCAGGTCGAGACCGGTCGCCTCGCCCAGCCGCACGTGCAGGTCGACCAGCGCGAGCGAGTCGAGCCCGGCGTCGCGGAACGCGCGGTCGGCGGCGATCGCGGTGCCGCCCTCGTCCGGCCTGGTCCTGCGCAGCACCGCGAGCGCGTGCTCGCGCACGAGCTCCAGCAGTGCGCGGATCTGCTCGGGAACCGGCAACCCCGCCAGCTTCAGCGAAAGACTTCCGGACTCGTTCATCTGCCTACCCCACGCTGTCCCGTCCTGACGGACCTGGCCGGCCCCCGGCCGGAGTCCGGCCACGGACTGTCGAATTTCCTTTGCATGTAGGACAAGTCCGCGAGCAGGGACGACGAGGTCACCCGTCGTCCCCGCCCGCTCCGCACCACCGGGGACAGCGGCAGCGAGCCGAGGTCGGCCCACTGGAGCCTGCCCTGCTCGTCGAGGTAGCTGCGCGTCCGGCCCCGGTTGTCCGGGTGCAGGCAGTACGGGATGTCGAGATAGCCGCGCGCGAACGCGGTGAGCAGGGCCCGCCCGATGTCCTCGTCCAGGTTCAGCACGGCCTCGACGAGGGCGGCGGCTTCCCGGTAGGTCTGCGAGTCCCCTTCGGGCGGCCCGCCACCCGGCGCCGCCGCCGTCCCCGCCGCGCTCGCGTGCTCGAGCGCCGCGACGTTTTCCCCGATGGTGGGAATACGCCGCGACTCGGCCACGGTCTTGACGATCATCCGCTCCGAGCCGGTGGTCACCGCCAGTTCGGCGGCCTGCCCCAGCAACCGGTACGCACCCGCGTCGGTCGTCGGGTACAGCCCCATGTACGCGTAGATCACGACGTGCCAGTTTTCGACCGGCAGCAGTTCGGCGCACAACCGGCGCAGCGCGAACACCGCCTCGACGTCCTGGTCCAGGTTGGTCTGCTGCGCGTAGCTGACCGAAAGACTGCGTATCCCGTGTGCGAAGAAGAACAGGGCCTCCAGCACACTCATCGCCACCAGCTGGCTCGGCGGGCAGAGCTGGCCCAGCAGGCACCCGCCGAACGTCTCCAGATGCGGCTCGACGCCGAACTCCCGGAGCCCGGCGAACCGCTCGGCGCACTCGGCCCAGTTCCGCACCGACTGGGCCAGCGCCGTGCGGCCGTAGGGCAGGCAGTAGGAGACGGGGCCGCCTTCGGTCGCGTTCATGCGCATCGCGACCAGCGCGGCGAAGATGTCGTGCGGTACGGCCGAACCGTGACGGACCTGGACCGGGAACCCGGCGTCGACGATCCCGGCCAGCACCGCGGTGGTCGTCGCGCGGTCGTGGGTGACCAGGGGATAGCCGTTGAGGGCCATACCGTCGCGCAACGCGCGGTCCACCGCGCCCAGCTCACCGACGCGGGTGTAGCTGTCGAGCGTGATCGTGCCGACGGTGCGCGCGTCCGCGTACTTCGTCGCGAGCAGCCCGGTCCGCATCTCGGCCGGGGTGCCGAAGCCCATCCGTGGTTGCACGACCAGCGCGCGGGATCCGCCGTGCGCACGGACGAACCGCCCGAAGTCGGCCGGCCCGGAGCAGGCGGACACGTGCTTCCCCGTTCCGGCGTCCCCGCTCATCCGGGCAGGCCCGAGTCCGTCGTCAGCCGGGGCGCCGCCGGGAACGTGTCCACGAACCGGCGGAACGCCGCGAGGCCGCCTCCGTTGTCCGGGAAGACCGCGTCGAACCCGGCTTCGGCCAGTTCCGCCACGCGCCGCGGGTCGAACTCGGCGGAGATGTCGAGCTTGCCGCCGATCACCATCGGCGTGGCCACCAGTTCGGGCGCCGCGCGCAGCGCGCGGACCACCCGCAGGCCGTCCTGGTAACCGTGCCCGTTGACACTGCTGAGCACCAGCAGCTCCGGCAGCAGCGCGGTGGTCCGCTCGACGAGCACCTCGTCGGGCACGCACGGCCCGAGGTTCACCACGGTGTAGCCGAGTTCCTCGATCACCAGCTGCAGGAAGACCAGGTTCCAGGTGTGCGAGTCCGACGCGACACCGCTCACGACCACGGTCCCCCGGTGGCGCACCGGAGCCGCGGCCGCGCGGGCGAGTACCTCGTCCGGCTTCACCACGGCCTCGGACGCGAGTCGTAGGAACGGTGGTACTCCAGCCGCGACACCGACACGACCTCGTCCCCGCGTACCAGTACCTCCGTCGGCGCGGGCCTGCCCAGGAACGCCAGCAGGCTGGCGGTGGGCCCGTACGCGCCGGCGTTCGGCACGCTCACCCGATCGCCCGCGGCGAGCGGGGGCAGCCCGATCTCCCGGCCGAGGACGTCCCCCGGCGTGCACAGCGGGCCGACCAGGCTGCCCGGCTCCAGCTCCTCGTCGGTGCCGACGCGCACGGAGACCGGCAGCAGCCTGCCGAGCCCGGACATGCCGCCGAAGGTGTTGATCCCCGCGTCCAGGATCACGAACCGGCGGCCGCGGCTCGTCTTGACGTTGACCACCCCGGCCACCAGCGTCCCGCTCGTCCCCGCCAGGAACCGCCCCGATTCACACGCCAGCCGGGGTTTTCCCTTACGCCACGCAGGAAGGAACTCGTCGAGCGCGTCCTCCAGCGCACCGCGCAGCCGGGGGTACCGCCCGCGCGCGCCCGCCGTGCCGTAGGGGGCGGCGAACCCGCCGCCGATGTCGAGGAAGCGCAACGGCAGGTCCAGTTCCGCCGACAGGCCGGCGGCCAGCGCGATGGTCTGCCGGAACTCGCCGATGAGACTGTCCTCGTCCCTGGCGTTGCTCAGCGGGAAGAAGTGCAGGCCGGTGATCCGCACACCGGGCGTCCGCAGCAGTTCCGGCAGGACTTCGCACAGCGTCTCGGCGTCGAAACCGAACTGCGACGGGGTGCCGGTCATCCGGATCGCCGTGGTCGCCGAGGCGGTGGCGCTGTTGATCCGCAGCAGGCAGTCCGCCTCGGCGCCCTGTTCGACCGCGGCTTCACCGACGTGCCGCACGTCGGTGACCGAATCGGTGGAGAACGTCCGCACCCCGGCACCGAGCGCCTCGCGCAGTTCGCCCGGGGTCTTCCCCGGCCCGGTGTACAGGCAGTCCGCGCCGGTGAACCCGGCGGCGAGTGCCGCGCCGAGTTCGCCGGTGGAGCTGATTTCCGCGCGACAGGCCGGAACGTCGCCCGCCGGGTCCGGCTCCCGGAGCGCGCGGACGAGCCCGGGATGGGGATTGGCCTTCAGCGCGTAGAAGAGTTCGAAGCCGTCGGGCAGCGCGGCGAACAACTCGCGGCGCGCGGCGTCGACCTCGTCCAGGTCGTAGACGTAAAGCGGGGTGCCGAACCGTTCGGCGAGTTCGAGGGGGCCGCTCACCGCGTGCTCCCGTCGAGCAGCGCGGCCAGTGCCTCGTGCGCGTTCTTGCCGTGCTGGGTCAGCGGCAGCTCCGCGACGACCCGGCACCGGGAGGGCACCTTGGCCGGTTCCAGCCGCTGTGCCAGCTCCTTCAGCACGACCTGGGGCTCCAGTTCCGACTCGACGAACAGGACGAGGTCCCGGTCGCCGGTGGGCGGGAGCGCGGCGGCCATGCGGACCCCGGGGACGTCCATCGCCGCGGCCTCGATCTCGAGCGTGCTCATCCGAATGCCCTTGCGCTTGAACATGTCGTCGCGGCGGCCCTCGAAGTAGAGGTAGCCGTCGGCGTCGACGCTGCCGTAGTCGCCCGTGTGCAGGCAGGGCTCGCCGGACAGTGGGTCCCGGCGGAAGGTGTGCGCGGAAAGGTCCGGGGAGCGCCAGTAGCCTGGCATCACGTGCGGCCCGATGGCGACGATCTCGCCCACTTCGCCCGCCGGCAGGCTTTCGCCGTCCGGGCCGAGGATCCGCACCCGGGTCCCCGGGAGCGGCCTGCCGACCGACCCCGGCCGCGTCCGGTCCTCTTCCGGCGGCATGACCGAGACGCGCTTGCACTCGGTCTGGCCGAACTGCCGGACCACCCGCGCCCCGGGGAAGGCCCGCCGCAGCGCGTCGATCGTCGGGGCGGGCAGCGCCGCGCCGGTGTTGGTGAACATCCGTACCGGCGGCGCGGGCTCGGTCTCCCGCGCGGCGAGGGTCGCGATCATCGTCGCCAGTGACGGCACGATCGGCACGACGGTGGCACCGCACTCCCGCATCCGCCGGAGCAGCAGGAGATCGGACTCCTCACCGGCGAGCACCAGTTCCGCGCGGCCGAGCCCCGCCAGGAGCACCTTGTACAGGCCGTAGTCCCAGGAAAGCGGGAACCGGCAGAACACGACGTCGTCCGGCCGGTAGCCGAGCACCGCCTGGATCGCCGAGGAGGCGAAGGTCATCTGCGCGTGCGGGCAGATGACCGCTTTCGGCGCCGAAGTGCTCCCCGAGGTGTAGACGAGGACGGCGACCTCGTCCGGCCGCACCGGCACCCGGACCGGGGGCGGGTCCCCGGCGGCCAGCTCCGCCACCTCGGCCCGGACCGCCTGCCCGGGCCACACCGGCACCGGGGTCAGGTCCCGGAACCCCGCGGCACGGGAGCTTTCCGCCACCACCAGCGCCGGTTCCGCGTTGGCCAGCACCGAGGCCAGGTGGAACCGCTTCATCGCCGGGTTGAGCGGAACGAAGATCACACCACAGCGGGACGCGCCGTAGAACATGGCCACCAGCTCACGCACGCTGGGCAGCTGCACCAGCACGCGGTCGCCGCGGCCGACGCCGCGCGCGCGAAGCCAGTGCGCGAACGCGTGGCTCATCCGGGCCAGTTCCCGGTAGGTCCACGCGCCGTCCGCGTCCCGCACGGCCGTCGCCTCCGGGGCGTGTGCCACGGCGTCGTCCAGCAGGTCGTGGACCAGCCGGACGGTGTGCTCGAAGCCGGCACGCGGACCGGCCGCTCCTACCTGGGTTTTCACTACGGCTCCTTGCGGCTCCGGTTCCCCTGTCGGCATCTCGCCTCGAGAAACCCTTCCAAAACCTCGAAGAATCGCGCTGGCTCCTCCAGGTGCGGCAGATGGCTCGAGTCCTCGAGCACCTCCCACCGCACGTCCGGGATCAGGTCCCGGAACGGCCGCACCACGGCCGGGGTCGCCTCGTCGTGCCGCCCGGAGATCACCAGTGACGGCACCGTGATTTCCGGCAGCGCCTTCGTGACAGACCAGTCGCGAAGGGTCCCGACGACGTGGAACTCGTTGGGCCCGTTCATCGTCCGATAGACGGTCGGGTCGTTGTAGATCTCGTAATAGGACGCCTGGTAGTCCCGCGGCCACGGCCTGAGCCGGCAGACGTGCCGCGCGTAGAACACCGCGGAGGCCTGGCGGTACTCCGCGCTGTCGGTCGTCCCGGCGGCTTCGTGCCGTCGCAGTACCTCGTCGACGCCCGGGGGAAGCGCGTCCCGCAGGACCTTCATCTCCCGCGACCACAGGGGGTAGGACGCCGGCGAGCTGACCACGACCAGCCCCCGCAGGCCGGCGGGCCGGGCCGCGGCGTGCGCGGCGGCCAGCGCCCCACCCCATGAATGTCCACAAAGGACGTAGTTGTCCGCGATGTCCAGCCGCCGGAGCAGGTTGTCCAGTTCGGCCAGGAACAGCCGCACCGTCCAGAAGCCGGGATCCGCGTCCGGCAGGTGCGTCGATCCGCCGTTCCCGAGCTGGTCGTAGTGCACGACCGGCCAGCCGCGCCCGGCCAGCCCCGCGAGGTTCGCGAGGTAGTCGTGCGTGCTGCCCGGTCCACCGTGCACCACGACCACCGCCGGCGGTTCGCCTCCCGGCGTACCGGTCAGCCGATACCAGGTCCGGTGCGCGCCGAACGGAACCGTCCCCTTCACCAGCGGTGGCACCGCGTACCTCCGCGAACTAGTGGGACGCGATCGTGGTCGTCGCCGTCTTCCGGAACGCGATCTGCGCCGTCGCCGTCTGCCGGTTCGCGTCGGTGACCCCGACGACGCAGCCCGACGCGACGGTGGCGCAGTCGACCGGGCCGACCACCTTGCCGGTCAGCGGGTCGGTGCCGGTCCACTGCCGGTGCACGGTGAAGGGAGTGGTGCCGTCGCCCTTGGCGTTGGACTGGTAGACCGCGGCGTGCTCGAGGTCGCACAGTTCGGTCCCGCCCGAGGGCGTGGCACATTCGACGGCGGCCGCCTGCGCATTGGCGGCGAAGCCACTACTCGACACCGTGACCACGGCACCGTCGGTCAGGTCGTTGTTCGGCGTCACGGACACGGACGGCGCGGACGGGCTCGCCATCGCGGCGGGTGCCAGCGCACCCCCGATCGCGACAGCCGCGACGCCGGTCAGGACGACACGACCGGAACGCTTGAGCCAGTTCGACATCATCAGCTTCTCTCCATTCGGCAATTACTCGTCGCACGCCGGGAACGGTTTCGCGGCGTGGTGCGGACCGGCCGGGGATCTCCCGTGTCAGTCCTCGGTGACAGTCACCGCTCCGGTGGGGCAAAAGCGCTCCGCCTCGAGCACGGTCTCCCACAGCTCCCGCGGCGGCCCGGCGGCCAGCAGCACCACCCGGCCGTCCCGCTCGTCCTGGTCGAAGACGCCGGGTTCGGTCAGCACACACGTACCCGATCCGACACACCGTTCACGGTCCACGACGACCCGCATCGGCACTCCCCGCTACCAGGCGACCGGCAGTTCGTGGATGTCGTAGACGAGTTCGTCGTCCGACTTGAAGCGCACCTGGTCGAGCGGCACCGCGAGGCGGAGACCGGGAAGCCGCTCGAACAGTGTCGTGTAGACGACTTCCAGTTCGAGCCGCGCGAGGGTCATCCCCACGCACTTGTGCACGCCGTGCCCGAAGGCGAGGTGGTTGTTCGAGGCGCGGTGGAAGTCGATCCGGTCGGGATCGGGGAACACGTTTTCGTCGTGGTTGGCGGAGTTGAGCGAGGCCATCACCCCGTCGCCCGCCTTGATGACCACGCCGCCCACCTCGATGTCGGCCGTCGCGACCCGCGAGGTGCCGCCGGTGTCCGCGATGGTGATCACCCGCGCGAGTTCGTCGACCGCCCTGCCCATGAGGGAGGGGTCGGCCTTCAGCTCGGCCAGGCGCTCGGGATGCTCGAGCAGGGCCAGCGTGCCGAGCGAGATCATGTTCGCCGTGCTCTGCCCGGCCGCGATCAGCACCAGCGCCAGCGAGGTGATGTCGGCCAGTTCGAGCTGGTTTTCCTCGCGGTTCTTGAGAATCAGCCTGCTGATCAGGTCGTCGGCGGGGTCGGCGTCCTTCTCGGCCACCAGCTTGGCGAGGTAGGCGCCCATCTCCTGCTGGATCCGCGCCTGCTGCTCCGGCGTGCTTTCCCGCGCCGTGACCTGCGTTCCCCAGCGGCGCAGGTCCTCGCGGTCCGCGTACGGGACGCCGAGCAGCTCGCACATCACCAGCAACGGGACCGGCACCGCCAGCGCCGAGGACAGGTCCGCCGGCGCGCCGTGCTCGATCATCGACGAGATCCGGTCGTCGACGATCCGCTGGATGTGCGGGCGGAGCGCCTCCATCCGCCGGACGGTGAACTCGGGGATCACCATCCGGCGGTGGACGGTGTGCACCGGCGGGTCCATGTGGAACAGCGTCAGCGGCGCGGCCTGCACCATTTCGTCGGGAATCTGGAGCTGCAGGGGGAATCCGGGCGCCTTCATGTTCGCGCTGATGGCCGGGTCGCTCAGCACCTGGCGAACGTGGTCGTACCGGGTCACCAGCCAGACCTGACGGCCGTTGAGCTTCAGGCTGACCTTTTTGATCGGTTCCGAGGCACGCAGCGCGGCGTATTCGGCCGGTGGTCCGAACGGGCACACCCTGGCCATCGGAAACGGGGGGAGTTCGTCTTTCGTGGCGGAACTGGTGTCACGAAGATCAGTCACGGCGCCCTCTGGTTTCTTCGCCCGGGAAAAGGCTCGGTCGGTCCGGAGTCAAACGGCAGATATTCGCCCCGGGCCACGCCCGTTCGTGCCGTCGAACGAACACTAATCGAGCGGACGCGGCGTCCCCCACCCCTAGCGGCCCCTAAGATCGGGGCCAGGACAGGCGATCCACCGAACGCGTCCGTCCATTCACGAACCGGATCCCTCCCGGTCGCCTTCCGCGGCCGCGCGAGCGAGCGCGGCCCGGTCGATCTTCCGGTTGGAGTTCAACGGGAACTCCCGCAGGTGCTCGAAGCGCTTCGGCATCATCCCGTCGGGCAGCACGTCGCGCAACTGCCCGGCCAGCAGCACCGGTGAGACGAATCGCCCGGTGTGATAGGCGATCAGCTCGACACCTTCGTCGGTGGTCCGGGCGACCACGACCGCGTCGTCCACCCCCGCGCAGCCGCGGACGGCGTGCTCGACCTCGGCGGGCTCGACCCGCCAGCCGTGAATCTGCACCTGCGCGTCCAGCCTGCCGAGGTAGACCAGTTCCCCGTTGCCCAGGCGCCGGACGCGGTCCCCGGTGCGGTACCAGTCGCGGCCGTCCCGGCGCAGGAAACGGCCCCGGTTGTCGGCGGGGTCGAGATATCCGGTCATCAACTGCGGTCCGGTGACGCACAGCTCGCCCTCGGCACCGGACTCCTCGCCGTCCGGTCCGAGCAGGACGTGGTCGTGTCCTTCGTGGACGGTCCCGATCGGCGCCAGCCCGTTGACGCACAGGCCGGGCGAGGTCTCCGGCGACCAGCTGTGCCGGGTCACGGTGACGGTGAGCTCGGTCGGCCCGTAGATGTTCTCCACCGTCGCGCGCGGTGCGGATTCCTGCCACTGCGCGGCGTCCCGCGCGCGCAGCGCTTCGCCCGCGAACAGCGACCACCGCAGGGTCGGCATCACCGAGGGCGCCAGCCGTCCCGTCCGCCGGACGAGGGAAATCGCGCTGGGGGTGGAAAACCACACGGTCATCGCGCGTTCGGCGACGAACGCCGGCAGGTCACGGTAGGCGTGCGGCGGCACCGGATGCACACTCGCCCCCGCGCCCCACGCGCAGAACAGATCGAAGATGCCACAGTCGAAGTTGAGGTCGAAGGTCTGCGAGAAGATGTCCTCTTCGTGGAAGTCGTACCGCTTGTCCAGCAGCTCGAAGTAGTGCCGGGTGCTGCCGTGCCGGATCGGGACGCCCTTCGGCCGGCCCGTCGAGCCCGAGGTGAACAACAGGTACGCGGGATCGGTGCCGGCCACCGGCCGCGGCTCGGCGAGCCCGGCACGCGGGCTGAGCGGGATGTGGTGGCGGCTGTCGAGACAGGCCGAACCCAGCGCCAGCACGGGAAGGTCGGGCTTGGCCCCGGCCAGCCCGGCGAGTCCCCTGTCGTCGGCCAGCAGCGCCGAGACCCCCGCCGCCTCGATCATCATGGCGGTCCGGTCCGCCGGGAAACCCGGGTGCAGCGGTACCACCGCGGCGCCGGTGTAGAGCGCGGCCAGGATGCCGACGTAGGCGTCGACCCCCTTCTCCATCAGGACACCGACGGCTTTCGGCGGTTCCGGCGTACCGTCGAGCAGCGAACCCGCGCACACCAGCGCCTTCTGGTGCAGCTCCTCGTAGGTGAGCCGTCGCGCGCCGACCCGCAGCGCGGCCCGGCGCGGCGAGCGCGCCAGCCCGCGGAGAAAGCGGTCGTACAGTGCGACGCCGATCGTTTCCTTCATGTGCCACCGCCCGGGAAGTAGGGGTCGTCAAGGGTTGTCCGCCACGCGCCGATGGCCTTTTCTCGTCTGAGACGACCAGCAGATCGAACATGGCAGGAAGATTCGGAGAAAATCATGTGGGACGACCGGTTCGAGAACATCCTGCGCAAATACCTTCCGTTCCTTTCCGATGACGAAACGCTCGCGAAGGAGACCTCGCTGCGCGACCTGGGTCTCGATTCGCTCGGCACCGTGGAACTGCTTTCCTCGCTGGAAGGGACGTACGGGGTCCGGTTCGTCGACGAGGCGCTCACCATGGAGACCTTCGCCACCGCCGGGGTCCTGTGGGACACCCTCGCGGAACTCCGCGGCGCGGCCGCCTGAACGCGGTGCGGGTCCGTCCACGACGGACCCGCACCGCGGCTCACCCGGCCGTCCGCCGCCGCCGGGGCCGTAACGCCCGCCGGGGGTCGACCGCCACCACCTCGAAGTTCGCCGTGGTGACCCCTACCCGCCCGAACAGGCGATCCGGTCCCGCGACGTACACCCTGCCCACGCCAAACCCGCGCAGCGCGGACACGACGTCGGGCCACCGCACCGGCCGGACGTAGCCGTCGAGGAGCATCCTCCGTACCCCGTCCCCGGTGCGCAGCACGGTCCCGTCCTGGTCCGCGACCACGGGCACCACCGGGTCGCGGAAGGAAACCTCGCTCAGGACCTCCGACGCCACTTCGTCGCGCAGCTCGGCGAAGGCGCTCGAATGCAACGGCGGCCACATCGTGTAGAGCGCCATGCCGCCGCCCGCGCGCACCCGTTGCCGGAACCAGTCGAGCGCGTCCTTCCGCAGCGACACCATGTGGAAGCTGTCGTCGACGTAACACGACATCTCGTGCCATTCGCCGCGGTCGTCCAGCTCGCCGAGGATTTCCTCCAGCACCGAGCGCGGCGTGCGGGCGAGCGACTGGGTCACCACGTCCTGGTGCGCCCGCGCGAAGTACCGTTCCTCGCGGCGGGCCAGTTCCCCGGTCAGCCACAGGGCTTCGGGAAACCCGAGCGCGCCCGAGTGGACGGCGGCGGCCTTCTCCCCGAAGCTCGGCCCCGTGCAGAAGTCCGGGGCCAGGCCGAGGTGCTCTCCCGCCCATTCGGCCAGCGCGAGGCAGTTCACCAGCATGGCCAGCTGCGCGGACACCGAGTAGTCCCGTTCCTCCTCGGCGTAGCGGTCGACCAGCGAGTACCCGAGCACCCGGTCGGCCTCGGCCAGCAGCCCGCGGGCGAACGGGTCGACGAGCATGAACTTCGCGACGTCGGCGAACCCGGTCGGGCCCATGCCGGGGAAGACCACCGCGGTCCGGGTCTCGGCCGGGGCGTTCACAGGGTGCCCAGCCATTCCTCGACGAGCCGTGCCGTTTCGGCCGACTTCCCTTCCAGCATCGTGAAGTGGTTCGCCAGCAGTGTCCGGCAGGTCTGGGTGGAGTCCCACGGCTCGGCCAGCACGGGCTCGCCGCCCGGCCCGGGTTCGGCGAACCATTCGAGGCATTGGACGAACAGCACCGGCGCGCCGATCCGGCCCGGGTCCACCAACGGCATCAGCTCGCCGTATCTGCCCATTGTGGACAGCCGGGCGCTGTCGAACCCGCCGAACGCCGACTCGCGTTCGAGCGCTCCCGCCAGGAAGTCCCCGCTCAGCTCGGCGCCGCCGCCGGTGAACCGGTCGAGACGGTAGCTGTCGAGCAGGACCACGCCGGCCGGCTCGACCTCCCGTACCGTTTCCAGCCGATGGGCGACCGCGTGGGCGAGCAGCCCGCCCGCGGAGTACCCGAGCAGGACGAACGGTTCGCCCTCGGCCGCGAGGAGCACGCTCTCGGTGAGCCCGTCGATCGCGGCCGCCGCGGTGGCGGGCAGCGGCTCCCCCGCGGCGAACCCGGACAGCGGGACCGCCGAAACCGTGCGCACGCCCCGGAAGGACGCCGCGATCCGCGCCAGCTGGTACGGCCCGCCGGTCACCATCGGCGTGCTGACGCAGATCAGCCGCGGCCCCGCGGGCCCTTCGGCCAGCTTCACCGGCGCGGGCGGCCGGTCGAGCTCCGCGGCCGAACCGAAGCTCGGGCGGACGGCGGCCACGGCGCGCAGGAGGTCCATCGCCCGCTCCACGGAAGCCTCGGCGAGCGCGGTCCGGAACACCTCGCTGAGCGTGTCCGCGCCGCGCGGAGCCACCGCGCCGGGCGAGGCCGCGCGCCCGCCGTCCCCGGTGTCCGGCGACGCGGCCAGTTCGGCCAGGACGTAGCGCGCGAGGGCCGCCGGGGTCTTGTTGTCGAACACCACCATCGGCGGCAGCCGCAGCCCGCCGGCCCGGCTGAGCCCGTTGCGCAGTTCCATGGCGGTGAGCGAGTCGAAACCGGACTCGAGGAAGTCGCGCTCGGGATCGACGTCGTCCGGGCCGGCGTACCCGAGGACCGTCGCGGCGTAGGTGAGCACGAGGTTCCGCACCACCTGTTCCTGTTCCGCCTCCGGCAGCCCGGCGAGCCGACCGCGCAGGGCGCCCTCTTCGACCGCGCCCGTGGCGGTCCGGCGCCGGACCGCGGGCGCGAGGCCACGCAGCAGCGCGGGGACGACCTCGGTGCCGGCCCGCAGGGTCACCGGATCCACCCGCATCGGGACCAGCGCCGTCCGGCCGGTGGCCAGCGCGGCGTCGAACATCCGCAGGCCCTCCGCCGCGGAGAAGGCGGGCAGCCCCTGCCGCCTGATCCGCTGCAGGTCGGCCTGGCTCAGCCACTGGCTCAGCCCCGTGCGGACGTCCCACAGGCCCCAGGCCAGCGCGGTCGCCGGGAGTCCTTCGGCCCGCCGGTGCGCGGCCAGCGCGTCGAGGAAGACGTTCCCCGCCGCGTAGCCCGCCTGCCCCGCGGCCAGCACCATGCCGCCCGCGGACGAGAAGACCACGAACGCGGTGAGGCCGAGATCCTTCGACAGCTCGTGCAGATGCCAGCCACCGTCGGCCTTCGGCCGCAGGCTCGTCGCGAGCCGTTCCGGGGTCAGCGCGCCGACCAGTCCGTTGTCGGCCGCGCCCGCCGCGTGCACGATCGCGGTCAGCGGCCGCTCCGCCGGGATCGAGGCGAACAGCCGCGCGACGGCCGCCCGGTCCGCGACGTCGCAGGCGGTCACCGTGACCCGCGCGCCCAGCGCGGTGAGCTCCTCGCACAGTTCCGTCGCGCCCGGGGCCTCCCTTCCCTGCCTACTGGTCAGCACCAGGTCGCGGACGCCGTGCCGGGTGACCAGGTGCCGGGCCACCAGCGCGCCGAGACCACCGGTGCCGCCGGTGATCAGCACCGTGCCGTCCCCGGTGAGGCCCGGCGGGACCTCGGTGTCCGGCTCGGGTACCGGGACCAGGCGGGGAACCAGCGGCTCGCCACCGCGCACCGCGAGTTCCGGTTCCCCGGACGCCGCGGCGAGGGCGAGCACCCGTGCCGACTCCGGGGCACCGTCGGTGTCCACCACCACGAACCTGCCGGGGTGCTCCGCCTGCGCGGCGCGGAGCACACCCCACACCGGCGCTTCGGCGAGGCTGACGGCGGCGCCCTCCTCGGTGACCACCGCGTTCCGGGTCACGACCGCCAGGGTGGCCGCGGCGAACCGTTCGTCGGCCAGCCAGTCCTGGAGCACACCGAGCACGCGGCCCGCGATGTCGTACAACGCGGGCAGTGGTTCGCCGTCGGGCGGCCCGGCCTCGAAGACGACGACGTCCGGCACCGCCCCCGCCGGCTGGAGACCTTCCCACGGACCCCAGGACACGGGCTCGGCGGGGAGCCGCGGGCGCTGCCAGTCGATCCGGAACAGGGAGTCGCCCCCGCGCCGCGCCGCGGACAGCTGCTCCTCCGGCACCGGACGGGGAATCAGGGAATCGACCGTCCACACCGGACTGCCGGTGCCGTCGGCGACCTCCACCGTGACGGCGTCCGGCCGGCCCCGGTCGACGCGCACCCGCAGGGCCGACGCGCCGACGGCGTGCAGCCGGACGCCCTCCCACACGAACGGGAGCACGGTCTCCGTGCCCCGTCCGCCGCCGTCGTCGATCAGCGCGACGTGCATCGCGGCGTCCAGCAGGGCCGGGTGCAGGCCGAACCGCCCGGCCTCGGCCCGCACCCGCTCCGGCAGCTCGACCTCGGCGAACAGCTCGTCGCCGCGCCGCCAGGCCGCCCGGAGCCCCCGGAACGCCGGCCCGTAGTCGTATCCCTGTTCCCCGAGCGCTTCGTAGGCACCGTCGATCACGATCGGGCTCGCGCCCGCGGGCGGCCACTGGGTCAGGTCGAAGGAACGCTCCGCCCCGCCTCGTGCCACTGTCCCCTCGGCGTGCAGGATCCACGGCGCCCCGGGCTCGTCCTCGGCGCGGGAACGCACGCGCACCGGCCGCCTGCCCGCGTCGTCCGCCTCGCCCAGCTCGACCCGCAGCGCGACCCCGCCCCGCTCGGCCGGCAGCAACGGGACGTGCAGGGCCAGTTCTTCGATGTGGTCGCACCCCGCCTCGTCGGCGGCCCTGGTGACCAGCTCGGCGAACGCGGTACCCGGCAGCAGGACCGTGCCCCGGACGCCGTGGTCGGCGAGCCACGGGTGGGTCCCCGGTGACAGCCTGCCCAGGAAGGTCAGCGCGTCCGAGTCCACCGCGGGGACCACCGCGCCGAGCAGGGGGTGGTCCACGGCGGTCAGCCCGAGCGAACCCGCGTCCCCGCCCGCCTGTTCGTCCCGGGTCCAGTACCGCCGGCGCTGGAAGGCGTAGGTCGGCAGCTCGATCCGGCGCGCGGCGCCGAAGTTTTCCGTCCAGTCCACCTCGACGCCCCGGACCTGCGCTTCGGCCAGCGAGGTCGTGAACCGGTCCACGTCGCCGTGCGCACGGCGCAGCGAACCCACCACGGCCACCTCGGCACCGGCGTCGGCGAGCGTCTCCTGGACGCCGACGCCGAGCACCGGATGCGGGCTCACCTCGACGAAAACCTGATGGCCGTCCTCGAACAGCGCGCGGGTCGCGTCGGCGAACAGGACCGGTTCCCTGGTGCTCGCGTACCAGTAGGCGGGGTCCATCGCCCCCGGCTCCAGCAGCCCGCCGGTCACCGTGGAGTAGATCGGGATCGCGGCCCGTCGCGGGACGACCGGTGCCAGGATCTCCCGCAGTTCGCCGGCGACCGCCTCCACGCGCGCGCAGTGGGTGGCGACCGAGGTCGCCACGCGCCGGGCCCGCACGCCTTCCGCGGTGAGCTCGGCTTCGAACTCCCCCAGCGCTTCGCTGTCGCCGGCGACGGTGACCAGCGCCGGGGAGTTGACCCCGGCGAGGAAGAGCCGGCCCTCCCACCGGGTGAGGCGCTCGGTGACCTCTTCGACGGGCAGCGCCACCGAACCGAGCTCGCCGTGGCCGATCAGGCGCTCGGCGAACAGCTTGCTGCGCTCCGCGATCATCCGCGCCCCGTCCGCGAGGGAGATCGCGCCCGCGACGCACGCCGCCGCGACCTCGCCCTGGCTCGTGCCCACGACGGAAGCCGGTTCCACCCCATACGAACGCCACAACGCCGCGAGCGACACCATCATCGCGAACAACGCGGGCTGCACGACGTCGATCCGATCCAGGGAGGGCGCGCCATCGTCACCGCGGAGGACCTCCAGCAGTGACCAGTCGAGGAAGGGTTCGAAAGCCTTCGCGCACGCCGAAACCTCCGCGCGGAAGACCTCGCTGGTCTCGTACAGCTCGCGGCCCATTCCGGTCCATTGGGAGCCCTGCCCCGGAAAGACGAACACCACCTTCGGGTCACGCACCGCGGTACCCCGCACCACGTTCCCCGCGGCCCCGCCGCCGATCAGCGCGTCGAGACCGTCGAGCTGTCCGGCGCGGTCACGGCCGAGCACCACCGCGCGGTGACCGAACCGCGCCCGGGTGGTGGCCAGCGAGAACCCGACGTCACCGGGATCGGCGCCGGGCTCCCCGGCGAACGCCCGCAACCGCCGGGCCTGCCCTGCCAGTGCCTCGGCACTCTTCGCGGTGAGCAGCCACGGCAGCGGTCCCCGGCCTTCCCCGCCTTCCCGGTCGTCGCGAGCGGCTTCGGGGCCGTCGGCGGCGGGCGCCTGCTCGATGATCACGTGCCCGTTCGTCCCGCTGATCCCGAACGACGAGACGGCGCCGCGGCGCGGGCGGCCGGAGTCCGGCCACGCGCGGGCCTCGGTCAGCAGCCGGACCGCGCCCGCGGACCAGTCGACCTGCGGGGTCGGTTCGGCCACGTGCAACGTCTTCGGCAGCACCCCGTGCCGGATCGCCTGCACCATCTTGATGATCCCGCCGACGCCCGCGGCGGCCTGGGTGTGCCCGAGGTTCGACTTCAGCGAACCCAGCCACAGCGGCCGCTGTTCGTCGCGGTCCCTGCCGTAGGTGGCCAGCAGCGCCTGCGCCTCGATCGGGTCCCCCAGCGTGGTACCGGTACCGTGCGCCTCGACGGCATCGACGTCCATTGTGGACAGACCGGCGGCGGCGAGCGCCTGCCGGATGACCCGCCGCTGGGACGGCCCGTTCGGGGCGGTCAGCCCGTTCGAAGCGCCGTCCTGGTTGATCGCGCTGCCGCGGACCACCGCGAGCACCGGGTGACCGTTGCGCCGCGCGTCCGAGAGGCGCTCCACCAGCAGGACACCGGCCCCCTCGGACAGCCCGGTCCCCTCGGCGTCACCGGAGAAGGCCCGGCAGCGGCCGTCGCGCGCCAGCCCGCGCTGCCTGCTGAACTCGACGTACATGTCGGGTGTGGCCATGACGGTGACCCCGCCGGCCAGCGCCAGCGCGCAGTCGCCCGACCGGAGCGCCTGGATCGCCGAGTGCAGCGCCACCAGCGAGGACGAGCACGCCGTGTCGACGGTCACGGCCGGGCCCTCCAGCCCCAGCACGTAGGACACCCGCCCGGAGGCGATCGCGCCGGCGGAGGTGTTGTAGGCGTAGTCGTGGTACATCAGCCCGGCGAACACCCCGGTGGGGCTGCCCTTGAGCGATCCGGGGTCGATCCCGGCCCGTTCGATGGCCTCCCAGCAGGTCTCCAGCAACAGCCGCTGCTGGGGGTCCATCGTCGTCGCCTCGTTCGGGCCGATCCCGAAGAACGCGGCGTCGAACTCGCCCGCGTCGTGCAGGAATCCCCCTTCCCGGGTGTAGGTCGTGTTCGGGGCCGCGCCGTCCGGGTCGTACACGGAGCCGAGGTCCCAGCCCCGGTCGGCGGGGAACTCCGACACGGCGTCGACCTCGTTCAGGACGGCGTGCCACAGCTCGTCCGGGGAACTCACCCCGCCCGGATAGCGGCAGGCCATGCCGACGATCGCGATCGGCTCGTCGTGGGCGGGGATCCGGGGGGCGGGCACCGGCACCCGGTCGGTCCCGGTGCCGGCGAACGCGGCCACGATCTCGGCCGCCACCGCGCGCGCGGTCGGCTGGTCGAACACCAGGGTGGCCGGGAGCCGGAGACCGGTGGCGGTGTTGAGCTGGTTGCGCAGTTCGACGGCGGTCAGCGAATCGAAGCCGAGTTCCTGGAACGCCCGGTCCGGTTCGATCGCGGCGGCCGAGGCGTGCCCGAGCACGGCCGCCACCTGGGACCGGACCAGGTCGAGCACGATCCGGTCGCGGTCCCCCTCGTGCGCGCCGGCGATCCGGCGTTCCCAGTCGGGCACGTCGGTCCGCGGCGTGCGAAGGCGGGTTCCCGCCGTCCGCAGGAGACCGCGCAGGAGCGCGGGGACCTCGTCGGTCCGCGCGCGCAGCGCCGGGACGTCCACCGGGAACGGCGCGACGAGCGCGTCCCCGGAGGCCAGCGCGGCGTCGAACAGGGCGAGGCCCTCTTCCACCTCCAGCGCGGGCAGGCCCTGCCCGCGCATGCGCCGCAGATCGGTTTCGCTCAGCCACTGTCCCATCCCGGTGCCCGCCCAGAGCCCGAACGCCATCGACGTCGCCGCCAGGCCGTCCGCCTTCCGGCGGAGGGCCAGCGCGTCGAGGAAGACGTTCGACGCCGCGTAGGCGCCCTGCCCGCCTGCCAGCACCATGCCGCCGGCGGAGGACAGCAGCACGAACATCGCCGGCGCGGCGGACGCGGTGAGTTCGTGCAGGTGCCAGGCGGCCTCCGCCTTGGGCGCCAGCACGGCGTCGAGCCGGTCGGGGGTCAGGGCGGACACGAGGCCGTTGTCCGCCACCCCGGCCGCGTGCACGACACCGGTCAGCGGATGCCCGGCGGGAATCCCCGCCAGCAGCGCGGCGAGCGCGTCGCGGTCGGCGACGTCGCAGGCCACGACCGTGACCCGGGCACCCCGCTCACCCAGCTCGGCGACCAGCTCCGCGGCGCCGGGCGCGTCCGGGCCCCTTCGGCCGGCGAGCACCAGCCGCCGGACCCCGTGCCCGGTCACCAGATGCCTCGCGAGCACCGCGCCGAGCCCGCCGGTCCCCCCGGTGACCAGCACCGTACCCTCGGGGTCGAGCCGAGGGCCGCCGTTCCCGCCGGGCGCGGCCCTCCTGGTGAGCCGCGGCGCCCACAACTGTCCACTTCGGACAGCGAGTTCGGGTTCGCCGGAGGCCGCCGCCGCGGCCAGCGCCGCGGTGGACTCCGCCCGCCCGTCGAGGTCGACCAGGACGAACCGGCCGGGGTTCTCGGCCTGCGCCGACCGGACGAGGCCCCAGACCGCGGCGTGGCCGAGGCCGACCTCGGAGCCGCCGGCGTCGACCGCGTCCCGCGTCGCCACGACCAGCCGGGAACCCGCGAAACGTTCGTCGGACAGCCATTCCCGGATCGCGGCGAGCACCTGGTGCGCCGCCTCGCGCACGCCGGCCGGCGGGTCGGCGTCCGGCTCCGCGCAGGTGAACACGACGACGCCGTTCTCGGTGCCGTCGCGGGAAACCCAGGGTTCCACCGGCGCGGGGTCACCGTCCGGCGTGGCGACGGGAACCCAGTTCACCGAGAACAGCGAATCCGGGCGCGGGCCGCGCAGCGCCGCGGCCGGAACCGGCCTGCCCGCCAGCGAGCCCACCGTCAGCACGGGCCGCCCCAGTTCGTCGGACACCGCCACCGAAACACCGTCGCGCGTCGGCGCGATCCGCACCCGGACACTCGTGGCGCCGCCCGCGTACAGGGAGACCCCGGCCCAGGCGAAGGGCAGGACGGTGCTCTCCTCCCCACTCTGCCCGGCCAGCATGGGGGCGTGCAGGCAGGCGTCGAACAACGCCGGGTGCAGGCCGAAGCGCCCGGCGTCCGCGCGGGCCCGCTCGGGCAGGGTGACCTCGGCGAAGACCTCGTCCCCCTCGGTCCAGGCCGCCTTGAGTCCCCGGAAGACCGGTCCGTAGCCGTAGCCCCGTTCCCGCAACAGCTCGTACGCGCCTTCGAGATCGACCGGGCTCGCGCCCGCGGGCGGCCACTCGGCGGACTCCGGGCCCGGCGCCTTCGCGCCGGTGCCCAGCAGTCCCTCCGCGTGCAGGGTCCACGGCGCGTCGTCCGGCTCCTCCGGCCGGGAGTGGACGGTCACCTCGCGCGTGCCCGACGGGCCGGGCGCCCCGACGGCCACCTGCAGCTGGACCGCGCCACGCCGGGGGACCCCGGTCCCGGCCAGCACCAGCGGCGCGCGCAGGGTGAGCTCTTCGAGCAGATCGCATCCGGCCCGTCCGCCCGCCCACAGGGCCAGTTCGACGAAACCGGTGCCGGGAAGCAGGACCGCGCCCAGCACGGCGTGATCGGCGAGCCAGGGGTGGGTGCCAACGGACAACCTCCCGGTGAGCACCAGCCCGCCGTCGTCCGCGAGGGTCACGACCGCGCCGAGCAGCGGGTGCTCCGCCGCGTCCAGGCCCATCGAGGCGGTGTCCGCGCCGAGAAGGGGGTCCTGGAGCCAGAAGCGCTCGTGCCGGAAGGCGTAGGTCGGCAGGTCGACGCGTTCCGCGCCGGGACCGGACAACGCCGCCCAGTCCGGGGAAAGGCCGGAGACGTGCAGGCGTGCCACCGCGGCGAGCAGCGCGAGTTCCTCGGGCCGATCCCTCCGCTGCGCGGAAACGGCCAGCGCCGTCGTGACCGTCTCGCCGACCACCGGGGACAGGGCCGCGTCCGGTCCCAGTTCGAGGAACCGCGTCACCCCGCGAGCGGCCAGGAACCCCACGGCGTCACCGAAACGAACGGTGTCCCGCACCTGCCGCACCCAGTACCCCGGCGAGGTCATGTCCGCCCCGGACGTCCCGGTCACCGCGGACACCAGCGGGATCCGCGGCTCGGTGAAGGAAAGCCCGGAGACCACCGCGCGGAACTCGTCCAGCATCGGCTCCATCAGCGTCGAGTGGAAGGCGTGGGAAACCGCCAGGCGCGTATGCCGGCGTCCGGCTTCCGCCGCCCGCGCGGCCACCGCGAGGACGTCCTCCTCGGCACCGGACACCACGACCGCGTCCGGCGCGTTCACCGCCGCGACGTCCGCGGTGCCGGGCAGCCACGCCAGCACCTCCGCCTCCGGCGCCCGCACCGCCAGCATCGCGCCGCCCTCGGGCAGCGCCTGCATGAGACGCCCCCTGGCCGCCACCAGCTTCGCGGCGTCCCGGAGGGAGAGCATCCCGGCCACCTGGGCCGCCGCCACCTCGCCGACGGAATGGCCCACGAGGAAGTCCGGCCGGAGCCCCCACGACTCCACCAGCCGGAACAACGCCACCTCGACCGCGAACAGCCCCGGCTGGGCGAACTCCGTCCGGTTCAGCGGGTCCGCCTCCGTGCCCCAGACCACCTCCCGCAGCGGGCGCGCGAGGTGCGCGTCCAGTTCCGCGGCCACCTCGTCGAACGCCTCCGCGAACACCGGGAACACCTCGTACAGTTCACGGCCCATACCGGGACGCTGCGCGCCCTGGCCGGTGAACAGGAAGGCCAGCCCGCCCTCGGGGTCCGCGGTCCCGGTGACGAGCTCGGCGGCGGGATCACCGCCGGCCAGCGCCGTCAGCCCCCGCGTCAGCTCCTCCCGGTCCCGCCCGACGACCGCCGCGCGGCTCTCCAGCGCCGACCGGCTCGTCGCCAGCGAGAACCCGACGTCCACAGTGGACAGATCGAGATCGGACTCCACAAAGGACAGCAGCCGGGCGGCCTGTGCGCGCAGCGCGGCCGGTGTCCGGCCGCTGACCGGCCACACCGCCGGCCCGGTGGACGAGCGCCCTCGGGGGCGATCGAGGGGCCGCTCGTCCACCGGGGCCTGTTCGAGGATCACGTGGGCATTGGTCCCGCTGAGACCGAACGACGACACCGCCGCCCGGCGGGGATGTCCCGTCTCCGGCCACTCCGTGGCCTCGGTGACCAGCTCCAGCGCCCCCGAAGACCAGTCCACCTGGTCGGAAGGCTTGTCCACGTGCAGGGTCTTCGGCACCACACCGTGCCGCATGGCCTCGACCATCTTGATGATCCCCGCGACCCCGGCGGCGGCCTGCGTGTGCCCGAGATTCGACTTCAGCGAACCCAGCAGCACCGGCCGCCCGCGTTCCCGCCCGTACGTCGCCAGCAGCGCCTGCGCCTCGACCGGATCGCCCAGCGTCGTGCCCGTCCCGTGCCCCTCCACGACATCGACCTGCTCGGCCGAGAGCCGCGCGGCCGCCAGCGCCTGCCGGATCACCCGCTCCTGCGAAGGACCGTTCGGCGCCGTCAAGCCGTTCGACGCGCCATCGGAGTTGACCGCGCTCCCGCGGACGATCGCCAGCACGCGGTGGCCGTTGCGCCGGGCGTCCGACAACCTCTCGACCACCAGCACGCCGACGCCCTCGCCCCAGCCGGTCCCGTCCGCGGCGGCCGCGAACGACTTGCACCGGCCGTCGGGGGCGAGGGCGCGCTGCCTGCTGAACTCGACGAACACCCCGGGCGTGGCCATCACCGCCACCCCACCCGCCAGCGCGAGCGCGCACTCACCGGTACGCAGCGCCTGGACGGCCCAGTGCAGCGCCACCAGCGAAGAGGAGCACGCCGTGTCCACGGTCACCGACGGGCCTTCGAGCCCCAGCACGTAGGACACCCTCCCGGAGGCCACGGCGCCCGTGCTGTTGTTGAGCGCGTAGTCGTGATACATCATCCCGGCGAACACGCCGGTCGAGGTCTCCTTGAGCGACAACGGGTCCAGCCCGGCCCGTTCGAGCGCCTCCCAGGAGGTTTCGAGGAGCAGGCGCTGCTGCGGATCCATCGTCAGCGCCTCGTTCGGGCTGATGCCGAAGAAGGCGGGATCGAACGCGGGCGCGTCGTGGAGGAACCCGCCCTCCCGTGCGTAGGTGGTGTTCTCCCGGGTGCCTTGGGGATCGTAGAGCGCGTCGACGTCCCAGCCGCGGTCCTCGGGAAAGCCGGAGACCGCGTCCACGCCGTCGGCGACCAGCCGCCACAGCTCGCCGGGCGAGGCGATCCCGCCGGGATACCGGCACGCCATCCCGACGATGGCGATCGGTTCCTCCAGCGTCGCGGAAAGCTTGCGGTTGCGCAGGCGCAGCCGTTCGGTCTCCTTGAGGGAGGCGCGAAGGGCCTCGACCAGTTTCTGCTCCGAACTACTGCTCATCCCAGTCTCACATTTCCCGCGTCGCGTCGTCGAACGCCATCGTGATCAGGCTTTCGGTGTCCATCTCGTCGATCGAATCCCCGTTTCCGTCCACTTCGGACGGTTCCGCTGTGCCGGCGGCGCCCGCCAGTTCGAGCAGGGGTTCCAGCAGTCCGGCGTCCCGCAGGCCGCGGAGCGGGACGGCCCGCAGGATCCGGCGGATCCGCTCCGCCTCGTCCCCGTCCTCGCCGCCGGGCTCGGGGGCCAGCTCGCGCCGCAGGTGCGCGGCGAGTGCCTTCGGCGTCGGATAGTCGAAGATCAGGGTCGCGGACAACCGGAGCCCCACGGCCGCGCTGACCCCGTTGCGGAACTCGACCGCCGAAAGCGAGTCGAATCCCAGCTCGCCGAACGCACGGTCGCCCGGCACCGCCGCGGGGCCGGCGTACCCGAGGATGGCGGCCACCTGCCCGCGCACGATCTCGAGCAGCGCCGCCTCCTGTTTCTCCGGCCGGAGACCGGCGAGACGCCGGCCGAGCGGCTCCGCGGCCGCTCCGCCGGCCCGGCGAGGACGAGGCCGGAAGAGCCCGCGCAACAGCGGCGGGAGGTCCCCGTCCGCGGCCGGGGCGTGCGGGTCCATCCGCATCGGCAGCACCGAGGGCAGGCCCAGCGCCGTGGCGAGGTCGAACAGCTCGAGCCCCTGTTCGACGGTCAGGCCGTCCGCGCCCGACCGCCGCAGCCGGCGGCGGTCGGACTCCGCGAGTTCACCCGCCATGCCCTCGTCACCGGCCCAGGGGCCCCAGGCGAGGGACTGGGCGGGCAGACCGGCTGCCTGCCGATGAGCGGCGAAGGCGTCGAGGAACGTGTTCGCCGCCGCGTAGCCGCCCTGCCCTGCCGCGCCGAACACCCCCGCCGCCGAGGAGAACAGCACGAACGCCGACAACTCCATGTCCGCGGTCAGCTCGTGCAGATTGAGCACCGCGTCGACCTTCGGGCGCAGGACCCCGGCGATCCGGTCCGGGGTCAGCGAACCGATCACCGCGTCGTCGAGCACGCCCGCCGCGTGCACGACCCCGGTCAGTGAACGCCCGGTGAGAAGCTTGGCCAGCGCGTCTCGGTCGGCGACGTCGCAGGCGGCGAGCTCGACCTCGGCGCCCAGCGCCGTCAGTTCCGCCCGCAGCCGGTCCGCGCCCGCGCCGTCCGGGCCGTTACGGCTGACCAGCAGGAGATCACGCACCCCGTGCCCGGTGACGAGATGCCGGGCCACCCGCGAGCCCAGCGCCCCGGTGGCGCCGGTGAGCAGCACGGTACCGCCCCCGGCGAAGCTCCCCGCCGGTCCGGCACCGTCCGCCCGGACCCGGGCGAGCCGCGCCGCGCGAGCCTCGCCGAGGCGCACCACCACCTGCGGCTCGTCGACCGCGAACGCGGCCGGCAGGTCGTCGCGCGCGCAGTCCGCCAGCACGATCCGGCCGGGATGCTCCGACTGCGCCGAGCGCACCAGGCCCCACACCGCCGCGCCCGCGAGATCGGTGACGTCCTCGTGCGGCAGCGCCATCGCGCCCTCGGTGGCCACCACGAGCGTCGACTCGGCGAACCGCTCGTCGGACAGCCAGCGCTGCAGGACGCCGAGGGTGCGCGCGGTCGCCTCTCGCACGGAGCCGGCGTCACCGCCCGGCACCGGCGTGAACACGACCACCGGCGGCGGTGTGCCGTCCCCGAGCCGTTCCCAGTCCACAAAGGACGGTTTGACCGGCCGGACGGCCGGGGCGGGAACCCATTCGAGCGCGAAGAGGGACTCCGCGGCCGCGGTGGAGGTCCCGGCCGTGGCCGGGCGGGAGGTCAGCGAGCCCACCGTGGCCACCGGCGCGCCGTCGAGACCGGCGAGTTCCAGCGCGACGGCGTTCTCCCCGGACGGCGTGATCCGCGCCCGCACGGCGGTGGAGCCGGTGGCGTGCCAGGCGACGTCGGCCCACGCGAACGGGAGCAGGGCGGGAGTGTCCCCGTCCCCGGCGATCATCGCCGCGTGCAGGCAGGAGTCCAGCAGCGCCGGGTGCATCCCGAACCCCTCCGCGCCGGGCACGGCCTGCTCGGGCAGGGAGACCTCCGCGAAGACCTCCTCACCGCGCCGCCAGAGGGCCGTCACCCCCTGGAAGACCGGACCGTAGCCGAACCCGTGCCCGGCCAGCCGTTCGTAGGCGCCGTCGAGGCTCACCGGAGTGGCACCGGTGGGCGGCCACGGGCCCCGGTCGGGCGGGGGCGGCGCGCCCTGGGGCCCGAGCAGCCCGTCCGCGTGCGCCGTCCAGGACGCACCGGGGCCGTCACCGCGCGCGTGGACACGCACCGGGCGCATGCCCTGGTCGTCGGCGTCGCCGACCACGACCTGCACCGCGACGCCGCCGTCCGCGGGCAGCACGAGCGGCGCCCGCACCGTCAGCTCCGCCAGCGCGGAGACGCCGGCCTCCTCGCCCGCCCGGATCGCCAGTTCGGCGAAAGCGGTACCCGGCAGCAGGACCGCGCCCAGCACTTCGTGATCGGCCAGCCACGGCTGGGTGCCGCGCGAGATCCGGCCGGTCAGGACGACCCCACCGGACTCCGGTGCCGGGACGGCGGCGGAGAGCAGCGGGTGGGCCACGGCCTCCTGTCCGGCCGCCGCGGCGTCGGCGGTGAGCGTCCCCGCGGTCAGCCAGTAACGCTCGCGCTCGAAAGCGGAGGTCGGCAGGTCGACACGACGCGCGCCGGCGAAGAACGCGGCCCAGTCGACGGCGCCGCCGGCGACGTAGGTCCCACCGAGCGCGGTGAGCACGGTGTCCGGTTCGGCGCGGTCCCCGCGCAGTGCCGGGAGGACCACCGCGGACCCCGCCGCATCCGGGACCATGGCCGACAGGGCGCCACCGGGACCGAGTTCGACGAAGGTGCGCACACCTTGGGTGGTCAGGAATTCGATCGCGTCGGCGAACCGGACGGTGGCCCTGGCCTGCCGCACCCAGTACTCCGGTGAAGCGAAATCCTCCGCCACAGCACCGCTCACCGTGGAGACCACCGGAATCCGCGGCTCCGCAAAAGAAAGCTCCGAAACCACCGCACGGAAATCCTCCAGCATCGGATCCATCAAAGCCGAATGGAACGCATGCGACACACTGAGCCGCCTGCACTTCCGGCCCGCCGCCCCGAACTTCGAAGCAAGCTCCTCGATCTCCGCCACGGGACCGGACAACACCACCGACTCCGGACCGTTGACCGCCGCCACACTCACGCCCACCGGCAACCACGGCACCACCTCGTCCTCAGCCGCACGCACCGAAAGCATCGCGCCCCCCTCGGGCAACGCCTGCATCAACCGGCCCCGCGCCACCACCAACCGCGCCGCATCCGCCAGTGAAAGCACTCCAGCCACATAAGCCGCCGCGATCTCCCCCACCGAATGACCCATCACGAAATCCGGACGCACACCCCAAGCCTCGAACAACCGGAACAACGCCACCTCGACCACGAACAACCCCGGCTGCGCGAACTCCGTCCGATCCAGGACCTCCACTTCCCCACCCCAGATCACCTCCCGCAACGAACACCCGAGCCACCCGTCCAGTTCGGCCACCACGACATCGAAAGCCCCAGCGAAAACCGGGAAAGACTCATACAGCTCACGACCCATCCCCAACCGCTGCGCACCCTGACCCGTGAACAGGAACGCCATGCGACCGTCGGCCGGGGAGCCGACGGCCACCCCGGGCCCCGTCTCGCCACCGACCACCGCGCCCAAGCGCCGCACCAGTTCGTCCCGATCCGCGCCCACGACCACGGCGCGATGCTCGAACGCCGCACGCCCCGTCGCCAACGAGAAACCCACGTCGGCCGGGGACAAGCCCGGTTCGGACTCCACAAAGGACAGTAGCCGCGCGGCCTGCGCCCGCAGCGCCTCCCCGGTCCTGCCGGACACCGGCCACACCACCGGCGCGCCGTCCGGAACCCGGTCCCCGGCGATCTCCGCCGGGACCTGTTCCAGGATGACGTGGGCGTTGGTGCCGCTGATGCCGAACGACGACACCGCCGCCCGGCGCGGCCGCCCCGTCTCCGGCCATTCCCTGGCCTCCGCCGCCAGCTCCACCGCTCCCGCCGCCCACTCCACCTGTCCGGACGGCTCATCCGCGTGCAACGTCTTCGGCACCACCCCGTGCCGCATCGCCATGACCATCTTGATGACCCCCGCCACCCCGGCCGCGGCCTGGGTGTGCCCCAGATTCGACTTCACCGACCCCAGCAACAACGGGCGTTCACGGTCCTGTCCGTACGTGGCCAAAAGCGCCTGCGCCTCGATCGGGTCCCCCAGCGCGGTGCCGGTACCGTGCCCCTCGACCACGTCAACGTCCGAAGTGGACAGTTCGGCGTTCGCCAGTGCCTGCAGGATCACCCGCTCCTGCGACGGGCCGTTCGGCGCCGTCAACCCGTTCGACGCGCCGTCCTGGTTCACCGCCGAACCCCGTACCAGCGCCAGCACCGGATGCCCGTTCCGCCGGGCGTCCGACAACCGCTCCACCAGCAGCATCCCGACGCCTTCACTCCACCCGGTCCCGTTCGCGTCCGCGGCGAACGACCGGCACCGGCCGTCCGGCGACAGCCCACGCTGGCGGGAGAACTCCACGAACGTGTCCGGCGTCGCCATCACGGCCACGCCACCGGCCAGCGCCAGCGAACACTCGCCGGACCGGAGTGCCTGCGCGGCCAGGTGCAGCGCGACCAGCGACGAGGAGCACGCCGTGTCCACGGTGACCGCCGGCCCCTCCAGACCGAGCACATAGGACACCCGGCCCGAAGCCACCGCTCCCGCGGAGTTGTTGTGCGCGTAGTCGTGGTACATCATCCCGGCGAAAACGCCGGTGGCCGTGCCCTTCACCGAACGCGGATCGATGCCCGCCCGCTCCAGCACCTCCCACGAAACCTCCAGCAACAACCGCTGCTGCGGATCCATGTACAACGCCTCGTTCGGACTGATCCCGAAAAACCCCGGATCGAACTCCCCCGCACCAGCGAGAAAACCACCTTGGCGGGTGTAGGACTTCCCGGGTTTTCCCGGTTCCGGGTCGTACAGGTTCGCGAGATCCCAGCCGCGGTCTGCCGGGAACCCGGCGATCGCGTCACGCGCGCCCGCCACCAGATCCCACAACCCCTCCGGCGAATCCACCCCGCCCGGATACCGGCCCGCCATCGCCACGATCGCGATCGGCTCGTCCCGGCTCGTGGTGACGGCCCTGGCCACACGTGTCCGCGCACCGGTCCCGGCCGCCCCGGCGGCGAGATGCCCGGCCAGCGCACGAGGGGTCGGATGATCGAACACCAGCGTGGCGGGCAGCCGGACGCCGAGCGCGTCGCCGAGCCCGTTGCGGAACTCGACCGCGGTCAGCGAATCGAAGCCGAGATCACCGAACGCGTGGTCCGGTTCGATCGCCTCCGGTCCCGCGTGCCCCAGCGTCGCCGCGGCCTGACGCCGGACCAGGTCCAGGGCCGCCGCCACCCGCTCGCGCTCGGGCAGCTCGGCGAGCCGCTGTCCCCACCTGCCGTGCTCGGCCGGACCGGACGCGGCGGACCGCCGCGTCCGGCGCCCGGTCAGACCGGCGAACAGCGGTGGCAGCTCACCGCCGGACGCCCGCAGCCGCCCGAGGTCGAGCCGCATCGGCAGCAGGGCGGGCGCGCCGGCCGCGATCGCCACGTCGAACAACGCGAGTCCCTGCTCCGCCGACAGCGCGCCGACGCCCAGCCGGCTCATCCGCTTCCGGTCGGCCGGCGCCGGTTCGCCGCCCATGCCCGCCTCGTTTGCCCACAGTCCCCAAGCGAGCGACTGCGCGGCCAGCCCCCGGCCGCGCCGGTGCGCGGCCAAGGCGTCGAGGAACGCGTTGGCGGCGCCGTAGTTGGCCTGCCCGGCGTTGCCCACCGTGCCCGCCGCCGAGGAGAACAGCACGAACGCCGACAGCTCCATGTCCTCGGTCAGCTCGTGCAGGTTGACCGCGGCGTCGACCTTGGGCCGGAGCACCTTTCCCAGCTGCTCCGCGGAAAGCGTGCCGAGCACGCCGTCGTCGAGGACACCGGCGAGGTGCACCACCGCGCGCAGGGGACGGTCCCCGGGGATCGCGGCCAGCACGGCGGCCAGTCCGTCCCGGTCCGCCGCGTCGCACGCGACGACCTCGACCCGCGCGCCGAGCGCGGTCAGCTCCCCGGCCAGCTCGGACATGCCGGGTGCCTCCCGGCCCCGGCGTCCGGTCAGCAGGAGGTCACGCACGCGATGGCCGGTGACCAGATGCCGGGCGAGCAGCCGCCCCAGCGCGCCGGTGGCGCCGGTGAGCAGCACCGTTCCCGAGGGGCCGAAGGTCGCCGACGGCTCTTCCGCCGCCATCGGCACCCGGCCCAGCCGTGCCGCGTGCGGCACCCCGGCACGGACGGCGACCTGCGGTTCGCCCGTGGCGAGTGCCGTCCGGAGGTCGGCCGCGGCGCAGTCGGCGAGCACGACCC
Organism: Amycolatopsis samaneae; assembly: GCF_039541975.1. Taxonomy (NCBI): domain Bacteria; kingdom Bacillati; phylum Actinomycetota; class Actinomycetes; order Pseudonocardiales; family Pseudonocardiaceae; genus Amycolatopsis; species Amycolatopsis samaneae. The sequence continues at coordinate 96,334 of NZ_BAABHG010000002.1, forward strand.
GGCCCGGTTCCTCCGCCTGTACCGCGCGGACCAGGCCCCACACGGCGGCGCCGGCCAGATCCGTCACGTCTTCGCCGGGGAGCGCCACGGCGCCCTCGGTCCGGACGACGAGGGTGGAGGCGGCGAAACGCTCGTCGGCCAGCCATGTCCGCAGGACCTCCAGCACGGCCAAAGTGGCCGTGTGCGCCACGCCCGCACCGGTTCCGGCCGGGGGACGCAGCACCACGAACTCCGGGACCGGGCCCTCGCCGAGCGTGTCCCAGCCGACCGGCGTGACGTCGGCCGCGCGCACCGGGACGGCCGGCCACTCCAGCCGGAACAGCGACTCGTGGAACGCCGCGCGCGCGGCGTTCAGCTGCTCCGCGGTGATCTCACGCAGCGCCAGCGACGTGGCCGAAAGCACCGGCCGGCCCGCGGAATCCGCCACCGTCACCGAGACCGCGCCGGACGCGACCCCGGCCAGCCGCACCCGCAGTGCCGAAGCGCCCGCCGAGTGCAGCGTCACTCCCGTCCAGGCGAACGGCAGCGCGGCGCCGGACGGCGGCCCAGTCAGCGCGACCGCGTGCAGCGCCGCGTCCAGCAGCGCCGGATGCACTCCGTAACCGGCCGCGTCACCGGCTTCCGGCAGCGCCACTTCGGCGAAGACCGCGTCACCCGTCTTCCAGGCGGCGCGCAGCCCCTGGAACAGCGGGCCGTAGTCCAGCCCTGCCTCGGACAACGTCGCGTAGAACCCGGTCAGGTCAAGCGATTCCGCGTCCGGGGGCGGCCAGCTGGTCAGCTCGGCCTCGGGCTGGGTGGCCGCCGGGGCGAGGACACCGGTCGCGTGCCGCAGCCACGGCGCGCCGGGGTCGTCCTCCGCGCGTGAATGGATGGTCACGCCGCGAGTGCCGTTCTCGCCGGGCGCGGTCAGCACCACCTGGCAGATCACCGCGCCCCGCTCCGGCAGCGCCAGCGGCGTTTCGAGGGTCAGCTCGGCGAGCTCCGCCGCACCGGCCTGATCACCGGCGTGCACGGCCAGTTCGAGGAAACCGGTGCCCGGGAACAGCACCGTCCCGCCGACGACGTGATCGGCCAGCCACGGCTGGGTGGCCAGCGACAGCCGTCCGGTGCTCACCGTCGTGCCGGAGTCCGCCAGCGGCACGGTCGCGCCGAGCAGCGGGTGCCCCGCCGGGGCCAGGCCCGCCGACCCGGGATCGCCGTCGGCGCGGGCGCTGGGCAACCAGAAGTGCCGGTGCTCGAAGGCGTACGTGGGCAGGAGGGTGCGACGGGCTCCGGACCCGGCGAAGACCGCGTCCCAGTCGACCTTCCCGCCGCTGACCTGTACCGCGCCCAATGCGGCGTAGCAGGCTTCCACCTCCGGCCTGTCCCGGCGCGAAACCGGTACGGCCAGCGCGGCTTCGACCACGTCGGGCACCATCGCGGACAGCGCGCCGTCCGGGCCGAGTTCGACGAAGCGCGTCACGCCCTGGGCGGAGAGAAACCCGGCCGCGGCCGCGAAACGCACGGTCTCGCGCACCTGCCGCACCCAGTAGTCCGGCGAGGTCAGCTCGTCGGCGAGCACGCCCGAGACGGTCGAGACCACCGGGATCGCCGGCGGGGCTGGGGAGAGCTCCGCCGCCACGGCCCGGAATCCGTCCAGCATCGGGTCCATCAGCGCCGAGTGGAAGGCGTGCGACACGCTCAGGCGCGTGCACTTCCGTCCCCTCCCGGTGAACCGGTCCGCCACGGCCTGGACCTCGGGCTCCGCCCCGGACACCACAACCGATTCCGGCCCGTTGACCGCCGCGATCGACAGCTTCGCCGAGACGAACGGCGCCACCTCCGCCTCGGTCGCGCGTACGGCGAGCATCGCGCCTCCCTCGGGCAGCGCCTGCATCAACCGGCCACGCGCGACCACCAGCTTCGCCGCGTCAGCCAGGGAAAACACGCCGGCGACGTGTGCCGCCGCGAGCTCCCCGACGGAGTGACCGGCCACGAAACCGGGCCGCACGCCCCAGCTTTCGAGCAGCCGGAACACCGCCACCTCGACCGCGAACAAGGCGGGCTGCGCGAACTCCGTGCGGCTCAGGAGGACGGCGTCCCCGCCCCACACCACCTCGCGCAGTGGCTGCCCGAGGTGCCGGTCGAGTTCGGCCACCACGGCGTCGAAGGCGGTGGCGAACGCGGGGAAGGCGTCATACAGCTCACGACCCATGCCCGGCCGCTGCGCGCCCTGGCCGGTGAACAGGAACGCCGTGCCGCCCTCGGCCGGGGAGCCGGCAACCACCCCGGGCCCCGTTTCGCCACCGGCCACCGCGCCCAGCCGCCGCGTCAGCTCCGCGCGCCCGGCTCCCACCACCACGGCACGGTGCTCCAGCGCGCTCCGGCCGGTGGCCAGCGAGAACCCCACGTCGGCCGGAAGAAGCCCGGGTTCGGACTCCACAAAGGACAGCAGGCGGGCGGCCTGGGCCCGGAGCGCGTCCGGTGTCTTTCCGGACAGCACCCACGGCACCGTGGCGTCACCGACGGCGCGGCTCGCCGGGGAGTCCGCCGGAACGTCTTCGAGAACGACGTGGGCGTTGGTGCCGCTGATGCCGAACGACGACACCGCCGCCCGGCGCGGCCGCCCCGTCTCCGGCCACGCGCGAGACTCGGCGACCAGTTCCACCGCGCCGGTGGTCCAGTCCACCTGCTCCGAAGGCGCCTCCGCGTGCAACGTCCTCGGCACCACACCGTGCCGCATCGCCATGACCATCTTGATGATCCCCGCCACCCCGGCGGCGGCCTGCGTGTGCCCCAGATTCGACTTCACCGACCCCAGCAACAACGGGCGTTCACGATCCCGGCCATACGTGTTCAGCAACGCCTGCGCCTCGATCGGATCACCCAACGCGGTGCCGGTACCGTGCCCCTCCACCACATCGACGTCCGAAGTGGACAGTCCAGCGTTCGCCAGCGCCTGCCGGATCACCCGCTCCTGCGAAGGACCATTCGGCGCCGTCAACCCGTTCGACGCACCATCCTGGTTCACCGCCGAACCCCGCACCAGCGCCAGCACCTGACGGCCGTTGCGCCGGGCGTCGGACAGCCGTTCCAGCAACAGCAGGCCCACTCCCTCGCTCCAGCTCGTCCCGTTCGCGTCCGCGGCGAACGACCGGCACCGGCCGTCCGGCGACAACCCGCCCTGGCGGCTGAACTCGACGAAGACCTCGGGCGTCGCCATCACGGCCACCCCACCGGCCAGCGCCAGCGAACACTCGCCGGACCGCAACGCCTGCGCGGCCAGATGCAACGCCACCAACGACGACGAACACGCCGTGTCCACCGTCACCGCCGGCCCCTCCAGACCGAGCACATAGGACACCCGGCCCGAAGCCACCGCTCCCGCCGCGCTGTTGTGCGCGTAGTCGTGGTACATCATCCCCGCGAAAACGCCCGTATCACTCCCCCGCACCGAACGCGGATCGATGCCCGCCCGCTCCAGCACCTCCCACGCAACCTCCAGCAACAACCGCTGCTGCGGATCCATGTACAACGCCTCGTTCGGACTGATCCCGAAAAACCCCGGATCGAACTCCCCCGCACCAGCGAGAAAACCGCCCCGGTCCACATAACTCGTGCCCGGCCGCACACCGTCCGGGTCATACAGGTTCGCCAGATCCCAGCCCCGATCGACCGGGAACCCGGCGATCGCGTCCTCCCCGGCCGCCACCAGATCCCACAGACCCTCCGGTGAGACCACCCCACCCGGATACCGGCCCGCCATCGCCACGATCGCGATCGGCTCGTCCCGGCTCGTGGTGACCGGCGCGACGGCCCGTGCCGCCACCCCGCTCCCGGAGATCTCGCCCAGCAGGAACCGGGCCAGCGCGATCGGGTTCGGGTGGTCGAACACCACCGTGGCGGGCAGCCGCACCCCCACCGCCTCGCTCAGCGTGTTGCGGAATTCGACCGCGGTCAGCGAATCGAAGCCGAGTTCGCTGAACGCGCGGCCGGGATCCACCGCCGACGGCCCGGCGTGGCCGAGGATCGACGCCGCGCGGGCACGCACGAGGTCCACCAACGCCGTTTCGCGGTGTTCTTCGTCCAGTCCGGACAGCCGGCGAGCCGTTTCGCCGATCGCCGCCCCCTCGCCGACGGCCCGGCGCGAGCGGACGCGGACGAGACCGCGGAACACCGCGGGCAGCGCGTCCCCCGCCCCGGCCAGCAGCGCGAGATCGAGCCGGGCGGGCACCAGTACCGCGACGTCGGCCGAAACCGAGCGGTCGAACAGCGCCAGGCCCTCCTCGGCGGTCAGCGGGCGGACGCCGGTGCGGCCGATCCGCTGCCTGCCCGCGACACCGAGCCTGCCCGCCATGCCCGCCTCGTCGTCCCACAGTCCCCAGGCCAGTGCCTGGCCGGGCAGGCCGAGGGCCCGCCGGTGGGTCGCGAGCGCGTCCAGGAACGCGTTGGCGGCGGCGTAGTTGCCCTGTCCCGGCGCGCCGAGCACGCCCGCGGCGGAGGAGAACAGCACGAACGCCGACAGGTCCATCCCCTCGGTCAGCTCGTGCAGGTTCACCGCCGCGTCGACCTTGGGCCGCAGCACCGTGTCGATCCGTTCGGGCGTCAACGCCCCGAGCACGCCGTCGTCCAGGACCCCGGCCGCGTGGACGACCCCGCGCACCGGCCGCCGCGCCAGCAGCTCGGCCAGTGCCGCCCGGTCGGCCACGTCACAGGCGGCGAACTCGACGTCGGCGCCGAGGCCCGCCAGTTCGTCCCGTAGTTCCCCCGCGCCGGGGGCCGCCGCGCCCCGGCGGCTCACGAGCAGCAGGCTGTCGACGCCGTGGGCGGCCACGAGATGCCGTGCGACCAGCGCGCCCAGCGTCCCCGTCGCACCGGTGACCAGGACCGTGCCCCCGGGCGCGAATCCGCGCGAGGACGCCGGTTCCGGGGCGGGCACCCTGGCGAGCCGGGCCGCGAAGACCTCGCCCCCGCGCACGGCCACCTGCGGCTCGCCCGAGGCGAGCACCGCCGGGAGATCGCCGGGCCCGCAGTCGGCCAGCACGATCCGGCCCGGGTGTTCCGCCTGCGCCGAGCGCACCAGGCCCCAGACCGCCGCCCCGGCCAGGTCGGTGACGTCCTCGCCCGGCAGGGCCACCGCGCCCTCGGTGACCACGACCAGTGTGGCCTCGGCGAACCGCTCCCCGGACAGATACTCCCGGAGCACCGCGAGTGCCCGGTGGGTGGCCGCGCGCACGGCTTCCGGGCCGGTGCCCGGTGCGCTCCGGAGGACGACCGCGTCCGGGGTGGCCGCTTCGTCCGCACCGTCCCAGCCGGTGACGGAGACGGGCGAGCCCTCGGAGACCGGGACGGGAGTCCAGGCAGGCCGGAACAGGGCGTCGGGAACCCCGTGCGTCCCGGGCCCGTCCGCGACGATTTCCCGCAGCACCAGGGAATCGGCGGAGAGGACGGGATTCCCGGCCTCGTCAGCCACCGTGATCGCGTACCCGCTCGCCCCGGCAGGTGCCAGCCGGACCCGGACGCGGGAGGCGCCCGATGCGTGCAGGGTCACCCCGGACCAGGCGAAGGGCAGCCGCGCGGTCCGTTCTCCGCCCGGCCGTAGCGCCACCGCGTGCAGGCCGGCGTCGAGCACCGCCGGATGCAGTCCGTACTCCGCCGCGTCCCCGGCCACCGGCAGCTCGACCTCGGCGTAGACCTCGTCCCCGCGCAGCCAGGCGGCCCGCAGTCCCCGGAACACCGGGCCGTAGGCCAGCCCGCCTTCGGCGACCCAGTCGTAGAAACCGTCGAGCGACACCGCGGACGCCCCCGCCGGTGGCCACTCGGCCAGGCCGGGCGCCGCCGCCTTGGCCCGCCGCGGGCCGAGCACACCCTCGGCGTGTGCGATCCACGGCGCGCCGGGCTCCTCGGCGCGCGACCGGATGCCCAGTGTCCGCCTGCCCGCCGGCCCCGGTGCGCCGACGGTCACCCGCAACGCGACGCCGCCGCGCGCGGGAAGCGCCAGCGGCGCCCGCAGGGTCAGCTCTTCGAGCGAACCGCAGTCGACCTCGTCGCCGGCGCGGACCGCCAGCTCGACGAACCCGGTTCCCGGGAACAGCACCGCACCGGCCACCACGTGATCGGCGAGCCAGGACGGCGCGGACATCGCGAGCCTGCCGGTCAGCTGCACGTCCCCGGAGTCCGGCGACACGACCACCGCGCTCAGCAGCGGATGCCCGGCGGATTCCAGGCCGCTGGCCGTCACGTCGCCGAGCCCGGCCACCGAGCCGGCCCACGCCACGCTCCAGTAGTCCGCGATGTCGACCCAGTAGCGGTCCCGCCGGAACGCGTAGGTGGGCAGTTCCACGGCCTTGGCTCCCCGGCCGGCGAAGAACTCCGCCCAGTCGACGGCGATCCCGCGGACATGGCACACGCCGAGGGCCGAAACCAGCTCGCGCACCTCACTCCGGTCACGCCGCGACACCGGCACGAAGGCGACGTCCGGGCCCGCGCTGTCCGGCGCCACGCCCGACAGCACGCCGTCCGGCCCCAGTTCGAGGACCGTGCCGACACCGCGTTCCCCGAGTTCACGCACGCAGTCGGCGAAACGCACGGTGGCCCGGACCTGGTTCACCCAGTACCCGGGGGAATCCAGATCCTCGACGGCGGTTCCGCGCACCGTCGAGATCACCGGAATCTCCGGCGCGGCGAAGGAAAGCCCGGCCACCACCTCGCGGAAGCCGGCCAGCATCGGATCCATCGCCGCCGAGTGGAAGGCGTGGGACACCTTCAGCCGGGCACATTTCCGTCCGAGTTCCTCGAAACGCCGGGCGACGGCGAGCACGTCGGGCTCGGCGCCGGAGATCACCACGGACTCCGGCCCGTTGACCGCCGCGACCGAGACCTTTTCCGAGACGAACGGCAGGATCTCGGCCTCCGCCGCCCGGATCGCCACCATCGTGCCGCCTTCGGGCAGCGCCTGCATGAGACGTCCGCGCGCCACCACCAGTTCGGCCGCGTCGGCGAGGGAGAGCACACCGGCGACGTGCGCCGCGGTCACCTCGCCGATCGAGTGCCCGGCCACGAAGTCCGGCCGGACGCCCCAGCTCTCGAACAGGCGGAACAGCGCGACCTCGACCGCGAACAGGCCCGGCTGCGCGAACTCCGTCCGGTCCACCTCGCCGGTGTCCGCGCCCCAGATCACCTCGCGCAGCGGGCGGGCGAGCCGGGCGTCCAGCGCCGCGGTGACCGCGTCGAAGGCCGCGGCGAACGCGGGGAAGGTTTCGTACAGTTCGCGGCCCATGCCCGGCCGCTGCGCGCCCTGGCCGGTGAACAGGAACGCCGTGGACCCGGTGGCCGCCCGGCCGGTACCGCCGTCCTCCGCCGCCAGCGCGGCGAGCGAGCGGCGCAGTTCCTCGCGGGTCTCCCCCACCAGCACCGCGCGGTGCTCGAAGACCGCTCTCGACGTCGCCAGCGAGAACGCGACGTCGAGCGGAGACACCTCCGGCTGTTCGTCCACTGTGGACAGCAGGCGCGTGGCCTGTGCGCGCAGGGCCTCGGGGGTCCGTCCCGAAAGCACCCAGGGCACCACGCCCCCGGTGCCGGGCAGGGCACGGGCCTGGTCCCCGGCTTCGGCCTGTTCGAGGATCACGTGCGCGTTGGTGCCGCTGATCCCGAACGAGGAGACCGCGGCCCGGCGCGGACGCCCGGCGACCGGCCATTCCCTGGCCTCGGCCAGCAGTTCGACCGCGCCCGAGGACCAGTCCACCTCCCGGGTCGGCGTCTCGGCGTGCAGGGTCTTCGGCAGGACTCCGTGCCGCATCGCCTCGACCATCTTGATGACACCGGCGACCCCGGCCGCGGCCTGCGTGTGCCCGAGGTTCGACTTCAGCGACCCCAGCCACAGCGGCTCGCCGTCGCGGTCCCTGCCGTAGGTCGCGAGCAGTGCCTGTGCCTCGATCGGGTCCCCCAGCGGCGTGCCGGTGCCGTGCGCCTCGACGACGTCGACGTCCGAAGAGGACAGTCCGGCGCCTGCCAGCGCCTGCCGGATCACCCGCTGCTGCGCCGGGCCGTTGGGCGCGGTCAGCCCGTTGGACGCGCCGTCGGAGTTGACCGCGATCCCGCGGACCAGCGCCAGCACGCGATGCCCGCGACGGCGCGCGTCGGAGAGCCGCTCGACCAGCAGCAGGCCGGCGCCCTCGCCCCAGCCGGTCCCGTCGGTCCCGTCGGCGAACGACTTGCACCGGCCGTCGGCCGCCAGCGCGCGCTGCCGGCTGAACTCGACGAACATCTCCGGCGTCGCCATGACCGCGACGCCACCGGCCAGCGCGAGCTCGCACTCGCCGGAACGCAGCGCCTGCGCGGCGAGGTGCAGCGCCACCAGCGACGAGGAGCACGCGGTGTCCACCGTCATCGACGGCCCCTCGAACCCGAACACGTAGGACACCCGGCCCGAGGCGATCGCGCCGGTACTGCTGTTGGCGGCGTAGTCGTGGTAGGTCATCCCGGTGAACACCGCGGTCCGGCTGCCGCGCAGCGACGCCGGATCGATGCCCGCGTGTTCGAAGGTCTCCCAGGCCGTCTCCAGCAGCAGCCGTTGCTGCGGGTCCATCGTCAGCGCCTCGTTCGGGCTGATCCCGAAGAACGCCGGGTCGAAATCGGCGGCGTCGTGCAGGAAACCCCCGCTCAGGGTGTAGCTGGTGTTCGGCCGGTCGCCGGCGGGATCGTAGAGCGCGTCGAGGTCCCAGCCCCGATCCGGCGGGAACTCCGAGATCGCGTCCCCGCCCTCGGCGACCAGCCGCCACAGGTCGGCCGGGGAGGCGACACCGCCCGGGTACCGGCACGCCATCCCGACGATCGCGATCGGTTCGTCCGTGACGGCCGCCGGGGCCGTCGCCGCGGCGAGGTCCTCGTCCCCGGCGACCTCGGCCAGCAGATGCCGGGCGAGCACCTCGGCGGTCGGATAGTCGAACACCAGCGTGGCGGGCAGGTGGACACCTACGGCGTCGGCGAGCCCGTTGCGGAACTCGACCGCGGTGAGCGAGTCGAAGCCGAGTTCGCTGAACGCGCGGCCGGGATGCACCGCCCGCGCGGACTCGAAACCCAGCACCAGAGCGGCCTGGCCGAGGACGACGTCGAGCAGCGCGGCCTCCCACTCCGCCTCGGGCAGCGCCGCGAGCAGCCGCCGCAGCGCGCTCGCCGTCGCGCCGGGAGCACCGCCCGCCGCCGCCCGGCGCCGCGCGCCGAAGGCCAGCCCGCGCACCAGTTCCCCGGCGCCTTCCCCGTGCGCGCGCACCGCCGCCAGATCGAACCGCACCGGGGCGACGGCCGCGGACCTCGCGCCCATGGCCCTGTCGAACAGCGCCAAGCCGTCCTCGGGAGTCAGGGGGACCAACCCGCCCTGGGAAATCCTCGCCCGCCCCGCGCCGCCGAGCCCGCCCGCCATCCCGCCCTCGACCGCCCACAGGCCCCAGGCGAGCGAACACGCCGGCCGCCCCTCCGCCCTCCGGCGGGTCGCGAGCGCGTCCAGGAAGGCGTTGGCGGCCGCGTAGTTTCCCTGCCCCGGCGCGCCCAGCAGCCCCGCCGCGGAGGAGAACACCACGAACGCCGAGAGGTCCATGTCCGCGGTCAGCTCGTGCAGGTTCCACGCGCCCTCGGCCTTCGGGCCGAACACGACGTCCACCCGCTCCGGTGTCAGCGAACCGATCACCCCGTCGTCCACGACCCCGGCCGCGTGCACCACCCCGGTCAGCATCCGGCCGGCCAGCACACCGGCCAGTGCCACGCGGTCGGCCACGTCGCACGCCGCGAACTCCACCTCGGCGCCCAGCGCGGTCAGCTCGTCCCGCAGCTCGGTGGCGCCGGCGGCGTCCGCGCCTCGCCTGCTGACCAGCAGCAGGCTTTCCACGCCGTACGCGGTCACCAGGTGCCGCGCGACCAGCGCGCCCAGCGATCCCGTCGCGCCGGTGACCAGCACCGTGCCGCCGGGGCCGAATCCGGTGCCCACGCGTGCCTCGTCCAGCGGCGCGCGCACCAGCCGGGCCGCGCGCGAAACGCCGTCGCGGACCACGACCTGGGACGCGCCCGCGGCCACGACGGCCGCGAGGTCCGGCTCGCCCCGGACGTCGGCCAGCAGGATCCGGCCGGGGTGCTCGGACTGCGCCGACCGCACCAGGCCCCACACCGCCGCGCCCGCCAGATCGGGTGCCCCCTCCCCCGGCAACGCGACGGCGCCCTCGGTCACCACCAGCAGCCTGGCCGCGGAAAACCTCTTCTCGGCAAGGAAATCCCGCAGGACCGCGAGCGTCCGCCGGGTGGCCGCGAGCGCCGCCGCGCCGTCGGCGCCGGGAGCACAGCGCAGCACGACGACGTCGGGGACCTCGTCCGAAACCTCCTCCCAGTCCACAGTGGACACTGGAACCTCGGCGGCTCCCGGCGTGACCGCCCACTGGACTTCGAACAGCGAATCGGTGAAGCCGCTGCCCGGTTCGAGGGACGTCCGCCGCATCGTCACCGAGCCGATCGAGGCCACCGGGTCGCCCGTCGCGTCGGCGAGCACCAGCGCGACCCGGTCGGTGTCCAGCGCGGTGATCCTCACCCGCACCTCGGCGGCTCCCGCGGCGTGCAGCTCGAAGCCGGACCACGCGACCGCCTGGGCGTTCTCGTCGACGCCGAGCAGTGTCGCCAGACGAAGGCAGGACTCCAGCAGGCTGGGATGCAGGCCGAACCGGGCCGCTTCGCCGCGGATCCGGCCGGGCAGGGAGACCTCGGCGAACAGATCGTCACCGGATCGCCAGACGACCGGTGACTCCGGGAGCGCCGGGCCGGGATCGAGCTCCCTCGCGTCCGCGGGCGGCCACTCGGTCAGCGCTTCGGCCGCGCCACGCCCGCCGAGCAGCACCCCGGTCACCTGGCGGGTCCACGGCCCGTCGGGCCCGGCGACTTCGTCGCGCGCGTAGATCGTGACGACGTCGCGGGCTTCCTCGGGAGTGACGACGACCTGAAGCCAGACCCCGCCGGTTTCGGGCAGCACCAGCGGCCTGAGCACGGTGAGTTCGTCCAGCACGGCGCGCCCGCTCTGGTCACCCGCGCGGATGGCGAGTTCGGCGAAAGCCGCCGGGGGGAAGACGACGACGTCCTCCACCCGGTGCTCGGCCAGCCATGGCTGCGCGGCGACCGAGACCCGGCCGGTGAGCACCACGCCCCCGGAGTCGGCGAGAGTGATGGCCGCGCCCAGCAGCGGGTGGTCGGCACCGGCCAGACCCGCCGAGGCGAGGTCGCCCACCACGGACCGGGCGTCGATCCAGTAGTTCTCGCGCTGGAAGGCATACGTCGGCAGATCGGCGCGGCGCGCCCCGGAACCGGCGAACACCGCGGCCCAGTCCGGGGCCACGCCCGCCACGTGCAGCCGCGCGAGGGCGGCGAGCAGGCTGTCCGGTTCGGCCGTTTCCTTACGCAGCAAGGGAACGGCCACCGCCGGATCCACGATCGCCGGGACCATGGCGGACAGCACCCCGTCCGGGCCGAGCTCGGCGAACCGCGTCACCCCCGCCCCGGCCAGGAACCCGACACCGTCCCCGAACCGGACCGGCTCCCGCACGTGCCGCACCCAGTACTCCGGGCTGCCCCACTCCACGGCCGGGCCACCGGTCACAGTGGACACTCCGGAGATTTCCGGTTCGGCGAAGGAAAGTCCTTCGACCACGGCGCGGAACTCCGCCAGCATGGGGTCCATCAGCGCCGAGTGGAACGCGTGGGAAACGTCGAGCCGTCTGCACCTGCGGCCCCGCGCCCCGGCGAGCGCCGCCACGGCCAGCACCCCCGGTTCCGGGCCGGACACCACGACGGCGTCCGGCCCGTTGACCGCCGCGAGGTCCACGCCGTCCGGCAGCCAGGTCAGGACCTCCGCTTCGGGAGCGCCGACCGCGAGCATCGCGCCACCGGCGGGCAACGCCTGCATCAGGCGCCCGCGCGCGACCACCAGTTCGGCCGCGTCGGCCACCGGCCACACGCCCGCGACGTGGGCCGCGGCCACCTCGCCGATCGAGTGCCCGGCCACGAAGTCCGGCCGCACGCCCCAGGACTCGAACAACCGGAACAACGCCACCTCGACCGCGAACAGCCCCGGCTGCGCGAACTCCGTCCGGTGCACCGCCTCGGCGTCCTCGCCCCAGAGCACCGCGCGCAGCGAACACCCGAGCCGCGCGTCCAGCTCCGCGACCACCTCGTCGAACGCCTCCGCGAACACCGGGAACGCCTCGTACAGCTCGCGGCCCATGCCCGGCCGCTGCGCGCCCTGGCCGGTGAACAGGAAGGCCGTGGCCCCCGCGTCCGCCGTGCCGCGCGGCACGCCGGGCCGGGCCCGGTCCCGCGCCACGGCCGCCAGCCCGGCCAGCGCTTCCGCACGGTCCCCGGCCAGGACGACCGCGCGGTGTTCGAACGCGCCGCGGCCGGTGGCCAGCGAGAACCCGACGTCCAGCGGCGCCGTCCCCGGCCGGTCCTCCAGGTGCGCCAGCAGGCGCGCGGCCTGCTCCCGCAACGCTTCGGGCGTGTGGCCGGACAACGGCCACGGCACCGGGCCGGGCAGCCCGCCGGACGGGGTTTCGGCGGGCTGGTCGTCCGGCGCCTGCTCCAGGATGACGTGCGCGTTGGTCCCGCTCAGCCCGAACGCGGAGACGCCGGCTCGTCGCGGCCGCTCGGCGACCGGCCACGCGATCCGCTCGGTCAGCAGCTCGACCCGGCCCGTCGTCCAGTCGACGTGGCTGGTCGGCTCGGTCACGTGGAGGGTCTTCGGCAGCACGCCTTCGCGCAGCGCCATGACCATCTTGACGACCCCGGCGACCCCCGCCGCGCTCTGGGTGTGCCCCAGGTTCGACTTGACCGACCCCAGCCACAGCGGCCGGTCCGCCGGACGGCCGCGGCCGTAGGTGGCCAGCAGCGCCTGCGCCTCGATCGGGTCCCCCAGCGTGGTACCGGTACCGTGCGCCTCGACGGCATCGACGTCCATTGTGGACAGACCGGCGGCGGCGAGCGCCTGGCGGATGACGTCGCGCTGTGCCGATCCGTTCGGCGCGGTGAGCCCGTTGGACGCCCCGTCCGAGTTGACCGCGCTGCCCCGGACCACGGCGAGCACCGGATGCCCGAGCCGCCGCGCGTCGGAAAGCCTCTCCAGCAACAGCATCCCGGCGCCCTCGGACCAGCCCGTGCCGTCGGCCGAATCGGAGAACGGCTTGCAGCGGCCGTCCGGTGCCAGCCCGCGCTGCCTGCTGAACGCGACGAACGGCGCCGGGGTGGCCATCACCATCACCCCGCCGGCCAGCGCCATCGCGCACTCACCCGACCGCAGCGACCGGGAGGCCAGGTGCAGTGCGGTCAGCGACGACGAGCACGCGGTGTCCACCGTGACCGCGGGTCCCTCCAGCCCCAGCGTGTAGGCGACCCTGCCGGACACGACGGCGGACACGTTGGTGGTGGCCATGTACTGCTCGGCCAGTTCGGGCACCGACTCCAGCAGGGAGCCGTAGTCCTGCACCCCCGCACCGGCGAAGACGCCGACGCGGGATCCCCGCACCGAAGCCGGATCGATCCCGGCGCGCTCGAAGGCTTCCCAGCAGACCTCAAGCATCAGCCGCTGCTGCGGATCGGTGGCCAGCGCCTCGCGCGGGCTGATCCCGAAGAACCCGGGGTCGAACTCGCCCGCGTCGTGGAGGAAACCACCGGCGTGCACATAGCTGGTCCCGGTGCGGTCCGCACCCGGGTCCCGGAGCCGTTCGAGATCCCAGCCGCGGTTGTCCGGGAAACCGGTGATCGCGTCCCCGCCCTCGGCGACGAGCGCCCAGAGATCCTCCGGCGAGCGCACCCCGCCCGGGTACCGGCAGCTCATCGCGACGATCGCGATAGGTTCGGCCGCCGCCTCCTCGGTCTCCCGCAGCCGCCGGCGAGTCTGCTGCAGGTCGGCGGTGACGCGCTTCAGGTATTCGAGCAGCTTCTCGTCGTCGGGCATCGCAGTCCCAGGTCCCTTTTCCGGTCGCTCAGGCAAGGCCGAGTTCGTTGTCGATGAGGGCGAAGACGTCGTCGGCCGTGGCCGTCTCGAGCCGTCCCCCCAGGTCCTCGCCGTCGTCACGGGACGCGGTGAGCTTCGCCAGCACCGCCCGCAGCCGGCGGGTCACCTGCTCGGCGTCGTCCGGGGTGAGTCCCGGTACCGTTTCCTCGAACCGGTCGAGCACGGTGTGCACGTCGGTGGTTTCGCCCCCGCCCAGCTCGCCCCGCAGGTACTCGACCAGTGCCGACGGGCTGGCGTGGTCGAACGCCAGCGTGGCGGGCAGTTTCCTGCCCACCGCGGCGCTCAGCCGGTTGCGCAGGTCGACCGCGGTGACGGAGTCGAAGCCGAGATCCTTGAACGCCCTGCCGAGTTCGAGCTCCGTCGGCTCTTCGTAGCCGAGGATCGCCGCGACCTGCTCACGCACCAGGTCGAGCAGCGCGCGCCCGCGCTCGGCGGCCGTCATCGCCGCCAGGCGGGCCGCCATCCCCGCCGGATCGCCCGTCCCGGCCGCGGCGTCCTCGGCCAGGATCTCGCGGACCTCGGGCAGCGCGTCGAGCAGCGGGCGGGCGCGCGCGAGTGTGTACGCCGGCGCGAACCGCCGCCAGTCGAAGGCGGCGGCCACGAGGGTGGTCTCGTCCTGTTCGACCGCCTGCCGGAGCACCCGGATGGCCGCTTCCGCCGCCATCGGCTCCAGGCCGAGCCGCTTGAGCTCCGCACCGGCCTCCCCGCTCGACATCCCGCCGTCCCAGGCTCCCCACGCGATGGAGGTCGCGGGCCGTCCCCTCGCCCTTCGCCAGTGGGCGAACCCGTCGAGGTAGGCGTTCGCGAAGCCGTAGGCGGCCTGCCCGACACTCCCCCAGACCGCGGTGCCGGAAGAGAACAGCACGAACGCGTCGAGCGGCCGGTCACCGAGCACCTCGTCCAGGTTGCCCGCGCCCGCGATCTTGGCGTCGCCCACGGCCGCGAACTCGCCGGGTGACGCGTCCGCCAGCGGCGCGCCGAAGCTCGCCACCCCGGCGGCGTGCGCCACGGCCGTGAGTGGCCTGTCCGCGGGGATCGCCGCGATCAGGTCCGCCAGCGCGGCCCGGTCGGTGACGTCGCAGGCGGCGATCGTGACCTGGGCGCCCGAGTCGATCAGCTCCGCTTCGAGTTCGACGGCGCCGGTCGCCGCGCGACCGCGCCGACCGGCCAGCACCAGGTGCTCCGCGCCGTTCCGGGCCAGCCAGCGCGCCAGCCCGGCACCGAGACCGCCGGTACCCCCGGTGATCAGGATCGTGCCGCGCGGACGCCAAGGGCGTTTCGCGGCGACGTCGCCGAGGGGCGCGCGGACCAGGCGCCGGGCGAACAGCCGGTCACCGCGGACCGCCACCTGGTCACCGGCGGTCCCGGACAGGGCCGCCGCCAGCGCCGCCGGCGCGGCGGCGGGACCACCGAGGTCCAGCAGCCCGCCCCAGACCTCCGCCCGTTCGACGGCGAGGACCGCGCCGAGGCCCCACAGCGCGGTCTGACCGGGGTCCACCGGATCGCCCGCCCCGGCGACCGCGAAGGCGCCCGCGGTCACGCACCACCGGCGGGCGGCGACGCCGAGGTCGTCCAGCGCCTGCAGCAGGCCGATCGTGGCCACGCTCCCGAGGGACAGCGCCGGGTGAGCGGGATGCGCCCGCCCGTCCAGGCCGAGCAGCGACACCACACCGTCGGGTTCGGTGCCGCCGAACCTCGTGCGCAGCCACTCCCGCAGCGTCACCCTGTCCACTTCGGACGGTGCGACCGCCCGCGTCACCCCGGCGCCGAGCCCGGTCAGCGCCCCGGCGACCGCCTCCGCGAGTTCCCCGGCCCCGGCGGGAAGCACGACGAGCCAGCGGCCGTCGAGCCGGTCCGGTCGTGGACCGGCCACCGGCTCCCAGGTCAGCCGGTAGCGCCAGCCGTCGGTCATGGCGGCCGCGCGGCGCTCGGCGCGCCAGGCCGACAGCCCGGGAGCGACGGCCCCCAGAGCCGCGGCGTCGACCTGGAGACGCTCCGCCCACGCCGCCAGCTCACCGCGTTCGACGGCGTCCCAGAAGGCCGCGTCCCCGGGATCGGTGACCGCCCGCCCCTGCCCGGCCGGTGACCGGTGCCAGTAGTGGCGCCGCTGGAAGGCGTAGGTGGGCAGATCCACCGGGCGGCCACCGGGCAGCGTCACCGTCCAGTCCGGCGACACCCCACGCACGTGGAGTTCGCCGAGCGCGGAGTAGAACCGGTCCAGCCCGCCGTCGTCGCGGCGGAGCGTACCGGTCACCACGCCCGCGTGGTCCAGCGTGTCGAGTGTCTCCTGCGTGCTCATGGTCAGCACCGGATGGGGGCCGACCTCGACGAAAGTGGTGTGCCCCAGCTCGGTCAGTGTCCGCACCGCGGCGGTGAACTCCACCGTCTCGCGCAGGTTGGCGTACCAGTACGCGGCGTCCGCTTCGTCCGCGCCGAGCCACTCCCCGGTCACCGTGGAGAGCATCGGGATCTCGCCGTTCCCGGGGGACACGGGTGCCAGTTCGCGCAGCAGCCGTTCCCGGATGTCCTCGACCTGCGTGGAATGCGAGGCGTAGTCCACCGGGATCCGCTTGGCCCGGACGCCGGCCTCGGCCAGCTCCGCGACCAGCTCGTCGAGGGCGTCGCCCCCGCCGGCCACCACCACCGAACCGATCCCGTTGTCCGCCGCGATCGAAAGCCGCCCGGCCCAGCGCTCCAGCCGGGCCCTGGCCTCCGCAGCGGGCAGCGCGACCGACACCAGGCCGCCGCGCCCGGCGAGCACGTCGCCGATCGCGATGCTGCGCAACGCGACCACCCTGGCGGCGTCGGCGAGCGACAGGACACCCGCGACCGTCGCCGCGGCGATCTCGCCCTGCGAGTGACCGAGCACCGCGTCGGGCCGGATCCCGCAGGACCGCCACAGCGCCGCCAGTGCCACCATCACCGCCCACAGCGCCGGCTGGACGACGTCCACCCGCGCCGGGTCCGGTCCCCCGGCCTCGCCGCGGAGCACCGCGGTGAGCGACCAGCCGACGTAAGGGGAAAGGGCCTCCTCGCACGCGGCGATCCGGTCGGCGAACACCGGTGAGGTGGCGAGCAGCGACCGCGCCATCCCCGGCCACTGCGAACCCTGGCCGGGGAAGACGAAGACCGTCCTGCCCACCGGACCGGCCTGCCCGACGACCACCGAAGCGGCGGTTTCCCCGGCGGCCAGCTTCCGCAGCCCGGCGAGCAGCGTCTCGAGGTCCCGGCCGACGACCACCGCCCGGTGCTCGAAGTCCGAGCGCCGGGTCACCAGCGAATACCCGATGTCCAGCGCCGCCAGGTCTTCCTGGGTGTCCACATGCGACAGAAGTCGCCCGGCCTGCGCACGCAGCGCTTCTTCGGTCCGGCCGGAAAGTACCCAGGGCAGCGCGGCCACCTCGTCCCCGTCCCGTTCCTCGCCACCGGATCCGGCCGGGGCCTCTTCGAGGATCAGGTGCGCGTTCGTGCCGCTGATCCCGAACGAGGACACCGCGGCACGGCGCGGGCGATCGACCGCCGGCCAGTCCTCGGTCCCGGTGAGCAGCCGCACCGCGCCCGAGGCCCAGTCCACCTTCGGGGTCGGCCGGTCCAGGTGCAGCAGGGGCGGCAGCACACCGGCGCGCAGCGCCTGCACCATCTTGATCACCCCGGCCACGCCGGAGGCTCCCTGCGCGTGGCCGATGTTCGCCTTGATCGAGCCCAGCAGCAGCGGGCGGTCGGCCGGTCGGCCGGCGCCGTAGGTGGCGAGCAGCGCCTGCGCCTCGATGGGATCGCCGAGGGTGGTGCCGGTGCCGTGGGCCTCGACGGCGTCGACCTGGTCCGGCGTCAGCTGGGCGTCCGCGAGCGCCTGCCGGATCACCCGCTGCTGGGAGGGACCGTTCGGCGCGGTCAACCCGTTCGACGCGCCGTCGGAGTTGACCGCGCTGCCCCGGATCACCGCGAGCACCGGATGCCCGAGCCGCCGGGCGTCGGCGAGCCGCTCCACGACGAGCAGCCCGGCGCCCTCGCCCCAGCTGGTGCCGTCGGCGGCCGCGGCGAACGACTTCGACCTGCCGTCCGGGGCCAGGCCCCGATCCTGGCTGAACCCGACGAACGAGTCCGGGGTGGCCATCACGGTGACACCGCCCGCCAGCGCGAGCGAGCAGTCCCCGGCACGCAGGGCGCGCATCGCGGTGTGCAGAGCCACGAGCGACGACGAGCAGGCCGTGTCGATCGTGACGGCGGGCCCCTCGAGGCCGAAGGCGTACGCGACGCGGCCCGAGGCCACGCTGGCCAGCGCCCCGGTCGCCGAGTCGCCGGGGTAGTCGTGGTAGACGACCCCGGCGAACACCCCGGTCGCGCTTCCCTTGAGGGACACCGGGTCGAGGCCCGCGCGTTCGAAGGCCTCCCAGGCGATTTCCAGCAGCACGCGTTGCTGTGGATCGGTTTCCCGCGCCTCCCGGGGGCTGATCTTGAAGAACTCCGCGTCGAACTCACCGGCGTCGTGCAGGAACCCGCCTTCGCGGACGTAGGTCCGGCCCGGCGTCGCGGGTTCCGGGTCGTGGATCCCCTCGACGTCCCAGCCGCGGTTGCGCGGGAACGCCGAGATCCCGTCCGTGCCGGAGACGACGAGGTCCCACAGTTCTTCGGGGGTGGTGACACCGCCGGGGAAGCGACAGGCCATCCCGACGATCGCGATCGGCTCGTGCCGTTCGGCCTCGGCCTCGCGCAGCCGCCGTTTCGTCTGCTGAAGATCGGCGGTGGCGCGCTTGAGATACTCACGAAGTCGCTCGTCATTGCCCATCTGCGTCCCCAGCCAATCTCGAAACCATCCGTGGACACCCCGAGCCGCTCGGAACGGCGGGCGCCCGCGCCCCGATACCGAGTGTTTTTCCCTCTGCACAAGGAAGACCGGGAACGTGTCCGACGCTAGTGAGCACCGTGGCGCGCTGCCAACCCCTGCGTGTCCCGCACCTGCCCCTAAAGCAGCTTCAGTACCGGGCTGCGCACCTCGAACCAGGTGGCGACGTCGAGCATCCACTCCAGCGCGAACCGCACCGGCATCGGCAGCGGCGACTCCATGCCCACCGCGGCGGCGATCCTTTCCCGGTCGAACACGTCGAAGACCCGGCTTCCCGGTTCGGCGAGCAGGTCCCGGGCCTGTTCCCGCAACGCGTGGACGTACTTCGGGTCCTGTGTGGAGGGATAGGGGCTCTTGACGCGCTCAAGCACCGACCGCGGCAGCGCGTCCGCCGTCGCCGCGCGCAGCAGGCTCTTTTCCCTGCCGTCGAAGGCTTTCATCGACCACGGCGCGTTGAACACGTACTGCACCAGCCGGTGGTCGCAGTAGGGCACCCGGACCTCCAGGCCCACGGCCATGCTGAGCCGGTCCTTGCGATCGAGCAGCAGCCGAAGGTAGCGGGTCAGGTGCAGATAGCACAGTTCCCGCATCCGCCGCTCCTTCGGATCCTCCCCGTCGAGCCGCGGCACCTCGCGCAACGCGGACGCGTAGTGGTCCCGGATGTAGGTCCCGCCGTCCAGGACGCGGGCGAACTCGGGGGCGAAGAACGCCGACGCGGTGCCTTCGACATCCTTCTTCTTCGCCGGATCACCCATGAACGCCGCGACCCACGGGAAGGTTTCGGCGTTCACCACGTTCGGATCGTGGAACCAGCGGTAGCCACCGAAGGTTTCGTCGGCGGCCTCACCGGACAGTGCCACCGTGGAGTGTTCTCGGATGGCTTTGAAGAGCAGGTAAAGCGAGTTGTCGAGCTCGCCGACACCGATCGGCACGTCCTTCGCCTCGATCGTGGCCCGCCGGACGGCGGGATCGGCCAGCGCCTGTCCACTGAGGACGATGTCGCGGTGGTCCGTGCCGGAGTTCGCCACGACGTCGCGCACGAACGGCCCATCCGGGGTGTCGCGCAGGTCGTCGGGCACGAAGTTCGCGGACTGGCCCACGAAATCCACCATGAAGCTCCGGATCGGCGCGCCGGCCGGACCGGGATGCCGCGCGGCCAGCGCCGTGACCGCGCTCGAGTCCAGACCGCCGGAAAGCAGGGCGCACAACGGAACGTCGGACACGAGCTGCCGGGCCACCGAATCGTCCAGCAGCTCCCGCACGGTCGCGACCGTCGTGTCGAGGTCGTCGGCGTGCGCGGCCGCTTCCAGCCGCCAGTAGACGTGTTCCCGAAGCCCGGTGGCGTCGACCGTCACCACCGTGCCCGGCCGGACCTCCCGCATGCCGGCCCAGATCGCGTGCCCGGGCGTGCGCGAGCTGGTGAACAGCTCCCGTACCCCGTCCGTGGTCAGCATCGGCTCGGCCGACGGGTGCGCCAGGATCGCCTTCGGCTCCGAGGCGAACAGCATCCCGTCGGCGGTCCGGTGGTGGTAAAGCGGCTTCACGCCGAGCCTGTCGCGGACGAGCACGAGCTTTTCGCTCCGCCCGTCCCAGATGGCGAACGCGTACATACCGTTGAGCCGTTCCGCCATCGCCTCGCCCCACTCGAGGTAGGCGTGCAGGACGACCTCCGTGTCGCTGCGGGTGTCGAACCGGTGCCCGCGGCGACGCAGCTCGTCGCCGAGTTCGGCGTAGTTGTACACCTCGCCGCTGTAGGTCAGCGCGACCACGTCGTCCCCGGCCTCGGCCGTCATCGGCTGCGCGCCGCCGGGCGGGTCGATCACCGCCAGCCGCCGGTGACCGAGCCCGGCCCGCCGTCGCATCCAGAGACCGGAAGCGTCGGGGCCGCGGCACGCCATGGTCGCGGTCATGGCTTCGAGAACCTGCCGTTCGCGTGTGAGGTCACGCTCGAACGACACCCAACCGACGATTCCACACATACCGCTTTGCCTCCTGGGGCGGACGAGTTTCGGCGCCCCCGGCGAGCGTCGCCTGGTTTCGGCGGCCCTGCCCGTCCGAACCCGGCGGGAGCCGGCCGACGCCGAGGACGTCCAGATGTTCCCGATTACATCGGCGAACCCCGACAGTAGGAAAACCGTTCGCCTGCCGACACCCCTACGCGCCCCTAGCCGCACCCGTACCCGGTGCCGGAAAGCGCTATCGGCGACAGGGTGGCCGGTGTCGCGACAAGGCCACGTTCAGTCGTCGAGCCTTCCGGGAAGATCGCTCCTGCTGGTGACCCCCAGCTTGCGGTATATCCGCGTGAGGTGCTGCTCGACTGTGCTGACCGTGACGAACAGCTGACGCCCGATTTCCCGGTTCGTGTGGCCCAGCGCGGCGAGTTCGGCGACCCGCCGTTCGGCGCCGCTGAGCAGTGGCGGCTCGAGATCCTCGGCCGTACTCCCGTCCGGCTCGCCGGTTTCGGGGGCGACGTCGTCCGGGGCGGGGGCCCCGGCGTGGCAGAACTTGAGTTCCTGCGCGGCTCGCCGGGCGAGCAGCCGCGCCCGGTCGAACTCGCCCAGCTCCTGACAGGTCGCGCTCAACGCGGTGAGGGTCTTGGCCAGCTCGAGCCGGTCACCGGCGGCCTGCAGGCATTCGATCGCCTGCTTGAGCATGACCGGCCGGTCCGGCACCGGACTGGCCGCGGCGAGCACGCGCAGGGTGATGCCCTGGGTCCGCGAGTCCAGGGCCCTCGGGTGGTCGAGCTGCTGCCTGGCCAGATCACGCGCCACCGTCGTCCGCCCCAGCAGGAGGTTGGCCTCGGCGAGGTCGGTCCGCCAGGCCACCAGCATCGGCATGTCCAGTTCCCGCTCCCGCATCAGGAGACCGCACCGCTGGAAGTCGCTGATCGCCGCGAGAACGCGCTCGGTGCGGAGATGGTAGCGGCCGCGCGCGTGCAGGTAGCGCAGCCCGCCGAGGGTGGCGAACATGGCTTCCGGGACCGGCTGCCGGACGAGCTCGGCGGCCACGTCGAACCGGCCGAGCTCGGTGTTCGCCAGCAGCGACGTCGTCAGGGGATACCCGATGAGCACTCCCCAGCTCCGCGCGGGCAGCAGCTCGAACGCCGCCTTGACCTGCCGGGCGGCCGTGTCCGCCTCGCCGCGCCGCAGCGACAGGCCCGCGCGGATCGTGCCGAGCATCGCCTGCCAGGTCACCGCGCGCCGCCGGTCCGCCTCCTCGATCAGCCTCTCGCACCACCACGCGGCCCGGTCGCCCTTGCCGCCGTAGACCAGCGCCAGGATCGCGATGCCGACCGCCTCCAGCGTCGTGTCGCCCAGCCGGCAGCTCTGCAGGACGTGCTCCGCGCTCGCCGTCGCGGGCTCGCTCCCCCCGTCGGTCCACAGCCTGGCGAGGACGTTCGCCGCCGAGGCCCACGGATCACGCCCCGACTCCGAGGTGACGTCACTGAAACGCCCGTGCGAAGAGCCGTAGGACCACTCGTAGGCCAGTCGCAGCTCGGCCTCCACCTGGGCACTCGAGGAGTCCGCCGATCCGTTGAGCAGATCCAGCGCCTTCACGGTCGTCTCGCCGTCCCCCTGCCACAGGGAGTGCCGGACCACGGTGACAACGTCGTCACCGGCCAGCGTGCCCGCGAGCACCGCGTCCCGCAGGCGCGCGACATAGGGCGCCGCCGCCGAGGGGTTGACCCGCCAGGTGGCCTGCGCCAGCACCTTCGTGATCTTGATCTGCTCGTCGTCGTCCACGGCGGCGGTCAGGGCGAGTTCGAGGTACCGGCGGCCGAGAGAGATGTCGTCGCCGGCCAGGGCGACCGCCGCCGCGTCGCAGAGGACACCGACACCCCAGCTCGCCGGAACCTGGTCCGCGGCGAGCAGGTACCGGGCGACGCGTTCGGCGGAGAATCCCTGCCAGAAGAGCAGTTCACCGGCCCGGACCCGCAGGCGCGCGCGTTCGGGCCCCGAGAGGCTGTCGAGCACCGCCACCTCCGCGACCTCGTGCCGGAACCGGCAGGCGGCGGTGAGCAGTCCGGCGGCGGTGAGGACGTCGATGACCTGCCTCGCCCCCTCGGCCTGGATTCCGGCCAGCCGCCCGACGAGATCGAGCGTGGCGTCGTCGCGAAGGATCGCCACCGCCTGCGCGACGGTCAGCAGCTCGGGCTCCCACCGGTGCAGACAGGCCAGCACGGCCTGGCCGAAGGCAGGCCCGGCGACCGGCGGGCCCCCGGCCTCCCCACCCCAGGAATCCTCCACCAGCGCGTTGACGAGCATCGGATTGCCCCCGCTCAACCGGCGGAACTCCGCGGCGAACGAAGCCGCGCCCGGATCCGCGGTCTTCGCCACCAGCTCGGCAATCGATTTCTCCGACCACGCCGGCAGCCGGAACCGGTGATGAGGATGACGGGTGAATTCCGAACGGAACCAGGCCACCTCCGGATCCGGCCGATCCCATTCGGTGAACACCATCAGAATCGGTGCCGATCTTATCCGGCGTTGCACGTAAAGGAACTGCCTCAGCGACCAGCGGTCCGCGTGGTGGAGATCATCGACGGCGATCACGACCGGGCAGGTCCTCGCCAGTTCCAGCAACGCCGCGCAGACCTCCCGCACAGTGGAGACGCCGAGAGTTTCGATCGCACACTCGTCCCGTCGCTCGCACCCCGCGCCCGCCGAGCACTCGGTGAGCATCCGGGAAATACCTTCGGTGAGCCCCGCCGGCAGTCCGATTCCCCGGAAGAGCTGGTCGACGACCCCCATCTGCAGGCCGGTCTCCATTTTCGCCCCGCTCGCGGTCAGCAGCTGAACGTCGGCTTTTCCCGCTTCCTCCAGGAATTCGTTCAGAAGTTGCGTCTTTCCGCTCGCCAGCCCCCCGTCGACCAATACCGAACCGCCGGATCCGCCTACGGTTTTTTCGGTCAATTCACGCAAAAACACCAAAGCTTCGTCATATGAAGTTATCACCATTCCACCCCCTAGATCTCTGCCCCACCACCCCCGCACAGTGGCGCCCCCACGGCCAGCTACCCGCAGTCGCCATCCTAACCGCAGTTCCGCCCGAAAGGGTGACGCCGATCAACATCGCGGCCAGGCCACGGAGGCGAACATCCGATTACCCCAAAAGACCCAACGCGCCAAATTCCTTAGTCAGATTCAGGAAAATCAGCGGTTTTCGTCGTCAACTCACCAGTAGGGCCGATTATCGTAGACCGCACCCGAACACCCGGCGGGCCGGCGAGCCGACCGCCGGTGTAACACCGGCCGACACGGGGTCTGACGTTTTAACCACCACTTGACACAGTTCCCGGGTCGTCCGGTGTCCGGCGAGTCGCCTGCGCGTCACCCGGTCGCGCTCCGTGATCGGCATACACCGTACGCGCGACCAGGTCGCGGACCGCCCCGCTCCGGCCGCCTTCCGGAGCGCGAGCTCCCGGAAACCGGGATCCGCCCCGCTGTATGCCTGCGAATACGCCGTTCTACCATCGAACGGTGCCGCCACTGGAGAAGCTGATCGCCCGACTGCCCTATCCCTCCGCCGCGGTCCAGCGCGCGGTCGCCGTCGCGGCGGTCATCGCCCAGGCGGGGATCGGGGTGACCGGGTCGGTCGTGCGGGTCACCGGAT
Organism: Amycolatopsis samaneae; assembly: GCF_039541975.1. Lineage (NCBI taxonomy): Bacteria > Bacillati > Actinomycetota > Actinomycetes > Pseudonocardiales > Pseudonocardiaceae > Amycolatopsis > Amycolatopsis samaneae. The sequence continues at coordinate 120,807 of NZ_BAABHG010000002.1, forward strand.
CGGGCCTCGGCTGCCCGACCTGGCCCACCTGCGTCGAGGGCAGCATCGTCCCGGTCGCGCACCCGGAGCTGCACGCGCTCAACCAGTGGATCGAGTTCTCCAACCGCATGCTCACCGGCGTCGTGATCGCGGTGGCCGCGCTGTGCGTCATCACCGCGTGGCGGGTGCGGCTCGACCACCCGGAGCGCCGCCGCCTGGTCAAGCTCGCCTGGACGATGCCCGCGGGCGTGGTGCTGCAGGCCGTCGTCGGCGGGATGACCGTGCTGGCCAAGCTCGAATGGTGGACGGTCGCGATCCACTTCCTCGTCTCCACCCCGCTGGTGTGGTGCGCGGTGCTGCTGCTGCGCGCCTTCGGTGAGGGCGACGACGAACCGCGCTGGCTCGTCCCGCCCGCCGGACGGAAGATGCTCGTGGGGCTCATCGTGACGATGTGGGCGGTACTGATCGCCGGGACCACGGTCACCGGGGCCGGGCCGCACGGCGGTGACCTCAACACCCACCGGCTCGCCGCGCCGATCGCGACGCTCGCCCAGGTCCACGGTGGACTGCTGGTGGTCTACCTGATCGTGCTGGCGATGTTCGGCCTGCTGCTGACGCGGTCCGGCGCGCCCCGCGACCTGTGGCGCCGCTACGCGATCGTCTGGATCGTCGCGCTCGCCCAGGGCGGGCTCGGCTCGTTGCAGTACGCGCTCGGGGTGCCCGAGGCGATGGTCTCCTTCCACGTCCTCGGTTCGGCGCTGGTGATCATCGCGACCGCCGCGCTGTGGTGCGGCGCCCGCGACCGCGGCCCGGTCACCTCGCGCACCGCGCCGGAGCGGGAACTCGCCGCCACGAGCTGAGCCGCACCGGACTTCCAGCGGCCATCCGGACGTAATGTCGCGTCGGCGTCCCCGCCAGCCCGCGCGCCTACGCTCCGCCTCGGTACTCCCGCGAAGCGCCGAGGTGACGCTCCCATGAAGTCCAGCCCCGTCCGGTCCGGCACCGAGAAATCCGGCACCGTGAAATCCGGTGCCGAGAAGTCCGGCACCGCCCCGAAACCACTGATCTCCGGCCGCCGCGGCGCCGGCGAGATGATCGTCCTCAAGACCTTCCTGCTCATCCCGTTCGCGGCGCTGCTCGCCGCGCTCCCGCTGGCGTGGGGCTGGGGACTGTCCTGGCTGGACCTCACGCTGGCCGCGGTGTTCTACACCGTGGGCACGCTCGGGGTGACCGTCGGGTACCACCGCTACTTCACCCACGGCGCCTTCAAGACCGGGCGCCGCCTGCGGATCGTGCTGGCCGTGGCGGGCGGCATGGCGGTGCAGGGGTCGGTGATCTTCTGGGTCGCGAGCCACCGCCGTCACCACGCCTACGCCGACCGCGAGGGCGATCCGCACTCGCCGTGGCTGTTCGGGACCTCGCCCGTGGCGCTGCTGCGCGGTTTCTGGCACGCGCACATGGGCTGGCTGTTCCAGCGCGAGGTGACCAACTACGACCGGTTCGCGCCCGATCTGGTCGGCGATCGCGACCTGCGGTTCGTCAACCGGTACTTCTGGCTGTGGATCACGCTGAGCCTCGCGCTGCCCGCCGTGCTCGGCGGGCTGGTCAGCTGGTCGTGGTGGGGCGCGGTCACGGCGTTCTTCTGGGCGGGCCTGGTCCGGATCGCGTTCCTGCACCACGTGACGTGGTCGGTGAACTCGATCTGCCATCTGGTCGGCGACCGGCCGTTCGCCAGCAGGGACAAGGCCGCCAACTTCTGGCCGCTGGCGATCCTGTCCATGGGCGAGTCGTGGCACAACTCGCACCACGCCGACCCGACCTGCGCGCGGCACGGGGTGCTGCGCGGGCAGCTCGACGTCTCGGCGCGGGTGATCTGGCTGTTCGAACGCTTCGGCCTCGCCAGCGACGTCCGCTGGCCGCGCGCGGAACGCCTTGCCGCGAAACGGATCCCGGCCTAGGCGAGCTGCTGGCGCACGGCGGAGGCGAACCGCAGCGGCGCGCCGGGGTCGGCGTGGCGGAAGCCGAGGGACGGCTCGGCGAGCTCCAGTTCCAGCAGCAGCGGCGCGCCGTCCTCCCCGCGCACGAGATCGACCCTGGCGTAGAGCAGTTCGGCGCGCAGAATGCCGAGCAGCGCCGACGCCGCGTCGAGCGTGTCCTCGGCCAGCGCGCGCAGCTCGGCCGCCGGTTCGGTGGCCGCGAGGGTCTCGGTGAGGTAGAGGCCGGACGCGTCCAGTTCGGCGCCGAGCATCGCGCTCTTGGTGAAGGCGTGCGAGTAGATCCCGCCGAAGTACACCAGCGCCGTCTCGCCGTGCGTGTCCACACTGGACTGGTAGGGCTGGACGAGCGCGGTGTGCCCGTCGTCGTGCAGCGCGGCCAGGTGCGCCCGCGCGTCCTCGCCCGCCCCGGCGGCGAACCGCGCCGCGCCACGGGAACCGGCGCCCACCGACGGTTTGACGACGAAGTCCGAGCCGGGCCAGCGCGCCTCGTCGCCGGGCTTGACCAGTTCGGTCGGCACCACCGGCAGCCCGGTGCCGATCAGCTCGGCGAGGTAGGCCTTGTCGGTGTTCCAGCGCACCACCGGCGCCGCGTTCGCCAGCGCGGGCACGGACTCGCACCAGCCGAGGAACTCCTCGCGGCGCTCGGCGTAGTCCCAGCTCGCCCGCAGGACGACCACGTCGGCGGCGGCGAAGTCCACGGACTCCTCGTCCCACGACGCCCAGCGCACGCCGAAGCCGAGGTCGGCCAGCGCGGCGGGCACGGCGTGCTCGTCACCGTCGCCTTCGGGCAGCTGGGGGCAGCCGACGAGGATCGCCGAGAAGCTCACAGGCCGGCCATCCGGCGCCGGTGGTCCGGCCCGATCTTGGCGGCGTTGACCGTCTCGCTGTCCCAGGTGGCCGCTTCGAGGTCCTCGACGCCCGCGACGAGCGCTTCCCCGGCGTCGGTGTCCGCGACGACGACGTCGCCGAGCGCGCCATCGGCGCCCACCAGCACGACGCGGGCACCGGCCCGGCCGATGTTCTCCACCACCGCGCGCGAGGGCTTGCCGTGCCGCTTGACGAAGTCGCGCGCGGCGGAGAGCTGGCGCGCGGTCGGGACGCTCGGGTGCTCGGTCTGCTCAGCCACGTCCGGGAGCTTAACCGGCCGACGGCCATGGCGCGGAACAACCGTGGCCTCGGCCATAGTTACCACTGGCGGACCCACCCCCATGCGAGGAGGAACGATGCCCACCGCAGTACAGGTCGTCCGGCCCGGTGGCCCGGACGTGCTGGAGATCGCCGAGGTCGAGATCGCCGGGCCGGGGCCGGGCGAGCTCCTGGTCGACGTCGCCGCGGCCGGCGTGAACTACATCGACACCTACCAGCGGGAGGGCATCTACCCGATCCCGACGCCGTTCGTGCCGGGCCTGGAGGGCTCGGGCACGGTCGCCGCGGTGGGCGCGGACGTGACCGGCTTCACCCCCGGCGACCGCGTCGCCTGGCAGGGGTCGATCGGGAGCTACGCCACGCGCAAGCTGGTCCCGGCCGAGGTCGCGGTGAAGGTGCCCGAAGGCGTTTCGGACGAGGTCGCGGCCGCGACGATGCTGCAGGGCGTCACCGCGCACTACCTGGTCGCCTCGACCTACGAGGTCAAGCCCGGCGACGACGTGCTGATCCACGCCGCCGCGGGCGGGGTCGGCCTGCTGCTGGTCCAGCTGGCGAAGGCGCGCGGCGCCCGGGTGATCGGCACGGTGTCGACCGAGGAGAAGGAACAGCTCGCCCGCGAGGCGGGCGCCGACGACGTCATCCGTTACGACCGGGAGGACTTCGCCGCGCGTGCCAGGGAGCTGACCGGCGGCGAGGGCGTCTCGGTGGTGTACGACGGCGTCGGGAAGTCCACTGTGGACGGCAGCTTGGCGAGCCTGAAGGTGCGCGGGCTGCTGGCGCTGTTCGGCGCGGCGAGCGGCCCGGTGCCGCCGATCGACCCGCAGCGGCTCAACTCCGGCGGCTCGCTCTACCTCACCCGGCCGACCTCGGCGCACTACGTCCGCACGCGCGAGGAACTGGACTGGCGGGCCACCGAGCTGTTCGAGGCCGTGACCGACGGTGCGCTGAGCATCCGGATCGGCGGCCGGTACGCGCTGGCCGACGCGCGGAAGGCGCACGAGGACCTCCAGGGCCGCCGCACCACTGGCAAGCTCCTGCTCCTCCCCTGACCCGCACCGGACGGTCGTGGTCCGTGAATGCCACATTGAGGGACTCAGAGTCCCTCAATGTGGCATTCACGGACGGGCACGGAGTCAGTTCCGCGCGGGTTTGCGCAGCAGGTACAGGTAATAGCCGATGTGGTCACGGAACAACGACCGCATCAGCGGCAGCAGCCGATCCATCTCGGCGGTGAGCCCGGTCCCGTACCGCTCGGCGATCTCGTCGCGTTTCTCGGCGTAGAGCAGCGCCATCAGCTCGCCGCTGAACTCACAGCTCGGGGTCATGCTCTCGGCCTTGACCAGTTCGAAGCCCGCGGCCTCGGCCATCCCCAGCGTCTCGGTCAGCCGGACCGGGGGCGGGCAGCACCAGGTCCGGCGGTACGCGTCCAGGCCCTCCGGCGGCGGTGTCCCGCGGAGGGTGAAGTCGTTGAGCAGGAAGTGACCACCGGGCCGCAGCACCCGCGCGGTCTCCCGGAAGGCCCCCGGCCGGTCGGACAGATGCGCGTACGCGTCGACCGCCAGGGCCGCGTCGAACGTCCCGTCCGCGAAGTCGAGGGCCATCACGTTGCCGAGACGGAACGAAACGCGCTCCGAAACGCCGTGTTTCCGCGCCGTCCCGGTGGCCGTGGTGACCTGCTCCCGGCTGACGGTGATCCCGGTGACCCGGCCACCGCGGTGCTGGGCCATCCGGACCGCGGGCAGGCCGGTGCCGCACCCGATGTCCAGCAGGTGCTCGTCCGCGCGCAGCCCGAGGGTTTCGACGTGATAGGCGGTCTGCCGCTCCTGTGCCCGGTTCGCGAGATCGCCGAGCGTCGAGGAGGGCTCGCGTTCCCCCGGCCGGGCCCACATGCCCACGTGCAGGCCGACATCGCCGACGGTGAGCCCGTACAGATCACCGAACTTGTCGTAGTTCTCGCCGACTTCCTCCGGACTCGGCGCGGGTAATCCACTGGTGGCCTGATCGCCCGTCACTGTCATCGGCATTTCCTCCCCAACAGGTTCGCGCTATGACGCACATCACGCTAGCAGCCGGGGAGGCTTCGCCGCGATCACCGGAAATCAGATCTGGCCGTTGTTGACGATCTTGCCGTTCTGCACCCGGTAGCTCCAGACAGGCACGTCGGAAAGCTCGCCCTTCTCGTCCCACTTGAACTTCTTGGTCAGGCCCTGGCCGTCGTAGTTCTTGACGAAGTCGAGCAGACCGGCGCGATCCTTGGCGCCCTTGTCGATACCTTTCAGCAGAATCGTCGCGACGTCGTATCCCTCGGCCGAGTACGTCCCCGGGTCGTGCCCCTCGGCCTTTTTGTAGTTGTCGGTGAAGTCCTTGAAGTTGTCCTCCGGCACGCACGGGCAGGTGAAATAGGCGCTGCCCGCGGCACTACCCGCGTTCTTGACGAATTCCTGGTCCTTGACGCCGTCCGTGCCGACGAACTTCGCGGTGACACCCTTGTCGTGCAGCTGCTGGGCGAACGGCGCGCCCTCGTTGTAGTACCCGGCGTAGAAGACCGCGTCCGGCTTCTCACTGTTGACCTTGTTGACCACGGCCGAGAAATCGGTCTGCTTCGTCTTGATCTTGTCCGAGCACGAAGCCTTGGCGCCGAGCGCCTGCTTCGTCTGCGCCGCGAGGCCCATGCCGTACTCGGAGTCGTCCTCGATCACGCAGACCTTGTTGGCCTTGAGCTTGTCGGTGATGAACTTCGCCGCGGCGCGCCCCTGCACGATGTCGTTGCCCATGCCGCGGAAGAACGTCTTCCAGCTGTGCTCGGCCAGTGCCGGGTTGGTCGCCGAGGGCGTGATGTGCACGAGACCGGCCCGGAAGAGCAGATCACCGGTCGCCTTCGACTCGCCGGAGAACGGAAGCCCGATCACACCGATGATCGCCGCCTCGCTGACGGCCTGGGTGACCACACCGGGCGCCTTGTCCGGCTTGCCTTCGGTGTCGAACCGCTTGAGGGCGACCTGGCAGCCGGGGTTGGCCTGGTTGTGCTGCTTCACCGCCAGATCGACTCCGTAGACGATGTTGAGGCCGAGCGCGGCGTTGTCACCGTTGATGGTGCCGATGTAGGCGAGCGTCGCCCCGGAGCACTGGGCCTTGCCGTCGCCCTTGGGATCCGCCGCGTTCGCCGCCTGCTGCGGCGCGGACGCCGACGAGTTGGTGGTGCCACCGGGGCCGCCCTGGTCACGAGCCTCGCACGCGCCGAGCACCGCCACCGCGGCCACCGCCGGTACGAGAATCCGCGTGAATCGACTGTTCGCCATTCTTCCTCCCCAAAACCGATCACCCGGCGCCGGCGCGCCGGACACTGACCATCGCGGACGCCGTCCGGCGTGCCGCGCCCGTGTTCCGGATCAAGGAATTCAGCCACCCGGCCCGGATCCTAGACCACGAATGTCGTGATCAGAACACGAAAGCCGGCGACCGGTCCCCGCGACAAAACCACGGCGAGCGGCACCACGTCACCCGTTTCGTCTTTACGGCACCATCGCGGGCACGCACTTTCCGAAAACTCGTTTCGATCACGCCGAAAGTGCGAAATCCGCGCCGTGTGACGAAAGGCGCGCGTCTGCCCTGATCCGGTCAGTGCCGGCGCTGGGCCTCCTCCAGATAACGCAGGACGGCGGTGACCCGCCGGTCGGCCCGGTCGGCCGGGGCGAGGTCGAGCTTGGCGAAGATGCTGCGGATGTGCTTGTGGACCGCCCCGTCGGTGACGAACAGCCGCTCGGCGATCACGCCGTTGCCCAGGCCTTCCGCCATCAACGCCAGTACCTCGCGTTCCCGAGCGCTGAGCCGGGTCAGGCGAGGGTCGGGGCGGGTCTTGGTCATGAGCTGGGCGACGACCTCCGGGTCGATCGCGGTGCCCCCGCCCGCCACCCGTCGCAGCGCGTCCAGGAACTCCTCGACCCGGCCGACCCGTTCCTTGAGCAGGTAGCCGAGCCGGGAACTTCCCTGCGCCAGCAGATCGGTGGCGAAGGCCTGTTCGACGTAGGCCGAAAGCACGAGCACCGCCAGCTCCGGCTGCCGCCGCCGCGCCTCGACCGCGGCGGCGATGCCCTCGTCGGTGTGCGTCGGCGGCATCCGGACGTCCACAATGGCCACTTCGGGCCGGTGCGCGTCGATCGCGGCCAGGAAGCCACCGGGGTCGCCCGCGGTGGCCACGACGTCGAGGGACTCCGCGCGCAGCAGCAGCGTCATTCCCTCACGCAGCAACAGGTCGTCCTCGGCGATCACTATCCGCACGGCAGGCTCACCGTCAGGGTCGTGGGCCCGCCCACCGGGCTGGTCAGCGCGAACGTGCCGTCGTGGGCTTCGACCCGGCGGCGGATCCCGGCGATCCCGGACCCGCCGCGCTCGTCCGCGCCGCCGCGGCCGTTGTCGGTGACGGTGAGCCGCAGCGCCTCCCCCACCCGGCGCAGCCGGACAGCGGCGCACAGGGCGTCGCTGTGCTTGGTGACGTTGGTCAGCGCCTCGGCCACCACGAAGTAGGCGGTCGCCTCGACCGAGACCGCGCACCGCGTGGGCAGTTCGGCCTCGACCCGGCAGTCCACCGGGCACGCGGTCGCCAGCGAGACGAGCGCGTCGGGAAGGCTGCGGTCGGCCAGTACCGGCGGCAGGATGCCGCGGACGACGCCGCGCAGCTCGTCGAGCGCCTGCTCGACGGTGTCCTGCGCCCGGTCGAGCATGGCGTCCGCCTCGGCGGGATCCCTGGCCAGCGCGCGGCGGGTCGCGCCGAGCAGGACGTTGACCGCCACCAGCCGGTTCTGCGTGCCGTCGTGGAGCGAACGCTCGATCCGGCGCAGTTCGGCTGCGTGCGCGTCCAGCGCGGCGGCCCTGGTCGCGGTCAGCCGCGCCACCCGCAGCGCGAGATCGGCACCGGGCCCCGGCGAGAGCAGGCGGCGTCCCGGCCACGCCTGCAGCCACGCCATCACCGGCACCACGAGCAACGCGACACCGAGCCACCCCACGCCGAGCAGCGCCACCAGCAACGCGTCCGACGTGCTCCGCACCTCCACGAGATATGCCGTGTCGGTGGCCCTTTCCGGTGGTACGAGGCGCCACCACAGCACGAAGGTCAGATCGGTCACCACGTACAGCGACAGGGTCACCCCCAGCACCCCCAGCGCCAGCCCGACCGTCGCGTGGCAGAGCACCCACCGCAGGTCCCGCCGTACCGCGGGGTCCCGCACGGCGGCGACCAGCGCGGCGGGCACCGGCCCGGGATCGACGATCTCCGTGCCCCAGCGCGAAAGCCGGGCACGCTCCCGGTCGGCGATCACCCGCACCATCCGCAACGTCGCCGGGGCGAGGTACAGGCCGACACCGACGAGGCACAGCGCCGTGGTCACGGCCAGCACGAGCACCAGCCCCGCCGCCAGCACCGCCGTGCCGAGCCCGCCGACGAGGTGTTCGAAGGCGTCCATGCTCGTGCGGGCGCGGGCGGCCAGCGCGCCCGGCCGCACGGTGTTCGCGGCCCTGCGGATCGCCATGCGCGCCTCCCCTGTCCGACGCGTGCCAGCAGACCACAACCTCCGCGCCGGGCACAGGACCCGGCCCGAAAAGTACAGCCTGCTGCACCCGATTCGTCCAGACCACGGGATCGTCCCCGACGACGCCGCCGATTAGCGTCGGTGCGGTCCAGACAACGTTCGATCAGGAAGCGCGGCCGATGAACGACCCCCAGCAGCCCGACGAAGGATCCGAGCCACGCCGGGGAAAACCGGGCGGAGCCGGGCGCACGCTGCTGTGGCTGGCACTCGCCGCCGGCGTGGCCGGGACCATCGCGGTCTCCTCCAGCAACCTCGGCGCCGCCGCCGAGATCCCGTTCGGCCTGGTCACCCTCGGCTGCGCCGCCGCGCTGATCGTCCACCACTACCGGTACCGCCGGTAGCGGCTTTGCCACGGCGGCCCGGCGGGGCCGGAGCGGGGGGAAACACCGTGAAAACCGTCGAGGTCGCGATCCTGACGTCCGACCGGATCAGCAGACATGGCGCGCGAAGCCTGCTGGAGCGGCATCCGGAGGTCACCGTGCTCGACGACGCCGATCGCGCGCGGGCGAGTGTGCTGCTGGTGATCGAGGACGTCGTCACCGAGCCGGTGCTCGCCCGGTTGCGGGAAGCGGGCGCGGAACGGGAACACCCGGCGCGGGCGCACTGCGTCGTGGTGACCGACCGGTTCGACGAGGCGGGCATCCTGGCCGCCGTGGAGTGCGGGGTGACGGCGATCCTGCCGAAGGCGGAGATCGACTCCACCGGCCTGATCACGGCCGTCCTCGGCGCGAGGAACGGAACCGCGCACCTGTCCCCCCGGCTGCTGGGGGCGCTGCTGGCGCGGCTGGACCAGATACGGCGGGAACTGCTCGAACCGCGGGGACTCACGCTGTCGGTCCTGTCGATGCGGGAACGTGACGTGCTCCGGCTGGTGGCCGAAGGGCTGGACACCGTGGAGATCGCCGGGAAGCTGTCCTACTCGGAACGCACCGTGAAGAACACGCTCTACGGCCTGATGGCCCGCCACGACCTGAAGACCCGCGCGCACGCGGTCGCCTACGCCCTCCGCGCCGGCGCGCTCTGACGATCCCCTTCCCTTGCCCGGCAAGGGGATCCCGGCCCCGCGCTCACCCGTTCAGGAGACGGATCGGGGCGCCGGCGCCCGATGCCGCTCAGTGATCATCGCTCGCGATAGCGGCACCGCCCTCCCTCCATGGCCCCGTGCCTGGGCCGTGCGGGTGGGACCCCGGCGGGCCCGGCGAGCACAGCCCGTAGGCAATCACCGGGGAGCCTCATGCGATCGGATGCCGTTACCGGGTATCGCCGGAAAGGATGGTGTTGTCCTCGCGGCAGGACAGCGCGGAAGGGCGGTTGTAGCGTCGGTCGGCGGTGCCCTGGACAGCTGATCGGAAGGAGCATTCCGTACCGATGACGAGCCAGGTGGTCGGCGGCGGAACGCTGGCGCTGCGGATGACACGGACCCTGTTCGTCCTTTGTGGACGATTACCCTCGCTGGCCGTGACGGCGGTCCTTTCGCTGTTCCGGCGCGGGCACGACGGACGCGGGCGCTGGCTGGCGGACACCTTGGTCGCGCTGGGTCCCGCGTACGTGAAGGCGGCCCAGCTGCTCAGCACCCGCGCGGACCTCCTGCCCCCGCCGGTGTGCCGGGCACTGCACCGGCTCTACGACCGGGTCCGCCCGGTGCCGCCGCGCACGGCGGCGCCGATGCTGCGCTCGCGGCTGGGCGCCACCGGGACCCGGCTGGTCGGCGCGGGCAGCGTCGCGTGCGTGTACCGGTGTGTGCTGCCGGACGGCCGCGAGGTCGCGGTCAAGGTGCGCAGGCCGGGTGTCGACCGGTCGCTGCCCGCCGATCTCGCGCTGTTCGAGCGGGGCGCGGCGCTGCTCGCGCGGCTGCCGTGGCTGCGCGGCGTCCCGGTGACGGAGATCGTCACGCGGCTGACCGCGAGCATCCGCGCCCAGCTGGACTTCCGGCGGGAGGCGGAATCGCTCGACGGCTTCCGCGCCGCGCTGTCCTCGATCGCCGGGGTCACCGTGCCCGCCGTCGACCGGGAGCTGTCCACCGGTGACCTGCTGGTGATGGACTTCGTGGCCGGTCTCGTCCGGCAGGGCCCGGGGGAGCTGGACGACGCCGAGCGCGGGCGCGCGGTGGTGACCGCGCTCCGCGCGGTGTACCGGATGCTCTTCCTCGACGGCGTGGTGCACTGCGATCTGCATCCGGGCAACCTCTACCTCCGCCCCGGCGGCACGATCGTCATCCTCGACGCGGGGTTCACCGTGCGGCTGACGGACGAGGCGCGGGAGAAGTTCGCCGCGTTCTTCTACTGCATGAGCCAGGGCGACGGCGAGGCCTGCGCCGACATCGTGCTCTCCACCGCCGGGGACACGCCGGACGCCGATCGCGGCGCGTTCCGCGCCGGCCTCGCCGCGCTGGTGACGGCGCACACCGGCAGGCGAGGGGGCGAGTTCGACCTGGTTTCGTTCGCCACCCGGCTCTTCGACCTCCAGCGGCGGCACGGGTTCCACGCCGATCCGCAGTTCGTGTTCCCGATCCTTTCGCTGCTGGTGCTGGAGGGCACGGTGCGGGAGTTCCACCCGGACGTCGACTTCCAGCGGGAGGCCGAGCCCTTCCTGGTGACCGCGCTGATGGAACGCGTGCTGGTGACCCGGGGCGGGGCCCGGTGAGCGCCGGTGTGGTGGCGCGGCTGCTGCGCCAGGACATGGGCCGGGTCGACTTCGGGCCGCGCCGGTTCCGGCTGCGCCCCGGCCCGGCACGAGAGGTGCTCGAAACGGCGGGGCGGGCGTTCCTGACCGGGCTGAACGCCTCGCTCGAAACGAGCGGAGACGCGCTCGCCGCCCGGATCGCCGGACTGGGCCCGGAACTGGCCGGTTTCGCGTTCGAGGGGGCCGGGATGGGCTGCGCGCTGCTCGACCTGCTCCTCCCCCGGCGGCGCCACCGCGTCGATGCCCTGCTGCGCGGCCCGGCGGCGGGTCATCCGCATCTGGTGCACGTCGGCGTGGGCTGGGCGTACGCGCGGCTGCGGCTGCGGCCGGTGCGCGGCCCGGCGGGCGCGGACCCGCTGCTGCGCTGGCTGGCCTGGGACGGATTCGGCTTCCACCAAGGGTTTTTCCACGCCGACCGGGTGATCGGGCGGCAACGCGTGGAGCGCGGGCTCCACCGTGACGTCCGGCGGGTCCGCGACCAGGGACTGGGCCGCGCGCTGTGGTTCTGCGAATGCGCCGACCCCGACGGGGTGGCGTTGCGCATCGCCGAGTTCCCCGAGCCGCGGCGGGCGGACCTGTGGAGCGGGGCGGGGCTCGCCGCCACCTACGCGGGCGGTGCCGACGCGGGGGAACTGGCCAGGCTGGCCGAGGAGTCCGGGCCCTACCGCGCGCATCTCGCGCAGGGCAGCGCGTTCGCCTGCGCCGCGCGGCGAGTCGCCGGGATCGTCCCCGCGCACACCGACAAGGCCGCCGAGGTGCTGACGGGTGCCGACGCCGCCACCGCCGCGTCCTGGACCGACCGGGCACTGACCAAGCTGGGACCCCGGCCGCACGCACTCGCGCACTACCAGCGCTGGCGGGCGGAAATCCGGCATCTGTGGGAGAGGAACAGCCGATGAGACCGTTCATGCGCCGCCACCTCACCCGGGTGGTCGCACTGGCGGGCTGTGCCGCGGTGTTCGCGTTCACCGTCGCCCCCGCGCCGTCCTCGGCCGGGGAATCCGCGCTGGCGCAACGCTTTTCGTTCGCCGCGCACGCGGTCAGCCCGCCGGACGCGCCGGACCAGCGGCGGGTGCGGACGGTCGCCCCCGCCTACGAGCGGATCCGGTCGTGGATCTCCTCGGTGGGCGCGGCCACGGCGCTGTTCGCCGCGGACGGGGGCCGGGTCTCCCACGACGTCTGCCTGGTCGATCCGCGCACCGACACGGTGACCGTCGAACCCGCGCCGACCACCGGGGCGCGGTACCAGCCGTTCACCCTCACCCCGGCCGGTCTCGAAACGCCGTCCTACGCGGCGCCGATGGGCTGTCTTCCGGTGGACGTGGACGAGGACGGCTGGCAGGACGTGATCGTCTACTACTGGGGCCGGTCCCCGGTGGTGTTCGGGCGGGTCCCCGGCACGCCACCCTCGGCGGCGGCGTTCCGCCCCCGTGAGCTGGTCAGCCCGTGGCAGGTGTGGAACACCAACGCCGCCACGGTCGGGGACTTCGACGGCGACGGGCACGTCGATCTCGTGTTCGGCAACTACTTCCCCGACGGCGCCCGCGTGCTCGACCCCACCGCGCGGCAACCCGAGCTGGTGATGAACGACTCGCTCTCGCACGCGACGAACGCGGGCACCCTGCGGCTGTTCCGGTCCACCGGCGCCGGCCGGTTCGCCGAGGCGCCCGGCGCGTTCCCGGCGGAGGCCAGGACCGGCTGGGCGCTCGCGCTCGCCGCGCAGGACATCGGCGGCCGCGGGCTGCCGGACCTCTACGTCGCCAACGATTTCGGGCCCGATCACCTGCTGGTCAACGAATCCACCCCGGGACACCTCGCGTTCCGGACCGCGACCGGGACGCGGCACGCGGCGACGCCGAAGTCGAAGGTGCTCGGCACCGATTCGTTCAAGGGCATGGGCGTGGCCTTCGCCGACCTCGCCGCGCACGGTGTCCCGGACATCCTGGTCAGCAACATCACCGAGCCGTATGCCTTGCAGGAAAGCAACTTCGCCTTCGTCGCCACCGCCGACCGCGCCACGGCCGCCGAGCGGCTGCGCGCGGGCGACGCGCCGTATGACGACCACAGCGAGGACCTCGGGCTGGCCCGCTCGGGCTGGTCGTGGGACGTCAAGGCCGCCGACTTCGACAACGCCGGGTCCGACGAGGTCATGCACGCCACCGGGTTCGTCGCCGGGACGGTGAACCGGTGGGCGCAGTTGCAGGAGACGGCGATGTCGAACGACCTGGTGCTGAGCCACCCGGCGCTGTGGCCGCGGTTCACCGAGGGCACCGACCTGTCCGGCCACGACCGCAACACGTTCTTCGCGCGCGGCGAGGACGGCCGGTTCGTGAACGTCGCCGAGCGGGCCGGGGTCGGCACGGACGCGGTCAGCCGGGCGTTCGCCGTCGGCGACGTGGACGGCGACGGACGGCTGGACTTCGTCACCGCCAACCAGTGGGCACCGTCCACTTTGTACCGCAACACCGCGGCGGCCGGGGCCTTCCTCGGCCTGCGGCTGCTCCGCCCCGCCGGGGACGCGGCCTACCGGGCGGGCACCGCCGGTCCGCTGACCCCCGCGATCGGCGCCGAGGCGCAGGTACCCACACCGGACGGGGGCACCCGGCTGCAGGAGGTGTACCCGGCCAACGGGCACAACGGGGTCAACGCCCCGGACCTGCACTTCGGCCTGGGCGCGCGGCCACCGGAAAGGGTGCCGGTGCGGCTGGCGTGGCGGGACGGCTGCGGCCACCACCACACCGCGACGGCGTCGCTCGCACCCGGCTGGCACACCCTGCGCCTCGGCGCGGACGGGACGATCGAGGAGGAACGGTGAGCAAGTCACCCGCCGAGCGCCGGTCCGCGGCGCTGCGCCGGTTCGGGATGTCGATCACGGCGCTGACCGTGCTCGGGCACACCGTGCTCGGGTTCGAGCAGGCCTACCTGACCCCGGTCGTCGCGGCGCTCGCCGCGCTCGCCGCCGAGATCGTCCTCGAATCGGTGGAAGCCGCCGTCGAGCGACGCCGTCCCCGCTATCTCGGGAAACCGGGCGCGGTGGTGGACTTCCTGCTCCCGGCCTACATCACCGGCATCGCCTGCGCGATGCTGCTGTTCGCCGACGACCGGTTCATGCCGACGGTGCTCGCCGCGGTGGCGGGTGTGGCCACCAAGTACGTCTTCCGCGTCCGCGTCGGCGGGAAACTCCGGCACGTGCTCAATCCGAGCAACGCCGGGATCGTGCTGGTCCTGCTGCTGTTCCCGTGGGTCGGCATCGCGCCGCCGTACGAGTTCACCGAATGGGTCACCGGCGCCTGGGGTGCCGTGGTGCCCGCGCTGCTGCTGATCGCCGGGACGATGCTCAACGCGCAGCTGACCGGGAAGATCCCGCTGATCCTCGGCTGGGTCGGCGGCTTCCTCGCCCAGGCGGTGCTGCGCACGCTGATCACCGACATCTCACTGGTGAGCGCGGTCCTGCCGGTCACCGGCACCGCGTTCGTCCTGTTCACCAACTACATGATCACCGACCCCGGCACCACCCCGTCCAGCCGCCGCGGCCAGGTCCTCTTCGGACTCGCCACCGCCGCGGTGTACGGGGTGCTGGTGCAGTTCCACGTCGTGTTCGGGCTGTTCTTCGCGCTGACGATCACCTGCGTGCTGCGCGCGGTGGTGCTCGTCGTGGCCGCCCGCCGGAGTCCACAGTGGAACGTGCTGGTGCCGGCGCCGAGGGCCGAAATGCCGGTGCAGGCCAGGGAACCGGCGTGAGCCGCCGGGAACACGGCGAGCCGATCGCGGTCACCGGGATGGCCTGCCGCTATCCGGACGCCGACGATCCCGCCCAGCTCTGGGAGGTCGTGCTCCAGCGGCGGCGCGCGTTCCGCAGGCTGCCCGCCGAGCGGCTCGACCTCGAGGACTACTGGGCCGCCGACGCGGCCGTGCCGGACCGGACCTACAGCACCCGGGCGGCGGTACTGGCGGACTGGCACTTCGACCGCGACGAGTTCCGCGTCCCCGGCCCGGTCTTCCGCGCCACCGATCCGGCGCACTGGCTGGCGCTGGAGACCGCGGCACGCGCGCTCGCCGACGCCGGGCGGCCGGGGGGCGCCGGACTGGACACGGACCGGGTCACCGTGGTCGTGGGCAACAGCCTGACCGGGGACGTCACCAGGGCGAACGCGCTGCGCCTGCGCTGGCCCTACGTACGCGACGTGCTGCGCGCCTCGCTGTCCGAAGTGGACGACGCGGCGCTGGAGGCGGTCGAACGTCGTTATCTGGCGGCGTTTCCCGAGGTCGGTGACGAAACACTGGCCGGGAGCCTCGCCAACACCATCGCGGGCCGGATCTGCAACCACTTCGGCTTCCACGGCGGTGGGTACACTGTGGACGGTGCCTGCGCCTCCTCGGCGCTCGCGGTGATCACCGCCTGCCGCGCACTGGCCACCGGTGCCGCCGACTTCGCGCTGGCCGGTGGTGTCGACCTGTCGCTGGACCCGTTCGAGCTGGTGGGTTTCGCCAAGACGGGCGCGCTCGCCGCCGGGCCGATGCGGGTCTACGACGAGCGTTCGGCCGGGTTCTGGCCGGGCGAGGGCTGCGGCATGCTCGCGCTCGTCCGCGCCGGGGACGCGCGCGCGGCCGGGATGCCGGTGTACGCCGAGATCCGCGGCTGGGGCGTCTCCTCGGACGGGCGTGGCGGCATCACCCGCCCCGAGGTGGACGGGCAGGTGCTCGCGCTGCGCCGGGCGGCCGCGATGGCCGGGATCGGCCACGGCGAGGTCGGCCTCTACGAGGGGCACGGCACCGGGACCGCGGTCGGGGACCTCGTCGAGCTGACCGCGCTGAACCGCGTCCGCTCCGGCGCGGCGCCCGCCGCGCTCGGCTCGGTCAAGGCCAACATCGGGCACACCAAGGCCGCCGCCGGGGTCGCCGGGCTCGTCAAGGCCACGCTGAGCGTCGCCTCCGGTCTGCTGCCGCCCTCGACCGGGTGCGAGCGGCCGCACCCCGCGCTCGGCGAGACCCTGCGCGTGCTGTCCGCGCCGGAGCCGTGGCCCGGCGGGACGCGGACGGCGGGTGTCAGCGCCATGGGGTTCGGCGGGATCAACACCCACGTGCTGCTGAGCGCGCCCGGCCCGGCACCCCGGCGGCATCCCGCGCGGCCGGTGGTCGCCGAGCCCGCCCCGGAGGTGGACGTCGTCGCCGTCGGCGGCCACGACGTCGCCACCACGGTCGCCGCGCTGACCGAAATCGCCGCCGCCGCGCCCCGGTTGTCGTACGCGGAGCTGCACGACCTCGCCTGTCACCACGGCCGCCGGACGGCGGTGGGCCCGGTCCGCGCCGCGCTGGTGGTGCGGACCCCCGAGGAACTCGCCGAATTCGCGGCCAAGGCGGCGGCCGAGCTGCCCCATGTCCCTTGTGGACGGTTGTCCTCGGCGCCGGGGCGGTGGCTGGGCAACGACGTGGCGGGCCGGGTGACGCTGTTGTTCCCCGGCCAGGGCGCGAGCGGCGCGGAACCGGCCGACACCGCGCTGGCCCAGCCCGCGGTCTACCGCGCCTGCCTGTCCGCGCTGGCCGGGCTCGACACGCTGGGGGTGGCGCCGGTCGCCGCGATCGGGCACAGCCTCGGCGAGCTCGCGGCGCTGACCTGGGCGGGTGTTCTATCCACTGAGGACGGTGCGCGGCTGGTCGCCGAACGCGGCCGGATCATGGCCGGGCACGGCGCCGGTGGCACCGGGATGCTCGCCGTGACCGCCGACGCCGCCACGGCCGAGGAGCTCTGTGCCGGGACCGGCGTGGTGCTCGCGGCGGACAACGGCGCGCGGGCACAGGTGCTGGCGGGCCAGCTCGCGGAGCTGGACGCCGTGGCGGAAGCGGCCGCACGGCGCGGCGTCGCGACCCGGCGGCTCCCGGTCTCCCACGGGTTCCACAGCGCCGCCATGGCCGCCTGCGCCGGGCCGCTGCGCGAGGTTCTGCGGGAGATACCGGTCTCGGCGGCGGACCGCACCGTGCTGTCCACTGTGTACGGACGCGCGCTCACCGCCGCCGACGACCTGACCGAGCTGCTGGTCGCCCAGCTGTGTTCACCGGTGCTGTTCCGTGACGCGGTGCGGGCGGCCGAGGCGGGCACCGACCTGTTCTGCGAGGCGGGCGCGGGGCACGCGCTGACGAGCCTGGTGTCCGGGGAGTCGGCGGTCCCGGCGGTCGGCATGGACCCCGGGGCGCCCGGTGGCCGGGGCACGGCGGAGTCCGCCGGCGCGCTGTTCGCCGCCGGCGCGGCCAAGGAACTCGCCCCGCTGTTCGCCCGGCGCGCCGCCCGGCCCATCGACCTGGGCCGCGTGCCGGTGTTCCTGGCGAACCCCTGCGCGGCGGTGGCACCGGTGGTGCCCGCGCCCAGGACCGCCGGGGAAGCGGCCGTGCCCGCCCACGACGCCGCCGCGACGGTCACGCGCCTGCTGGCCGAGGCCACCGAACTCGGCACCGCGCTCATCCGGCCGGGAGCCCGGCTGCTCAGCGACCTCAACCTGAGTTCGCTGCGCGCCACGCAACTGCTCACCGAGGCGGCCGGGGCGCTGGGCCGGAAGCCGCCCGCGCTGTCGACGGCCTTCGCCGACGCCTCGGTCGCCGAGGTGATCGCCGAGCTCGAACGGCTGCCGGAAACCGACGAGCCCGCCGAGGGCGGCCCGGTCCCCGGCGTCCGGCCCTGGCAAGGCTGTTTCACCGAAACCCTCGTCCCGGTGCCGCCGGAACCGTGGCACCCCAGCGAAACCGTGTACCTGCCCGACCACGAGGACGTGGGGAAGCTGCTCGCCGCGGCACGGACCGCCCTCGATCGAGGTGCCCTCGTCGTAGTGACGCACGACCGGGCGTCCGCCGGCTTCTTCCGCTCGCTGCACCAGGAACACCCCGGCCTCGGCCTCACCCTCGTCCGGGTCCCGCCGGGGACGACGGACTTCTCCGCGTTCCACGCCGAGCCGGGCCGGTTCCGCGAACTCGTCGTGAGCCAGGACGGCGTACTCGCCGAACCGGCCGAGACACCACTGGCCCTGCCCGCCACTCCCGGCGAGCTTCCCTTCGACGAGCGGGACGTGCTGCTGGTGAGCGGCGGCGGCAGGGGCATCGGCCACGCGTGCGCCCGCGCGCTGGCCACGGCCACCGGCCTCACCCTCGCGATCCTCGGCCGCGCCCACCCGGACACGGACCCGGGCCTGAGGTCCACTTTGGACGCCCTGCGTGCGGACGGGATCCGCGTCGCCTACCAGTCCGCCGACGTCGCCGACGCCGAGGCCGTCGCACTGGCCGTCGAGAAGCTCACCGCCGAGACCGGGCCGGTCACCGCGCTGCTGCACGCGAGCGGTGTCAACACGCCCGCGCGGTTCGCCGAACTCGGCGAGGACGACTTCGCCCGGCATCTGTCGCCCAAGGTCACCGGGCTGCGCACACTGCTCGGCGCGCTCCCCCACGAGCCGCTGCGCTCGCTCGTCACCTTCGGCTCGGTGATCGGCACCCACGGCATGCCGGGCGCGAGCCACTACGCGCTCGCCAACGGGCTCCTCCGCGAGGAGCTGGCGCGCTGGGCGGCGCGGCTGCCAGGCCGCCGGGTGCTGAACATCGACTGGACCGCGTGGTCGGGCACCGGGATGGCCGATCGTCTCGGCGCGACGCGGGCGCTGGCCCGCACCGGCACGACGCCACTCCCGGTCGAGGAGGGGACGCGACTGTTCCTGCGCCTGCTCGCCGCTTCCGGGCTGCCGCCGAGCGTGGCGGTGCACGGCAGGCTCGGCGCGGGCGGCACGCCACCGGCGACCGGCGGCCGGTTCCTGGAGCGGATCCGCGTCCGGCACCCGGACGTCGAACTCGTCGCCGACACGACGCTGTCGGCGGCCACCGACCGCTGGCTGGCCGATCACCGGGTGGACGGGCTGCTCCTGCTGCCCGCGGTCGCCGGGCTGGAGGCCATGGCGCAGGCCGCCTCCGCCGTCGCGGGCCGCGCGCTGACCGTCGCGGAGCACGTCCGGTTCGACCGGCCTGTCCTCGTGCCCGGCACCGGCGAGCTCGTCGTCCGGGTCTGCGCGCTGCGCGAGGGCGAGAAGATCACCACCGTGCTGCGCAGCGCGGAGTCCGGCTTCGCGGCCGACCACTTCCGCGCCGAGTTTCCCTTGCACCCCAGTGCTTCCCGGCCCGATCCGGGGCCGGTGCCCGCGCGCGGCGCCGTCGATCCAGGGGAACTGTACGACCGGCTTCTGTTCCACAGTGGACAGTTCCGGCGGGTGGGCGCCGCCGCCGTGCCGGATCCGTGGTCCTGCCGGGCCGGCATCGACGCGCGCGAGGGCGATCCGTGGTTCACCACCGTGCTCGGCGATCCGGCCGCCCACGACGCCACCATCCACGTCCTGCAGGCCTGCGTCCCCGCGCGCAGGCTGCTACCGGTGGGCTGCGACCGCGTCGAGACGAACCCGGCCGCCCGTGGCCGGTGGACCCTGCGCGGTGTCGAACGCGCGGCGGCGGACGGCCACTACACCTGGGATGTGCTCGCCGAGGACGACGGCGGCGCGGTCGCCGTCGCGTGGACCGGGCTGCGGCTCGCGGACTCCGGGCCGCTCCCGCACGACCGGCCGTGGCCCGCCGTGCTGCTGTCCGCGCTGCTCACCCGCGCCGCGGTCGCGCTCGGCCTGGACCACTCGGTGCGGGTGTCCGTCGGCGAACCGTTCACCGTGACGGTCACCGGCGACGGCCCGGTCACGAGCGCCTGGGCACCGGTCGATCCGGCGGCCGCGCCCGGCGACCCCGGGCTGACCCGGCTCATCGCGGGCCCGTGCGCGGAAACCGGGGACACCGTCGCCGCGCGGGCCGTCACCATCGCGCGCTGCCTCGCACAGCGGGGCGTTTCCCCTTCGGTGGCAGAGTTTTCCGGGTTCTACGACGGCGGCTGGCTGGTGCTGCGCGCCGGGGGCGCGCTGGTCGCCTCGGCCGTGGTCCCCGTCGCCGGGCAGCCGCATCCGGTCGCGATCGCGGTGCTGGCCGGGGAGGCCACACAGTGACCCCCGCCTACCGTTATCGCCACCCGGTCACGCTGGAGGAGACCAACCTCGTCGGCAACGTCTACTTCGCCCACTACGTGCGCTGGCAGGGACACTGCCGGGAACGCTTCCTCGCCGAGCACGCCCCCGATGTCGTCGCAGCGCTGTCGGACGGCTTCGCCATGGTCACCACCACCTGCGGCTGCGACTACTTCGGCGAGCTGACCGCGAACGACGTCGTCGAACTGCGCATGACCCTCACCGCGCTCGAAGGCCACCGGGTCGCGATGGCCTTCGACTACTTCCGCACCGAGGTCGCGCTCCCGCAGCTGGTCGCCCGCGGCCACCAGGCCATCGCCTGCATGACCCGCGGCCCGGCCGGGCTGGAGCCGGTCCCGGTGCCCGAGCAGCTCCGGACGGCCCTCACGCCGTACTTGAAAATCCAGTAGTACGCTGGGGCGGTGGAACGCCACTACCGCCAGTACTGCGGGCTGGCCGCCGCGCTCGACACGGTCGGCGAGCGCTGGACGCTGCTGATCGTGCGGGAGCTGCTGCTCGGCCCCCGCCGCTACACCGAACTGATCGCCGATCTCCCCGGCCTGGGCACCAATCTGCTCGCCGACCGGCTGAAGAAGCTGTGCGCGGCCGAGATCGTCGTACGGGAGGACACCGGGGCCTACCGGCTCGGGCCACTCGGCGAGCGGTTGCGCGAACCGGTGCTGGCACTGTCCAAATGGGGCATCGGGCTGCTCGGCGAGCCCACGCCGGAGATGATCACCCGGCCGCACTGGGCGCTGCTGGCGGTCCAGGCGATGGCCGACGCGAGCAGGCTGCCGGAGCTCGCCGAGACCTACGAATTCCAGGTGGACGACGAGGTTTTCCACCTCACCGTCGACCACGGCGCGCTGCTCACCGCGCGAGGCCCGGCCGCGTCGCCGTCGATGCGCGTCCGCACCGACGCGACCACGTTCGTCCGCATCGGCGCCGGCGCCATCGGGCCGTTCGCGGCGCTCGCCACCGGCGACCTGTCCTTCACCGGCGACCCGGACGCCGTCCTACGCTGCTCGACTGTGCTGGGCCTGGTGAACGTTCCAGCCGATCAGCCCCGTCCGTCGCCGAAGTGCTGAAGGACGCTTTCAGTGCGTTGGGCGTGCTGAAGGACGCCTTCAGTGCACTGAACGCACCGATGGCGTCCTTCAGCACACCCGAGGATCAGAGGCCGCCGACCTTCACCGGGAACTTCTGGATGGTCGCGATGGTCGTGTCCGGGTCGTCCGGCAGCACCAGGTCCACCGGGTTCTGCAACTGATAGAGATCACCCCGCGGCGGGAACTGGGTCAGCTTCCCGACCAGCAATCCCGGGTCCTTCGTGGTCAGTACCAGCGGCTCGTAGGCCTTGCTGGAGCGGATCCCGGCCTGGCGCAGCAGAGCGTCCGGCTGGTCGATGGTCATGGTGAAGCTCAGCACCATGACCTGCTCGAACCTCGGCGGGAACCGTTGCGTCAGCTTCAACAGGCTCTTCGCGTCGACATCGATGTCGTTCTGTTCGATCGTGATCGTGCCGCCCTGGCTCACGCCGTCCCCGCCCGGCAGCTCGGCACTGACCCGGTGCCCGACCACCCGCAGCCGCACCGAGTTGATCGGATCGTCCGGGTTCACGTCGACCCGCACCTTGATCCCGCCCCGGAAGTCGACGCTGACCAGCGCCGTCCTGATCTGCAACGGGGTGTTGATCGCGAGGCAGCTGCACGGGATCTCCGCGCCGATCGGCGGGAGACCGGTCTGCTGCTGACCGGCCTGCGCGGCCTGGCCGCCCAGCAGGCCACCGGCGGCTACGCCGCCGACCCCCATCGCCGCCGCCGCGGCGGCTCCCTTCAGGAAGTCCCGCCTGCCCGAGCCGGGCCGGCTTTCCTCGTCGTCATCGTTCGGAGCAGGCATCGTCAACCTCCGCAGTCTGATGTCGAAAGAGTCCGCCCGCTTGAATTTAAGATAGTTGTCCGCGCGGGGACAGGGCGCTCGGCACGATCAACACGGACGTGTCCGCGCGTGCTGACCCACCGCCGACGATGAACACGAAGCCTTGCCCCGTCGAGGGACCCCGGCCACGCGATCGGGGCACGCCTCCGCGACGGCCTACCCGCCCGGTACCGGCTCGAACGGCCGGTGGTCCGGGACGCACCGGGTCCCGGGCGCGGGAAGCCGGAGATCGACGAGGTACTCCTCGCGCAGCCGGTCGGCGCAGGCGCTGCCGAGCGGGTTGTGCCCGTGCCCGTCGACCACGACCAGCCGGGCGTTGCCCAGCGCGCGCCGGGCGTCGTGGGCGAAGGCCACCGAGGTGACCGGGTCGAAGCGGTTGTTGACCAGCAGCGCGGGAGTCCGGGAACGCAGCGTCCACGGCCCCCGGTGCCGCTGCGGGTAGCCGCCCGGCGGCGCGGCCCAGGACGCGCAGGCCTGGAGCTGGTACAGCCAGTGTCTGCCGTAGACCGGCGCGGCCGTGTCGAACGCGCGCGCCAGCGCGGGCCACGCCCCGGGAACCGGCGGGAACTCGTTGTCCGCACAGGAAATCGCCGTGTAGGAGTCCAGGAAGTCCAGCCGGAAGCCGGTGACCCGGTAGATCTCCCGCAGCGGCGCCGGATCGCCGTCCGGGCCGCGCTCCAGCCCGGCGAGCAGCTCGGCCAGCGCGGGCCAGCCTTGCGCGGTGTCGTAGAGCAGCTGCGCGTGCAGCGGGACGACGTCGGCGTAGCGCAGTTCCAGCGCGTCCGCGCCGCGGCCGACGGTGACCGGCCCGCGCTTAAGCCGGGCCAGCACGGCGGCGTTGCGTGCCAGGGTGTCCCCGGCCAGCGGGCACCGCGCGGCACCGGCTTCGGTGCACAGCCGCGCGAACTCGCGCAGCACCTCCTCGGTCCCCGCCGAACGCCGCCACAGCATCCCGAGCGTGTCCCCGGTGTACCCGGCGGGGTCGATCATCGCGTTCAGCTGCAACGCGCGAACCCGGCCGGGGAACAACGCGCCGTAGACCTCGCCGAGATAGCTGGCGTACGAGCCGCCGCTGAACGTCGTCTCGCGATCGCCGACGGCGCGACGCAGCAGATCGAGGTCGCTGGCGGCGTCGACCGTGGTGAGGTGCCCGATCAGCTCCGCGTCGTGCGTGGCGCAGCCGCGCGCGAGCTCCCGGCTTTTCCGTTCGGCCAGCCGTTCCTCCGCCGGATTCGCGGGCGGCAGCGCCGTGCCCGCCCAGAACCGTTCCTGCTCGGCGGGCGAGGCGAAACACCGCACCTGACGGCTGCGGCCGATCCCCCGCTGGTCGAAACTCACCACGTCGAACCGGCGAGCCAGCTCACCCCCAGCGAGCTGCCCCTGTTTCGCCGCGTCGAACCCCGACCCGCCGGGCCCGCCCACCGCGGTGAACAACGTGCCGATCCGCCGGGCGGGATCGGCGGCGGGCTGCCGGATCACCGCCAGCGGCAACCGTTTCCCGTGCGGGCGGGTGTAGTCCAGCGGCACCAGGGCCACCGCGCACCGGTACCGCTCCAGCCCCGGTTCCCGGCACGGGCCCCAGTCGAGCACCGGGGTCTCGGCCGCGTCCGCCCGCGCGGCCGCCGCCGATCTCCCGGCCGCCGACACCGCCGGCGCGGCGGTACCGAGCAGGAGCAGAACCAGCGTGCCGAGCAGCGCCTTCCGGAAGATCACCCCCGGATCATGGCCGCGACGGCGAACCGCCGTCGTCCGTCGAAAGAAGGACGGCCCCTCACCCGGAAGACGCTGGCAATTGTGCCGAGGCGTCACCCCGGCCCGCCCTGTCACCCTCGAAGCATGGGGATCACGCGCACCGGGAACCGGACCGCCCGCACACTCGCCTGCGTACTCGGTACGGGCGCGCTGCTCGCGCCCGTACCGGCGTCGGCCGCCGCCGCGCCCACGCTCGGCATCGCCTCGCCGAATCTGGTTTTCCTCCAGGGCCACAACACCATCGCGCTCAGCTCGACGGAACCACGGGTGCGGTGGAGCGTCGCCGACGCCGACGGTCACCCCGCCGCGTCGGGGACCGCGGTGCTGGACCGGCGGCACGGCGTCATCGACGTGAGCGCGCTCGGTCCCGGCTACTACCGCCTCCGGGCGACCGCCACCACCGCCGGGACGAGCACGACCCGCGACACCGCTTTCGCCGTCCTGACCCCAGTGCCGGACGGCGCGCTGAATCCCGCCTCGCCGTTCGGGGTCAACACGCATTTCGCCGGGCGTAGCTGGGACATCGGCTACGAAAAGCCGTTGCTCGACACGATCGCCAGGATCGGGTTCGGGCACCTGCGCGAAAGCATGGAGTGGAACTCGGTCGAGAAGACCCGGAACGTCTACACCGTTCCCGCCGCCTATCAGGACATCCTGGTCACCGCGAAGCACAAGGGAATCACCCCGATGCTCATCGCCGCCTACCACAACCCCTTCTACGACGGGAACAAAACGCCCAGCAGCACCACCGGGCTGAACGCCTTCGCCAGGTTCGAAAGCCAGTGGCTGGCGCACTTCCGGAAACTCGGCGTCACCCAGGACATCGAGACCTACAACGAGTACTACGGCGGCTTCAACACCGGCACCTGCGGCGCCACCCCCGCCTGCCAGTACCGGCTGATCAAACCGGCGTACACGGTGACCAAGAAGGAGAACCCGGACGCCAACGTCGTCGTCGACGTCAACAGCAGGCCGGAATGGCACGTCCCGCTGTTCCAGCAGGGCGGACTGTCCGCAATGGACACCGTGAACACGCACATCTACGCCTGCAAGGACGGGCCGGAGGGCGTCGTCGACGCCAAGATCGCCACGCTGCGGCAGAACGTCAGGAAGTACAACCAGGGCAAGGACAAGCCGATCTGGATGACCGAGACCGGCTGCACCACGACCCCGAGCGCGGGCGGCGACGAGGCCAAACAGGCCGACTACGTGATCCGCGCCGAAACCCTCGCGCTGGCGGCGGGCGTCGGGCAGGTCTACCTCTACGACCTGCTCGACGACGGCACCGACCCGAACGACAAGGAACAGAACTTCGGCCTGCTGCGCAAGGCCCGCGACGGCGTCGCCGCGCCGGCACCCAAACCGGGGCTCGCCGCGCAGGCCGTGCTGATCCGGATGCTGTCCGGGCTGCGGCCGAGCGGACGGGACACCCTCGCCGCGTCGTCGTACTCCTACCGGTTCGGCGCCGGGCCGGACGCCACCCGCGTGCTCTGGTCCACCGGCACGGACCGCGCCACCGTCACCGCGTCCGGACCCGTGCGGCTGACCGACCGGTTCGGCCGCGCCCGCACCCTGATCCCGTCGGGCGGGCGGCTGACGCTGTCCCTCGACCGGCACCCGGTGTTCCTCACCGGCCCCGTCCAGTCCGTCACCCCCGGCTGATCGGAGGCCCGCCCCTGAGGATCGGCTGTGAATTCCGCGCGCCGAGCACTTTCGCGACGCTGTCCGCGTTGTCCGGTTAACGGCGGCGAAAAGGTGTCGACGGGAGTGAACTGCCATGGGTGTTCTCGGAACGCTGCTCGGGTTCGTGGTGACGCTGTTCATCATCGTGCTGGTGGGGCGGATGGTGCTGGACTGGGCGGGCGCGCTGGTGGACAGCCCGCCGTGGACCCGGCGGGCGCGGCGGCTGGCGCACGCGGTGACCGAGCCGGTGATCGCGCCGGTCCGGCGGGTCGCGCGGCCGGTGCGGGTCGGCGGGATCTCGCTCGATCTCGCCTTCACGATCGTGTTCGTGGCCGCGCTCATCGTCCGCGGGATCCTGTTCAGTCTGTGACCCGGCGACCACCGCGGGCATCGAGGGTTACGGCAAACGAGTGAACATGGCCGAGACGGCGCCGAGCACCGTCATACGGACGGTGCGCGCCCGTCCCCCCGATGCCCGCCCCGACGTCCCCCGGGGCGGGACCCCTGCAGGGCGGTGCGGGTCGCGATCCCCCCAAGC
Organism: Amycolatopsis samaneae; assembly: GCF_039541975.1. Taxonomy (NCBI): domain Bacteria; kingdom Bacillati; phylum Actinomycetota; class Actinomycetes; order Pseudonocardiales; family Pseudonocardiaceae; genus Amycolatopsis; species Amycolatopsis samaneae. The sequence continues at coordinate 147,133 of NZ_BAABHG010000002.1, forward strand.
GACCCGCACCGCCCGCCCCCGGCCCCGCTCAGTCCACTTCGGACGGTCGAGCGGCGGAAAATCGGACGCGACGGCGGAGAGCGGTCGCTACACTCCGCGACCATGGGCCATCTGGAAGCAGCACACGTCGAATACACCCTGCCCGACGGGCGGACGCTGCTCGGCGACGTCTCGTTCCGGGTCGGCGACGGCGCGGTCGTGGCGCTGGTGGGCCCCAACGGCGCCGGGAAGACGACGTTGCTCCGGCTGCTGTCCGGCGAACTGCGCCCGCACGCCGGGTCGGTGACCGTCTCCGGCGGGCTCGGCGTGATGGCCCAGTTCGTCGGCTCGGTCCGCGACGAACGCACGGTGCGTGATCTGCTGATTTCGGTTGCGCCCCAGCGCGTCCGCGACGCGGCGATCGCGCTGGACGCCGCCGAGGAACTGATCATGACGGCCGACGACGAGGCCGCGCAGCTGAAGTACGCGCAGGCGCTGGCCGACTGGGCCGAAGCGCGCGGGTACGAGTCCGAAACGCTCTGGGACGTCTGCACCACCTCGGCGCTCGGGATGCCCTACGACAAGGCCCGGTGGCGGCTCGTGCGGACACTGAGCGGCGGCGAGCAGAAACGCCTCGTCCTCGAAGCGCTGCTGCGCGGCCCGGACGAGGTGCTGCTGCTCGACGAACCGGACAACTACCTGGACGTACCGGGAAAACGGTGGCTGGAGGAGCGGCTGGGACAGACCCGTAAGACGGTGCTGTTCGTTTCCCACGACCGGGAGCTGCTCGCGCGGGCCGCCGAGAAGATCGTCAGCGTCGAGCCGGGCCCGGCGGGCAGCGACGCCTGGGTGCACGGCGGCGGGTTCGCCACCTACCACGAGGCACGCAAGGAACGCTTCGCCCGCTACGAAGAACTCAAGCGGCGCTGGGAGGAGAAGCACGCCCAGCTCAAGCGGCTCGTGCTGGACATGCAGCAGTACGCCGCGCGCAGCGACGAGATGGCCTCACGCTACAAAGCCGCCAAGACCCGGCTGCGGAAGTTCGAGGAGGCGGGCCCGCCCGCCGAACCGCCGCGGCCGCAGGACATCCGGATGCGGCTGCGCGGCGGCCGGACGGGCGTGCGGGCCTTCACCTGCGAGCGGCTGGAGCTCACCGGGCTGATGAAGCCGTTCTCGCTGGAGATCTTATTCGGCGAACGGGTCGCGGTGCTGGGCTCCAACGGCTCGGGCAAGTCGCACTTCCTCCGGCTGCTGGCGGGGGAGGACGTCGCGCACACCGGACTGTGGAAGTCCGGGGCGCGGGTCGTCCCCGGTCACTTCGCCCAGACCCACGCCCATCCGGAGCTGACCGGACGGACGCTCGTCGACATCCTCTGGACCGAGCACGCGAAGGATCGCGGCGCCGCGATGGCCGTGCTGCGCCGCTACGAACTCGAGCGCCAGGGCGACCACGTCTTCGACAAGCTGTCCGGCGGGCAGCAGGCGCGGTTCCAGATCCTCCAGCTGGAGCTGGCGGGCACCACCGCGCTGCTGCTGGACGAGCCGACCGACAACCTGGACCTCGAATCCGCCGAGGCGCTGCAGGACAGCCTGGAGACCTACGAGGGCACGGTGCTCGCGGTGACCCACGACCGCTGGTTCGCCCGGACGTTCGACCGCTACCTCGTCTTCGGCTCCGACGGCGTCGTCCGCGAAACCCCGGAACCGGTCTGGGACGAGGGCCGCGTCGTCCGCGCCCGCTGAAGCCCTCTGAAGGCCACCTTGAGGGACTTGAGTTCCCTCAAGGTGGCCTTCAGAGGCCGTCACGGGCCGGTGTCGCCGGAGACCTTGACGGCGTCGGTGACGAACACCAGGGTCTCGTTGGGCTTGACGCCGTTGCCGCCCTGGCGGTAGCCGAGGTCGGGCGGGATGATCAGCAGCCGCCGCGCGCCCTGCTTGATGCCGGCCAGGCCCTGGTCCCAGCCCTGGATGACCTTGCCCGCGCCCAGCGGCAGCGGGAACGTCTCGCCACGGTCGAACGAGCTGTCCAGCTTCTTCTTGTCCGACCAGGTGACCAGCGTGTAGTTCATTTCCAGCTGCTGGCCGGGCCGGGCGCCCTCACCGGTGCCGTCCGAGAGGTCCTTGGTGACGAGCTTCTTCGGCGGGGTGCAGTCGTCCGGGATGGTGATCGTCGGCGCCTCGCCGAACTTCCCGGTGGTCTTGACGTCGTCCGCCGTGCACTCGCGACTCGGGCTCTGCGCGGCGGCGGGGGCGTCCTTCTGACCGCACGCGGTCAACGCGAGGGCGGCCGTGGCCAGCGCGGCGCCCATCGCGGCGATCTTGCCGATGTTCTGCATGCGGGCACCTTAACCAAGCGCGGACAGTGCCGGAACCGTCGATCCGGTGGAGATCACGCCGAGCCGCCTCGTCGCCCTGGTGAGGGCCACGTACAGGTCGTTGAGGCCACGCGGCGAGTCCGCCACGATCTCGTCCGGCGCGAGCAGCAGCACGGCGTCGAACTCCAGGCCCTTGGCCCGCTCGACCGTGAGCACGCTCACCCGGTCGCCTGCGCCGTCGAGCAGCGCGCGGACCTCGTCGAGGCGGGCGGCCGGGGTGAGCACCGCCACCGTCCCACCGTCCACAGCGGACAGTTCGGCGGTGACGAGGCCCGGCAGCTCGGCCGCGACGTCGGCCGGGGTGACCGACCACGGCGCGACCCCGCTCTCCCGCACCGAGGAAGGCGCTTCCAGCGCGGGGTCGACCTCGGCCAGCACCCGCGCCGCGACGGCCATGATCTCGGCGGGCGTGCGGTAGTTCACGGTGAGCTGTTCGAGCCGCCAGCGATCCGCGACATACGGCGAAAGCACCTCGCCCCAGGTACGCGCCCCGCCCGCGGCGCCGGTCTGCGCGACGTCGCCGACGAGCGTCATCGACCGGTTGGGCGAGCGGCGCATCAGCAGCCGCCAGTCCATTGCGGACAGTTCCTGCGCCTCGTCGACGATGACGTGCCCGAAGGTCCACGTCCGGTCCTGCGCGGCGCGCTGGGCGGCGGTCAGCTCGCTGCGGGCCTGCTGCCGCTCGGCGAACAGCTCGGCGTCGAGCACGTCGGACACGCGCAGCAGTTCCTCGTCGATGATCTCCTCGTCCTGTTCGAGGATGTCCAGCACGCCCTCGGCGTACGCGCGGTCCTCACGCTCGCGGCGCTTGCGCTCGACGCGGGCCTCGGTGTCGTCCACGCCGAGCAGCTCGGCCAGCTCGTCCAGCAGGGGAACATCCGCGGGAGTCCACCGTGCGTCGCGACCGCTCTTCAAACACGAACGTTCGGCGTCGGACAGGAGTTTCCCCGCCGCACTGTCCAACCGTTCACTATCGGCGAACAGGTCGTCGAGCACGCCTTCCGGGGTGAGGACCGGCCACAGTGACTCCAGCGCCGCCGCGATGTTCGCGTCCGCGGCCAGTTCCGCGCGGATGTCCTGCACGTCCCGCGCGTCGAGCAGGTCCTCCCCCAGCCGTCGCGCGGCCTGGCGGGTCAGCGCGTCGAGGACGTCGGACACGAACAGCCGCCGCGCGAGGTTGTGCGGACGGCGCGAGCGGCGGGCCCGCGTCCGCGCGTCGACACAGGTCCTGCGGTCCAGCCGCAGCAGCTCGCGCTCGTATTCGATCTCCAGCACGGGTTCCGGGACCCGCTGCCGGTCGCGGACGGCGTTGGCCAGCACGTCGGCCAGGACGATCCGGCCCTTGATCTCGGCGGCCTCGCGGGACTCGACGCCGGTGGCGTCCAGTCCGGGATAAAGCTGCCCGATCGTGGCGAGCAGCACGCCGGTCTCCCCCAGCGAGGGCAGGACCTGCCCGATGTAGCGCAGGAATGTGCTGTTCGGCCCGACCACGAGCACGCCGCGCGTGGTGAGCTGCTGGCGGTGGGTGTAGAGCAGGTAGGCCGCGCGGTGCAGGGCGACGGCGGTCTTGCCGGTGCCGGGCCCGCCCTGTACGACCATGACCCCGCCCAGCGGCGCGCGGATGATCCGGTCCTGTTCGGCCTGGATGGTCGCGACGATGTCGCCCATCTCACCCGTGCGGCGCTGCTCCAGCGCGGCGAGCAGCGCGGCTTCGCCCGCCAGGCCGAGATCCTGGCCCTGGTCGGCGGCGGTGAGATCGAGGATTTCGTCGTCGAGGCCGGTGACCTTACGGCTCAGCGACCGGATGTGCCTGCGCCGCCGCACCCCTTCGGGGGACGCCGCGGTCGCCAGGTAGAACGGCCGCGCGACCGGCGCCCGCCAGTCGACCAGCAGCGGCTTGTAGTCGTCGTCGGAGTCGAACAGGCCGAGCCTGCCGATGTAGGTCGTCTCCTCGGCGTGACCGGGGACGAAGTCGAGCCGCCCGAAGCACAGCCCCTGCTCGACCGAGCCCAGCTGGGCCAGCCGATCGGTGTACAGCGTCGTCGCGACGTCGCGTTCGGTGCGCGCCTGCGGGGTGCCGCCGGTCAGCTGGAGGGTTTCGTCAAGCCTGCGCTGTGCCTCGGCGCGTTCGGCGTCGAGCTTGCGGTAAAGGGTGGTGACGTAGTCCTGCTCGCGAGCGAGTTCCTCGGTACTAATGGTTCAGCTCACGAACGAACGCGGACCACGCGGCGGCCGGGACGGTCAGCGCGGGCAGGGCCGGGACCTTGGAGTCCCGGACACCGACGGCCACCTCCCCGAACGCCACCTCGACACAGTTGGCCGTCGAGTTGCTGTAGCTGCTCTTGAACCAGTGGGGACCTGGCAGATCGTATGAACTCATGGAGCTATTGTCCCATGCTGGGGCTCAGGAAAACCGCTTGGCGGCGGCTGTGAGCAACTCGACGGACTCCTCCGGACCGGGACACAGTTCCGTCAGCGTCGCCCAGGTCTGTGCGTAGATCTCGATGTGTTCCGGCTCGTCCAGGAACAGGCTGGACACCTTGTTCTCCAACAGAACCAAGCTCGCTTCGTCGTCGTACTCCAGGATCGTGAACGAGCCCGCCAGACCAGGATGCAGACCGGCCTCGGTCGGCAGAATCTGGATCGAAACATGATCCTGACCGGCGCTGTCGACCAACCGACGCAGCTGGCGAGCGTGTGCACCACGCGCGCCGAATGGCTGGCTGAGCACACCTTCGCCGACAATCACCTTGAGTTCCAAGGGTTTTGACTTCGACAGCACGCCCTGGCGCGCCATCCTGCTGGTCACCAACGCATCTACCTCATCGGCCGAAAGCCCGTTCCCCGTTGCCTCGATGATCGCTTTGGCGTACTCGGGTGTCTGGAGCAGGCCAGGAATCACCAACGGCTCGTATTGCATCAGGCCGCTGGCTTCGGCTTCGAAGTCGACCCAGGTCTGCCAGTCCTGGGGCTGGTTCGGGGTGTTCATGCGCAGCCAGCCGCGTTGCTCGGCGTGCCGGGCGATGTCCATGATCTCGACGCGGCGCTTCGCCGACACGCGGTAGAAGTCGAGAAGCTTCTCCAGATCGTCCATGTAGAAGCCGATCTCGGCGTTCTCCATGCGGTTGACCTTGCTGGCCGACAGTTCGGTCTGCCTGCTCACCTCGGCCGCGCTCAGCCCGGTGGCCGCGCGCAGCCGCCGCAACAGGATCGCCATCCGCCGGGACTTCACCGACGGACCCGCTCGACGAGCCACTCCACACCTCCGTAATCGACTGGTCTAGAGTCAACCCCGCCGCAGTTGATATCGCCAGCACCCTCACTCTATCGAGGGATTGCAGATAAATCTGACGCACGTCAATATTACACCTATGACCAGTGACCTTTCCGATCTGTCGGTGTTCACCCTGGACGCACCTCAGCGCGAGTGGTTCGTCCGCTGCACGGACGCCCACCTGCGACTGCGCGTCTGCTCGGTCGAGGCGAACAACGGGGAACTCGCGATCGTGAGCCCGGACGAGGAGATCTTCATGTTCTCCCGCCGCGACATCGCCGAGCTCCAGACAGCTCTCGCCGCCGCCATCACCCAGGCCGCGCAGGACCTGGCCGACGCCTGACCGTGGAGCGGCGGAGGGCGGGCGAGATGTTCGCTACTTGCCCGGCGCGCCCTTGATCGCCCGGTCGGCGGCGTCGATCCTTGACACGTGCTGGGAAGCCACCAGGGCACACCAGATCGGCGGCAAGCTCCAGCACGGATCGCTCGCTGAGGCCGAAGCGCACCGCCAACTCACTCGGTCACAGCTCCCCAGCGGCAGCAGCCCAGGGAATGGCCCGAGGCTGCGTGCCGCTGACAAGGAATTCCTTGAGCCCGGCCGCCACAACACCGACCGGCAGTCCCGATCCCGGTGGGAACTCTTCGTCCTGCGAATCGTACTCCGGCGATTCCGGATCGCCGTCCGCGAACACCAGCCCCACCGAGTCCGAGGTGTACGAGATGTAAGCGAAGCTCTCGTGCACACCGACGTGAAGAAGCTGACCTGTCCAGACGTCCTGCCTGATGTCCGGTCCCCAGACTTTCGCGGTACCGGCTCGCGGTGACCGCAGTCGCTCCACGAGTTGGTCCGCCTCGGCGGCAGTGCTCACCACGACGTTCTCACCACCGACGTGACCGGCCGGGTCGTCGGGATAGATGTCCCAGATGGCGCGGAAACTCATGCGGGATCCTCGTCTCCGGTGTAAACGCGTCGCGTGCCGTCAGGTTCGATCACGGTCAGTGTAGTACCCGGCGGCAGGTAGGTTGCCAGTTGCTTGTCGCAGGTCAGAGCCCAGTCGCTCTGATGCGCAAGTGTCCCGCATACCTCCCGGTCCATTCTGAGAACCTCGTGTTTCCCAGCTCCACTTCCCGACGTCCGCATGCGCATCGCGAGCTTGATCTCCACATGTTTGGACAGATCCAGACTTGCACGGGAGTCAGGAGGAATCAGACCGCGGGCGCGGGCGAACTGTTCTGCGGCGTGCCACCATTCGTCACCCCGGCCGCTGCGGAGTACGACATCCTCGCCGTCACGAGTTCGCCAGCGGCCTTCCGCTTTGGCCTTCAGCAGCCCTCGTGGCACCGGAGTATCCGCAGACGGCAGCACACCCCTCGACACACCTGTTCGTTGGATCGGTTCTCGCGGCGGGGCGACAGGCTGCGTGTCGCCACGTGAAGAGTCGATCTTGACGGTGCGATAGTGGCCGAGTAAGGCTTCGGCCGCGTCAAGCAGCGGAGCCGTTACGGTGATCGAACGAACAGCTTCGTCGCCCGGAACGGTGAGCTCGCTCCGAGAAGCGGGAGTGTCAGCGATCTGCCCAAGCAGTTCTTGACGTTGTTCCTGAAGGCGCAGCGCCCGCGCCATGGCCACCTTCGCGGCCGCGATCTTCCCGGTTACAAGCGCCAGGGTGGCCTTTAGGTTCTCGAACCCAGAGTCCACCCCCACACGCTCCGCCCGCTGGCCGACACCTGACGCGACCATACGGACGGTGAATCCGAATTAGCAACGCCCCGCGTCGTATCCGCACGGGGCCACCGGAGGCATCACCGTGGCCGCGAGCCCTGTCGCGAAGTCTCTGAAGGCCACCATGAGGGCGTTAGAGTCCCTCATGGTGGCCTTCAGAGACCACGGAAAAGCTAGAAGGGCAGGCCCAGGACTGGCAGGCCGATGGCGGAGTCGACGGCCAGCGCGACGAACACGATCATCAGGTACGTGTTGGAGCGGTGGAACAACGACATCGGCTTGGTCTGCTCGCCCCGGCGGACGGCGGCCTGCAGCCGGTGCGCGTAGAAGAGGAACCAGGCGCCCGCCAGCACCGCGAACGTCGCGTACAGCCACGAGGTCACCGGGAGCAGCAGCAGCGTCCAGGCCACCATCACCCACGAGTAGATGACGATCTGGCGGGCGACGTGCTGCTCGGTGGCGACCACCGGCAGCATCGGCACCCCGGCGCGCTCGTAGTCCTCGCGGTACTTCATGCCCAGCGCCCAGGTGTGCGGCGGGGTCCAGAAGAAGATGACGCCGAACATCACGAACGCCGGCCACTGCACGGTGCCGGTCACCGCGGCCCAGCCGATCACCACCGGCATGCAGCCCGCGGCACCGCCCCAGACGACGTTCTGCGAGGTCCGCCGCTTCAGGCCGAGGGTGTAGACGAAGATGTAGAAGAGGATCGTCGCGATCGCGAGGATCGCCGAGAGCAGGTTCACCGTGAAATACAGCACGACGAACGACGCGGCCCCGAGCACCAGCCCGAAGATCAGCGCGTTGCGCCGGGGCACCGAGTCCTTGACGAGAGGCCGCCGCTTCGTGCGGTTCATCACCTTGTCGATGTCCGCGTCGATCACGCAGTTGAGCGCGTTCGCGCTGCCCGCGGCCATCGTCCCGCCGACCAGCGTGGCCAGCACCAGCCACGGCGACGGGATCTCGCGGCCGGCGAGGAACATCGCGGGGATCGTGGTCACCAGGAGGAGTTCGATCACCCGCGGCTTGGCGAGCGCGGCGTAGGCGCCGACGACCTGGCGGACGGTTCGCCTGCCACCCCGCGGAGTTTCACCGGTCGGGCGGACGGCGCTGGTGTCGTCACTGCGTCCGTGCGCAGCGTTCACCAACGACATTTCACTCCCTGTGTCAGGTCGGGCGGGTTACCGGCCCGGGTGAGGTGTGGTGACCCGGAACACCTGCCTGGTTGAACCCTTGAACGATGGTAGACGTGCTGGTTCCCGTGGGTGATCGCGGGTCCCGCGCGAGGCGAACCACTAGGCTGACCGCGAGGGCCCGCGTCCTGCCCTGCGCGAGGCTGCCAGCAGGAATATCGTCCCTTCCGGATCGATTGAGATGTACAGGCAGCGCGCCAGGCACCAGCGAAGTACCGGAAACCAGCACAACCTCATGACGAGGAGTTCGATCTCAGTGTCCGAAACCGCCTCCACCAGCGAGAACAACCCCCTCCTCCGGCGCGCCGTGCCAGCCGACTGGACCGACACCGACACCCGCGCCGTGGACACCGTCCGGGTCCTCGCCGCGGACGCGGTGGAGAACTGTGGCAGCGGGCACCCCGGCACCGCGATGAGCCTGGCGCCGCTGGCCTACACGCTGTTCCAGCGCAGCCTGCGGCACGACCCGGCCGACCCGCACTGGGCCGGGCGCGACCGCTTCGTCCTGTCGGCGGGGCACTCCAGCCTGACCCTCTACATCCAGCTGTACCTCGCCGGGTTCGGGCTGGAGCTGGAGGACCTCAAGCAGCTGCGCAAGTGGGGCTCGCTCACCCCCGGCCACCCGGAGTACCACCACACCAAGGGCGTCGAGACCACCACCGGCCCGCTCGGCCAGGGCCTGGCCAACGCGGTCGGCATGGCGATGGCCGCCCGCCGCGAGCGCGGACTGTTCGATCCGGACACCGCGCCGGGCGAGAGTGTCTTCGACCACTTCGTCTACGTGATCGCCTCCGACGGCGACATCGAGGAGGGCGTCACCTCCGAGGCGTCGTCGATCGCGGGCCGCCAGCAGCTGGGCAACCTGATCGTCTTCTACGACGACAACAAGATCTCCATCGAGGACGACACGAACATCGCCCTCTCGGAGGATGTCGCGGCGCGGTACGAGGCGTACGGCTGGCACGTGCAGACCGTCGAGGGCGGCGAGGACGTCGTCGCGATCGAGGCCGCCATCGCCGCGGCGAAGGCCGAGACGGCGCGTCCGTCGTTCATCGCGCTGAAGACCGTCATCGGCTACCCGGCGCCGACGAAGATGAACACCGGCAAGGCACACGGCGCCGCGCTGGGCGCCGAGGAGGTCGCGGCGGTCAAGAAGATCCTCGGCTTCGACCCGGAGCGGAACTTCCAGGTCGACGACGAGGTCATCGCGCACACCCGGCAGGCCCTCGACCGCGGCAAGAGCGCGCGGGCGACCTGGCAGGAGAAGTTCGACGCCTGGGCCGCGGCGAACCCGGAGCGCAGGGCGCTGTTCGACCGGCTCTCCGCCCGCGCGCTGCCGGAGGGCTTCGCCGAAGCGCTGCCGTCGTGGGAGCCCGACGCCAAGGGTGTCGCGACCCGCAAGGCCTCCGGCGAGGTGCTCAACGCGCTCGCCGGGCCGCTGCCCGAGCTGTGGGGCGGCTCCGCGGACCTCGCGGAGAGCAACAACACCACGATGAAGGGCGCGGACTCCTTCGGCCCCGTCGAGGCAGGCACCGACATGTGGAAGACCAGCCCGTACGGCCGGACCCTCCACTTCGGAATCCGCGAGCACGCGATGGGCTCGATCCTCAACGGCATCGCGCTGCACGGCGGGACCCGGCCCTACGGCGCGACGTTCCTGATCTTCTCCGACTACATGCGCCCGCCGGTCCGGCTCGCCGCGCTGATGGGCCTGCCGGTCACCTACGTGTGGACGCACGACTCGATCGGCCTCGGCGAGGACGGCCCGACGCACCAGCCGATCGAACAGCTTTCCGCGCTGCGCGCGATCCCCGGCCTCAACGTCGTCCGCCCGGCGGACGCCAACGAGACCGCCTACGCGTGGAAGGCCGTGCTCGAGGACGTCGAGCACCCGTCCGGGATCGCGCTGACCCGGCAGAACGTGCCGGTGCTGGAGGGAACCGACGCCGAGGGCGTCAAGAAGGGCGGCTACGTGCTGGCCGAGGCGTCCACCGGCGCCCCGGAGGTCGTGCTGATCGCCACCGGTTCCGAGGTGCAGCTCGCGGTCAAGGCCCGCGAGACCCTGGAAGCCGACGGCATCCCGGCGAGCGTCGTCTCGATGCCGTGTGTCGAGTGGTTCGACGCGCAGGAGCAGTCCTACAAGGACGCGGTGCTCCCGCCGTCGGTCAAGGCCCGCGTGTCGGTCGAGGCCGGTGTCGCCCAGTCGTGGATCCGGTTCACCGGCGACGCCGGTGAGAACGTGTCGATCGAGCACTTCGGTGCCTCCGCCGACGCGGCCACCCTGTTCCGCGAGTTCGGTTTCACCGCCGAAGCCGTCGTCGACGCGGCCCGCCGGTCCCTCGCCAAAGCCAAGAACGCCTGAATTTCCGAAGGGGATGAACAACAGTCATGAGCACCACTGATCGGCTCGCGCAACTGTCGGAAGCCGGTGTTTCCATCTGGCTGGACGACCTCTCGCGCGAGCGCCTGGACTCGGGCAACCTCGCCGGGCTGATCCGCGAGAAGCACGTCGTCGGTGTCACCACGAACCCGACGATCTTCGCCAACGCGCTGGCCAAGGGCGACGCCTACGACGCGCAGGTGCGTGAGCTGGCCGCCCGCGGCGCCGACCTCGACGGCACGGTCCGCGAGCTGACCACCACCGACGTCCGCAACGCGGCCGACCTGTTCCGCGACGTCTACAACGCCACGAACGGCGTCGACGGCCGGGTGTCCATCGAGGTGGACCCGCGCTTGGCCAACGACACCGCGAAGACGGTGGCCGAGGCCAAGGACCTGTGGAAGACCGTCGACCGGCCGAACGTGCTGATCAAGATCCCGGCCACCGAGGCGGGGCTGCCCGCGATCACCGCGACGCTGGCCGAGGGCATCAGCGTCAACGTCACGCTGATCTTCTCCGTCGAGCGCTACGAGGCGGTCATCAACGCCTTCTTCGCCGGGCTGGAGCAGGCCAAGGCCAACGGCCACGACGTCAAGGGCATCCACTCGGTCGCCTCGTTCTTCGTGTCCCGTGTGGACAGTGAGATCGACAAGCGGCTGGAGAAGATCGGCACCGAGGAGGCCAAGGCGCTGCGCGGCCAGGCGGCGATCGCCAACGCGCTGCTCGCCTACGCCGCCTTCGAGAAGCTGTTCACCTCCGACCGCTGGTCGGTGCTGGCGGCCGAGGGCGCCAACGCGCAGCGTCCGCTGTGGGCGTCCACCGGGGTCAAGGACCCGTCCTATTCGGACACGCGCTACGTCGACCAGCTCGTCGTGCGCGACATCGTGAACACGATGCCGGAGAAGACCCTCGACGCGGTCGCCGACCACGCCGAGATCGACGGCGACAAGGTGACCGGCAAGGGCGCCGCCGCCCAGGAGGTGTTCGACAAGCTCGCGAGTGTCGGCATCGACATCCCGGACGTCTTCCGGGTCCTCGAGGAAGAGGGCGTGGAGAAGTTCGAGAAGTCCTGGCAGGAGCTGCTGGACACCGTCACCGGACAGCTGGCCAAGGCGAAGGGCTGAAGCGCACGATGGCAGGGGATGTGACCGGCGTCGAGATCGTCGACGCCGAACTGGCGGAGAAGGCGGCGCCCCTGGTCGAGCGGCTCGTGGCGGACAAGGCCGCCTCGAAACTCGCCGCGAAGGACGCGACCCTGTGGGGCGCGGACGCGGAGCCGGAGGCGTCGATCCGGCTGTCGTGGACGACGCTGCACAAGACGTCGCGGCCGCTGATCGGGGAGATCGAGACGCTGCTCGCCGAGCTGCGCGCCGAGGGCGTCGACCGGGTGGTCCTCGCGGGCATGGGCGGTTCGTCGCTCGCGCCCGAGGTGATCACCGCGACCGAAGGCGTCGCGCTGACCGTGCTCGACACCACCGACCCCGGCCAGGTCGCCGACGCGCTCGCCGGTGACCTGGAGCGCACGGTCCTCGTGGTGTCGTCGAAGTCCGGCGGCACCGTGGAGACCGACAGCCACCGGCGGATCTTCGCGAAGGCCTTCGCCGAGGCGGGAGTCGACGCGGCGCGGCGGATCGTGGTCGTCACCGACCCGGGCTCGCCGTTCGCGGAACTGTCCGAAAAGGAGGGTTACCGCAAGACCTTCCTCGCCGACCCGCACGTCGGCGGCCGTTACTCGGCGCTCACCGCGTTCGGGCTGGTGCCCGCCGGGCTGGCCGGGGTGGACGTCGCGCGGCTGCTGGACCAGGCCGCCGCGGCGGCCGAGCAGCTCGCCACGGACTCGGCGGACAACCCGGCGATCCGGCTCGCCGCGGCCTGGGCCGCGGCACACGAGGCCGGGGCCGAGAAGGTCGTGCTGGCCGACACCGGTTCCGGGATCAACGGTTTCCCGGACTGGGCCGAGCAGCTGATCGCGGAGTCGACCGGCAAGCTCGGCACCGGGCTGCTGCCGGTCGCGGTCGAGAACATCGAGGCGCCCGGCTTCGCCGACGCGAAGTCCGACGCCACCCCGGTGGCCGTCGGCCCGGCCGCGGGCGCCGCGAAGGTCGCCACCTCGGGCCCGCTGGGCGGGCAGTTCCTGCTGTGGGAGTTCGCCACCGCGCTCGCGGGACGGCTGATCGGGATCAACCCGTTCGACCAGCCCGACGTCGAGGCGGCGAAGAAGGCGGCGCGGGCGCTGCTGGACGACCCGGCGAAGCTGTCCGGCGGCGAGACCGCGTCCAATGTGGACGGCGCGGTGGAGATCTTCGGCTCGGAAGGCGTTGCCACCGAAGGAAGTCTGGGCGAGGTGCTCCGCGCGTTCTTCGCCTCGGCGCCGGACGCGGGCTACCTCGCGGTGCAGGCCTACCTGGACCGCCTCGACGACGCGTCGACCGCGTTGCTGCGGCCCGAGATCGCCAGGCGCACCGGGCTGCAGACGACGTTCGGCTGGGGACCCCGGTTCCTGCACTCGACCGGCCAGTACCACAAGGGCGGTCACCAGAACGGGGTATTCCTGCAGATCACCGGCGCGGTCGCGGAGGATCTCGCGGTGCCGGAGCGGCCCTACACGCTGGGGCAGCTGCAGCACGCGCAGGCGCTCGGCGACGGGCAGGTGCTCGCCGAGCACGGCCGCCCGGTGCTGCGCCTGCACCTGACGGACCGGGCCGCGGGCCTGGCCGAACTGGTCCGGGCGGTACAGGAGGCCGGCGAGTGAACTGGAAGAACCCGCTTCGCGATCCGAGGGACAAGCGGCTCCCCCGGATCGCCGGGCCGTCCAGCCTGGTGATCTTCGGCGTCACCGGCGACCTGGCCCGCAAGAAGCTGATGCCCGCGATCTACGACCTCGCCCACCGCGGGCTGCTGCCCGCCGGGTTCTCCCTCGTCGGGTTCGCCCGGCGGGACTGGGAGCACCAGGACTTCGGCGAGCTCGTGCACGATTCGGTGCGGGAGCACGCGCGGACCCCCTTCCGCGAGTCGGTGTGGAACCGGCTCGCCGAGGGCATCCGGTTCGTCCAGGGCACGTTCGACGACGACAACGCCTTCGACCGGCTCGCCGAGACGGTCCGTGAGCTCGACGCCGAGCGCGGCACCGGCGGCAACACCGCGTTCTACCTGTCGATCCCGCCGAGCGCGTTCCCGGTGGTCACCAAGCAGCTGGCCCGGTCCGGGCTGGCGAACGCCGACGCCGACACCTGGCGCCGGGTGGTCATCGAGAAGCCGTTCGGGCACGACCTGAAGAGCGCGAAAGAGCTGAACCAGATCGTCAACGACGTCTTCCCCGAGGAGTCGGTCTTCCGCATCGACCACTACCTCGGCAAGGAGACGGTGCAGAACATCCTGGCGCTGCGCTTCGCGAACCAGCTGTTCGAGCCGATCTGGAACGCCAACTTCGTCGACCACGTGCAGATCACCATGGCCGAGGACATCGGTCTCGGCGGTCGCGCGGGGTACTACGACGGGATCGGCGCGGCACGCGACGTCATCCAGAACCACCTGTTGCAACTGCTCGCCTTCACCGCGATGGAGGAGCCGCTGTCGTTCGAGCCGCGGGCGCTGCGCGCGGAGAAGGTCAAGGTCCTCGCCGCGACCGAGCCGATGGGCCCGCTGGACCGGACCACCGCGCGCGGGCAGTACGCCGGGGGCTGGCAGGGCGGCACGAAGGTGCCGGGCCTGTTGCAGGAAGCCGGTTTCGCGAAGGACTCGAAGACCGAGACCTACGCCGCGGTGACGCTGGAGGTGAAGAACCGCCGCTGGGCGGGGGTTCCGTTCTACCTGCGCACCGGCAAGCGGCTCGGGCGCCGCGTCACCGAGATCGCCGTGGTGTTCAAGCGGGCGCCGCACCTGCCGTTCGACTCGACCTCGACCGAGGAACTGGGGCAGAACGCGCTGGTGATCCGGGTGCAACCGGACGAGGGCATCACGCTGCGGTTCGGATCGAAGGTGCCGGGGACCACGATGGAGGTCCGCGACGTCACGATGGACTTCGGGTACGGGCACGCGTTCACCGAGTCCTCCCCCGAGGCCTACGAGCGGCTCATCCTCGACGTGCTGCTCGGCGAGCCGTCGCTGTTCCCGGTGAACGAGGAGGTCGAGCTCTCCTGGGAGATCCTCGACCCGATCCTCGCGCACTGGGCGAAGCTGGGGACCGCGCCGGAGCAGTATCCGCCGGGGACCTGGGGGCCGCCGTCGGCTGACGAGATGATGGAACGGACCGGTCGTCACTGGAGGCGTCCATGATTGTCGATTTGCCGTCCACCACGACGTCGCAGCTGAACAAGAAGCTCGTCGAGATCCGTGAACGCGGTGGCCAGGTGGCGCTCGGCCGGGTGCTGACGCTGGTGATCGTCGCGGACGACGACGACAAGCTGGAAGAGGCCATCGAGGCGGCGAACGAGGCCAGCCGCGAGCACCCGTCGCGGGTGATCGTGGTGGCCAAGGGCGCGCGCACGGCGGCGCCGCGCATCGACGGCCAGATCCGGGTCGGCGGGGACGCCGGGGCCAGTGAGGTCATCGTGCTGCGGCTCTACGGGCCGCTGGCCGCGCAGGGGCAGAGCGCGGTGGTGCCGCTGCTGCTGCCGGACGCGCCGATCGTCACCTGGTGGCCTGGTGTCGGCCCGAAGTCGCCCGCCAAGGACCCGCTCGGCGAGCTGGCGCAGCGCCGGATCACCGACTCGGCGGCGGAGAAGAACCCGGTCCGTTCGCTCACCACCCGCGCGAAGTCCTATGTGGATGGTGACACGGACCTGGCGTGGACGAGGCTCACCCGCTGGCGCGCCCAGCTGGTGTCCGCTTTGGACCTTCCGCCGTACGAGAAGGTCACCGGTGCCACGGTGACCGGCGAGGCCGATTCGCCGTCGACGGAGCTGCTCGCTGGCTGGCTCGCCGAGTACCTCAAAGTGCCGGTGAAGCGGGTCAAGAGCTCCAGCGCGCAGGGCATCATCTCGGTGTCGCTGGAACGCCGCTCGGGCGCGGTGGTGCTGCACCGGCCGGACGGCCGGGTCGGCACGCTGACGCAGCCGGGCCAGCCGACGCGGCGGATCGCGCTGCAGCGGCGGACCACGCCGGACTGTCTGGTCGAGGAACTCCGCAGGCTCGACACGGACGAGATCTACGAGGCGGCGCTGAAGGGCCTCGGGAAGTTCTCGGCCGGGACCAACGGCAAGGCGGCGGCGAAGCCCGCTTCCCCTGCCGCGGCGAAGAAGAAGGCGGCGGCGGGAAAGGCCACTTCATGAGCAAGACCGAGGTCGTCGTCTACGCCAACGCCGAGCTGCTCGCCGCCGCGGCGGCGGCCAGGCTGGTCACGCGGCTGGTGGACGTGCAGGCCGCCAAGGGATCCGCGTCGGTGGTGCTGACCGGCGGCGGGACCGGGATCGCGGTGCTGCGGGAGCTGCGGGACTCCGCGGCACGGGACGCGATCGACTGGTCGCGGCTGGACGTCTACTGGGGTGACGAGCGGTTCGTCCCGGCGGATTCGGACGAGCGGAACGAGAAGCAGGCCCGCGAGGCCCTGCTCGACCACGTCCCGCTCGACCCGGCACGGGTGCACGCGATGGCTGCCTCGGACGGCGAGTTCGGTGATGACGTGGACAGCGCTGCCGCCGCCTACGCCCAGGTGCTCGCGGCGAACGCGGGCCCGGAGGACCACGGGGACGTCCCGTCGTTCGACGTCATGCTGCTGGGGCTCGGCGGCGAGGGGCACACCGCTTCGGTGTTCCCGGAGTCGCCGGCGGTCTACGAGACCGAGCGTTCGGTGGTGCCCGTGCGCAACTGTCCCAAGCCGCCGCCGACCCGGGTTTCGCTGACCCTGCCCGCCATCC
The DNA here is from genome assembly GCF_039541975.1 of Amycolatopsis samaneae. NCBI lineage: Bacteria > Bacillati > Actinomycetota > Actinomycetes > Pseudonocardiales > Pseudonocardiaceae > Amycolatopsis > Amycolatopsis samaneae. The sequence goes on from NZ_BAABHG010000002.1 coordinate 163,912, forward strand.
GCCGCGCGCGCGACGTGTGGCTGATGACCGGGGGCGAGGCGAAGGCCGACGCGGTGGCGCTGGCGTTGTCCGGGGCGGGTGAGGTCCAGCTCCCGGTGGCCGGTGCCCGCGGGCACCGGCGGACCCTGTGGCTGCTCGACCGTGGTGCGGCCGGAAAGCTCACGAAGGTCTACCAGCCACCGACCGCGTAACGTTTCCGCTGTTCGAAGGCCCCGGCGATCCGATGATCGCCGGGGCCTTCGTCGTGTGACTCGCGTCCCTTCGGCATATCTATCACTTTTGCTACGATCGTATGCATGACGAACGAAACTGAGATCCGGATGCCCCTCGACACGAAGGCGGTCATCTGGATCTTCTGCGGTGCGGCGGGCGCCGGTCTCGGCTTCGCCGTCCCCTGGCTCCTCCAGTTCGCCGCCAAACACCCGATCCCCTACGCGGACACCCTGAAGTTCCTCGGCTCGTTCGACTCCCCCGCCATGGTGATCGGCCGCCCGGCGGCGCTCGCCGTCGTCGGCCTCGTCATCGCGTTCTTCGTCACCTACCACAGCGCGACCCTGCGCATCTCGGACGAGCGCATCACCATCATCGAAGGCGACGACACCCGGGTGCTCACCCGCGAGCAGATCGGTGGCGTCTTCCGCCACGGCGGCAAGGTACGGATCGAATCCCTGGAGGGACGCGTCCTGTTCGACGACGACGTCGAAGGCAAGAAGACGACGATCGCCGCGGCATTCCGCAACCACGGCTACCCCTGGGAAAGCAGTTGAGTCCCGAGGCAGGATCAAGCACGCTGGGGCACCCGCGCGCCGAGCAGAAGGCACGACAGTTTGTTCCCCTCCACGATCACCGACTACTGAGTCTCTACCCCCTCAAAGAGAGAGATCCTTTACGCGACAGCATTTTCGTCGTCATCATCGATCCCGATTTGACCGAGGACTCCCGCGATGTCCACGGCGCTGGGACTCGGTTCCGGGCAGCAGCACGACGAGGCGATTTCCGTTTTTACTTCACAGACACCGCGCGGGAAGCACTGCCTACATGAGCAGGGCGATCGGCTCGACTGCACGGCGCACCGTAGACCCCTGGGACGACGCGCCGATCGCGGACCTCGGAGCCCTTACGCTGCCTCAGTTTCGCGGAAGGGCCACGCGCGACGCGTCGCACGCGCCCTCGCACGCCACCGCCATCGGGCGGGACCACGAACCGCAGCTCGACAACCACGCCTCCGAGGCGCTGGCCGATTCGGTCGGCCTGACCAGGTTCGGCACCTGGGACGTCCTCGCGTCCGACTCATAGCCCGCGAGCACATCGACAGAAACCCTTACACACCAAGGAAAACATCCCGCAAGAGATTCAGCCGATCGATAGCACATGTGTTCGATCGGGCGGCGTAGTGTGGAGGTATGGCAGTCCAGTGCAGTACCTCCGCATCGCGCACCGAGTGGTGGCGCGAGGATGCCGACTGCCTGCTGTCCGAACTCGTCCGCACCGAACGGCAGCAGCGGCGATTGGCGGCGCGGCAAGGAGAAATCCTGGCCGAGCTGGAACGCCGCGGAGTCCGGGAGGTCACGGGGTATGGGAGTCTGGCGCGGTTGTTGTGTGAGACGTTGCATCTTCCGTTCTCCGAGGCGAAAGCCCGAGCGGCACGGGCGGTGGCGTTGAACGGCACCCGCGATCTCACCACCGGCGAACAACCCCCGATCGCGCCCGCCACAGCACTCGCGGCGGCAGACGGTGCGATCGGGGCGGCACAGATCGACAAGATCCTCAGTGTTCTCGGGAAACTCCCCAAGACACTGCCAGGGGGCGAGCGGGAGCAGGCGGAGAAGATCCTCGCCGAGCTGGCTCGTGCGGCCGGGCCTCGGGAGATCGACAAGGCCGGGGCCCGGTTGTTGGCCCAGCTCGATCCGGACGGCCCGGAGCCGAAGAACCCGGACCCGAAACCCTTCCGGCCCGAGTTCTCCATCGCCCCACACCGCGACGGCGGACACCAGATCAAAGCCCACGTCGACGACGAAACCTCCGCACGCCTCCAGGCAATGCTCAATCCCCTGGCGAAACCCCGCCCCGCCACCGAAGCCGAAGGCCGCGACACCCGCTCACCCTGGGAACGACGCGGACACGCCTTCTCCGAACTGGTGCGGATGTGGGCTGAGCTTCCGGAGTTGCCGACTCAGGCCGGGGAAGCCACCCATATCGTCGTCACCGTCGGGCTGGAGGAACTGCGGACCGGGATCGGACAGGCCACCCTCGACCCGTCGGGCGAGATCACCGCCGCCCAAGCCCGACGGCTGGCCTGCGACGCCAAGATCATCCCCATGGTCCTGGGCACCCACAGTGAACCTCTTGATGTGGGCCGGGCGCAGCGACTCGCCACCCCGGCCATCCGCCGCGCCCTGATCCACCGAGACCGGGGATGCGCCTTCCCGGGCTGCGAAGCCCCCGCCTCCCAATGCACCGCGCATCACATCGTCTACTGGGCACATCACGGCAAGTCCAAAGTGGACAATCTGGTCCTCTTATGTTCCGTGCACCACAAGGTGATTCACCGGTCCGAATGGGAGGTTCGCATCGCCACCGACGGGCTACCGGAGTTCCTGCCACCCGCCTGGCTCGACCCGACCCGTACGCCTCGACGCAATACCATCCACCGAACCTGAGCCGGGGGCGATCCATTGACTTCAAGCCCACTGGAAGTTCTACGGTCGCACCCATGACGCCGGTGGAAAGCGAAACCCAGTCCCATGAAACCGACATCGAGGAGATCAGGCAGGTGATCGCCGAGTTCCAGCACGCCTATGAACATCACCTCGTGGACGAGTACATGAGTCTGTTCAAACAGGACGCGATCGCCACGATGGCCGGCGGCAAGGTCCTGATCGGCCAGGACGAGCTGGCCGAGCATGTGCGCACCGCGTTCGCGCGGAAGGCCGAAGGCGCGTCGACCTATGAGCTGGTGCACGTGCTGTTCATCCGCCCCGACGTGGCCGCGGTCAAACTGCGTCAGGTGCACACCAGCTACACCGACGACCAGGTGCGCGACGAGGGCACACCGCTGTGGATCATGACCCGCGAAGACGGACGATGGTGGCTGGCCACCACGCAGAACACGCCCGTACTCAAGGGCTGAGCGCCTTTCCGGCCCGGTCGGCCGGGTACTGGATGTCGGCGGTGGCGGCGTTGTCGTGTTGGGCCTCGATCTCGGCCAGACGCTGCCGCAGGGTGCCCGTCATCAGCTGCCAGGCGTCCGAGCCCAGGACGAGGCGGCGTGGCGGGCTCGCCGATTCCGCGGCGCGAATGATGGCCGCGACGGTGTTTTCCTGGCTGTCGGGCATGTTCTCCACCGGGATCGGTTCCTGGTCGGCCGGGCCGCCCCGGTACGGCGCGCTGACGGGCACCCGGGTGGCCGCGTCGAAGAAGCCGGTGCGGACCATGCCCGGCTCGATCAGCGTGGTGCGGATCCCGAACGGCTCCACCTCGGCGGCCAGCGCGTCGTAGAAGCCTTCGATGCCCCACTTGGCCACGTGGTACAGCGAGAAACCGGGAAAGGTGAGCTGGCCGCCCATGCTCGACATCTGCATCAGCAGCCCGCCGCCCCGCGCCCGCAGATGCGGCAGTACCGCGCGGGCGAGGTGGATCGAGCCGGTCAGGTTGGTCGCGATCAGCTGGTCGATCTGCGTGTCGGTCAGGTCTTCCGCGGTGGCGAACACGCCGTAGCCGGCGTTGGACACGACGACGTCGACGCGCTCGTGGGCGGCGAACGCCTCGTCGACCACGGCACGCAGCCGCGTGGTGTCCGTGACGTCCAGCGCGCGGACCCACAGCCGGTCGCCGAAGCGCGCCTTCAGGTCGTCGAGCCGCTCCGGACGGCGCAGGGTGGCCGCGACCCGGTCGCCGCGGTCGAGTGCCTGCTCGACGAGCTCGCGTCCCATGCCACGGGAGGCGCCGGTCACGAACCAGGTCCTTGTCACGATCGGTTTCCCTTTCACTGGGCGAATGCCTTCTGTTTCGGCGACTTCCATGCTGGCCACCAAAAGTCCATACGTCCAATGAAAGATTCGGATGCAAGCGATACGTCTCGCGTATGGCTAGGATGAGCGCGTGAGTGAGCTGACCTTGACCGGGCTGCGGGTCGTACGGGAGATCGCGCTGACCGGATCGTTCACCGCGGCGGCGCGGCTGCTGGGCTACACGCAGCCGACGATCTCGCGCCAGGTGGCCGCGATGGAGACCGCGGCGGGGGCCCCGCTGTTCGTCCGCGAGGGCCGCGGTGTCCGGGTCAGCCCGGCCGGCGCCGTCGTGGTGGAGCACGCGGGCCGGATCCTGGCCGGGGTGGAGACGCTGCGGCAGGATCTGGCCGCGCTGGGCGACCGGGTGGCCGGCCGGATCAAGCTGGGCGCCTTTCCCTCGGCGACCGCGGTGCTGGCGCCCCGCGCGCTGGCGCGGCTGCGTGCCGACCATCCACGCCTGGAGGTGGCGCTGGCCGAGGCGCCGACGCCCACCCTGCTGCGGCAGCTGCGGGCGGGACGGTTGGCGGTGGCCGTCATCGGGGTCGGCGCGGGGCTGCCGGACTACGACCTGGCCGGCCTCGACCAGCGGATCGTGTTCGCCGGTGACCTGTGTGTGGCGGTGCCCGCCGGGCACCGCCTGGCCGAGGCAGGCACCGCCCCGGTGGCCGAGCTGGCCGGCGAGACCTGGGTCGTCGGCGAGGACGCGGGCGGGGAGCCGCAGTTCGGGGCCTGGCCCACGCTCACCGATCCGGTCATCGGTCACGTCGTGCGCGGATGGCCCGCGCGGCTGGGCCTGGTCGCCGCCGGACTGGGCCTGTGCCTGGTTCCCGAAATCGCGGCCCTGTCCGTCCCGACCGGTGTGGTCACCATCGGCGTCGACGATCCGGGCTGGCTCGGCCGGGCCACGGTGGCCCTCACCGCCCCGGCCGCCGGCGCCGAAGCCGCCGCCGTGGTCGCCGCGCTACGCCACGCGGGCGAGGAAATCCGGCTCCGCCGATGAGCGGCGCCGCCCACCCGGCGCGCGCCGTCGACGGCTCAGCGTGTGCTGCTCGCCGGATGTTCCAGGCGGATGGGGAACTTCTGGACTTCCTGCTCCGTCCCGTCCCAACCGGACACGCGTAGCCAGTCCTCAAAGGACATCAGGCGCGGATGGATCTCGGCCAGCAGTGCGCGGTCACGATCCCGCTCGGCGACCTCCCGTTCCTGGAAGAAGCGGAACATGGCGGCGAAATCGTGTCCAGTGTCCGGAATGGACGATCGCAGGACGTGCGGGGGCAGCGGGGTGTAGGCCGACGGGGTCCCGGTGACCCGTTCGAAGGTCGCGGCGATCTGTTCACCGCTCAGGCTGTCCCCGACGACGGCCAGGTCGCGGCTCCCCCAGCTCTGCCAGTTCTCGAACATGAAGTCGGCGAACCAGGCGATGTCGTCGAGCCCGACCAACGGGTACTTGCCGGTCCCGAGTGGAAGGGAGAAGACCAGCCCCGTACGGCCGTCGGGCAGTGTGCCCGGTCGCGGCGCCAGCCGCAGCTGGAGGTTTTCGAAGTAGGGCGCGGTCGTCAGGACCGACACGTGCTCGGTGTACCAGCCGTCGGTCTCCGTCCGCATCATTTCGTCGGACCGGAGCAGGTTGATGTGCGCGGCGACCGCGCCCTTGGCGTCGAAATGCGGGACGGGAACGGTCCCGTTCGTCAGTGTCACCGCACTGTCGAGCGAGGACCAGATGAACCTGTCCACGCCCGCGGCGCGCGCCGCTTCGAGGACCGCGATGCCCTGGCCGTACTCGCCGACCGGAGTGCCGGTGGCGAAGAAGTCGGTGTTGCAGAACACCCTGTCGACGCTGGAGACCGCGGCCAGCACGCTGGCGGAGTCGTCCAGATCGCCCTGCAGCATCCGGACTCGGCCGCCGCCGTGCGCGAGCAGTTCGGCCGCGCGCGGCGAGCGGGGGTCGCGGGTGAACACGGCGACCGTCGCGTCCGCCCGTTCGAGAAGACGCCGGACGGTCCGTCCGCCCATCGCGCCGGTACCGCCGATGACGAGAGTGTCGGTCATGGTTTTGGCTCAGATCCCTTCGATCTCGGTGGCATGGCGCAGAACGTGCTCCGCCACCTGGTGGTGCGTGGCCGTCCACACGTCCTCGCCCGCCCGCTCGACACGGCCGAGGATCTCGTCGAACACGCTCGCGAGGTACGGTCTGCCACCGACATGGGCGTGCACGGTGATGGTGAACATCCCGGGCCCCGGCGCGCCGAGCAGGTGCTCCAGCAGGTCCAGGTGGATGTCGCGGTATGCCCTCGGCCCGGCGGCGGCCCCGCGCACGTCGGAGAAGTCGCTGTGCATGATCGACACGAGCGGTCCGCTCCGCGTCGGGATCACCCGGGGCAGATCGCGGTCGTTGTCGTCACGCGTCCAGGTGTAGCCGGCCTCGGCGAGCAGCGCCGGGGTGCTCGCGGAACCGGTGGCACGGGGGCTCATCCACCCGGCCGGGCGAACGCCGGTCAGCTCGGCGAACGTCTCGGTGCACCGGCGGATGTTGTCGCGTTCGGCCTCCGGGTCCAGCAGCCCCGGTATGACGTCCTGTGCGTAGGAATGCGCCGCGATTTCGTGTCCCGCCTCGTGCACGGCCAGCACCGCGTCCGGGAAGCGGTCGGCGACCAGGCCGCTGATGCCGAAGGTCGCGGGCAGGCGACGGGCCCGCAGGATGTCGAGCAGGCGCCAGACTCCCGTCGTGGCACCGTATTCGGCCCAGGACACGCTGTGCGTGTCGTGCGCGGAAGGCAGCGGCCACGCCGACGCCATCGGCGCGTAGTGCGGCCAGTGCCCTGGCGACCACAGTTCGACGGCCACGGTGATCAGGACCGCGACCTTCCTGGTGCCGGGCCAGCCGGTCAGCGCGGCGGTCAAGGGCGTCCCTCCTTCGGCGGTCCCGGACGGGAGCGCGTGCGACTCGACTCCACTCTGCGGGCGGCGCGCCCCGGGGTCCAATGCCCATGTCGGATCCGGACAGGCCCGCGAGGCATGGCGGCGGATTACAGTACGGACATGACCGAGGCTTCGCTGCCCGCTCCGGACCTGGACCTGCGCCTGATCAGGTACTTCATCGCCGTCGCCGAGCACGGGCAGTTCAGCAGGGCCGCGGCCACCCTGCACATCGGCCAGCCCTCGCTCAGCAGGCAGATCCGCGGTCTCGAACACCAGCTGGGGGTCCGCCTGTTCGAGCGCACCCCTCGCGGCACCCTCCTCAGCGAAGCCGGCGAGGCCTTTCTGCCCAAGGCGAAAGCGCTGCTGCGCGCGGCGGACGAAGCGGCCGCCGTCGCACGCGCGACGAAGGCGCCCGGCCGGCTGACCATCGGCTACGCCGGAGGTCTCGTCGTCACCCCGGCCACCCTCGAACTACGGCGCCTGCACCCGGAGGCCGAGGTGCGGACGGTCTACCTCGGCTGGTGCCGTCCGGCCGAAGCCCTGCTCGACCACCAGGTCGACGCCGTGGTGGCACGGCGGCCGTTTCCGGAACACGGGCTGCGGGTCACGCACCTCTACGACGAGCCGCGAGCGGTGGTGGTCCGCCGCGATCACCGGCTGGCCGCACGACCGTTCGTCACCATCGAGGACATCGCCGACGAGCCGCTGCCCTGGGTTCCCGGGACCGATCCCGCCTGCACGGCCTTCTGGCGGCTGGAACCGCGCCCGGACGGACGTCCCGCGCCGGCGGGACCCGCCATGAACGCCCTCGACGACACCTGGGAGTTCGTCGCGGCCGGTGACGCCGTCGCCGTCACGTTCCTCAGCCACGGGCACACCGTCCGGCCGGACCTCACGCTGGTCCCCCTGCGCGGCGTCGAACCCAGTCACGTCGCACTGGCCACCCGCGCCGACGACGAGCCCCTCGTCTCGGAATTCCGCCGCTGCGCCGTCACCCACCTGACACCGCGGGGCTGACACGGACGATCTCAGGAAACCTGTCCCAGAGCGCGGCCGACCGGCTTCACGGCACGCCTCGGGGTGGTTACGCGGGATTCACTTCGCTTTCTCCGGCGAGGCGGGTTCGGCGGCGTCCCCGGCGTCACGGTCGCGGGCGGCGGGGTCGGGCCAGTCCAGCCCGGTTTCGGTCAGCACGCTGTCGAAGATGGGGGTCGGGTCGGAGCGCTCGCCGGTCATCACACCGCCACCGCGTCGACGATCGTGTCCGCGCGGATCCACACGGGCTCGGTGTCCTCGGCGTGGCCGTCGAGCCGGACCGGCACCCAGGTGACCTCGGCGTGCGCGTCGGCCACCGGCGTTCCGACGACCACGCCACGCCGGCACAGCTGCCGCCGCGAGGTGTCCCGCGGCCTGCCGGGCACGTAGGTGACACGGTGCCCGGTCGCCACCGCCGGCACGCTTCTTCCACTGCCTTCGCCGACGCCGCCGAGCGGCGTCGCGTCCGGGTGACGGTTCACCACGGCATCCACCTCGCGTTCTCCAGGATCCAGGCCGGTCGGCAACGCGACCTCACGACTCCGGCGCCATGACGCGCCCTCACCCTGTTACCTGGATCACATCGCGCCGGATCCGGCCCGCCGAGTCCGTTGTGGACGCAGCGGGCCGGGCACGGCTCAGGCGGGCATGTGCCGGTGCAGCCAGCCGGTGAGGCGGGTCAGGAAGTCGGTGAGCGCGGGCTGCGCGCGCACTCCGTGCCCTTCGAGGGGATAGATCACCAGCCCGGACTCGGTCCCGTGCGCCAGCAGCGCGCGGTGGAACTCCTCGGCCTGCCCCGGCGGGGTACAGCGGTCCTTCGCGCCGGCCACGACGAGGGTCGGGGTGACGACCCTGCTCGCGTGCATGACCGGGCTGCGCCGGTGCACCGGGTTGCCCGGTTCCTCCGGATCCGCGCCGAGGAACGTGGTGCCCCAGCCGGCGATGTTGCTGGTGAACGTCTGGCTGTACCAGTCCGTGACCGGTGCGACGGGGACAGAGGCCGCGAACCGGGTGCTGCGGGTGACGAGCCAGGAGGACATGAACCCGCCGTAGCTGCCGCCGGTGAGCCCGATCCGCGCGGGATCGGCGATCCCGCGGTCCACCAGCGCGTCGAGACCGGCGAGCAGGTCGTCCGCGTCGGCCCCGCCCATGTCGTGCACGACGTGCCGGGCGAACTCCTGTCCGCGTCCGCTGCTGCCGCGCGGGTTCGGGTTGAGCACGGCGTAGCCGCGGGAGACCAGCAGCGGCACCCACGGGTAGTTGATCTGCCAGGAGTTCAGGAACGACCAGATCGGCCCGCCGTGGATGTTCACCACGAGCGGGAAGGGCCCCTCCCCCGGCGGCGTGCAGAGGATGCCCTCGATCTCCAGCCCGTCGGGAGCCTCCCAGGAAACCGGGGCGGCGGTGCCCGCGACGGCGAGCAGTCGCTTCGTGCCCTCATGGGCCACCGACGCGAGCACCTCTTCGGTACCGGGCCCGGACCACGTCACCTGGTGTGGCAGGTGATAGGCGTGCTGGACGGTGATCACCCGGCCGTCGGCGGTGAAGGCGCCGTCGGGGTACCAGGGCCCGCCGACGGCGTGGCCCACCGAGAACAGCTCGCGGGCCGTACCCGCCGCGTCGACGATCCCGGCGACCGAGTCCAGGTGCCGTCGCCCGAGGTAGCCGAGCCGTCCCGCGTCGAGCCAGGACAGGAAGGTCACGTCGGTGCCGTGGGTGTCGATCTCGGTGCTCGCCCCGGTTTCCACGTCGATCACCGCGAGGTCGCCCGCCACGAGCCAGCGGTCGCTGCACACCGCCCGCACGATCGCGACCCGGCCGCCGTCCGGCGTCGCGGCGGGCAGGCCGAGCTGCGCCGGGCTCCGGTACAGTTCGCGGGTTTCCCCGGTCGGCACGTCCACCAGGGTCAGCACCGCCGAGTACCAGCTGTCCTCGCCCGGGTCCGGGGACGTCACCGAGACCACCCGGTCCGGACCGCACCAGCCCGACTCCCAGCAGTTCAGTCCCTCCGGCGAGAGTTTCACCAGCTCACCCGAGTCCACCGTGTACAGCCACAGCGATCGCCACGCCGCGTCGGTGGCGCCGGATTCCACGCGGGGCAGCCAGTTGTCCGCCTCCGGGGCCGCGGTGACGTTCGTCCCCGAGCCCTGGCCGCCGGCGAGGTCGGCGCCGAGACCGGCCACGCACAGCAGGATCCGCGTGCCGTCCGGTGACCAGTGCGCGAACTCCAACGTGCCGGGCACCTCGGGTCCGGCGACCGCTTCCCCGCCGTCCTTCCCGACGTCGAGCAGGTAGAGCTGGAAGACGCGGGCGGTGGCCCGGTCGGACAGGAAGGCGAGCCGCTTCCCGTCGGGCGAGAACCGTGCCCAGCGCGCCGAACCGGGCGAGCCCGCGAGCGGCCGCAGTTCGCCGTCCCGTACCCGGTAGAGCGCGGTCCTCGGCAGTCCCTCCAGCTTGTCGTAGACGGCCCCGGTCACCACCACCGCGGAACCGTCGGCGGTGGCGTGCGGTTCCGTCAGCGCGTGCGGCCTGCCGAACGCCGGTTCGTGCAACCGGAGGAGATAGTCGGCGACGGCCTGGTATTCGGGGGTCTCCCGCAGATCGTTCCTCATCGCGCTCCCTCGTCTATCCTTTGTGGACAATCTCGGCCCGGTACGGCCCACGGCCACCGTCGTGGTGGCGTGTTCCCATGATCCGGCCCGGCGCGGCCCGGGACATCGGGCGAACGTCGCCGGTTTCCCGTGCCGGGCGCCCTCTGTCGTACCGGTCGGCGGCCGGGTCGTTCCGCCGCTGTGAAACGCTGTGGGGCGCACCTGGCACAAGACGAGGAAGAACCGGCGTTGACCCAGCTCTCCGAACCCCGGCCCAGCTACTTCACCCGGCTGGACGAACACCGCTTCGCACCGACCAGCCACGCGGGCGGGGCCTGGCGCGACGACGAACAGCACTTCAGCCCGCTGGGCGGGCTCCTCGTCCACGAGATCGAACGCGTCCGTGCCCGCGAACAACGGCCCGGCCTACTGGTCAGCCGCATCGGCTTCGACATCCTCGGCCGCATCGCGCTGGAGGAGTTCGAGATCCACGTGAGCACGCCCCGGCCGGCCGCACCATCGAGCTGGCCGAGGCCACCGCGGTCATCGGCGGGCGTCCCGCGGTCACCGCGCGCGTGTGGTTCCTCGCCGCGCAGGACACCGGCATCGTCGCCGGTGGCGCGCCCGCGCCGCTGCCGCCGCCCGGCTCGTGCGCGCCGTGGGCGATGAGCGACCTGTGGCCCGGCGGGTACATCGCGTCCCTGGACGTCCGCACCACCGCCCCGCCCCAGCCGGGCCGCACCACCGCCTGGGTGTCCACGCCGCTCGACCTCGTCGCGGGCGAGCGGGTGAGCCCGGTGGCGTCGTTCGTCGCGCTCGTCGACACGGCCAACGGCGTCGCGGTGCGGCAGGAGCCGACCAAGTGGCTGTTCCCCAACGTCGACCTGTCGATCCACCTGCACCGCCTGCCCGAGGGCCGGTGGACCGGCCTCGACACCGGCGTCGTCTTCGGCGAGCACGGGCAGGGGGTCACCAGCACGGTGCTGCACGACGAACGGGGCGCGGTCGGCCACGCGCAGCAGATCCTCACCGTCCGGCCCCTGGAGCACTGAACCAGCGCGGACTGCGCCGAACGGATCAGCGGACTACGGAATCCGGACAACGACACCCGGTTTACGGGTGAAACTTACCGCCGCACCACACCTTCTCGTTAGCATCCGCACATTTGTTCGTAGTTGCGCGTCCCGATCGGGGCTCGCGCACCTCTCATCATCAAGTCCACAAGACGAGAGAGGTCGCCGCGATGAGCACTGAGGGACTCTCGATTCCCGGCATCTCGATGGGCAGCCCTGGCGCGGGGGCCGCCGATCGCGTCCGTCGTCCGGCCCTGACCGGGCTGTTCACCTCGATGCGACGGCCGGTGGTGATGATGCTCGCCTTCGACGCGGCGCTGGTGCTGCTGGCTGTACTCGACGTCTGGCTGGTCGTCCCCGGCAAGGCACAGCCCTACTCGACCTACCTGTCGGCCGCCGCGTGCCTCGCGGTCGTGTTCCGCCGCAAGTTCCCCTTCCTCGCCGCGCTCGCCACCGTGCCCGGTTTCCTCGCCGGCTGGTCGCAGCTCGCCGCGATGATCAACCTGGGCATGCTCGCGACCCGCAGGCAGTCGCACTGGCAGACCTGGCTCTGCGCGGGCCTGGTCTGGACCTGCCGGTTCGTGCGGTGGCCGCTGGCGGACTTCGCCGAGCTCAGCTGGCGGGAACACATCCTCGACGGGATCTACGGCGTCCTCGTCGCCGGCATGCCCATCGCGATCGGCATGCTCATCGGCGCGCGGGCCGAGATCTCGAACAAGCTCGCCGAGCTGGCCACGAGCCGCGACCGCGAGCGCCGCTTCCACGCCGACGCCGTCCGCGCCGAGGAGCGCGCCCGGTTGGCGCGCGAGATGCACGACGTCGTCTCACACCAGATCACGCTGATCGCGATGCAGGCCGGCGCGCTGCAGGCGCAGACCACCGACTCCCGCTCACTGGAGACCGCCCAGGTCATCCGCAAGCTGAGCACCCGCACACTGGAGGAGCTGCGCTCGCTGGTCAGCGTGCTGCGCTCCGGCTCGGACGACGACGGCCCGCAGCCGGGCATCACCGAGCTGGACCGGCTGATCCGCTCCACCGACGTCCCGGTGCACCTCACCGTCGAACAGCTGCCGGAGTTCCTGCCGAACCAGGTGTCCGCGGCCGCCTACCGCACGGTGCAGGAATGCCTGACCAACGTCTACAAGCACGCGCCCGGCGCCACCGCGAGCATCCGTATCCGCGGCGAAGGCGGGGCGCTCAAGGTGGAGGTCAAGAACGAGCGCGCCGAGGCGCCCGGTGCCGCCCTGCCCTCGGGAGGGCACGGGCTCACCGGGCTGGCTGAGCGCGCACGGCTGCTGGGTGGGAGCTTCGAGACCTCCGACACCGAGGACGGCGGGTTCCGGGTGCGTGCCCGGTACCCGCTCGACCGGTGAGGGACAACCTCAGATGAGCTCCCGGCGCTGGCGCAACCGCTCCAGCGCCTCGGCGAGGATGGCCTCGCCGTCGGCGTCGCTGCGCCGTTCCTTCACGTACGCCAGATGGGTCTTGTAGGGCTCGGTCCGGGGCGCCGCGGGCGGGTTCTTCTCGTCCTGCCCGCCGGGCAGACCGCACCGGGGACAGTCCCACTCGTCGGGAATCTCGGCGTCCATCGAGAAGGACGGCCGGGCCTCGTGCCCGTTGGCGCACCAGTAGGAAATCCGCCGGCGAGGCGCCGATTCGCCCCGCTCCGATTCGCCCGAAGGTCCAGCACCCACCCGGGTGCCCCGAATCGCATTACCGCCAACCATGAATCCTCACACCTAGGAGTCGGCGGCGCGCCCCCCACGGGCACGCCGAATCACTCGGGCCTGGATCAGACCTTGAGCAGCAGGCCGAGGCCCACGATGCTGATCAGCCACACGGCCCCGAGCAGCAGGGTGATGCGGTCGAGGTTCTTCTCGGCCACGCTCGAGCCCGCCAGGCTGGACTGCATACCGCCACCGAACAGCGACGACAGACCGCCACCCCGGCCGCGGTGCAGCAGCACGGCCACGACCAGCAGCACGCTGGAGACGATCAACAGAATTTGCAGGAACAGCTTCATGTCATCCTCTGTGCTCATCGGAGAATGCAGGGGTACGGCGTATGTTTCACCGTACCCCTGGACTCGTCCACTGCTGTGACGGACCGGATACACAGGTTACCCGGTCGTGGCCACGATCAGGGCAGCGGCCCGCCCGCGGCCAGTGCGCAGAGTTTGGTGAACTCCTCGCCGTCCAGGCTCGCGCCACCGACGAGTGCGCCGTCGACGTTCTCGCAGGCCACGAGGTCACCGACGTTGTTCGCCTTCGCCGAGCCGCCGTAGAGCACCCGGACACCGCCCGCGATCTCGTCGCCGTACTTCTCCCGCAGCGTCTCGCGGATGGCCTTGCAGACCTCCTCCGCGTCCGCGGGGGTGGCGACCTTGCCGGTGCCGATCGCCCAGACCGGCTCGTACGCGACGACCACGTTCGCGACCTGCTCGGTCTTGAGGCCCTTGAGCCCCTCGATCAGCTGCGTGGTGGTGTGCTGGATGTGCTCGCCGGCCTCGCGGACCTCGAGCTTCTCCCCCACGCAGAGGATCGGCGTGATCCCGTGCTTGAGCGCGGCCCTGACCTTCTTGTTCACCAGCTCGTCGGTCTCGGCGTGGTATTCGCGCCGTTCCGAGTGCCCGACCACGACGTAGCTGCAGCCGAGCTTGGCCAGCATCGCCCCCGACACGTCCCCGGTGTAGGCACCGGACTCGTGCGGCGACACGTCCTGCGCGCCGTAGGTGAGCGACAGCTTCTCGCCGTCGGTCAGCGTCTGCACGCTGCGGATGTCGGTGAACGGCGGAAGGACCGTGACGTCGACCTTCGCGTAGTACTTCTCCGGCAGCGCGAAGGCGATCTTCTGCACCAGGGCGATGGCCTCGAGGTGGTTCAGATTCATCTTCCAGTTGCCGGCGATGAGGACCTTGCGTGCCACTTAGCTCTGCCCCTCCGAGTAAGACACAGCGACGACCCCGGGCAATGTCTTGCCCTCGAGGTATTCCAGCGACGCGCCGCCACCGGTCGAGATGTGCGAGAACCCGTCCTCGGGCAGGCCCAGCTGCCGCACGGCCGCGGCGGAGTCGCCGCCGCCGACCACGGTGAAGCCCTCGCTCGCGACCAGCGCCTCGGCGACGGCACGGGTGCCGCCGGCGAACGCCGCGAACTCGAACACGCCCATCGGGCCGTTCCAGAACACCGTCGCCGCGTCGGCGAGCTTGCTCGCGAACAGCTCACCGCTGCGCGGGCCGATGTCCAGGCCCATCCGGTCGGCCGGGATGGCGGTGACGTCGACGACCGCGTGCTCCGCGTCGGCGGCGAACCCGGCGGCCGCGAGCACGTCGACCGGCAGCACCAGTTCGACGCCGCGCTTCTCCGCCTCGGCGATGAAGCCCTTGACCTGGTCGAGCTGGTCCTCCTGCAGCAGCGACGTGCCGACCTCGTGGCCCTGGGCCTTGAGGAAGGTGTACGCCATGCCGCCGCCGATGAGCAGCCGGTCGACCTTGGTCAGCAGGTTCGCGATGACACCGAGCTTGTCGGACACCTTCGACCCGCCGAGCGCGACCACGTACGGGCGCCGGACGTCGTCGGTGAGCTTCTTCAGCACGTCCAGCTCGGCCAGCACGAGGCCGCCCGCGTAGGCCGGGAGCACCGAGGCGATCTCGTAGACCGAGGCCTGCTTGCGGTGCACCACACCGAATCCGTCGGAGACGAACGCGCCGCCCGGGACGAGCGCGGCCAGCTCCGCGGCCAGCTCGGACCGGTCGACCGCGTCCTTGCTGGTCTCGCGCGCGTCGAAACGCACGTTCTCCAGCAGCGCGACCTGGCCGTCCGCCAGCCCGGCGGTGAGCGCCTTCGCCGACTCGCCGACGAGGTCACCGGCGAGCGGGACCTCGGCGCCGAGCAGCTCGCCCAGCCGCTCGGCGACCGGCGCGAGCGAGAACTTCGGGTCCGGCTCGCCCTTCGGGCGGCCGAGGTGGGCGGTGACGACCACCTTCGCACCGGCGTCCGACAGCTTCTTCAGCGTCGGGAGCGCGGCGCGGACACGGCCGTCGTCGGTGATGGCCGACCCGTCGAGCGGGACGTTCAGGTCGCTGCGCACCAGCACGTAGCGGCCCCGAACGTCCTCGCCCAGCAGGTCGTCGAGGTTCTTGACGGTCATCGGGTCAGAGCTTCGAACCGACGAGCTTGATCAGGTCGGCGAGGCGGTTGGAGTAGCCCCACTCGTTGTCGTACCAGCCGACGACCTTGACCTGGTTGCCGATGACCTTGGTCAGCGGCGAGTCGTAGATGCAGGACGCCGGGTCGGTGACGATGTCCGCCGAGACGATCGGGTCGACCGAGTAACGCAGGATGCCGGAGAGGGGGCCCTCGGCGGCGGCCTTGTAGGCCTCGTTGATCTCCTCGACGGTGGCCGACTTCTTCAGGGTCACGGTGAGGTCGGTGGCCGAGCCGGTCGGGACCGGGACGCGCAGCGCGTAGCCGTCCAGCTTGCCGAGCAGTTCCGGCAGCACCAGGCCGATGGCCTTCGCGGCGCCGGTCGAGGCGGGCACCACGTTCAGCGCGGCGGCACGGGCGCGGCGCAGGTCCTTGTGCGGGCCGTCCTGCAGGTTCTGGTCCTGCGTGTACGCGTGGATCGTGGTCATCAGGCCCTGCTCGATGCCGAAGGCGTCGTTGAGGACCTTGGCCAGCGGGCCGAGGCAGTTGGTGGTGCAGGAGGCGTTGGAGATGATGGTCTGCGAGCCGTCGTACTTGTCGTCGTTGACGCCGAGGACGACGGTCAGGTCCTCGCCCTTGGCGGGCGCGGAGATGATGACCTTCTTCGCGCCACCGGCGATGTGCGCCTTGGCGGCGTCGGCGTTGGTGAAGAAGCCGGTCGACTCGACGACGACGTCCACGCCGAGGTCGCCCCAGGGCAGGTTGGCCGGGTCCCGCTCGGCGAGCGCCTTGATGGTCTTGCCGCCGACGACGATGCCCTCGTCACTGACGGTGACCTCTTCGGGGTACCGGCCGAGGATGGAGTCGTACTTCAGCAGGTGGGCCATCGTCGCGACGTCGCCGAGGTCGTTGAACGCGACCACCTCGATGTCGTGACCGCTCGCCTGCACGGCGCGGAAGAAGTTGCGGCCGATCCGGCCGAAGCCGTTGACACCTACGCGAACGGTCACTGCTGCCACTCCTTTGAGACTCGACCGGGGCCACCCCGGAAGATTTGCGGGCTCGGGCGCCACCCTAGCGTGCTGGCCTGGGCTTCTTTCGACGCCCCAACGAGACTTCCACCACTCGCGGGACGGGTCAAGAATCGATCCAGAAGGGGTGAGTGGTCCGCCGTGGTCCGGTCCCCCGCCGCCTCAGCCCGCGAGTTCCCGTTCGAGCGGGGTGCGGAACCGGGGCACCACCCGGACCACACCGAACCACCCGGAAAGCCGGTCCGCCTCGGCCTCGGCGGCGGCCTTCGCCTCCGCGCCGACGTCCTCCAGCAGCCCGATCCGGACCTCACCGTCCGTACGCTGCGCCCACGCGCCGACCACGCGGCCGTCGCACCAGACCGTCGGCCCGATGTTGCCGCTGCGGTCGAACAGCGCGGCCCGGTGCTCCCCCACGTACCAGTCGCGCGCGGCCCAGCCCATGGGCGTCGGGTCGAGGGCGGGCAGCAGCGCCACCCACGGCCCCGGCGCGGGAACGGGTTCGAGGTCGTCCGCGAGCGCCAGCCCGGTGCCCGAAGGGACACCTTCGAGGTCGACCTCCACGGTGTCGAGCGCGGCGAGGGCCTGTTTCACCTGGCCGGCCGTCCAGCCTGTCCACCAGCGCAGGTCTTCGGCGGGCGCCGGCCCGTACGCGTGAAGCCAGCGCCGCGCGAGTTCGGCGCGGGCCGCCGGTGCCTCCCAGTCCGCGAGACCGGCGGGGAGCCAGGTGTCGAACGTGGCCCAGTGGTACTGGGTGCTGACCCAGCTCCCCCTCGGCCGCCCGCGCACGATCCGGCCGTCCACGCCGAGCTGGGTGAGCACGCGGCTGGTGATGGCGCCGATCGCCTCGTACGGCTTGCCCTTCGCCATGATCAGCCGCTGCCGCAGCCGGGGCTCGGCCTCGGCGAGTTCCTGCGCGGGGGCCTGGCCGCGCGCGGCGAGGGCCGCCACGGTGGCCCGCTCGACCTCGGCGAGCCAGCGGTCGGCGTCCGGGACGTTCTCCGGATGCCCCTGTTCGGCGAGGTGCTTGACCAGCCGTTTGCGTTGCTGGGCCGCCACCGCGGGCGCGCAGCCCGCCTGGATCAGCGCCGCGACCTCCAGCCCCGCGACGAACATCGTGCGCCGCATGCCGAGCAGCCGCAGCAGCACACGGTCGGTGTACAACGCGCGCTCGAGGTCCTCGACCGCGGTGTCCTTCCCGGCCAGCCGGGCGCGCGCGGCGAGGTACACCGTCGCGGGATCGGTGGCGTGCAGCGCGAGGACGCCACCGGCTGCCTCCTCGGCGGTGGCCGCCGGGACGGCGAGGTGGTGGCGCACGGCGAGCCGGGCCCGGCGCTGGGTGAGATCGAACTTCCGCGTCACCTCCCCTTCCTAGCAGCGGGCACCGACAAGAACCGGCACGCGCGCTAGGCCCGGCCGTCCACGGGGTACCCCCACGCGCGGGAGAACGGCTCCAGCTCCGGCGTCGGGCCGTGCTCGGGGAAGGGGCGCCGGACCCGCTGGATCACCCCGGACCTGAGCTCGTCGGTCAGGTCCCCGACGTCCTCGGCCACCCCGACGTGCTCACGCGAGCCGTAGTCGAGCATCCGCGAATCCCATGGCACGCCGAGGAAATCGCACAGCTCGCGCACCACGCGCACCGGGTCGCCGGTCAGCTCCTCGTAGCGGACACGGAAGCCGCCGAGGTTCTCCCGCGCCTCCTGCATCGCACGCAGGTACTCGACGATCCGGCCGAGGTGGCCATCCATCCGGACCTTCGCCCGGTACGACCGCAGGATCTGCTCGGGGTGCCTGATCAGCAGCACGAACTTCGCCTTCGGCCACGCCTCGGCGATCCGCCGCCACTGGAAGACGTTCGACGGGGTCTTGTCCACGAACACCGACTTGCCGCTGCCCGCCAGCAGCCGCTGCATCACCGCGTCCCACAGCAGGTTTTCCAGATCACGCGTACTCACCCCGAGCACTTCGAGCGAGCGAAGCGCCAGCCGATGCGCGGGCTCGACCCGGAAGTCGGCCAGGTGCAGCTCGTGCGGCGCGTGGATCCACGGATGGCTGTCGAGCACGCAGCGCAGCAACGTCGAACCGGTGCGCGGCGGGGAGAGCAGGAAGACCGGCGATGCCGTGACAGGCTGGAAGTTCACCCGGCGACCACACCACTGCCCGCGACGCGGCGAGCGATGACGTGCCCGTTCGGCTCTTCTCTTTGCCCACCGAGGAAACGGATTTCGGGGACCGGTCCCGGAGAAAGGGCTTAGCCTGGCGCGATGTACCAGACGCGGACGGAAAAGGATCTTCCCACGAAAGCGGGAATCGATTCCCCTCGATGGCCGCACGGGGGTAGCCGACCGTGACGATCTTTGCCGCCGTTCGAGTGGTCGTCCGGGTCCGCACCGCCACTTACCCACCGAAACGGAACTGGGTACCCGTCACATCGACTAGAACTACACCGTGATCCAGGGCGGGGAAACTCTCGGGCACCGGCGGGCGATGCAGCTCGTCCGCCGGTACATGGAGCGTGAACAACAACGCCGGTCCACACAGAGCCTGAGACACCCGGTACTGGTCATCGAAGGGGCGCGCGGATGCGGTAAGACGGCATTCGCCGACGCGCTCGGGCGGCGCCTCGGAGAGCGCATTCCGCACGCCAGGATCGATTTCGAACGGTCTCGCAGCGCGAGTGTTCCGACAGTGCTTTCTTCGATCGCCTTTCAGCTGGGAAAAAAGTGCGATCGGTATGGATCACTACGATTTCCGTTGCTCACGATCGGCAGACTGGCTGTCCGGGCCGACCTGCCGGACGACCGGCAGGAGGCTCGCGAGACGCTCCGCAAGCTGCTCGCCTCGCCGATCAACCTGGACGCGATGCGCGCGATCCTGTGGGAGGCCTCCGACGGGCTCGCCCCGGAACTCGTGTCCGGCCCGATCGCCGACATCGTGCGCGCCATAGCGCGCGTGGGGATCAACGCGGCGCTGCGGATGATGGTCCGCCGCGCGAAGTCGCTGTCCCTCGCCTGGTACGGCCACCGCGACCGCGACCTCCATCCCGACCCGCTCGACGTGCTGATCGACCTCAACGGCTGGGCCGAGGCCGGGCTGACGCGTCAGGTCGACCAGCTGCTCTGGGAGGCGTTCCTGGCGGACCTTCGGGAAGCCTTCCGGTCCTCGCGGCACGCGTCGGAGATGACGCTGAACTGCATGGCCGTGCTCGACGACTGCGACACCCCGCTGGGGCAGGAATTCGTCGCCGGCCTGGTGGACGCGCGCAAGGACCGGCTCGCGCTCGGGCTGGACCCGGCCGATCCGCTCACCGTAGTCGCGACCAGCCGGGGCGTCCTGCTGACCGGTATGCCCGCCGCGGAAGTGACCGAATCCGACGGCCCTGACGACGAGCGCGCATCGGCGGGCAGCGCCTACGAGCCTCATTGGTGGACCCGGCACGTCCTGCCCGAGCTGAGCGAACGCGAGACCGGCGTCATGGTGTCGGCGCGCGCGCCGGTCCAGGGCGGCGACGTCCCGCTGATCGAACACCACCAGCTGACGCCGATGGTGTACGGCTTCACCGGCGGCCATCCGGCGGCGACCGCGCTGCTGGTCGAGGCGATCCACGAACGCCCGCTCGAACACGGGGACACCCTGCTGACGCTGCTCGACCGCGCGGAACCCGGCCGCGACCCGGATCGCCCACTGCTGGCGGACAGCCTGCGGAAGCAGTTGCTCGGCGATTTCCCCGCGTACAACTACGAGGACCTGGTCACCTGTGCGGCGGCCAGAACGAAACAGCACGCCAGCCTGCTGGCCGCGCGAGGGGAGCTGCTCGTCGGGGGCATCAACAGCTACCGCGAGATCGCCCCCGTGCTGTGGCCCGCCTCCGGCGGCGCCGGACCGGCCGTCCTGCGGCGGCTGCTGTTGCGCCAGCTCGCCGCGCGTGACGACGACGAGGTGGCGAGCTGGGCCTCGGTCGTCGACTGGTTCCGGGCGCGGTGCGCGCAGGAGGGCGATGACGAGGGCGTCCTGCACTACGCGATGGCCGCCGGGGACCTCGCGACCGTCTCCGAGGGCCTGCGGCAACGGCTGGCCACCGACGAGCCACACGACTGGGTCGCCCTGCTCCGGTCGGTGACCTCGGTACCCCGGCGCCCGAACGGCACTGGGCTGGCCCCGATGGACGAGCTGCACGCCGCGATCGACAAGTGGTCACAGCGGCTGACCAGGCTGATAGTCGCCCGGTGGATCGCCTTCGACCCGCTCGTGTCCGACCGGCGCCGCGCGCTGCACCGGCTGATCGCGACCGACTACGACTTCGTCGCCGGGCTCGCGCAGGGCAATCCGGAGCCGCTGCTGGACGAGGCCGACTACCACCGTAAACAAGCCGAGCTGTGGAGCTGAGGAGGGACCGTGCCCGAGGACCACGATCTGTTCGGTCCGGAAGACGGCGAGATCGTGCCACCGGCGCCGCCGGGTCCGCTGCCCCGGATCAGGATCTGGGTACGCGACCACGTCCGCCTGGTCTCGCTGGTGACGGTGGTGATCGTGGCCGCCGGGGCGCTGACCGCCGTCTTCTGGCCGGACAACGCCTGCGGGGGCGGGGACTCCGGGGTGCGGAAGCTGGACGGGGAATGCGTCGGCGTCACCGACGGCACGTACGTCTTCCACGACTCCTACACCGACGTCCAGGCCAAGATCGCCGCGGAGAACGCCTCGGTCGCCGGTTCCGGGCGCACGGTGACGATCGCGGTGCTGGATCCCCTGACGGTCAACGACACCTCGGCCGTGACGCTCGACCAGATCCGGACCGAGCTGGAAGGCGCGTACACCGCGCAGTACCGGATCAACCACACCGCGGCCGTCGGCGACCAGCGCCCGCTGGTGAAACTGGCGCTGGCCAACTGGGGCAGCCACGAACTGCACTGGCAGACCGTGGTCGAGCAGCTGGAAGGCATGGTGCACGACCCGGACCCGCTGGTGGCCGTCGTCGGCCTGCGGCTGTCCACGGTGCAGACCGAGCAGGCGGCCAAACACCTGGCGCAGCACGACATCCCGATGGTCAGCTCGATCGCCACCGCCGACCAGCTCAACTACGGCGCCATCCGCGGTTTCCTGCGCGCCTCGCCCGCGAACGCCGAGTACGTCACCGCGCTGCAGGGATATCTGCGGCATCATCCCGGCCTCGACTCGGCGATGCTGGTCTACGACGCCAACTCCGACATCAACAACGACCCGGGCACGGCCTCCGGCGCGGACCTGTTCACCCGGTCGCTGCGCGACGACGTCAACCGCGCCTTCGCGCCGCTGCTCAAGTACCCGGCGCAGAACTTCGTCGGGCTGTCCGGCCCGACCGGGGCGGCCCCCGACCTGTTCACCAACATCACCACGAACATCTGCGCGGTGAAACCGAAGGTGGTGTTCTACGCCGGGCGCGTCGTCGACTTCACCGGCTTCCTGCAGTCGCTGCACAACCGCGTCTGCCCGAACTCCCCGTTGACCGCCGTCGTTTCCGGCGCCGACTTCGGTTCCCTCCAGCTCCGCACGAAGGAGGCCGAGCTGCGGGAGAAGAACATCAGCGTCGTCTACGCGACCGAGGCCGATCCGCGGGGCTGGCTGCAGGGCGCGACCGGGACTCCCCCGTTCTTCAAGGAGTTCCACGACCAGTTCGGCAGGCTCGGGTTCCCCGCGGCCGACCTCGACGACGGCGGTGCCATCTCCGTGCACGACTCGCTGCTCATCGCGGCGAAGGCGGCGCGGCTGTCCACTCGCTCGCATCCCGGCCACGCCGTGCCGAGCCACAGCGACGTGCTCAACCAGATGCTGAACCTGAACAGCCTGGACGAGGTCCCCGGCGCGTCCGGTCAGCTGAGCTTCAGCTTCCGCGGCGCGGAAAGCGGCAACCCCGGCAACAAGCCGATCCCGGTGATCGAGGTGCCCTCCGCGGCGGCGGCGCAGACCGCCGAGGTCTACCACACGAAGTAATCGGTGGAGCGGCGCCGGGACGGCGGTTAGGGTCGGCCCATGGTGTCGACGGGTCACTTCTGGGCGTTCGCGGCGCTCACCTTCCTGATGATCATCGTGCCCGGTCCGAGCGTGCTGTTCACCATCAGCCGCGCGCTGACGGTCGGGCGGCGCGACGCGCTGCTGACCGTGGCCGGGAACGCGGCGGGCGTGTACACCCAGGTGATCGCCGTGGCCTTCGGCCTCGGCGCGATCGTGACCACCTCCGCGACCGTGTTCACCGCGATCAAGCTGTGCGGCGCCGGTTACCTCTGCTATCTCGGCGTGCAGGCCTTCCGGCACCGCCGCAGGCTCGCCGACGCCTTCGCCGCCGAGGTCAGCGTGACGACCGGCCGCACCCTGACCGTGCTGCGCGACGGTTTCGTGGTCGGCTTCGCGAACCCGAAGTCGATCGTGTTCCTGGCCGCGATCCTCCCCCAGTTCGTCGACGCCCACGCCGGGCCGGTGCCGCCGCAGATGCTGCTGCTGGGCGTCTGCCTGCCGGTGATCGCGCTCGTCTGCGACAGCGGGTGGGCGCTCGTCGCGGGCACGGCACGCGGCTGGTTCGCGCGGTCGCCCCGGCGGCTGCGCATGGTCGGGGGCACCGGCGGGCTGGTGATGATCGGCCTCGGCACGACGCTCGCGTTCACCGGCCGCAAGGACTGATCCTCGGGTCACGCCGCGTCGCATGCCTCGCGACGCAAGCGGAGGTCGCGCGGTCCCCCCGCCGAGAAAGGCACCTCTCTCGCACGCACCTCAGTGATCAGGATGAAGCCGCGGCCTCGTCATCTGCCGCGTCCAGTGGCGTCCTCGCCAGATCGTCCATGGCTTGCCGGTAGATGAGCGGCACTTTGCCCAACACACTGTAGAAATCAGCCTTTGACAGATCAGGACCTGGAATCTCGGAAGCCCAGTCGTTGTTGTTCAGCTCATAAGCCCGCTCAGGACGAGATTTACCAACACCAAGAAAGGAAAGAAAGTTGCGAACGGAGCTCGGATTACGAGATTTCACGCCGCCTGCATCGTGCATCAGATCTTCGGTTGCCATCACCGTTCCTCCTCCCCCTCCACCCGAGGCCGACAAAGAACCTTCGGACTCTACCATTCGTGTCATGACATGTCACCCTCTACAGTTGAATATTCAAACTCTTCGGGCCTGCGGTTGCCAAGGTAGGCGAAGTACGCAAACCTCATGACATAGGTGCAGAACACGATGCTCGCATTGAGCAACGCCGCGAGCATGAGCAACAACCAAGGCCAACTCGTGACTCCCAGCAACGCCCAGCCTTCCGGCAGCCGGGGCCACGCATACTGAACGATATCGCCGCGCACCACGATGCCACCCGAATCGACCTCTGGTTTGCTGAGTGCCTTGTAAACCATAAACAGCGCACTCGAAGAGACTGATACCACGGCCGTTCCGATCAGACTCAACCGCGCCGCCAGTGTACTGTCGAACAAACCGCGGCTCGGACTGTCCGCGCCCACGAGCGTCGCCGCTACTGCCGGAAAAGCCAGCAAAATAGCGGGGGCATCCGTCCCGATGTCGGCCTTTCGCGACAAGACGACCCCGACCGCCCAAACCAGGAGGAACGCAGCGATAGCCGCGACCGCCGCCCGAAACACCGAACCCGGCGGAATCTCATAAAAAGAGAACTTGATCGACGGCGCCTCCCGAAAACTCTGCAGCTGCGGGGATTCCGGGAAGAAACGCGCATAGAAGTGTCCGTAGGACTGGCCAAGCCTTTTCCGGAATCTGATATATGCCGGAGTAGGTGAGCCTTCACGAATACTTTGCAATGTTTCCTTTGACGCTGACAGCTTCTGGCGACCAAGGTACAGATGATCAGGGCAATTGGCGCGCACATGATAGCTCTGACAGGTGGCGGCATTCTTTAGACCGACGACCAACTGCAACGGCTTGGCTCCCAGCGCGCTCGATATCCAATTTCGCCGCCTCCGCAACGCCTCGGTTGGTATCATCGTCTGCTCGTACTTCACAATGAATCGACCGGTACGGTCCGGCCGCGTAGCCACCACGACCAAGTAGTGACCATGCAACACCCTGGCCAGCCCCGCAGCAACAGTTCCCGCAGTACGCGCCCCCTTTCCTGCAAACTTAACCAATTCGAGTAGCTCTACCCAGGCAGCCTTCTCCCCGCTGACAGGTACGATTCCATCACAGTTCCTCCGTTGCGCTATCTCGCACAACGCCGCCAATTCTGCTTTTTTCGCCCTCTGCGTGGCGAGGCCGGTCGCAAGCAAAAGGCGTAACGTGCCGGCCACCAGCTTCAGATACTCTCGATAGGAAAGGACAAACAATGGCTTTCCGTCGGCATCGTACGCATCGAAGTTATCCTGAAGCTTCCCCTTTTCGGCAAGAAGAATCGGAAAGTAGACAACCTCAAGCTCAGCCGGAAGAGTTGTCCGCGACGGGGACAAGCCAGAGCAACCCCCATCACGCAGGGCCTGATCCCGTGACGCCCCCGCACACAAAGTGGACAGCGGCAACTGCACCTCGATGGACACTTTTTGCCTCACCGTGGCACCATTAGGCGTGTAGGTTTCAACTATTCTCTCACGCACATCCGACGGCCGAAGCACGGAAATCGCAAAAACTTCCGCCTGCATCGCGTTTATCAGCTCGTCCACACCCGCGTCGCGCTGCAACTTACGGGCGGCGCGCACCGGAACAAGGTGCACGTGCGAGTGCCTATGCTCTCTACTGGTCCTGCTCCTACGCACCGCACGAAGACATCGGCCGACCAGCGCGACACCGCCTGCCAACATGACCAACTTGCCCAGCGCTGTGACCAGAACCGCCCAGGCTGGATCGAGATGCAGGTAAACCGAAAAATTGGGCGCAAGCAGCCCCGCGAAAACCAACATCGAGCCAATAAGGCCGAAAAGTACAGCACCGACGCCTACACCCAGGCCTCTCGCTCCGCGTGCGTTGCCGCGCCCACCCTTCCGGGAAGGATCGTTCAAACAGCTTTCCAGCTCCCCCCTCAGAGAGTTAGTGGCTCTTATTTGAAGATAGATGGTCTCTTCAAGAGAATCCCGAACAGAATCGTTGTACGGCTGCTCCCTGAACTTCCGAACCGCGTGCGCGCGCCCAGCCCCGGAAAGATGACGATCCACGATATCGGCCACCTGGAACGCGTTGCGCTCACGACCGCTCAGATGCGGAGAATCACGGGAAATCCCCGAGTTCACACAGTATCGCGCATCCACCATCGCCCGTACGGCAACGGCAGCCAACTCCGCTGAATCCATCGCTCACCCCTCCCCACCCGGGACCATCACGCCTCGGCCACACGCAACGGGCCAAGTGCCGCATGCCACAGGATCATCATCGTTGATACCGGTAGTCGCCCGTACCGGAAGTGCCGTTACGCAGCCGCGTCGCACACGCCGATCGTTATGATCCAGCGTCTCAAAATCCACGGAATCAACTTTCGAAAATTCTCCAGAAGGTGGTAAAAACGTTCACCTTTGACGTCGAGCGGACAACTTTCTTCGCGACAGATACGTCATGCGGCGTGTAGCGAACGTTCCGGTACGAGAACGGCCGCTGGGCGCGGGCGCACCACCACGGCAGCATCAACGACGCCGGCGCGCTCACCGGCTACCAGGCGGCTGTCCGCGGATGAGCCGTCATCCCGCCCCGCCGTCTGTTCCCGAGAAAATTCCCTTGTGCGCCAAGCGTTCCCGCACGAGCGGCAGGACGTCGGCGCAGAGCGCGGCGAGGTCGGGCAGGTAGTCGGGGAAGGTGAACTGGACGCTGTCGACGTCGTGGTCCGCCACCTCGGCCACGATCCGCTCCGCCACCGTCTCCGCGCCGCCGACGACCGTCGTCCCGGTGCCGAAGCCGACGGTGTCGGGTGACCGCAGAAAGTGCGTCCGGAACTCGTAGGAGGACCGGCCGCTGCGGGTGTATCCGGCGATGACGTTGTCGAGTGCCTCGGTGTCCAGGCCAGCCCGGAGCCGGTCGAACCGCGCCCGCGCGCGCTCGTCGTCGCGGTCCTGGACGACGAGCAGGTTGGTGACGACGCGGATGCGCCGCCCGGCCGCCGCGGCCAGCTCACGCACCTTCGCCACCGCGGGCGAGGGGTTGCCGACGAAGGAGTAGTCGGCCTGCCGCGCGGTGAACGCGAGCCCCTCGTCGGAGAGCCCAGCGCACACGATCGTCGGCCGCCGCGCGGGTTTCGGCAGCGAAACACAGTCGGTGAGGTGGAAGAAACGGCCGTCGAAGGTGACGCTGTCCTCGGCCCACAGCCGCTTCACGACCCGCAGCCATTCCTCGGCGTAGGCGTAGCGCGCGCCGTCGTAGCCCTCGGGCACCAGGCCCATCTGCAGGTACTCGTCGAGGGTGTTGCCGGTGACGACGTTGATCCCGAACCGGCCGTCGCTGCACTCGTCCGCCGTCGCGATCGTCTTCGCCGCCACCGCCGGATGCGTCAGCAGCGGGCTGACCGTCGCGAACAGCCGGATCCGCCCGGTCGACGCGGCGACCGCGGTCGCGAGCGTCACCGGCTCCAGCGACTGCTCCCAGAACCCGGTCGTCCCGCCGTAGCCGCGCCATTTTCCCATCCAGAAGAGGAAATCCAGGCCACCCTCCTCGGCCAGCCTGGCGATGTCGCGGTTGTGGGCGAAGCTCGGTTCGTACCGGGGCGCGTTCGTGGAGAAGACGAACCCGTTGCTCGCCACGGGCATGAACACCCCGAACTCGGCGCGCCTGCTTCCGGTGGTGTCCATCCGTCCCCCGTTCTCACGCCTCCTGAACGACCTCCTCATCCTGGTCCGGAACGGGCCGCGAGAACAAGCGGGTGGCGGACAGCCGGGCGACGCCGTCGGGATCGCCCAGGTCGTCGAGCGGGTTGCGGATCGTGGCGTCGACCGAGAGGTACTTGCGGCCCGCGCGCAGGTCGGCGTCGTTGCGCAGCCGCACGATCAGCGGGAACTCCGCCAGCGCGCCCGCGTCGAACAGCCCGGTCGTGTAGATCAGCTGCACGCCCAGCGCCTCGGCGACCGCGCGTTGCAGTTCCAGCAGGTACCCCGCCGACGCGCGGCCGATCGGGTTGTCCAGGAACAGCACGCCGGAGTGCCGGTTCCGCACCTTGCCCCGGTTGTTGGCGCGCAGCGCGGCGAGCGTGCAGTACAGGATGATCGCGGCGGTCAGCTGCTGGCCGCCGGAGAACACGTCGCGGATCTCCGAGACCCGCTGGCGTTCGGTCCGCAGCACCGAGTCCGGCTTGAGCATGTCGACCCGGAATCCCTTCGGCGCCGCGGCCCGCACTCCGCGCAGGACGAGGGAAAGCCCGTCACGCTTGACGTCGCGGCCGTCGGCGGTCTTGCCCGCCGCGGCCTCGTCGACCACCTCGCCGAGCTTCTCGGCGAGGTCGTTGTCCTCCAGTTCGGTGAACCGGATCCGCAGGAACTCCTGCCCCGACCAGTCGCCGAGCCCGTCCGGGAGCCGCGAGACGCGCTGGGCCGAGCGCAGTGTCCGCAGCGCGCCGTCGACCATGCCCTGCAACCGCGTGATGATCCCGCCGCGGTGCCGGTCGATCTGCGCGAGGTCGTCGGTGAGCGTGCGCAGCCGGGGCCGCAGCGCCTCGGCCCATTCGGCGGCGTGCGCGGGCAGCTGGTCGCGCTTGACCGAGATCACCTGCTGCCGCACCGGGGTACTGAGCTTCTCGAACCGTTTCTCCGTCGCGTACTGCGCCAGCTGGTCGGCCGCCGCGCGCACCCTGCGGTCCCCGGCGTCGGCGGACTCCTGCGCCTCGGTGAACGCGGTGTGCAGCTTGGCGTGCCGGGCCCGCGCGGAATCCACGTCGCCTTCGTAGGCCGGGACGTCGTCGCCTTCCGGGGCCAGATGCGCCATCGACTCCGCGAGCAGGGCGAACCCGGACGCCGACGCCTTCGCCGAGTCCAGCGTCGCCTCGGCCGCGGCCCGCCGCTCCTGCAGTTCCTCCCACTTCCGCGCGGCCGTGGAGACTTCGAGGCTCGCGGCGTCGATGAGTTCGAGACCGTGCTCGATGTCGCGCGGCCGCTCCCCCGCCGCGCCCGGCTGCGCCGGGAACTGCTCCAGTTCGGCCTTGCGAGTGGACACCAGCCCGATCGCCTCGGTGCGTTCGTCCTCCAGCGCCGCCACGACCCGTTTCGCGCGCGCCAACGCCGCCGCGCGGGCGGAGGAGTCCGAGCCGTCCGGGGTTTCCAGCAGTTCGGCGGCCCGCGCGCGGACGGCGTCGTCCAGCGCCTCGACCGCGGCGCCGGCCGCGGCTTCGGCGCTTTCCGCCTGGTCCAGCTCGGCCCGCAGATCGCTGCCGACCTCGACCTTCCCGTACGCCTCCGACGCCGAGGCGAACGTCCGCCGCAGCGCGTCCACGGGTTCCTCCGGCGCGGGGTCGTCCTCGGACACCTCGCCCGCGCCGGGGACCTCGGCGAGCTCGCCCTTCGCGGTGCTCACCGTGCGGCGGTGCCCGTCGGCGGTGCGCTGCTCCTCGGCGGCCTGCTCGCGCAGCCGGGCCGCCTTCCCGGCGGCCTCGGCCGCGGTTTCGTCGGCGCGCTCGGCGATCTCGGTGGCCCGCTCGACGTCCTCCGTCCACTCCGGAATCCGCGCGGTGCGGGTGGCGAGTTCGCCGA
Source organism: Amycolatopsis samaneae (assembly GCF_039541975.1). Taxonomy (NCBI): domain Bacteria; kingdom Bacillati; phylum Actinomycetota; class Actinomycetes; order Pseudonocardiales; family Pseudonocardiaceae; genus Amycolatopsis; species Amycolatopsis samaneae. The sequence continues at coordinate 193,343 of NZ_BAABHG010000002.1, forward strand.
GCCTGCGTGCCTTCTCCTCGGCCTCGGCCAGCGCGGCGCGCAGCGCGGGGACCTTCTCGCGCAGGGACGCCGCTTTTTCCTTGAGCCGCGCCAGTTCCGCGTCGGCCTGTTCGAGCGCGGTCCGCGCGGTCTCCCGCGCGGCTCGGGCGGTCTGGGCCTGCTCGGCCAGTGTCGCGACGGCACCCGGCGGGTAGTCCTCACGCCACGTCGTGAGCTTCCACGACAACGCGCCATCCGTGGCGAGCGAGGACGCCAGCCGTTCCAGCCGCCGCTGGCGTTCGGCCTGCCTCAGCGCGATCGCCTCGCGCTCGGCGTCGGCGGCTTCCTCGTCGTACATCGCCGGGTTCGGCGGCACCAGGAACTCGACACCGGACGCCGCGGAAAGTCCTTCCGCGTACACGGTTTCCGTCGTGCCGACGGCGATGATCGCACTGGGCAGCAGCCTGCGGGCGGTGAGCACCTCACGGGCCCGCCCGACATGCGCGACGTCGTTGAGCAGCACCCCGGACACCAGCTGCGGCACGGTTTCCAGCACCTCGGCCCGGCGCGGAGTGTCCAAACGGGACAGATAACGCCAGCCGGACCACGCGGTGATCCCGGCTTCCTCCAGCGCGTCCAGCGCGGCCTGGACGTCCTCGGGCGGCGGTAGCAGCCCACCGGACCCGAGCGCGGCGAGCGCGCGCTCGTCGGCCGATTCCTCCATGCGCAGCGCGGTCTGTTCCTTCTCGACCGCCGCGCTCGCCTCGCGCAGCCGCTCCACCAGTACCGGGAAGTCGTTCTCCAGCACGATGTCCTCGGCGCCGAGCAGCTCGATCAGCCGCCCTTCGGCGGCGAGGGTGTCGGTGCGCCGGTGCGCGCGGTCCAGTTCCTCGGCCGCCCGCTCGAACCTGTCCTGTGTGGACCCGGCGAGCTGGTGCGCCTCGTTCACGGTCCGTTGCGCCGCTTGGAGTTCCTCGCCGACACGGTCCAGTTCGGACTCCCGCCGGGTGAACTCGGCGGACGCGCTCTCGGCCGCGGAACGCGCCGCGCGCGCAGCCTCGCCGACGTCGGCGCCCGCGGTCAGCAGGCCGCCGCGGACGGCCTCGGCGATCTCCTCGCGCAGTTCGGCGATCCGGGTGGTCAGGCCACGCGCCTCCGCCCGGCGGCCGGCGGCGAGGTTCGCGGCCTCGTCGCGTTCGGTCTGCGCCTTCTCCGCCTCGGCACGCAACGCGCCCGCGTGCGCCTCGGCCCGGTCCGCCTGCCGTTGCGCGTCCTTGACCAGCGCGAGCAGCCCGCGGGCGAGCGCGGCGGCGGCCGTGTTGCGGGCGACCAGCGCGGGCTGCGCCTTCTGTTCCCGGTTGCCGACCAGCTCGCGCAGGTCGCGGGCCTTGCGCGCGGCGCCGAGCTGGTTGAGCACGGTCGCCGTCTCGCGCCACGCCTCGGCGGCCGTCTTGGCCTCGGCCAGCTCGGCGTCGGCGCGCTCGCGTGCTTCCTGCGCCTCGTCCAGCCGCAGCGCCGCGACCTGGCGGCGCAGTTCAGTGACGGTCGAGGTCAGGCGCCGGTGGTCGCCCTCGGCGAGCTTCTCCGACGAGGCGATCTCGGCGACGTGCTCTTCGAGACCGCCCAGCCGCGCGTTCTCCAGCCCGTCGCGCGCGGCGACCCGACCGGCCAGTTCCCGCATCTCCGCCTTCGCGGCGGTCGCGATCCGCCGGGACGCCGCGGCGACACCCTCCTCTTCGGCGAGCGGGCCGAGCAGTTCCAGCGCCCCGGCGACGAAGTCGCGTTCGGCCATGAGATCGCCGCGCTGCGCGAGGTTGTGCGCGTAGGTGGCGACGACCTCGGCGAGGTCCTTCGGCTCGTCCTCGGACAGCACCGCGCGCAACAGGAACTCGACGAACGCCTCGTCGGTGGAGAACGCGAACGCGTCGGCCGCCTCGCCCTCGCCCGCGTTCATCGCGCGCTGGTAGCGGAACAGCTCGGTGTCCAGGCCGAGCCCGTCGAGCCTGCCGGTCCACTCGTGGTGCCGCCGCGTCCAGAACAGCTCCAGCTCGGGCTCGGCGGCGAAGACGTCGGTGAGCCTGCCGTGGAAGGCCGACATGGTGAGGTACCGGCCGTCCTCGATCAGCGGCAATGAATCGAGGCCGAGGCTGGGGGTCGGGCGGAAGCAGTACCAGGAGTCGACCAGGTTCTCCGAGTCCGCGGACACGACGTGCCCGCGCCATTCCGAGGCCTTGCCGGTGATGACGCGGTGTCCGGTCTCCACATGCAGCCATTCGAGGACGACGTGCGAAACGTCCTTGCCGCCGACGAACTTCTCCAGCACCTTGGTGTTCGTCGTGCCCACCACCTGGCGGCGGCCGGGCAGCATGACCGAGAAGATCAGCTTGATCAGCACGGACTTGCCGCCGCCGTTCTCCAGGAACAGCACGCTCGCCGGGGACGGGCGGCGCACCTCGCCTGCGCCCGCGTGGATCCCGGCGCTGAACAGCGCGTCCTGCTGGGGCGCGGTGATCTTCGCGCCGGCGTCGCTGAAGTCGAGCACCACGTCCTGGTAGCGGGCGCCCGCCGGCCCCACCGAATGCAGGCGTACCCGCGAAAGCTCGTACATCGGTTCCCCTCTTGGTTACAGCGTCTCGGAGGCGGCCGCGCGCAGCGAGCCGCCCTCGTTCGCCACCGCCACCACGTTCAGCGCCAGCAGATCGTCGAAGGCCGCGTCGGCGGCCAGTTCGCGGACCTGGATCTGGTAGCGGGGCGTGGTGCGGTAGGTGCCGCCCTGCTCGTCGCTCACCGGCACCAGGAATCCTTGGTCGGCAAGGAAACGCAGGGCGCGGGACACCATGCCGCGGGTGGTGTCGGCGGCGAGCCTGCCGTCCTTGGTGGCCGCGGCGGCGGGGCGGCGCGCGTAGGCCCGCCACGCCTGTTCCAGCTCCGGCGCGTCCGCCAGGGGGTCGTTGTTCGCCTCGGCCTCCGCGGCGCGCTCGTCGAGCATCCGCGCGGCCTCACGGACCATCGCGTCGACCTGTTCGACGCTGACCCGGCCGATGTAGGTGTCGTTGGCGAGGTCGTCCGGGCGCGGGTAGCCGAGCGCGGCGGTGGCCAGGTGGATGAGCCCGTGCAGCACCTTCTCGGTTTCGCGGCGCTCACGGATCTTGCTCTGCCGCGCGTAGCTGTCCATGCGGATCTCGAACACCGACTCGTCGGTCGCGGCGAGCACCGCGCCCGCCTGCTGGTTGACCTCCAGCACCATCAGCCCCAGCCCGGCCGCGACCGCGTGGGTGAGCGCCTTGAACGCGTTGTCCTCGGCGTAGCGGCGCACCAGTTCGCCGTACACGACGTCGCGCGCGGGCAGCTGCTTGGGCCGCATGCCGTAGGCGACCAGCCGCGCGGCGGCCTCGGCGTCCACGCTGCTGTGGGACACGGCCATCAGGCGACCTCCTCGTTCTCGGGTTCTTCGTCGGCACGGTCGAGCTGCGCGGTGGACAGCAGCAGGTCGGCGCCGCCGAAGTCCGGGTCGGCCAGGAGGGTGCCGTCGTCGACGGCGAGCAGCACCTCGCGCTCCCCCTGCCGCCGCGCGGCGCCGACCTCGGGACTGTAGGCGTGCAGCGCGCGCAGCGCGACCAGTGACGGCAACGCCGGATCGATCCGGCGGGCCTCCTCCAGCAGACCGGACAGCCTGCGCGGCACCTCGGGCAGGTGGAGCAGTTCGTCGGCGCGGCGCCAGACCTCGTCGCCGAAGCGGTCGTTGTCCTCGGCGGGCATCAGCTCGGGCTCGGGGATCTCGCCGATCAGCTGCTCGCGTTCCGGCGCGGGCCGCAGCAGCAGCGAGACCAGCGCCGACAGCGACGGCACCACCGGCGGCGTGATCCCGGCGACGGCGTGGAAGAACGACTCGGCCGGGGCCGCCGCGTCGGCCAGCGGCAGATCGAGCGTGGGCACCAGCAGCTGGCCGAACAGGTCGAGCGTCGCCCGCTGCGGCGGACCGGAGAACTGCTGGCGGTCCTGTTCGGCCCGGAACACCGCGCCCGCGTCGGCCAGCCGCGACTGGAGGCGGGTGTGGCGGCGGATGCAGTCGCCCACGATGTCGACGAGCTCGGCCGCGCGGCGCTTGCGGTCCAGGTCCTCGGTCTCGTCGCGCGCGGTGGTGATGTTCTTGAGGATCGCGTTCTCCGCGCGGAAGCGGGACTCGATATGGCTCAGCGCGTTGTCCAGCAGCTCGGGGACCTCGCGTTCCCAGTCCACCGCGCGGACGTCGCGGCGGGTCGCGTCCAGCTTCGCGCGCAGCGTCTCGCCGTACTGGACGGTGCGGTAGCGGGCCTGCTCGGCGGCCAGCTTGGCGTCGGCGAGGCGGCCGCGGGTGATCAGGTTCTCCAGCTTGACCTCGGCCGCGATCTGCGCCGACTCGACGTCGGTGTCCAGCGCGCCGACCAGGACGTTGATCGCCTCGTCGGTGGCGCGCAGGTAGACCTCGCCGTCCGGGGCGGCCAGCTCGACCAGCAGCTTGAAGTCGAACTGGCGGCGCTGGTAGCCGCCGGGCCCGATCGACCCGTAGACGCGCCGGAAGCCGCGATCGGTGGTGCCGACGTTGATCATGTTGTCGAGTACCCACTTGGCCACCCGGACGTGCTCCTCGGGCATCCGCGACGGTGCCTGGAGCGCGATGAACGGCAGCAGCCGGTCGATCACCTCGTCGTGCCCGGCGCCGGTGTCGAAGTCCATCGCGATGGTGACCTGGTCGATCGTGTGCAGCGCGATCTCGGCCATCTGGTAGATCGTGGCGTCGGCCCAGTCCAGCTTCGCCTTGCGCGCGTCGAGGTCGTGCAGCGGCGCGGTGCAGGCGAGAGCCTTGAGCCGCCGCGTCAGGCCCTCGTCGGCCAGTCCCGCCGCGGTCAGTTCGTCGTCTCGCACAGCAGGCCAGGCTAGTCGGCCTTCCCCGGGCGCACGCACGGGTGACCTATTACCTCCATCCATGCCCCCGCCACCGCCCTCAACGGGGGCGCTGCGCGCCGCGGGTCTAACTTGAGATCATGCACGAGATGAGCAGGGACGAATGGTGGGCGTTCGCGACCGAGGGGACCCGGACGGGCATGCTCGCGGTGGTGCGCGCCAGCGGCGCGCCGATCGTGACGCCGGTGTGGTTCCTGCTGGACGAGACCCCCGACGGGGACGAGCTGGTGTTCACCACCGGCACGGACACCCTGAAGGGCAAGGCGATCCGCCGCGACCCGCGGATCTCGCTGTGCGTCGACGACCAGCGGCCGCCCTACTCCTACGTCCAGTTCACCGCCGAGGCGCGGCTGACCCACGACCTGCCCGAGATGCTCGACTGGGCCACCCGGCTCGGCGGCCGGTACATGGGGCAGGAGCGGGCCGAGGCCTACGGCAGGCGCAACGCCGTCCCGGAGGAGTCCCTCGTCCGGGCGAAGATCACCAAGGTCATCGCGCGCCGCGGCATCGCCTCCTGACGCTGAAGGACGCCTTTAGTGCGCTCGATGCACTGAAAGCGTCCTTCAGCTCCCCCAGGCCACGTGGACGGCGCCGGGTTTGCGGAACACCAGGCCCGACGGCGTGGACGGGGCGGCCAGCCGGACGCCGGGCAGCCGGTCGAGGACCGTTTCGACGGCGATCCGGGTCTCCAGCCGGGCGAGGTCGGCGCCGAGACAGTAGTGCGGCCCGTGCGCGAACGCGAGCTGCCCGCGCGGTTCCGGGCGGCGGGGATCGAAGACGTCCGGGTCCGCGAACACCGCCGAGTCCCGGTTGGCCGCGGTCAGCGACACCGTGACCAGGTCGCCCGCGGCGATCGGTGCCCCGGCGAGCTCGACGTCGCGCGTGGCGTACCGGTCGACCACCGCGGCGGCGGGCTCCAGCCGCAGCGACTCCTCGACGACGGCGGGCACCAGCGTCCGGTCCGCCCGGACTTCGGCCAGCCACGCGGGCTCGGTCAGCAGGTGCCGCAGGACGTTGGCGATCATGCCCTCGGTCGTCTCGATGCCGCCGAACATCAGCACCGCCGCGTTCGCCACCACCTCGGGCAGCGCCAGCGCCGCCGCCGCGTCGGTCAGCATCGAGGGATCGCGGGCGGCCACCGAACCCTCGATGTGCGCGCGCAGCTCGCCGAACGCCTCCGCGCCACCGTTCCCCGGTTCCCGTCCTGCCGTGTAGTCGTCCACAGTGGACACAATGGCGTCGTACCAGGCGAGGACGCGGGCGACGTCGGCGTCGCGCAGGCCCAGCGCGTGCGCCACCACCGCGGCGGACAGCGGACCGGCCAGCGCCCGCCGCAGCTCGGCGCCGCCCTCGTCGCGGAAACCGGCGACCAGCCGTTCGCACTCCTCGCGCACGTAGGCGCCGAACCGCTCCTCGACCTCCCTCGGCCGGAACCGCCGCGAGAACGGGGCCCGGTGCCGGGCGTGCTCGTCCCCGTCCCGTGACAGCATCGACGGGCCGACGACCCTGGCGGTGGAGAACCGGGGATCGTCCACGGTGAAGGCCGCCGCGTCGCGCATGACCCGCAGCGCCAGATCGTGCCGGGTGACCAGCCAGCCGTTCAGCGCGGGCAGCCACGACACCGGCTCGGCCGCGCGCAGCCGCGCCAGTACCGGATGGGGATCGGCGGCCAGTTCGACGGCCGTCACCGCGGCCCCGACGGGAAACACTGGCCAAAGTTACCCCTCGATGGCCGGTCACCGCCGGGCTTTTATTCGTCGGCGTCGCGGACCAGCAGCGCGATCTGGACCCGGTTGCCGAGGCCGAGCTTGGTGAACAGGGCGCTGGTGTGCGCCTTCACCGTCGCGACGCTGATGAAGAGCCGTCCGGCGATCTCGGTGTTGGACAGCCCCTCGGCGATGGCACGCGCGGTCTCCCGCTCGCGTTCGGTGAGCGCGGCCAGCTTCCGCCGCGCCGCGTCCCGGGCCGCCCGCCGCTCCCCGGCCGACCCCGGCCCGGTCGCCGCGGCGATCAGCCGGGCCGTGGCGGCCGGGGAGAGCGCGGGGTTCCCGGCGGCCACGGCGCGGACGGCGGCGACGATCTCGGCGGGCGGGGTGTCCTTGAGGACGAACCCGAGCGCCCCGGCACGCAGGGCGCCGAGCACCATCTCGTCGGAGTCGAACGTGGTCAGCACGAGCACGCGCGGCGGCTCGGGCCGGGCGAGGATCTCCGCGGTCGCGCTCAGCCCGTCGCGGCCGGGCATCCGCACGTCCATCAGGACGACGTCGGGGCCCCGCTCGGCCACCAGCGCGATCGCCGCGTCCCCGTCGGCCGCCTCGCCGGTCACGACCAGGTCGGGTTCGCCCTCCAGGACGAGCCGCAGCGCCATCCGCACCAGCTGGTCGTCGTCGACCAGCACGATCCGCACCGGTTCCGTTTCGGTGTCCACTCACGCGTTCCCTTCGCCGGTACGGACCGGCCACGGCAGCCGTGCCCCGAGTTCGAAGCCACCCCCGGGGACCGGGTGGTGCTCCAGGGTCCCACCGGCCAGCCCGACCCGTTCGGCGAGGCCGAGCAGCCCGAATCCGGACGCGGGTGTCCCGCCGGCCGACCGCGAAGCCCCGGTGTCGCGGACGGTCACCCGCAGGTCCTCGCCCGCCGCGCCCTCGATCGCGACCCGCACGCGCGCGCCCGGGGCGTGTTTTCCCGCGTTGGTCAGTCCTTCCTGGACGATCCGGTACACGGTCCGCCCGAGCAGATCCGGGGGCTGTCCGGTCACCGCGGTGGTGACCTCGACGTCGAGGCCGAGCGCCCGCGCGTCGGCGGCGAGCGCCGGGACGCCGTCGAGCGAGGGCTGCGGCGGCTCGGGGCCGTCCGGGTTCGCGCGCAGCACGCCGAGGACCTCGCGCAGTTCCTCCAGCGCCTGGTGGGACCCGTCGGCGATACCGCGGGCCAGCACGGCGACCTGGTCGGCGGGCAGGTCGGTGCGGTGGCCCAGCACCCCGGCCTGCATGGCGACCAGCGAGACCCGGTGCGCGAGGACGTCGTGCATCTCGCGGGCGATCCGGTGCCGCTCCAGCGTCCGGGTCTCCGCCTCCCGCGCGGCCTGCTCCCGCTCCGCGCTCTCCGCCCGATCCCGCAGCGACCGCAGTTCCTCCCGCCGCGCCCCGACCGCGACGCCCACCGCCACCACGATGCCCACGATGAGGGCCGGGTAGGCCAGCGTCAGCCACAACGGCTGCGGTTCGCCCCGCTGCGGATAGAGGCCGTTGGTGAGCGGGGCGGTGAGCACGCAGGCCACCGCCAGGAACACGGTCTGCACCGGGCGCCGTCGCGCGGCCAGCGAGCCGATCGCGAGCAGCACGGCGCCGCTCGCGAGTGTCGACACGGTCGAGACGGCCACGACCGCCGTGGTGACGGTGAGCGGGTAACGCCGCCGCCAGATCAGCAGCACCAGGCATACGAGCGCCACCAGCGGGTCACCGATGAGCAGCCAGCCGAGCACCGGGCCCGAGGTCCCGTACGGCAGCTGGCCCGCGGCGACGAGCCAGACCAGCACCCCCAGCACCGCGGCCGCGAGCGGCCGCCACGCGTGCTGCCACGGGCCGAGCGGCGGCGCGGCATCCCCCGCCTTTGCTTTCACCGGCCCATCATCCTCGATCCGCCCGGCCCCGCGCAGCCCGCCGCGGGACGGTGCCACCCCGACCGGAGTCGAAGATCCTTCTCCGACTCCGGTCGGGGCCACCGCGCGCCACGGAGCCGATGTGTCCGGCCGTCACTCCCGCGAGACTGGACGTCACCAGGGCGAGAACGCCCCGAACGGAAGGACCACGATGCACAAGGGCGGCTACGTCGCGCTGCAGATTCTCGGCATGGTGATCACCATCGTCTTCGCACAGGCCGCCATCCGCAGCCTGTTCGACCACACCTCGGCCCCGCTGTGGGGTGCCCTCGACGGGATACCCGGTGGCTGGGGCGGGCGGCTGGTCGTGCTCCTGCTCCTCACCGCCGTCGGAGTCGTACTCGCGGGCTGGGCACACGACCGCCAGAAGAAGGCGCCGCGCTGACCACGGACGTCGGTCACGAAGCGCCGAGGGGGCGTTTCGTGGCCGCGTCACGCGAGCGCCGGAATGGGGGGGGGGGGGAAACCTCATGCCGGAACGAAACCCGCACGCGGCCTCGGCCGTGTTCACCGCGGCCGAGGCCGCGGGCGCGCACCTCGACCAGGAGAGCTGGGCCCGCTACGACACGCCCGCCGTGCGCGCGGCGCGCGAGCTGACCGGCGACGGCACGGCGGAGCAGGAGCCGCTGGACGCCCCCACCGCCGCCGACGCGTGAGTGCCGTCGCACCCGGTCAGCCCGGCGGCCCGCTGTCATCCGTGCCCGCGGACGCCCTCGGCCAGTTCGCGGGTGAGCGCGCGGACGGCCGCGATCCCTTCCGCCGCACCGGACGCGTCGAGCATCGCGCGCACCAGGGCGGAGCCGACGATCACCCCGTCCGCGAAACCCGCGACCTCGGCGGCCTGCCGTCCGTTCGCGACCCCGATGCCGACGCAGACGGGAAGCCCGGTCCTGGCCCGGACGCGCCCGACCAGGTCCCCCGCGGCTTCGCCGACCGCGGCGCGGGCCCCGGTGACTCCCAGCAGGGAGCTCGCGTAGACGAACCCGGAGCTCGCCGCCGCGATCTCCGCCAGCCGCGCGTCCGTGCTGCTGGGCGCGGCCAGGAAAATCGTGGCCAGGTCGTGCTTCTCGGCGTGTCCGCGCCAGCGCGCGGACTCCTGGACCGGCAGGTCGGGCAGGACGCAGCCCGCTCCCCCCGCCGCGGCGAGCTCGGCGGCGAACCGCCCGGCACCGTAGCGGTCGACCGGGTTCCAGTACGTCATCACCAGTACCGGCTTTCCCGACGCGGTGTGGGCCGCGCGGACGGTGCGCAGCACGTCGGCGATCCGGACGCCACCGCGCAGGGCGAGGTCGTCGGCGGTCTGGATGACCGGCCCGTCGAGCACCGGATCGCTGTGCGGCAGCCCGACTTCGACGATGTCGGCGCCGGAGTCGAGCATCGCCCCGATCGCCTCGACTGCGCCGTCAACGGTCGGGAAGCCCGCCGGGAAATAGGTCACCAGGGCGGCGCGCCCCTCGGCCTTCGCCCGCGCGAGCGTGTCGGCGAGCAGCTGCCGGTTTCCTTGTGCGACAACGGGAAACGTGGTCATCGTGTCACCGCCGGCAGCCCGAAGTGACGGGCGGCGGTGTCCATGTCCTTGTCCCCGCGCCCGGACAGGCTCACCACCAGCAGGCCGTCCTCGCCCAGTTCCCGGCCCAGTTCGAGCGCCCCGGCCAGCGCGTGGGCGCTCTCGATCGCCGGGATGATGCCCTCGGTCCGGGAAAGCAGCCGGAACGCGCGCATCGCCGCGTCGTCGGTGACCGGGAGGTATTCGCCACGGCCGAGGTCACGCAGGTACGCGTGCTCGGGCCCGACGCCGGGATAGTCCAGCCCGGCGGAGATCGAGTAGGCCTCGGTGATCTGCCCCTCGTCGTCCTGCAGGACGTAGGAACGCGAACCGTGCAGGATCCCGGGCGCGCCCGCGGACAACGACGCCGCGTGCTCCCCGGTCCCGACACCGTGCCCGGCGGCCTCGCAGCCGACGAGCCGGACGCCGTCGTCGGCGAGGAACGGGTGGAACATGCCGATCGCGTTCGAGCCACCGCCGACGCAGGCGACGACCGCGTCCGGCAGCCGCCCGGCACGCCCGAGGACCTGGCGGCGGGTCTCGACGCCGATGACACGCTGGAAGTCGCGGATCATCGCGGGGAAGGGATGCGGCCCGGCGACCGTGCCGAAGACGTAGTGCGTGGAATCGACGTTCGCGACCCAGTCGCGGAAGGTCTCGTTGATGGCGACCTTGAGCGTGCGGGAGCCGGAGCCGACCGGGACGACCTCCGCGCCGAGCATCCGCATCCGGTCGACGTTCAGCGCCTGCCGCCGCACGTCGGTCTCTCCCATGTAGACAGTGCACTCCAGACCGAAGAGGGCGCAGGCGGTCGCGGTCGCCACGCCGTGCGAACCGGCGCCGGTCTCCGCGATGACCCGCGACTTGCCCATGCGCCTGGTGAGCAGCGCCTGGCCGAGCACGTTGGTGATCTTGTGCGAGCCGGTGTGGTTCAGGTCCTCGCGTTTGAGGAACACCCGGGCACCGCCCGCGTGCCCGGCGAAGCGGGGCACCTCGGTGAGCGCGCTCGGGCGCCCGGCGTAGTGGGCCAGCAGGTCTTCGAACTCCGTGACGAACGCGGGATCGTCCTTGGCCTTCTCGTATTCGGCCCCCACCTCGCCGACGGCGGCGACCAGCGCCTCCGGGACGAACTGTCCGCCGAACGCGCCGAAGTACCCCTCGGCGTCGGGCCCCTGGTTTTCCGGTGCGGGGAAGAAGAATTCGCTGTCGCGCATTTTCCGGCATGCTCCTAGCCCGGGGCGGATGGCCCCGGTTTCCGGCCGATGATGGTCACGGGCGGGCGCGTCCGCGCGGCGAATCACCCCGCCGTTTCCGGCGTCCACGGCGTCCGTGAACATGCCGGTCCCGACGTGGTGAAAGCAGGACGGGGGAAGAGAAAACCCTCGGAAGCCCTACGCGGCGCGGCGCGCGCGGCGCCATCGCATCCCGTTGACCTGACCGGGTTCGGCGCCGATCACGTACCGCACCCGGCGCCCGCGCACCCGGCGGGCGGGCGCCCGGCAGCCACGCGGACGGCAGCCGCGGGCGAGGCGCAGGGCGATGGGCACACCGGAATCCTAGCCCATCCTCCGGCGCCCGGTCACGGCTATTCGTGGAACCGGGTGGTCTCGCCGAGCCCGGCACGCGGGGTCCTGACCCGGTTGACCGGGGCGGAATCGCAGGCGTAGCCGAAGGAAACGCCGAACAGCACCTTGCCGCCGGTCACGCCCAGCGACTCGCGCACCGCGTCCCCGTAGAAGCCCAGCAGACCCTGCGGGCAGCTGGCCACCCCGTAGGCCGTCATCGCCAGGAGCAGCGTTTGCCCGTACATGCCCACATCGGCGGTCATCCGTTCGTCCGCATTGGACGGTGCGAACACCAGGGCTACGTGGGGAGCGCCGTAGAACCGCAGGCTCTCCGCGTTGTGGGCGTCGCGGGCTTCGGTGTCTTCCCGGCCGATGCCGAGAGCTCCGTACATCGCTTCACCGAAACCCTTGCGCCGCTGTTGATGCGTCTCGCTGTACAGCGCGTCCCGATAGGGGAAGTCCACCGACAGACGGCGCCGTGTGTGTGCCGAGAGCAGCGCGTCGCTCAGCCGCTCGCGGGCCGCGCCGCTGACCACCTCGGCCCGCCAGGGCTGCGTGTTGGAGTTCGACGGGGCCGCCCCCGCCAGCGCGAAGATCGCCCGCATCGTCTCGCCGGGGACGGGATCGGGCCGGAAGGCCCGGATGGCCCGCCTGCCACGGATCAGCTTCTCGGCGTGTTCGGCCAGTGGGGTCGGCACAGCGTCACTCCTCGCTCGATTATGTACACACTCACGTTTACCTAAGGCCGACGCTAGCAGAAGACGACGGCGTTAAGTAAACGGACGTGTATGCTTAAGGGGTGAGCGAGCGGGAGACGGTCCGGCGACGCCGGGGCAGGGGCGGGCGCGAGCGCATCCTCGGCGCGGCCACCGCCCTGTTCGAGGCGCACGGGATCAACCCGACGGGCATGGAACAGGTCGCGGCCGCCGCGCCGGTGTCCAAACGCACCCTCTACACACACTTCCCCACCAAGGACGAGCTCGTGGTGGGCTACCTCCGGCACCTCGTGGAATCCGGGCGCACCACCGAAGGCGTGCTCGACCGCGAAGACCTTTCCCCTCGGGAGCGGCTTCTCGCACTGTTCACCGTGCCGGAGGGGAACGGCCCGATCCGCGGCTGCCCGTTCGTCGACGCGGCGGCGGAGTTCCCCGATCCGGGCAGCCCCGTCCACGTCTACGCGGCCGAGCAGAAACAGCGGCTGGCCACCCGACTGACCGCGCTGGTGAGCGAGCTCGGGATCGCGGAACCGCGGGCGCTGGGCGAGCAGCTGGCGGTCCTCGTGGACGGTGCCGCCAGCCGCTCGATGGTGCTCGACGATCCGGGCTGCGCCCGCTACGCGAGAACGGCGGCGGAGACCCTGCTCGACGCGGCGCTCGCCACCGGAGGTCCGTGAAGGACGGAATGCCAGACGGGCGCCTGGCTCAGGCGGCCAGGTGGAACGTGTTCGCGAAGCGGCCGAGGAGATCGCCGGGCCCGCGCAGCACCTCGACCACACCGGTCGCGATCGCGCGGTCCGGGGCGAGCTCGCCGGAGATGAGCCCGCGGATGTCCGGCCCCGCGGCGAAGGCGAGGTCGACCGGCCCGTCGCCGCGCGTCACGTCGAGGGCGGGACCGTCCACCCGGATGAGCAGCTCGGCGGAACCGAAGCGCGCCGCGTAGGCGGTCGCCGGGAGATCCGCCGCCACCCGCGGCCGGAAGGCGGTACGGAGCGCGATGGTCATCGAGTCGGGAGTGACGATCTGCTCCTCCCTCGGCTCACCCATCGCCTTGAAACCCCAGGCACCGAGCGCGAGCACGACGGGCTCCAGTTCACGGCCGTAGGGCGTCAGCTCGTAGAGCACGACGCGTGAGCGCGGCGCCCGGCGGATGACACCGGCCTCCTGCAACTCCTTGAGCCGCGCCGCCAGGATGTTGCTCGGGATCCGGGGCAGTCCCGCGGCGAGTTCCCCGTAACGGCGCGGCCCGACGAGCAGGTCGCGGACGATGAGCAGGGCCCAGCGCTCGCCCACGAGCTCCAGTGCCCGCGTGACGTTGCAGTACTGCCCGTAGTCGCGTGCGGCCATCGACCTCAGGCCTGCTGGTTCGCGACGGCCTCGGGCCCCTGCTCGGCGGCGACCGGGTCCATGTAGCCGAACTCGAGGACGTTGCCGTCGGGGTCGGTGAGCTGACGCTGGTACATGAAGCCGTAGTCCGCGACGGGGTGCGACTCGGAGCCACCCGCGGCGACGCCCTTGGCGAGCGTCGCGTCCACCGCGTCCCGGCTTTCGAGGAAGATCGCGGTCGACACCGAAACGGCCGCCGCCGGGTCGCCGATCGGCCGGTCGGTGAAGGTCTGGAAGAAGTCGCGCGCCAGGATCATGATGCCGCTGTGGCCGTCCTCGACGACGACGCAGGCCGCGTTGTGATCGCTGAACAGCGGGTTGATGGTGAATCCGATCGCCGTGTAGAACGCCTTCGCGCGCTCCAGGTCGGTCACCGGCAGGTTGACGAACATCGTGGTCATCGGGGTCTCCCTCTCGCGGGTCCGTTGTGGACCGCCCTACACTTGCAAAAAACAAGTGGAGCGTCAAGGCCACGAAAAAGCCTCCTTGAGGGGGACCCGAAGGCCCTCAAGGAGGCTTTCCCTGACCGGCGTACCGGACGTGGATCAGGAGGTCGGCCGCTCCGGGGCCAGCGAGTTCCCGGCCGGGATGTGCCCGCAGCTGGTCGGCGCGGCCTTGCCGGCGAACCGGTCGTTGAGCCAGCCGATCGCCGACGGCGCCCACGCGGCGGCCGCCCCGACGTGGCTGAGCACGTCGTACTGCTCGTACTTGATCGACCTGTTGCCGGTGGCGCAGTACTGGTTCGCCAGCGCGCGGACGTCACCGGCGACCATCACGCCGTCGCCGGTCCCGATGCCGGGCGGGTTGCCGAAGGTGCCCTCGAAGACGCCGCCGTTGCCCTGCGCGATGAAACCGGGGGCGGTCGGCGTGGGCGCCTGGCCGATGTTGATCTTGTTCACCGCTTCGACGAACGGGCGGATCGAGTTCGGGTTGACGTACTCCGGCTTGACCAGCTTCGCCCAGGTCAGCCCGGGATAGTGCCCCACCGCGTCGATGATCGACGCCTTTTCGAGGTCCTTGAGCACCTGCAGGCCATAACTGCTCGCGTAGGGCTTGAGGTCGATGCCGAAAGCCCGGGACGCCCCGATCAGCGCCATCGGCAGGACACCGGTCCACGCGACGCTGCCGTCGACGTACTTGAGGTTGTGCGCCGGGGCGACGAGCACGCCGCCTTCGGTGAAGCCGACGAGGTTCCGGTCGACGTCGGGCGCGTAACCCGGGGCGAGCGCGGCGGCCCAGCCGGTCGCGATGGCACCACCCGAGTACCCGATGAGCCCGAACTTCGTGCTCGCGTTCATGCCCGTTTCCGCGGACCTCGTCGCGGCGCGGACCGAGTCCAGGGTGTTGGTGCCGTACTCCGGCCCCGCCGCGAAGTTCGCGGTCTGCCCCTCGGTGTCGGGGATGACCACGTTGTAGCCCAGCAGCAGCGCGGGCGCGATGAACAGCGCCTCCGCGTTCGGGATGAGGCCACCCAGCGAAACATCGCCCGCGATCGCCCGCGACGGACCGTGCTCCGGGTTCAGCGAGTCATAGAACGACTGGTACGAAACGGCTTTACCGCTGTCGCCGGTGAGACTGCGGACCACCGTGGTCACATTGGCGGACGGGCGGCCCTGTGCGTCGGTCGTCCGGTAGAGCAACTGGACGGCCTTGAGCGGAGTGGGAACACCGACGACGTGGTAGTTCAGCGTCCGGGTCTTGAGCACGGTCCCGGGGGCGAACGACGAAAGCGGCTCATCGCCGCTGTAGGCGTAGAACGGGTCGGCCGAGGTGGTCGCCGGCCCTGCCGCCGTGGCGGCCGTGGCGGCCGGCGCGGCGACGAAGGTCAACGTGAGGGCGACCGCGGCGGCCAGCAGGCGAACAGGGTTCTTGACCATGACTCCCCTTTGAATCATGAAGTGGATCACAGTGCGACGTCGGCAAACCTACCAGTCGGTAACTACCATGTACAGCGCCGTACATCGATCGTGCGCACCGTTCACTTTTCACAGTCGGTCACCCTGCCGCTCCGCTATTGACATCGGGCGGCCGAGGGTGTGTGATTTCCGCTATAGATAGGAAACTTTCCTAACTATGACGCTCCACCGGTGGGCCGCCGCCCATTTCCGCCGCGCTGTCCCTCCCTGACCCCGATCCAGAGACCCAGCAGGAGGCTCCAGTGGCACCCCGCCCACCGTGGCGCGCGGCCTTGACATGTCTGGCCGCCGCGGCGCTCGGCACCGCCGCGCTGCCCGTGCTCAGCGCGTCCGCCGCGTCGACCGACTACGAGTCGGAAAGCGCTTTCATCAGTAAGGGCAAGGTCGAGTCCAACCACGCCGGGTACTCCGGCAAGGGGTTCGTCAACCTCGACAACGTCGTCGGCAGCTACCTCGAATACTCCGTCGACGCGGCACAGGCCGGCACGCACACGCTGACCTTCCGCTACGCCAACGGAACCACGGCCGACCGGCCGCTCGCGCTCACCGTCGGCGGCGGCCAGGCCACCACCCTTTCCTTCCCCGCCACCGGGTCCTGGACGACGTGGAAGACCGTGACCACGACGGTGAAGCTCGCCGCCGGGGTGAACAAGGTCCGCACCACCTCGACCACCGCGGACGGCGGCCCGAACGCCGACAAGCTCACCGACACCTTCACCGGCTCCGACGACGGCGAACCGCCGACCCCGCCGAAGAACCTCAAGGTGAACGACGTCAAACCCGCCTCGGCGACGTTCACCTGGGAGGCCTCGTCCGACAACGTCGGCGTCACGCGCTATGAGATCAACCGCGGCGGCAACATCCTCAAGACCGTCGACGGGAACACGCTTTCCGCGACCGTGGACACGCTGACCCCGAACACCGCCTACGACATCTCGATCGGCGCGTTCGACGCGGCGGGCAATCCCTCGCAGCAGAGCAACGTCGTCACCTTCACCACTCCCCCGAGCGACGACACCACGCCGCCGAGCGCGCCCGGCGGCCTCAAGGTGACCGGGACGACCGCGAACAGCGTGTCACTGGCCTGGAACGCCGCCACCGACAACAGCGGCACCATCGCGGGCTACGACGTGTACCAGGGCGCCACCAAGGTCGCGACGACCACGGCGCTGGAGGCCACGGTCACCGACCTGGCCCCGGCCACCTCCTACACGTTCACGGTGAAATCCCGTGACCCCAACGGGAACACCTCGGCCGCGAGCGACGCGGTCACCGCGAAGACCACCGGCGGCGGCACCGGCGGGGGCGGGATCCCGGAGTACGACAGGGACATCGCGAAGGTCGACCTCGCCTGGTCGGTCGGCTTCCTGCCCGACGGCTCGGCGCTGGCCACCGAACGCGACCGGTTCGAGGTCGTCCACGTGACCCCGGACGGGCAGAAGACCGTGGCGGGCAAGGTCCCCGGCACCGTCACCACGAACGGCGAGGGCGGCCTGCTCGGGCTGGCGGTTTCCCCGGCGTTCACCACCGACCACGCCGTGTACCTCTTCCAGACCACCGCGAACGACAACCGCGTCGTGCGGATGAAGTACGAGAACGGCGCGCTGTCGAAGACCGCCGAGCCGGTCCTCACCGGGATCGCCAAGAACCGCTTCCACAACGGCGGCCGGATCCGGTTCGGCCCGGACGGCAAGCTGTACGCGACCGCGGGCGACGCGAAGAACGGCGGCAACGCGCAGAACAAGAACTCGCTCAACGGGAAGATCCTGCGGCTCAACGCGGACGGCTCCGCGCCCTCGGACAACCCGTTCTACGGCAGCGGCGGCAACGCCCGGTACGTCTGGAGCTACGGCCACCGCAACCCGCAGGGGCTGGCGTGGGACTCGCGCGGTCAGCTGTGGGCGGCCGAGTTCGGGGACAGCAAGCTGGACGAGCTGAACCTGATCCAAAAGGGCGGCAACTACGGCTGGGACAAGTGCGAGGGCACCCAGGGCGACTGCTCGGGGTACATCGCGCCGAAGAAGACCTGGCCGACTTCGCAGGCGGGCCCGAGCGGCATCGAGATCGTCGGTGACTGGATCTACGTCGCCGGGGTGACCGGCGAACAGCTGTGGGTCATGCAGATCAACGCGGCGGGCACCGGCGTCGGCCCGGCGCAGGCGGTGTTCTCCGGCCGCTGGGGCAGGCTGCGCTCGGTGACGAAGTCGCCGGACGGCGGGATGTGGCTCACCTCCACCAACAACGACAAGAACGGTGGCACGCCGGACAAGCTGGACAACGTCATCGTGCGGCTGAAGTTCGCCGGCGGGACCGCCCCCGGCGCCGACTTCAAGCTGGCCAGCACGGCGTTCGCGGACAACGCGAAGATCCCGGACCGCTTCACCTGCGCCGGGGACCACTCCGCCGGGCAGGACACCTCCCCGCCGCTGGCGTGGGGTGCCGGAAAGACCGGTGCCAAGGGCTACGCGATCGTGTTCGCCGACGTCGCGAACAACGGCACCAAGCTGCACTGGGCGATCTGGGACGTCCCGGCCGCGACGACGTCGCTGCCGGAGGGTCTCGGCGCCGGGTACGCCGTGCCGGACCAGGGTGGCGCCAAGCAGAAGGCGATGGGCAGCGGGGCGAACGCGAAGAAGTTCTTCGGCCCGTGCCCCGGCGGTTCCAGCCATCCGTACACGTTCACGCTCCACGCGCTGAACACCGCGACCGTACCCGGCCTGAGCTCGTCCTCGACGATGGCCGAGATCGAGAAGGCGATCAAGAACGCTTCGACGGCGAGCGTGAAGCTGCGCGGGACCTCCAGCGCGGCAGCCGGTTGAGCCGCGGGTGGGGTGACCGGAGCGGCGCCGGTCACCCCACCCGCACCCACCACGGACATCTCGCGGGAAACCACCGCCGTTACGCGGTTCCCGGTCGCACGGCACGCGACGTCGATCACAGCCCGGTCCGGTGGACCGGGCTGTTTTCGTCCCCGGGGCAGGGGTTCCGGGGAGATCTTCACCGAATTCGAGCAACGAAACCGGGAACTTTCCGGGAATCCCCGCGCGGCAACGACACAGCGTAGTGATTCACCCGCCTTTCACCTGTCCACCTTGCTTCAAGTTTCCTTGACACAACCTTTGCAATCCCTTTACTTTGGCCGGGCGATGACCGTTTCGGTCACCGCGGTCCCGTATTCCGCTTCGGAGGTATCGCATGGACAAGCTGGTCAAGCTGATCGCGCAGGACAAGGTGTGGGACAAGTGGGTCGCGGCGAATTCGGCGCCGAGCGCGAACAAGCAGGGCTGCATTTCGCGGTCCAAGCAGGGCTGCATTTCCCGTTCCCGCAAGGCCTGACGCTCCCCGGGACCGGCGGCCCCGCACGGGCCGCCGGTCTCCGGCTTCGGATGATGGGTGAACATGACGAGCCAGCCACCGGCCGAGATGGTCGACGCGGTCCGCGACATCCCCCTGTACCGGGAATCCCTCGCCCGCGGTGAGTTCCCGATTCTCGAAAAAGAACGCATCGCGCGGGGATTCCCGGACAACTGGATGACCCCGGAACTGCGCACGGCACTGGACTCCGGTGACGCGGAGTTCGTGCTGTCCACCGGCACGAACCACGCGCGCATGCAGCTGATCCGGCCGCCGTACTTCCTGCTGAAGTCCTACTACCGGTTGTGGAGCGAACATCCCGACATCGCGCACACCTGGGAAAAGGGCTGCCCGCGCGTGTCGCTCACGACCGTGCTGGCCACCCAGCACGTCGCGCGGGTCAACGCGCGTGCCCGCGGTGAGCAGCCCGCCGAGCGCCCGGGACTGGCGGATCGGCGCCTCGACGAGCGCACCGTGTACGTCAACCAGCGGCTGGACCCGGCGCTGTGGACCCGCGAGGATGTCGCCGGGATGCTCGACGAGATCGAGCGGACCCGCGCGGAGCACCCCAGCGGGAGCTACCACCTCGACTGTTCGAGCTATCACCTCGCGCACCTGGCCGGGAAGGCGCGGCAGTGGGGCCTGGCCGACCGGCTGCCCCGTCCGGACAGCATCGTGCACGCCTACGAGTACACCCCGGACAACGTGGCCCGGTTCCTGCGCGCCGAGTTCGACTGCCCGATCGTCGATCTGTTCGGCAGCACCGAACTCGGCTACCTCTATTACAGCGACGGCGAAGGCCGGTATCACCCCTACCTCGACCGGATGCGGGTCGAGCTGGTCCCGGTCGAAGCGGGCAGCACGCTGTACAGCCTGATCGTCTCCAGTATCCGCAACCCGTACATGCCGCTGATCCGCTACCGGTCCGGCGACTGCGCGCGCACCGTGGACGGCAGCCCCGACCCCGCCCGGATCGCGCGGTTCTGCGGCCGGGAAAAGGAACTGGTCCGGGTCGGGTCCACGCTGCTGTGCCACGGCGACCTCGACCGGTGGATCGGCGCCTGCGCCCCGCCGGTGTTCCTCTACCGGCTGCGCGTCGGCGAAGGCTCCGGCGCGGAGCTGGAGTACACCACGTTCGACGGCGGCCCGCTCGACGCGCCGGCCGCCGCGTCGCTGGTCGCCGCGCTGGCCGAACATCTCGAACTGTCCGTCGAACCGGTGCACCGGCGGCACATCCCCATCGGAAAGTCCGGCAAGTACGCCTGGCTGCACCCGGAATCCCGCGACCACTAGGAGAACCGTGCCCGCTGTATCCGCCGCCGACCCGCGTGCCCTGCTGGGCGAACCGTTGTACGCGGAGGTCGTCGAGTACTTCGTCGCCAAGACCGGCCAGTCCGCCGAACACGTCGGACGGCAGACGCTGGAATGCCTCCGTTACCTGTACCTGGTTTCCGCCTACGAGGAGGAGCTCGCCGGACTGTTCCTCCCCGTCGAACAGGAGATCGACGAGATCTGGCACTACCTGATCCTGCAGACCGCGCAGTACCGCGAGTTCTGCGAGCGGCTGCCCGGCGGGTTCTTCGTCGAGCACCGCAGCATCAGCTACACCGACTACCAGTCCGAGCCGCCGCGCGAACAGGCCGCGGGTGAGGCGCTGCGCTGGATCCCGTTGTACGTCAAGGAGTTCGGCCCGTTCGACGAGGGCGCCCTGCCGCACTGGACGATCGTGCGCTTCCTGCACGAGGAGCTAGACATGTCGCTGGCGCAGATCGCCGAACTCGCTCCGGTCAGCTGACCGGAGCCAGGGCCCTGGCGTCGCGTTCCCGGGAGGCGAACGCGACGCCGAGGCCGACGGCGAGCTGGACCGCCAGCACGACGCCGAACGCCGTCGCGTATCCCTGTCCACTGTGGAGGGTCCCGAACAGCGTGCCCAGCGCCGCGACGCCGATCGCCATCGCGCCCTGCTGGGTGGTCACCAGCACGCCGCCGCCGACGCTCGCGTAGGCGGCGGGCACCGCGCCGAGCACCGAGATGTTCGCCGCGCCCACCACCAGCGCCTGGCCGAGGCCGACCAGCACCAGTCCGGGCAGCGCGCTCCACACGGTGCCGCCGAACCAGCCCAGCGGCAGCGCGGCGAGCAGCCAGGCCACCCCGAGTCCCTGCACCAGGGCGCCGTACGAGGTCACCCGGCCCGCCAGCCGGGCCCGCAGCGCCGGGACCGCGAACGAGCCGAGCAGGAACGCCAGCGACATCGGGGCCACCGCCAGCCCGGCGGTCAGCGGGTCGAGGCCGAAACCGTGCTGCACCGTCAGTGGCAGGGCGAACAGGAAACCCGCCCAGGCCGCCAGGAACGGCGCGAGCAGCAGCAGTCCCCCGCGTACCTGGGGTGCGGCGAGTACCGACGGCGGCAGCAGCGGCACCGCCCCGGCGGCGGCCACCCGCTTTTCCGTGCGCCACAACGCGGTCGCGGCCACCGGTGCCAGCAACGGCAGCGCGATCGTCCACCAGGGCCACCCCAGCAGCGGACCGCGGTTCAGCGGCACCAGTACCGCCAGCACCAGCGCGCCGAGCAGCGCGGTACCCCGCCAGTCGATGCCCGCCGGGTGCGCGGAGCGGCTGTCGGGCACCACGAACACGGCCAGCACGGCGGCGATCAGGCCGAGCGGCAGGTTGACCAGGAACAGCAATCGCCACGAGGTGCCCCAGAGGTCGACCTTGAGCAGTACCCCGCCGAGGACCAGGCCCAGGATCGCCGCCAGGCCGCTGACCGCCGCGTACCGGCTCATCGCCTTCGCCCGCCGGTCCGGCGGGACGGCGGCCTGGATGGTGCCCAGGACCTGCGGCGGGATCAGCGCCGCCGTCGCGCCCTGGAGGACCCGCGCGGCCACCAGCCACTCGGCCCCGGTCGCGACCGCGCACAGCAGGGAGGCGAGCACGAAGCCGAGCAGCCCGGCCACCAGCGTCCGCCGTCTGCCGAACGCGTCCCCGAGCCGTCCGCCCGGCACCAGCAGCAGGGTGAAGGCGATGCCGTACCCCGCGACCACGAGTTCGAGGTCGGCGTTGGCCGCGCCCAGCTCGTCGGCGATGGTCGGCAGCGCGACGTTGACGATGAACGAGTCCATCATCGGCAGGAGCGTGGCCAGCAGCACCACGCCCAGCCCGAAGGCGGACAGCGGACGGCTCACTGCGTCACCGCGTCCCGTGTGTCCACATGCGACAGACGGAAGCCGTGATAGCCCTCCTGAGCCACGGAATCACAGACGCGCCGGTAGACGTCGAGACCGCCGGCGTAGGGCATGAACACCCGTGCCTTGCCCGCGATGTTCGCGCCGAGGTAGTAGGAGTCGGCGTGGTGGTAGAGCGTCCGGCCCGCCGCCTCGGCGACCCGTTCCGCCCAGTCCTCCTGCGCGGCCCTGCCCGCCTCCGCGGTCCCGACGCCCGCCGAGCGCAGGCGCACCAGCAGGTCCCGGATCCAGGCGACGTGGTGCTCGATCGCCCGGAGCATGTTCGAGAGCACCATCGTGCTGCCGGGGCCGGTGATCGTGAACAGGTTCGGGAACCCGGCGACGGCGAGCCCGAGATACGTCCGGGGGCCGTCGGCCCACTCCTCGGCCAGCCGGGCGCCGTCCCGGCCGGTGACGTCCATCCTGGTCAGCGCGCCGGTGAACGCGTCGTAGCCGGTGGCGAAGACGAGCACGTCGAGCGGGTAGTGCCGCCGTGTGGTGCGGAGCCCGTTCTCGGTGATCTCCGCGATCGGCTCATCGCGCAGATCCACCAGCCGGACGTGGTCGCGGTTGAACGTCTCGTAGTAGCCGTCGTCGACACAGAGCCGCTTCGTGCCGATCGGGTGACCGCGGGGAACGAGCCGTTCGGCGGTCCCGGCGTCGGCGACGGTCTTCCTGATCTTGTCGCGGAAGAAGTCCGCCAGCAGCGCGTTCGCGGTGAGGTCGCGGCCGGTGTCGGTGAACGTCGCGACGATCCCGGTACCGCCGGTGGCCCAGCGGCGTTCCAGCGCGGCCTCCCGCTCGGCGGGTTCGGTCTCCACAATGGACTGTCCGGTGCCCGCCACCACGTGCCCGAACCGCGTCGTGCTCGCCAGCTCGACGCGCTCGCCGTACTTCGCCGGCTCCCCCGCCAGCTCGGCCCCGGTCAGCGGCCGGTTCCTGGCGGGCACGCTGAAGTTCGCGGTCCGCTGGAACACGACGAGTTCCGCGGCCTGTTCGGCGAGCCGGGGGATCACCTGGATCCCGGACGACCCGGTGCCGAGCACGCCGACGCGCCTGTCCGCGAGGCCGGCCGGCTCGCGTGGCCACCGGCCGGTGTGGAACCGCTCGCCGCGGAACCGCGCCAGCCCCGGCAGGTCCGGCACCTGCGCGGCCGACATGCAGCCGACGGCGGTGACGAGGAAGCGGCACCGCGCCTCGCCGCCCTGCTCGGTGCGCACCAGCCAGGTCGAGGACGGCTCGTCGAACGTGGCCGCGACGATCTTCGTGCCGAAGCTGATGAACGGCAGCACCCCGGCCCGTTCGGCGAAGTGCTCGGCGTAGCGCAGGATCTCCGGCTGCCCGGCGAACCGCTCGGACCAGCGCCAGTCCCGATGCAGTTCGGGGTCGTGCAGGTAGCAGTAGTCGAGGCTCTCGATGTCACAGCGCGCGCCCGGATACCGGTTCCAGTACCAGGTCCCGCCGACCCCGTCGCCGGTTTCGAAGCCGTGACAGGAGAATCCGCTCTTCCTCAGCTCGGCGAGCATGTGCAGCCCCGCGAACCCGGCCCCGATCACGATGACGTCGTGGTCGATCCGCCTGCCGTCGCCCAAGGGGATCCCTCTCGTCCCGGCGCCACCGGGGCCGCCGCGTGTCAGCTCACCGCCACCCTACCGACAAAACGGACTTTACGCACAGACCGGTCACTGTTGCCCAGTGGACGAGCGCCCCAATGTGGCATTGGGTGCATGTCCCAGCGATCCACAAAGGACGGACGGGACGAACCGGAGCGAACGGCTCACGAAGCGCGCAGTGCCTTGACGGTCAGTTCGTAGGACCGCGCGCGGGCCGCCGGGTCGTACACCGGGGTCTCCAGCATCAGCTCGTCCGCGCCGGTCCGCGCCGCGATCGCCGTCAACTGCCGCGCCACCGTCTCCGGCGAGCCTTCCGCCTGCTGCGCGTGATAGGCCGCGAGCCCCTCTTCGAGTTCGGGCGCGAAGACGTGCTCCGCCGCCTCGGCGACGCTGGGGAACGGCGCGGTGTCGTCCTGCTTGGCGATGTTCTCCGTCAATACCCGCGCGGGCCGCCCCAGCACGGCGGCCTCGGCGTCGGAGTCCGCGCAGATCGTCCGTACCGCGACGATCACGTAGGGCTCCGCGCCCCAGCGCGACGGCCGGAACCCCGCCCGGTACCGCTCCACCACCTCGACCGTGCTCTGCGGCCGGATGTGGTGGGCGACCGCGATCGGCAGCCCCAGTTCGGCGGCGAGCCCCGCGCCCGCCGGGCTGGACACCAGCAGCCACGGCCGCGGCCGCTCGACGCCGGGCAACAGGGAGGTCTCGTCGCCGAGGAACCCCAGCACCGCGCGCACGCCCTCGCGGTACTCCTCGTCGGTCGCGATCCCCGCGCCCCGGCGCAGCGCGCGGATCACCGGCTCGCGGAAGGTGCCCGGCCCGCGCCCCATGCCGAGGTCGATCCGGCCGGGATGCAGCGCGGACAGGGTCAGGAACTGCTCGGCGAGCGCCAGCGGCGCGTGGTTGGGCACCAGCACCCCGCCCGAGCCGACCCGGATCGTGCCGGTCGCCGCCGCGTACGAGGCCGCCAGCACCGGGGGCGACACGCTGGCGATGATCGGCGTGCCGTGGTGCTCGGTCAGCCACATCCGCCGGAAGCCGAGTTCCTCGGCGCGGCGCGCGGTGGTGACCGTCGCGGCCAAGGTGTCACCGGCCTTCCCGCCCGCCTCGACGAGCGTGAGTTCCAGTACGGACAAGGGAAGATCGTTCATGAGGGCCACGGTAGCGAAAACTGTCGGTGCCGGGTGCCACTATGGCCGGACCCGCGAGGAAGGGGAGGAAATGCGCACTCCGGTCACCGGCGAGGTCCACGTCCACTATGGACAGATCTACGTCCAGGGCGAGCACTACGGCTCGAACATGGGGGAGATGTTCGCCGGCCAGCGAAACGGCCACCTTCCCCGAACTGGCCTCGCCATGACGCGCACACGCGGGAGAACGTCACCCGGCGCGGTCCGCGGGCGGCGCGGCGAGCCGCGCGGCCAGGGCGCCCGCCTCCTCCTCGCGGTGCTGCGCGCGATAGAGGTCGACGGCCTGCCGCCAGGCGTCCCGCGCCCCGGCGTGCCTGCCCACCGCCTCGAGCGCGGTGCCGAGCCGGCCGAGCGTGCCGGCCCGGTCGTAGGTGTTGTCGATTTCCTGTTGCACGGCAAGGGCTTCCCGGTAGCGCGCGATCGCCTCGGCGTAGTGGCCCGCGTGCTGGGCGAGATAGCCGAGGCTGTCCAGCGCGTTCGCCTCGCCCTGCCGGTCGGCGTGCCCGCGGTGCAGCGCGAGGGCGCGTTCGCAGTGGGCACGCGCCTCGGTGTGGTTGCCCAGCCGGACGTGACACCGGCCGAGCAGGTTGTGCGCGTTGGCCGCGCCGACCGGGTCGTCGAGCGTGCCGAACAACCGCAGCGACTCGGTCGCGTGCGTGCGCGCCAGCTCGTCTTCGCCCTGTTGTGCCAGTGCCAGCGCGAGAAACCGGTGCGTGTTGCCGAGGTTGGCAACGTCGCCGGTCCGTTCGGTGGCGGCCACGGCCTCGCGCAGGTGCTCGATCCCGTCCGCCCGCCTGCCGAGCCGGGCGTAGGCGTGGCCGAGCCGCCGGTGCGCCCAGGACAGCGCGGTGGGCGTGCCGAGCCGGCGCGCGGCGCCGAGCCCGTCGAGCCAGACGCGGAGGTTGTCGGCCAGGTGACCACGCCGGTAGTGGAAGGTGTCCAGCGACCACGCCAGCCGCCATGCCTGCTCGTCCCGGCCCTCGGTGGCGGCGAACCGGTGCGCGGCGAGCAGGCAGTGGTGTTCCGCGTCGAACCAGGCGAGCGCCCCGGCCTCGTCATCGAGGGGATCCGGCCGGACGTGCCCGGCGGGCACCCCTGGCTCGATCGGCGGCCGATGAGGTTCGAGCAGCCGCTCCCCCGCGTAGGCGGTGTGCAGGAAGTAGTCGACAAGGCGGCCCAGCGCCGCGGCGCGCACGGATCCGGCGAGCCCCCGGCGGGCCTGCTCGGCGGCGTGGAGCCGGACCAGGTCGTGCATCCGGTAGCGGCCGGGTACCGGCTGGGCCACCAGGTGCGCCGCCTCCAGCTCCCGCAGCAGCACCCGCGTCCCGGCGGCGGGCAGCCCGGCCAGCGCGGCCGCGGCCGCCAGGCCGATGTCGGGGCCCGGCGCCAGCCCGAGCAGGCCGAACAGGGTGGCCGCCGCCTCGTCCAGCGCGTGGGTGGAGGCGGTGAACACCGCACGCAGGTTCGCCGACACCTCGCCCGCGTCCAGCGCGTCGAGCCGGCCGGCGGTGTCGCGGAGCTCGTCGGCCAGTGCGCGCAACGGCAGTCCGGGCTGCGTCGCCACCCGCGCGGCGACGATCCCGAGCGCCAGCGGGAGGCCGCCGCACAGCGCGAGCAGATCGTCGACCGCGTCCGGTTCGGCCGCCACCCGGCCGGCGCCGAGATGCCGGGTCAGCAGTTCCCGGCCCTCCCCCTCGGTCCAGACGTCGAGGGTGAGCAGCAGCGCACCGTGCGTGGCCACCAGCCCGCCGAGCCGGTGTCGGCTGGTGACCACCACCACGCACTCCGGGCCGCCCGGCAGCAACGCGGCCGCCTGGGCGGCGTCGCGGGCGTTGTCGAGCACCACCAGCATCCGCCGCTCGGCGACGAGGCTGCGGTACAGGGCGAAGCGGGCCTGCTCGTCCGCCGGGATCGCCTCGGGCGCCACCCGCAGGGCGTCCAGGAAACCGCGGACGGCGACCGCCGGGGGCACCGGCTCGGCCGTGGGGTCGAACCCGCGCAGGTTGACATACAGCTGCCCGTCCGGGAAGCGGTGCGCGTTCCGGTGGGCCCAGTGCAGCGCCAGCCAGGTCTTGCCGATCCCGCCGATGCCCCCGAGCGCCGAGATCACCATGGTGCCGCGGCGGTCGGCGCCGGCGTCGAGTGCCGCGCCGAGGCGGGCCAGCTCACGGGTCCGGCCGGTGAACAGCCGCGGCGGCGCGGGCAGCTGCCGCGGCACCGGCCGGGCCGGGGGCGCTTCCCCGGCCCGGCCGTCTTCCGGGCCGGGCACCTCCTGGGCGAGCACCCGGCGGTGCGCCTCACGCAGGTCGGCGCCCGGGTCGACGCCGAGTTCGGCGGCGAGCCGGGCGCGGATGCCGGTGAAACGCCGCAACGCCTCCGCCTGTTGCCCATCACCCGCGAGCGCGAGCATCAGCCGGGCGGCGAGCCCTTCGTGCAGGGGTTCCTCGTCCGCGAGCGCGCGCAGCCGGGCCACCGCAGCGCCGGCCCGTCCCAGTTCACGCGCGGTGTCCGCATAGCGGAGCGTGGCCTCGGTGCGGCGGCGGAGCACCGCGACCGCGGCCGGGTGCGCCCGGATCCGGCTGTCCACATTGGTCAGCAGAGCACCACGCCACAGCCCGAGCGCGGTCTCGTACGCGTCGAGAGCCGCCCGCGGGTTCCCTGCGGCGCGGTGCCGGTCCGCCTCGCCGATCAGCTCGTCGAAGCGCGGCAGGTCCAGCTGGTCCCCGGTCACCCTGAGCCGGTAACCGCCGCGGGTCGCGGCGATGAGCGGCACCGCGCCCGCGTCCCGGTCCGGTTCGAGGATCCGGCGCAGCCGGGCGACGTAGGTGTGCAGCAGGTTCGCGGCGGACTTCGGCGGGTCCTCGCCCCACAGCAGGCCGGCCAGCTCGTCCCTGCCGATCGCCCGGTCGGGCTGCAGCGCCAGCACCGCGAGCAGCGTGCGCTGTTTGAGCGCGCCCACCTCGACCGGATTCCCGTTGTGCCAGAAGGCCAACGGGCCCAGCACCGAGATACGCGGCCCCGGCGGCTGCTCGGCGCCGCGCGCGGGCTCCGGTGGCCGCAGCCCGGCCGCTTCGGCGAGCCGCCGGGTGGACTCGCCGCGCGGCCTGCCGACCGTGCCCAGCTCCACCCCGCGCAGAGTGCGTTCGCTCACGCCCGCCCGCCGGGCGAGTTCGGCCTGGCTCAGCCCGGCCCGCAGTCGCGCGGCGCGCAGCCGTTCCCCGAACGGCTCCGCCTGGCGCATGCTCATCCCGTCCTCTTCGCGGTCCCCCGTGCGGTCGCCCCGGCCCGGCACCGACCCCCTGCCATCCTGCCCGAGCGGACGGGCCGGGGAAAAGCCGCGCGCGGTGTCCGCCGTGCCGCGTCGGCATTGCCGATGCTGCCGGTCGCCGCCGCGCCCCTGCCGCCGGACAGCGCTGTTCGCCCTGGCCGGAGCCTCGCCACCCGGTCGGGTCCGCGTGCGGGGCCGGTCCAGTTCCGGTACAGCAAGACGTCGGCCGCACCGGACTACCGTGGTCCCGGTGATCATCGGAGCCAACGGGCGAGCGACCGTTCCGGCGGGTGCGGACCCGCCGCGTCCCGCGCGGCGCCACGCGCTGGCCACGCTCCTCGGGGCCACCAGGGCACGGGTGCTGGAGGCGACGGAAACCGGCTGCACCACCACCGGTCTGAGCCGCACGCTGGCCATCTCGGCCGCGTCGGCGAGCTACCACACCACGATCCTGCGCGCGGCGGGTCTCATCGAAACCCACCGCGCGGGCTACGCGGTGCGCCACGAGATCACCGCGCTGGGCGCGGCCCTGCTGACCGGCCGGCTAGGGGGCGGCCGGTCGGCGGGTGCCGCCCCGGCGAGCGAAGCACGCACGGCCGCCGACACCCCGCCGCGTCCTCGGCTGCCCGAGGAGCACCCCGGCCGCTGACACGCGACACACCCGAGGCCGTCCGGCGCGCACCACGGCCCCACCCTCCACTGTGGACACCGATGGCGGCCCGGCCGCTACGCCTCTTCTTCGAGCATCTCCGGGGTCACCGCGGATTCGGTGTCCGGGAGGCCGAGTTCCTTGGCACGCTTGTCCGCCATCGCGAGCAGCCGCCGGATCCGGCCCGCCACCGCGTCCTTCGTCATCTGTGGATCCGAGAGCTGGCCCAGTTCCTCCAGCGAGGCCTGCCGGTTGGACAACCGCAGCTTGCCCGCCGCGAGCAGGTGATCGGGCGCGGTGTCGCCGAGGATTTCGAGCGCGCGCTCGACCCTGGCCGCGGCGGCGACCGCGGCGCGCGCCGACCGCCGCAGGTTCGCGTCGTCGAAGTTGGCGAGGCGGTTGGCCGTGGCCCGCACCTCGCGGCGCATCCGGCGCTCCTCCCACTGCAGCACGCTCGTGTGTGCGCCGAGCCGGGTCAGCAGCGCGCCGATCGCGTCGCCGTCGCGGACCACGACCCGGTCCGCGCCACGAACCTCGCGGGACTTCGCCTGGATACCCATCCGGCGGGCGGCGCCGACCAGCGCGAGCGCGGCCTCCGGGCCGGGGCAGGTGACCTCCAGCGACGAAGAGCGGCCGGGTTCGGTCAGCGAGCCGTGGGCGAGGAAGGCGCCGCGCCAGGCGGCCTCCGCGTCGGCCACGCCCCCGGACACCACCGCGGCGGGCAGCCCGCGCACCGGGCGGCCACGCTGGTCGATCAGGCCGGTCTGCCTGGCCAGGCCCTCACCGTCCTTCACCACCCGCACGACGTACCGCGTCCCCTTGCGCAGCCCGCCGCTCGCCGTGATGACGTGCACGTCCGAATGGTGCCCGTAGAGCTCGTGGATCTCCTTGCGCAGCCGGCGCGCGACCGAGCCGGTGTCCAGTTCGGCCTCCACCACGACCCGGCCCGCCACGATGTGCAGCCCGCCCGCGAAACGCAGCAACGACGCGACCTCGGCCCGGCGTGGCCCGATCTTCGTGATCTCCAGCCGGCTCAACTCGTCCTTCACCGCAGCGGTCATCGCCATTGCTGCCCCTCCCTGCCTTCCGCTCCGCCCCCGTGTGCCGCGCCCGCCCCGGTACTGCCCCTTTCGAGACCGAGAGCCTCCCGCACGCAGCGCGCGAGCGCATCAGGATCATGCCGTCCCACCACTTCCGGGTCAGCCACCGCCCCCAGGTGGGCCACCCCGCCCAGCCGCTCCGCCGCCTTGCGGAGCCGGGGCGGGTCGGGGACCGAATCGCGGTCCGCGATCACGGCGTCCACCCGCAGCAGCGGCGCGTGATCGAAGAGCACGTCCAGATGCTGTTCCGGCGAGAATCCCGCGGTTTCACCCGGCTGGGGGACAAGATTCAGGATGACCACCTTGGTCGCCGTGGTCCGGACCAACGCGTCGTGCAGATCCGGCACCAGCAGATGCGGCAGCACGCTGGTGAACCACGAGCCGGGCCCGAGGAAGACGACGTCGGCCGCGAGCACCGCGTCGATCGCCTCCTGGCAGGCCCGGGGCGGGCGCTCCACCCGCCCGCCGGGGTGCAGGCTGATCCGCCGCACCTGCCCCGGCGTCGTCGCCACCGCCACCTGGCCGCGGATGCGGCGCAGCGCGGTGGCGTCCTCGCTGTCCAGGCCGCTGACCTCGGCCTCGATCTCCAGTGGTTCCGGCGACATCGGCAGCACCCGGCCGGAGACCCCGATGAGCCTGCTCGCCTCGTCGAGCGCGGCCACCGGATCGCCGAGCACCTCGAACAGCCCGGCCAGCAGCAGGTTGCCCACGGCGTGCCCGGCGAGCGCGCCGTCCCCGCCGAACCGGTGCTGGAACACCTCGGCCCACAGCGTGCCGCCGTCCTCGGCGGCGAACGCCGCGAAGGCCTGGCGCAGATCGCCGGGCGGCAGCAGGCCGAGCTCGCGGCGCAGCCGTCCGGACGATCCGCCGTCGTCGGCGACGGTGACCACCGCGGTGACCTCGCGCGTCACCCGCCGCAGCGCGGTGAGCGTCGCGTGCAGTCCGTGCCCGCCCCCGAGCGCGACCGCGCGCACGTTACTCGCGGCCAAGGTCGCGGTGCACCACCTTCACGGCCATACCGTCCTCATTGGACAGACGCTGGGCGAGTTCCTCGGAGATCGCGACGCTGCGGTGCTTTCCGCCGGTGCAGCCCACCGCGAGCGTCAGGTACCGCTTGCC
The DNA here is from genome assembly GCF_039541975.1 of Amycolatopsis samaneae. NCBI lineage: Bacteria > Bacillati > Actinomycetota > Actinomycetes > Pseudonocardiales > Pseudonocardiaceae > Amycolatopsis > Amycolatopsis samaneae. The sequence goes on from NZ_BAABHG010000002.1 coordinate 224,573, forward strand.
CTCGCGCTTGTACCCGGCGCCGATGAGCCGCAGCAACTGGTGGTAGCGGTCCAGGAACTCCTCGGCGCCCTCCTGGCTGAGCACGTAGTTGCGTACCTCGTTCTCCAGCCCGGTGTGCTCGCGCAGCTCCGGGATCCAGAACGGGTTCGGCAGGAACCGCACGTCCATCACGAGATCGGCGTCCATCGGGAGACCGTACTTGTACCCGAAGGACAGCACGGTCACCCGGGTCGTCGTGCCCGCCTCGGACCCGAACGCGTCCTCGATCTTGGCCCGCAGGTCGTGCACCGACAGCGACGAGGTGTCCAGCACCAGGTCGGCCTCCTCGCGCAGCGGCTCCAGCAGCGTGCGCTCGGCGGTGATCCCGTCGGCCAGCCGCCCGTCCCCCTGCATCGGGTGCCCGCGCCGGACCGCCTCGAACCGGCGCACCAGCACCGCGTCGGTGGCCTCCAGGAACAGCACGCGCGGCTTGTACCCGCGCGCGTCCAGATCCTTGATCACCGAGGCGAGGTCGTCGGTGAACGCCCGCGAGCGCACGTCCATCACCACCGCGACCTTCGTGATCGCCCCGCGGGCCTGCGCGCCGAGCTCCACCATCGTGGCGATCAGCTCCGGCGGCAGATTGTCCACCACGAACCAGCCGAGGTCCTCCAGGCACTTGGCCGCCGTGCTGCGGCCGGCGCCGGACAGCCCGGACACGACCGCGACCTCCATCCCGGACCCGCGGTTCTCCTCGTTCGCACTCACTTCGCGTTACCTTCCCCGATCATGTTCCCGGCTCCCCTCCCGCGGCCACCGCGCCGGTCTCCCCGGCCAGCGCGGCCACCACGGCCTCCGCGGTGCGCCTGCCGAAGCCGGGCACCGCCTCGATCTCCTCGACCCTGGCCTGCTTGAGCTTCTTCACCGAGCCGAAGTGCTTGATCAGCGCGGTACGGCGAGCCTGCCCCAGGCCCGGCACACTGTCCAATTCGGACGTCTGCATCCGCTTGGACCGCTTCTCCCGGTGGTACCGGATGGCGAAGCGGTGCGCCTCGTCCCGGACCCGCTGCATCAGGTACAGCGCGTCGGAGGTGCGCGGCAGGATCACCGGGTCCGGGTCCCCCGGCAGCCAGACCTCTTCGAGCCGTTTCGCCAGCCCCACCACGGCGACGTCGTGCACGCCCAGCTCGGCCAGCACCTCCGCGGCAGCGGTGGCCTGCGGCCCCGCGCCGTCGACGACGAGCAGGTTCGGCGCGTACGCGAACTTGCGCGGTTTCCCCGTCTCCGGGTCGATCCCCGGCTTCGCCGGGTCGACCTCGACCGCCTCCCCCTCGGCGGCTGCTGCCGCGGTTTCCTTGAGGTAGCGGGAAAAACGGCGACGGACGACCTCGGCGATGGACGCGACGTCGCCCTCGTCGGCGGCCTCGCGCAACGCGAAGCGCCGGTACTCGGACTTACGGGCGACCCCGTCCTCGAACACCACCAGCGACGCCACGACGTCGCTGCCCTGGATGTGGCTGATGTCCACGCATTCGATGCGCAGCGGCGCGTTTTCGAGCGCGAGGTAGTCCTGCAGTTCGGACAGCGCCGCCGACCGCGCGGTGAGGTCGCCGGCACGGCGCAGCTTGTGCTGGGTGAACGCCTCGGCGGCGTTGCGCTCGACGGTCTCGGCCAGCGCGCGTTTTTCCCCGCGCTGCGCGACCCGTAGCCGCACCTTGGACCCGCGCAGGCCGGACAGCCATTCGGTGACCGCGTCGGCGTCCGCGGGCAGCTCCGGCACCAGCACCTCGCGCGGCACCGGCGAGCCCGCGTCGACCTCGTCACGCGCGGCGAGATCGGCCTCCTCCCCGTAGAACTGCGTGAGGAAGTGGTCGACCAGTGCCGGGACGTCCATCTCCTCGGCCTTGTCGATGACCCAGCCGCGCTGCCCGCGCACCCGCCCGCCGCGCACGTGGAAGACCTGGACCGCGGCCTCCAGCTCGTCGTGGGCGAAGGCGACGACGTCGGCGTCCGTGCCGTCGCCGAGCACCACGGCCTGCTTCTCCATCGCCCGGCGCAGCGCTCCCAGATCGTCGCGCAGGCGGGCGGCGCGCTCGAACTCCAGCTCCTCGGACGCGGCGGCCATCTCCCGTTCGAGCCTGCGGATCATGCCCTCGGTGCGCCCGGCGAGGAAATCACAGAAGTCCTCGACGATCGCGCGGTGCTCGTCGGCCGAGACCCGGCCCACGCACGGCGCCGAGCACTTCTCGATGTAGCCGAGCAGGCAGGGCCTGCCGATCTGCCCGTGCCGCCGGAACACCCCGGCCGAGCAGGTGCGGGCCGGGAAGACACGCAGCAGCAGGTCGAGCGTCTCGCGGATGGCCCACGCGTGCGAGTACGGCCCGAAGTAGCGGACGCCCTTCTTCCGCGCGCCGCGGTAGACGTGCAGACGCGGGAACTCCTCGTTCAACGTCACCGCGAGCACCGGGTAGCTCTTGTCGTCGCGGTAGCGGACGTTGAACCGGGGGTCGAACTCCTTGATCCAGTTGTACTCCAGCTGCAGCGCCTCGACCTCGGTGGACACCACGGTCCACTCGACGCTCGCCGCGGTGGTCACCATCTGGCGGGTGCGCGGGTGCAGCCCGGAGAGATCCGCGAAGTACGAGTTCAGCCTGCTGCGCAGGCTTTTCGCCTTGCCGACGTAGATGACCCGGCGCGTGTCGTCGCGGAACTTGTACACGCCGGGAGCGTCCGGGATGCTCCCCGGCGAGGGACGGTAGGTGGACGGGTCAGCCACGCCCCCAAGACTATGGCTCGCCCCCGACAGTCTTGCGAGCCCCCGGTGCTCGGCACCGCGTACCAGGCCTTTTCGTGCCCGCCCGACGGAAGTCGGGTGATCGGGACGGACCCGACGTTCGTTGGTACACCACGTCCGATTCGACGGTTACTTTCCCACCAGCCGAGAGATCGGCGCTCTCCGGTCCCCACCGCGAAAGGAACCGCTCGTGAGCCGTATCCGCACCATCGGCGCGGCGTGCACCGCCGCCGTCGCGCTCACTCTCTCCGGCGGCGCGCTCGCCGCCGCGTCGGGAGTCCAGCCGAACATCGTCGGCGGGACCACCGCGCCCACCGTCAGCTGGGGCGCCCAGGTCTACGTCAAGACCGCCGGTCGTCCGTTCAACGGCTTCAACTGCTCCGGCTCGGTCATCGCCGCGGAGTGGGTCATGACCGCCGTGCACTGCCTCGACGAGGACGGCAGCGGCATGTTCGTCCGGGTCGGCAGCAACGAGCTCGGCGGTGGCACGAAGATCGAGGTGGACAAGAAGGTCGAGTCGCCGGAAGGGGACATCGCGCTGCTGCACCTGGCGCAGGCCACCACCGCCAAGCCGATCGCCCTCGGTGACGCCGACCCCGCGCGCGGCACCACCGACCAGCTCTACGGCTGGGGCCGCGAGACCCCGACCGGCCCGCCCGCCCCCGCGCTGAAGACGACGAACGTGCAGGTCACCGGCTCGTCGACGGACGCGTACGGTGGTCGCGCCGTGCAGAGCGTCGGGATCAACGGGTCGGCGTGGAAGGGCGACTCCGGCGGCCCGGAGGTCTCCGGCGGCAAGCAGGTCGGCGTCGCCTCGACCGTGCAGAACCAGGACGGCACGAACACCAAGGGCACCAACAACTACGCGAGCGTCGCGACCAGCCGCTCGTGGATCAAGAGCACCGCGGGCGTCTGATCCCGCGGCAGGTCTCTGAAGGCCACCTTGAGGGACTTGAGTTCCCTCAAGGTGGCCTTCAGAGCACGTCAGGGTGTGTGGAATCCTCGGCGGCATGCGGATCGCGACCTGGAACGTCAACTCCATCCTGCCGCGGCTGCCCCGGGTCCTGGAGTGGCTCGGGCAGACCGGCACGGACGTGCTGTGCGTGCAGGAACTCAAGAACACCACGGAGGCGTTCCCGGTCGAACCCGTCCGCGAGCTCGGCTACGAGGTCGCGGCGTACGGCCTCGGCCGGTGGAACGGCGTCGCGATCCTCTCGAAGGCCGGGCTCGAGGACGTCACCCGCGGCCTCACCGGTGAACCGCGGTTCGACGGCGCCGCCGAGGCCCGCGCGATCGGCGCCACCTGCGGTGGCGTGCGCGTGTGGTCGGTGTACGTCCCCAACGGCCGCGAGCCGGAGAACCCGCACTACGCCTACAAACTGGAGTGGCTGGCCGCGCTGCGCGCCACGGTCGCCGCCGAGCTCGGCGCGGAGCGGCCGTTCGCGGTGCTCGGTGACTTCAACGTCGCCCCCGACGACGCGGACGTCTGGGACATCACGGCCTTCGCCGGGTCGACACACGTGACCCCGCCCGAGCGCGCGGCGCTGGCGGCGCTGCGCGAAACGGGCCTGGCGGACGTCTTCCCCCGCCCGCTCAAGTACGACCACCCGTTCACCTACTGGGACTACCGCGCCGGGAACTTCCCGAACAACCGGGGCATGCGGATCGACCTGGTCTACGGCAACGCGGCCTTCACCGGCGCGGTCACGGATTCCTATGTGGACCGTGAGGCCCGCAAGGGCAAGGGCCCGTCCGACCACGCCCCGGTCGTCGTCGACCTGGCGTTGTGAAGCCCGGCGGACGCACGACCGGGTCGGGAAGGCTCAGTTTTCCCAGGCTTCGCGGTGCAGGCGGCGCAGGGCGCGCACGGCCTCCACGGCGTGTTCCCGGTCGACGGCCTGCACGGCCAGCACCGAGTAGTACTCGTCGTCGGGCAGCTCCAGCCGCGCCCACGACGCGCCGTCGGGGAAGCTCACCGACAGCACCTCCGACCACGCGAAGCGCTTGGCGGTCAGCACGTTGCGGACCTCGATGCCCTCGGCGTCGGCACGCACCCGCGCGTTCGCGAACAGCATCGTGCCCGCGGACAGGAGGATCCCGATGCCGACCATCGCCGCCTGGTCCGAGGTCTCGAAGATCACCCCGGTGTCGGTCCGGCGCAGCAGCACCGCCACCACGACGAACACCACGAGCAGCGCGGCCGCGAGCACGCTGCACATCCACACCGCGCGCCGGGGCCGGATCACCAGTTTTCCCTGCTTCTGTTTCACGACGGCCTCGCCAACGCCCCCGGTCACACGAAGCCCCGCTCGGTCCACGGCTGGCGCAGGCCACGCAGCGTGTGCGCGGTGTCCAGCGCCGCGACGGTCGCCTCGTAGCCCTTGTCCTCCGTGGCGCCCGGTAGGCCGGAGCGGGCGATCGCCTGTTCCTCGGTGTCGCAGGTGAGGACGCCGTTGCCGACCGGGGTGCTCTCGTCGAGCGCCACCCTGGTCAGGCCCGCGGTCACCGCGTCACAGACGTACTCGAAGTGCGGCGTGCCCCCGCGGATCACCACCCCGAGCGCGACGACGGCGTCGTGGTTGTTCGCCAGCGCCTGCGCCACCACCGGCAGCTCGACCGCCCCGGCGCAGCGCACCACGGTCGGCTCCTCCTCCAGCTGGGCGTCCTTCGCGGCGGCGAGCGCGCGTTCCAGCAGCGCGTCGGTGATCTTCGGATGCCACCGGGTGACCACGATGCCCAGCCGCAGGGCCTTGCAGTCGCTCAGATCGAGTCCGACCTCGGGACGACCCTCGCCGCTCACGAAAACGCCTCCTAGTCCTGGCCGGGCTTCTCCGGGCGCTCGGCCCCGGCCTGGTCGTAGTTTTCCAGATGCGGCAGGTCATGGCCCATCCGGTCCCGTTTGGTCCGCAGGTACCGCAGGTTCTCCGGGTTCGGCGAGATGGGCAGCGGCACCCGGCCGGTCACCCGCAGGCCGTAGCCCTCCAGCGCGACCCGCTTCGACGGGTTGTTCGTCAGCAGCCGCATCGAGCGCACGCCCAGATCGCACAGGATCTGCGCGCCGGTGCCGTAGTCGCGGGCGTCCGCGGGCACACCGAGGGCGAGGTTCGCGTCGACCGTGTCCGCGCCCTGGTCCTGCAGCTGGTAGGCCTGCATCTTGTGCAGCAGGCCGATCCCCCGGCCCTCGTGCCCGCGGATGTAGAGCACGACGCCGCGGCCCTCCTCGGCCACCGCCTGGAGCGCGGACTGCAGCTGCGGGCCGCAGTCGCAGCGCAGCGAGCCGAAGATGTCGCCGGTGAGGCATTCGGAGTGGACGCGCACGAGCACGTCCTCGCCGTCGCCGATCTCGCCGTAGACGAAGGCGACGTGCTCGATGCCGTCGAGCAGGCTGTCGTAGCCGACCGCGCGGAAGGTACCCGCCACGAGCGGGACCCTGGCCTCGGCGACACGCTCGACCTGCTTCTCGTGCCGTTTGCGGTAGGCGATCAGGTCGGCGATGGTGATCAGCCGCAGGTCGTGGTCGGCGGCGAACACCTCCAGTTCCTCGCGCCGGGCCATGCCGCCGTCGTCCTTCTGGGACACGATCTCGCACAGCACCCCGGCCGGGTGCAGCCCGGCCAGCCGGGCGAGGTCGACGGCGGCCTCGGTGTGGCCCGCCCGGCGCAGCACGCCGCCTTCCTTGGCGCGCAACGGGACCACGTGCCCCGGCCGGCGGAAGTCGGTGGCCTTGGAGTCCGGGTCGGCCAGCAGCCGGATGGTGTGCGCGCGGTCCGACGCCGAGATGCCGGTGGTGACGCCCGCGGCGGCGTCGACCGTGACGGTGTACGCGGTGCCGCGCTGGTCCTGGTTGGTGTGGTACATCGGCGGCAGTTCGAGCCGGTCCGCCTCGGCCTCGGTCACCGGCACGCACACGTAGCCCGAGGTGTAGCGGACCATGAACGCCATCAGCTCCGGCGTCGCCTTCTCGGCGGCGAAGATCAGGTCGCCCTCGTTCTCGCGGTCCTCGTCGTCCACCACGATCACCGCGCGGCCCGCCGCGATGTCCGCGATGGCCGCGTCGATCCCGCCCTCGTCGAAGGCGGCACCGCCGCCGCAGGCCGACCGGCCCGCGGCCGTCGTCCCCGTACTCGTTTCACTCACGACCGTTCCTCCGTCCCGCGCTCCTGTGCCCCGCGCAGATGCGGCGTGGCCAGCTTCTCCACGTACTTCGCGACCACGTCCACCTCGAGATTCACCAGGTCGCCCGCCTCGCGGCGGCCCAGCGTCGTCAGCTGCAGGGTGGTCGGGATCAGCGCGACCGAGAACTGGTCGCCGGTGATCGCGGCGACCGTCAGCGAGACGCCGTCGACCGCGATCGATCCCTTCTCCACCACGTAGCGCGCGAGCGCGGGCGGCAGCGCGAAGGTCGTCAAGCCGTTCTCGTCGCGGGAGAGGAAGACGCCGGTGCCGTCCACGTGTCCCTGCATGATGTGCCCGCCGAGCCGTCCGCCCGCCGCGGTCGCGCGTTCCAGGTTGACCGCGTCGCCCACCGCCACCTTCGCCAGGCTGGACCGCTGGAGCGACTCGTTGACCACGTCCACGATGAACGCCCCGCCGGCGACCTCGACCACGGTGAGGCACACCCCGCTCACGGCGATCGAGTCCCCGTGCCGGGCGTCCCCGGTGACGACCGGTCCGCGGACGGTGAGCCGCGCCGCGTTCGTCAGCTGCTCGACCGCGGTGACCTCGCCGATCTCCTCGACAATGCCGGTGAACACCCCTGTTGCCTCCTCGCCCGTCCCCCGCTGCTGTCTTCCATCCAACACCCGCCCGCGCGGCCGGGCTTCTCCAGTTCCCGCCTGCCGCGCGCGAGGGCGTCAGCCGGTACGGTGACTGGCCGCCCGCGCCCGCAGCGCGGCCACCGCCTTGCCGGGGTCGGCGGCGCCGTAGACCGCGGACCCGGCGACGAAGCAGTCGACGCCCGCCTCGGCGGCCTGCTCGATGGTGTCGGCGTTGATGCCGCCGTCGATCTCGACGACCAGCCGCAGGTGACCGGTGTCGACCAGGCGCCGCGCGGTGCGGACCTTCTCCAGCACGCCGGGGATGAACGACTGCCCGCCGAAGCCGGGCTCGACCGACATCACCAGCAGTGTGTCGTAGTGCTTGAGCGTGTCGAGGTGGTCCTCCAGCCGCGTGCCCGGCTTGATCGACAGCCCGGCCTTCGCGCCCGCGGCGCGCAGGTTCTTCGCCAGGGTCACCGGGTCCGCGGCGGCCTCGGCGTGCACGGTGACGTTGTACGCGCCCGCCTCGGCGTACCCGATCGCCCAGCGGTCCGGGTCCTCGATCATGAGGTGGCAGTCCAGCGGCACGTCGGTGGACTTGAGCAGGGACTCCACCACGGGAAGGCCGAGAGTGAGGTTCGGGACGAAGTGGGCGTCCATGACGTCCACGTGCACCCAGTCGGCACGGGTGTCCCCGGCACCGGCCACGGCGGCGATCTCCTCGCCGAGCCGGGCGAAGTCCGCGGACAGGATGCTGGGTGCGATCAAAGGTCGGTCTGCCACGTGCCGAGTGTAGGAGGCCGTGCTAACGGCCGCTAACCACCTGTGACGAGTACGTCTCCGGCGGGTCCGCCGGGATGGCCGATCGGCCGAGGGGATCTGGCTCCGTGGAGGGAGGTCCCGCCGGTGGGGGCCACATTAGCCTTTCCGGTATGGCCGTACTGAGATCCCTGTCGCGCCCCGGTGAGTACCGCGGCCTTCCCTACGCGGTGGCCGGAGTGGTCCTCACCGTCCCCGCGACCCCGTTCGCCCTGATCGTGGGGGTGTCGGTACGGGGCACGACCGAGCTGCGCATGCTCGGCTTCCTGGTCGGGCTCGGTGTCGCGATGGGACTGTTCGGCCTGCTCGCGCCGGCGCGGCGGCTCAGCGTGTGGCTGGCCAACGACGTGCTCGGCGCGCGGATCCCGCCGCCCGGCCCCGCGCGTCCGGCCTGGCCGGACCGGCTGCGGTCGGCGCTGTGGCTGGTGGTGCACGGCGCGCTCGGCTGGCTCCTGCTCGGCCTGGCCGGGATGACGCTGCTGACCGGCCTGGCCGGGCCGCTGATCTGGTTCAGCGGCGGCGAACGGGACGCGATCGCGTTCTACGGCTGGAAACTGAACATCGAGGACGGCTGGGCCGGTTCGTGGACGCTCGTGCTCGGCCTGGTGACGCTGCTGCTCGTGGCCGTCTTCTGTGTCGGCGGGACGCGGCTGTTCCGGCTGCTCGCGCCGCCGCTGCTCGGCCCGTCCGCCGACGAACGCGCGGCGGAGGCCGAACAGCGCGCCGCCGTCCTCGCGCAGCGCAACCGGCTGGCGCGGGAGCTGCACGACTCCATCGGTCACACGCTGACCACCTCCACGATCCAGGCGGCCGCCGCGGCCGAGCTGATCGAGGCGGACCCGCAGCAGGCGCGGCGCGCGCTGGGCACCATCGAGGAGTCCTCACGCTCCGCGCTGGAGGATCTCGACCACGTACTGGGCCTGCTGCGGGAGGAGCCGTCGGCGAAGGCTCCACAACGGACACTCACCGAGATCGACGTCCTGGCGGGGCGGGCCCGTGACGCCGGGGCCGAAGTGGACCTCGCGGTCACCGGGCCGCTCGGCGAACTGCCCGCGACCGTTTCGCGCGAGGGCTACCGCATCGTCCAAGAAGGACTGACGAACGCCCTGCGGCACGGCGGGGACGGGCCGGTCGTCGTGGTGGTCGCGGCCGCGGCCGCCGCACTGCGGATCGAGGTGGTCAACCCGCTGCCGGGCACCGGGCCCCGGTCCGGGCGCCGGGGGCTGACCGGGCTCGCCGAACGCGTCGAGGCGCTGCGCGGCGCGCTCCACGCCGGGCCAGAGGGCGAGCTGTGGCGCCTGACCGCGGACATCCCGTTGAGGCAGGCCAGGTGAGCACTCCGGAAACCCTGTCCGTCCTCATCGCCGACGACGAACCGCTGGTACGCGCCGGACTGCGCGCGCTGCTGGACCGGCAGCCGGACCTCACGGTGGTCGGTGAGGCCGCCGACGGCGCGGAGGTGCTGGACCGGATCGTGGCCACCCAGCCCGACGTCGTGCTGATGGACGTCCGGATGCCCGGCACCGACGGCATCACCGCGACCCGTCAGGTGCTGGCCACCCTGGCCGCGCCGCCGAAGATCCTGGTGATCACGACGTTCGACAACGACGACTACGTGCACGAGGCGCTGCTGGCCGGTGCCAACGGGTTCCTGCTCAAGCGGGCCCGCAAGGAGGAGATCGCGCACGCCATCCGCACCGTCGCGGCCGGGGAGTCGCTGCTGTTCCCCGGCGCGGTCCGGCGGCTGCTCGCCGCGCGCCCGCCCGCCCCCGCCACGCGCGTGACCTCGTCGCTGACCCGGCGCGAGACCGAGGTGCTCCGGCTGATCGCCGCCGGTCTGTCCAACCCGGACATCGCGGCGGAACTGTTCATCAGCCTCGAAACGGTGAAGACCCACGTGGGCAACATCTTCACGAAACTCGACGCGGCCAACCGGGCACAGGCCGTGGTCATCGCCTACGAATCCGGGCTCGTCACACCGGGCGAAGCGCGGTAGGTGTCGCGGGTCACCACTCGCGAGCGACCTGTTCACCTGGCGATCACCCGTTGCTCCACTGGGTGCCGCGAAGCGCACACATGCGCGGGGACTAATGACCCATGCCCGGCCAACCGGGCGATTTTCCCGAGTCCCCCCAAGGAGAACCGATGCCTTCGCTGTTCGCGGGCCGCCGGAAGTGGCTGGCGGCGGGCGCGCTCGCCGTGGCGGCGGTCGCCGCCGCCCCGGTCGCCTTCGCCGGCACCGACGCCGAATTCCGTTCCGCCGGCACCGGCGACCGCACCCAGGACGTCCGTTCCGCCGTCCGCGGCGGATTCGCCAAGAACGTCATCCTGTTCATCGGCGACGGGATGGGCCAGTCCGAGATCACCTCGGCCCGCAACTACGAGCGCGGCGCCGCCGGACGGCTCGCGATGGACGAGTTCCCGCTCACCGGCGACTACACCACCTACGCCGTGGAGAAGAACAACCCGGCGAAGCCGGACTACGTCACCGACTCCGCCGCGTCCGGCACCGGCTGGGCGACCGGCACCAAGACCTACAACGGCGCGATTTCCGTCGACCCGTACGGGAACCCGGTGCCGACCATCCTGGAGCTGGCCAAGCGGGCCGGGCTGCGCACCGGCGACGTCACCACCGCCGAGGTGCAGGACGCCACCCCGGCCGTGCTCGGCGCGCACGTCGTCAACCGCGACTGCAAGGGCCCGAACGAGACGACCGCGAAGTGCGCGGTCAACGCCAAGGAGAACGGCGGCGCCGGCTCGATCACCGAGCAGCTGGTGCAGACCCGCCCCGACGTCCTGCTCGGCGGCGGCGCGAAGTACTTCAAGCAGCAGCTGAAGGCCGGGGCGTTCCAGGGCAAGACCGGGCTGGACCAGGCCAAGGCCGCGGGCTACCAGGTCGTCGACAACGCCGAAGCCCTCAACGCCGCCAAGCCCGGCAAGCCGGTGCTCGGCCTGTTCGCCGAGGGCAACCTGCCGACCAACTGGACCGGCCCCGCCGCGCGCCAGGGCGGCACCCCGCCGACCCGCTGCGCCCCGAACCCCGCCCTGCCCAAGACCCAGCCGAAGCTGGCCGACCAGACCAGGAAGGCGCTTCAGCTGCTCGACGACCGTCGCGGTGGCAAGGGATTCTTCCTCCAGGTCGAGGGCGCGAGCATCGACAAGCAGGACCACGCGGCCGACCCGTGCGGCCAGATCGGGGAGACGGTCGACTTCGACGCCGCCGTCGCGGCCGGTCTCGCGTTCGCGCGCAGCAACCCGGACACCCTGGTGATCGTCACCGCCGACCACGGCCACACCAGCCAGATCGTCGAGAACGGCACCGTCAGCCCCGGCCAGACCGCGACGCTGGTCACGAACGAGGGCGTGAACATGACCCTCAACTACGCCACCGCGATGCCCGGTTCCTCGCAGGAGCACACCGGCACCCAGGTGCGGATCGCGGGCTACGGCCCGCAGGCGGCGAACGTCGTCGGGCTGACCAACCAGACCGACCTGTTCGGCACCCTGAGGCGGGCCCTGCGCCTGCGCTGATCCACCACCGTCCACTCGCGACGGTGCGGTTCCGTGAAGGCCTCCTTCACAGCGCTCAACGCTGTGAAGGAGGCCTTCACGGCGTTTCCGGGCCGGGGATTCGCCGTGTCATCGGGATGTCATGACCGCGGCCTAGCTTCGGGGACATGGCTCAGCTGTTCGTCCTCCTGGTCGGTCTCTCCGTCCTGTTCTCCGTGATCGCGTTCGAGCACGGCAACGTGCCGATCGGTGTCCTGTTCGCGCTGGTGGCGGTCTCCCCCGTCGCGTTCCTCGTCTTCGCCGCGGCGCGGGGGAAGCGCGAGCCGGGTCCCGGAAACCCCGGCAGGGGCAGGACACTGGCGCTACGGCTGGTCGCGGTCGCCGTGGTGGCCGCGATCGGCTACGGCGGCTACTGGGTCCTGTTCGCGCCGAAGGCCGCCGACACCCCGGCCAGGGTGTCGGACCTCAAGACGGGCTGTTCGAGCAGGTACTTCCCGCAGAACGACGCCTACACCGGCACCGGCCCGCACCCCATCGGCGTGTTCCTCACCGACGACGCCGACTTCACCACCATCGCCTCGATGGGCGGCGACGTGCCCCCGCCGTGGGACGACATCCGGCTGAACGCGCGCCAGGTCCAGGTCATCGCCTGCCTCGACAAACCGGAGGACGGCCCGTACCTCAAGGAGTGCGCGTTCAAATCCGACACGCTCAAGCTCTATCAGGGCGTGTACGACGTCACGGTGTACGAGGCCAAAACCGGCAAGAAGCTCGGCACCGAACAGATCCGGGGCAGCGAGAAACCCAGCTGCCCCGGGATGACCTTCACCAAACGCGGCGCGAGCAGCATCCACACCGAACCGGACACCGCCGCCTACCGCGCGCTTCTCGGCAGGTACGTCGGCGGCTGACCGCGTCCGTCCATTATGGATCGACGAGCAGTTTCCCCGCCAGCGCGACGATCGGCTCCCGCAGCGCCCGCAGCCCGTCGACGTCGTCCTCGACGAAGCGGGCGGTCACCAGCGACACGATCGTCCCGACGAGCGCCTGGCAGCCGAAGCGTGCCTCGGCGGACCGCGCGTCGAAGGTCAGCGCGATCAGGTCGACGAAGTGCCGCTGCAGTTCCAGCCTGCGGCGCATCGCTTCCGGGCCCGCGGCGTAGGTCTCGATGAGGAACAGCCGGGCGAGCGCGGGTTCGGCCGCCAGGCTCGCGAGGTACGTCCCGAGGAACCGGTCGAAACGCTCCAGCGGCGTGCCCGTAGTGATCGGTTCCCCGGCCGCGGCCAGTTGCCCGATCGCGGCTTCGAGCGCCGCGACGAAACACGCCTGCTTGTTGGTGAACTGCTGGTAGAACGTCTCCCGCGAGACTCCGGCGCGCTTGATGACGTCGGCGACGGTGGTGGCCGCGTAGCCGCGCTCGGCCATCGCGTCGGCGGCGGCGCGCAGCATCCGGGCACGCTGCGCGCCGGCGACCTCGTCGCGGGTGAGCTGGTGCCGCCCGCTCGGCAGCCGTCCGGTCATCGCCTCGGCCCGTCCGGCCGGACGCGCAGCGTGGTGAGGAACGCCGCCAGCATGTCGTAGTGGCCGGCCAGCAACAGGAATTCGATCGCGGCCTTTTCGTCGAGATGCTCCCGCAGCGCCGACCAGGTGCCGTCGTCCAGGTCCCGGCGCGCCAGCAGGACGTCCGTCGCGGTCAGCAGCGCGCGTTCGCGCGGTGACCAGCCCGCCTCCGCGGGCCCCGCCTCGACCCGCCGGACGTCCCCGGCGGTGACCCCGGCCCGCCTGCCGAGCCGGACGTGGTGGTCGAACTCGTAGCGGCACCCGCGCACGTGCGCGACCCGCAGGATGACCAGCTCGGTCTCGCGCCGCGGCAGTGTGCCGCCGGGCATGAGCCGGGCGGCGAACCGCAGCCAGCCCCGGAACAGCCGCCGGTGCCGCGCCATGGTCAGGAACAGGTTCGGCGGTGTCGTGCCCGCGATCCGGCCGCTCACCCGCGCCAGCAGCCAGGCGAACCGGCCGACCTCGGCCGGGCCGCCGGGCGCGATCCGCGGCGCGGTCACCGGGCGGCCGCCGGGCGCAGCACCCGGCGCATGACGAGGTTGGCCAGGCGCATCAGCAGAACGTACACCGGCGGGCACAGGCGCTGGAGAAGATGGAGGAGCCGGATGTCGCGCGAGGTGTACACCAGGTACCGGCCGCGCCGCACCGCCCGCACCGTCACCGCGGCGACGCGTTCGGGGCTCACCGCGTGCCTGCGGAACCCGTCCCGCAGCCGGGCGAACGCCCGGCCCGTCGTGTCGACGCCGGCGACCTCGAGCGTGTCGGCCAGCGGCGTGCGAACCCCGCCGGGACAGACCAGGCTGACCCCGATGCCGTGCGCGCGCAGATCGAACCGCAGCACCTCGGACACCCCGCGCAGCCCGAACTTGCTCGCGCTGTAGGCCGCGTGCCACGGCAGCCCGAGCAGCCCGGCGGCCGAGGAGACGTTGACCAGGTGGCCGCCGCGCCCGGCGGCGATCATCGGCGGCAGGAACGTCTCGATCACGTGGATCGGCCCCATCAGGTTGACCTCGACCATCGACCGCCAGTGCCGGTGTTCGAGCCGTTCCACCGTGCCCCACGCGGAGATGCCCGCGACGTTCATGACGATGTCGAGGCTGCCGCAGGCGGCGTGGATCTCCTCCCCGATCCGCCGGACGTCGGGCAGCTCGCTGACGTCGGCGGCCCCGGCGTAGGCGACCACCCCGCCCCCGGCCTGGATCTCCCGCGCCGTCTCGGCCAGCAGCCCGGCGTCGAGGTCGGTGAGGTAGAGCCGCGCGCCCTCGGCCGCCGCGAGCCGGGCGAGGGCCCGGCCGATGCCGCTCGCCGCGCCCGTGATCAGTACCCGCTTGCCCGCGATCTCCACAACGCGGAACTTTTTCACGAACACTGGTGTTCGTCAATAGGTACGCGTAACTTCCGGTAACGGTTTCGCGGTGGTCAGGGTGCGGGGAGCAGGTCCAGTGCCTCGGTCCAGGACCGTCGCGGATCCAGGCGGTGCAGGATCACGCCCGCCTCGGCCAGGGTGTCCAGATGACGCCGCCACGCCGGATGGTGTGCCCGGGTGTCCTGGATCTGGTAGGCCACGACGATGGTGACGCCCGGCGCGCCCAGCACGTCGCCGAGCACGGTCAGCGCCTGGTTGTCCGCGATGCCCAGCGCCAGCTTCGCCACCGAGTTCGCCGAGGCGGGCGCGAAGAGGAACACCTCGGGGTCCGGATGCGGGCGCGTCTCCCCCGGCAGCCGCGAAACGCTGCGGACCGGAAGGTCGGTGCACGGCGCGAGTTCGGCGAGACCGCCGGTGTGCGTGAGCCACCGGGCGGCGGTCGGGGTCAGCGTGATCGCGAGCCGCCAGCCCATGGCGGCGGCGGGCTTCGCCAGCTCGGCGGCGAACCGGGTGTCCAGCCCGCCGCACGAGCCGGCGATCAGCCCGAGGTTCCTCACGGTTTGCGCAGCACGGCGCAGAACATCGCGTCGGTGCCGTGCCGGTGCGGCCACAGCTGCACGTACGGCCCGTTGCCGAGCTGCGGCACCTCCGGGAAGAACTCGCGCGCGTCGAGCACCTCGCTCTTGGTGCGCCGCGCGATCTCCCCGACGACGCCCTCGGTCTCGGCCAGGTGCGGCGAGCAGACGACGTAGGTGACGATCCCGCCCGGCCGCGTGAGATCCAGCGCCGCGACGAGGAGTTCGCCCTGGAGCTTCGTCAGGTCCGCGACGTCGCCCGGCTGCCGCCGCCAGCGTGCCTCGGGGCGCCGCCGCAGCGCGCCGAGGCCGCTGCACGGCGCGTCGACCAGCACCCGGTCGTAGCCCGGTTCGAGCCCGGACTCCCGGCCGTCGGCGACGTGCACGGTGATCGGCAGGCCCTCGGTGGCCTTCTCGATCAGCCGCGCGCGGTGCGGGGCCTTTTCCACCGCGTCGACGCGCGCCCCGCTCAGCCCGGCCAGCGCGCCCAGCAGGGCCGCCTTCCCGCCGGGACCGGCGCACAGGTCGAGCCAGCGCTCGTCCGAACCGGTCAGCGGCACCTTCGTGACCGCGACGGCGCACAGCTGACTGCCCTCGTCCTGCACCGCCGCGAGCCGCTCGCGCACCGGTTCCGCGTCGGCCGGATCGCCCGCGCCCGAGGGCAGCCGGACACCGTAGGGCGAGTACGGCGCCGGGTCTCCCCCGGTGACCGCGGCCAGCTCGTCCGCGCTGATCTCGCCCGGCCGCGCCACCAGGTGGACCTCCGGCCGCGTGTCGTCGGCCTCCAGCGCCGCCTTCAGCTCGGCGCCCTTGTCCCCCAGTGCTTCGGCGAACGAGCGCGCGACCCAGCGCGGATGCGCGGTCCGCATGGCGTACGCGCCGATCGGGTCTGCGGCCTCGTCGGGGGCCAGCTCGTCCAGCCAGGCCGCCTCGTCCTTTTCGGACACCTTGCGCAACATGGCGTTCACGAAACCTGTTACGTAGGAACCGACTTCGGCACGCGCGAGGTCCACAGTGGACCCGACGGCGGCGTGCTCGGGGATACGGGTGCGCAGCAGCTGGTAGGCGCCCAGTCGCAGCGCGTCCACCACCAGCGGGTCCGCCTTGGACAGTGGCCGGTCGGCGCAGGCCTCCAGCACGGCGTCGAGCAGGCCCTGCGCCCGCGAGGCGCCGTAGGTCAGCTCGGTGGCCAGCGCCGCGTCACGGCCGGTGATCCGCCGCTCCCGCAACAGATCCGGCAGGACCAGGTTGGCGTAGGCGTCCCGCTCCCGGACGGCGCGGAGCACGTCGAACGCGACCTGCCGGGCCGGGTCCACCTGCGGCGGACGGCGCGGGCCTTCCTTGCGCGGGGCCGGCCGGTCCCGCTGCGGCCGCGACGGCCGCCGTTGCCTGTGCTCGTTCACCGCAGGCGCTCTCCTTCTTCGATCCGTGTCCCGCGCGCCCAGTCGGTGGCGGCCATCCGTTTCTTGCCCGGCGCCTGCACCTCGCCGAGTTGCAGGGGTTTCGTCGCCGTGCCGACGAGCACCCGGCGGCGCTGCACCACCAGCTCGCCCGGTGGCGGGCCCGGCTCGTCGACCACCCGCACCGGGCCGAGCTTGAGCCGCTCGCCCCGGAACTCCGCCCACGCGCCCGGCTCCGGCGTCACCGCGCGCACCTGACGGTCGACGGCCGAGGCGGGGTCGGCGAAGGACACCCGCGCGTCCTCGACGGTCACCTTCGGCGCGTAGCTCACGCCGACGGCGGACTGCTCCACCGCGTGCACCGAGCCGTCCGCCATGCCGTCCATAGTGGACACCAGCAGCCGGGCGCCGGACTCGGCGAGCCTGCCCAGCAGCGCGCCCGCGGTGTCCTCGGCCCCGATCGGCTCGGTGACCACGCCGTAGACCGGCCCGGCGTCCAGCTCCTTGACGATCCGGAAGGTGGACGCGCCGGTGATCTCGTCGCCCGCGCGGATCGCGGCCTGCACCGGCGCGGCGCCGCGCCAGGCGGGCAGCAGCGAGAAGTGCAGGTTGACCCAGCCGCGCGCCGGGATGTCGAGCGCCGAGCGTGGCAGCAGCGCGCCATAGGCGACCACCGGGCAGGCGTCCGGCGCCAGCTCGGCCAGGCGCGCCAGGAACGCGGGATCACCGGCGCGCTCCGGCGTCAGCACCTCGATGCCGTGCTCGTCGGCGAGCGCGCCGACCGGGGAGCGCACGACCCGGCGGCCGCGCCCCGCCTGGGCGTCCGGACGGGTCACCACGGCGACGACCTCGTGCCGCTCCGAGGAGATCAGCGCGCGCAGGGACGGGACTGCGGGTTCGGGGGTCCCGGCGAAGACGAGGCGCATCAGACCCCCACCGGGTATTCAGACTGGACCATCGGGGACAGTCTAGAAGGCGCCCGCACCCCCGGCGCGCTGTGCCGCCCCAAGCGGGGTTCGGGGGCC
This sequence comes from Amycolatopsis samaneae, assembly GCF_039541975.1. Lineage (NCBI taxonomy): Bacteria > Bacillati > Actinomycetota > Actinomycetes > Pseudonocardiales > Pseudonocardiaceae > Amycolatopsis > Amycolatopsis samaneae. The sequence continues at coordinate 242,358 of NZ_BAABHG010000002.1, forward strand.
GTTCAGCGCTCGCCGGGCCACCGCCAGGGGAACACGACCTGGGCGGAGCCGACGCCGCGGCGGACCGGTTCGGCGGCCGCGATCCAGCGCCCGTCCCGCAGCCGTTCGACGCCGGTCGAGGCCCCGATCTCCGCGGGCGCGTCCGAAAAGCCCTGTCCCCGCGCCTTCAGCGCGGCGGTCTCCGGCTGGTCGAGGAACCCCTGTTCCACCTGCGCCTGCGCCGAGTTCCGCTGCGAGGCCCGCGGCGCGGCGATGGCGTCCTCCAGCGACAGCCCGCGGTCGACCCGGCCGAGGATCACCTGCAGCACGGTGGTGATGATCGACGCGCCGCCCGGCGAACCGGTCGCGAAGAACGGCCTGCCCTCGCGCAGCAGGATCGTCGGCGCCATCGACGAGCGGGGCCGCTTGCCCGCGCCGGGCAGGTTCGGGTCGGGCACGCCGGGGGTGACCGGCGTGAACGAGAAGTCCGTCAGCTCGTTGTTGAGCAGGAACCCGCGGCCGGGCACCACGATGCCGCTGCCACCCTCCTGCTCGATGGTCAGGGTGTAGGCGACGACGTTGCCCCACCGGTCGGCGACCGTGAGGTGCGTGGTGTTCTCCCCCTCGTACGGCGTGGGGGCGCCGGTCGTGCCTGCGGCGCACTTCTCCGGGTGCCGGGGATCCGCCGGGGCGACCGGGCTCGTCGCGGCCTTGTCCTTCGAGATCAGGCACGCCCGGGAATCGGCGAAACGCCGGCTCAGCAGCTCGCGCGCCGGGACGTCGACGGTCGCGGGGTCGCCGATCCAGCGGTTGCGGTCGGCGAAGGCGAACCGCGTCGACTCCAGGAAGTACTGGAGGTAGTCGGCCTTGCTCGCCTTCTTGAGGTCGAAGTTCTCCAGGATGTTCAGCGCCTCGCCGACGGTCAGCCCGCCCGAGGACGGCGCGGGCATGCCGTAGACGTCGAGGCCCTGGTACCTCGTGTGCGTGGGGTCGCGTTCGATCGCCCGGTACGCGGCGAGGTCCGAAGTGCTCAGCTTGCCGGGACGCACGTTCAGCTTCGACGCCGGATCGACGGGCGGCCGCTGGACGGTCTTCGCGACGTCGGCGCCGATCGGGCCGTGGTAGAGCGCGCCGGTGCCCTGCTTCGCCAGCTGCGCGTAGGTGTCGGCGAGGTCGGGGTTCCGGAACGTCGTGCCGACCACCGGCGGGGCGCCGCCGGGCAGGTACAGCGACCGCGTCGACGGGAACGCGGCGAACCGCCCGGCGTTGTTAGCGACCTGGTCGTGGAACGTCCTGTCCACGGAGAAACCCTTGCGCGCCAGCTGTTCCGCCGGCCGGATCGACTGTGCGAACGAGCGCGTGCCCCACTTGTCCAGCGCCTGCTGCCAGGTCGCGGGGGTGCCGGGGACACCGACGCTGAGCCCGCTGGTGACCGCGTCGGCGAACGGGATCGCCTTGCCGTTCTCGACGAACAGGTCGGCGTTCGCGGCCGACGGCGCGGTCTCCCTGCCGTCGAGCGTGTGCACGCGGCCGGTCTTCGCGTCGTAGTACACGAAGAACCCGCCGCCGCCGATCCCCGCCGAGAACGGGTCGGTGACCCCGAGCGCGGCGGCGACCGCCACCGCGGCGTCGACGGCGTTGCCGCCCTCGCGCAGCACCTTCGTGCCGATCGCGGTCGCGTCGGCGTCGATGCTGGACACGGCGCCGCCGTAGCCCACCGCGACCGGGGACTTCGGCGTCGGGCGGGCTTCGGGCGCCGCGGAAGCGATTCCGGCCCCGGTGGTGGTGAGCAGTGCGGTGACGGCGGCGAGCGCGAAAACGCGTCGCGGCGTCCGGGTTCTGTGCGCGGGCATGCGCGCGAGTCTGCCCCGTCGGCGCGGGGTGGACAAGCCTCCGGAACGGCAATACCAACGTCGCTACTGCGAGCGTCCACGAACTGGGACTGTCACGGGAAATGGTCACCACTGGAGGACTCGTGCCCAGATACTGGCGTGCCCTGCTGCCCGTACTCGTCGCCACCCCCATGTTCGCGGCCCCCGGCCTCGCCTCGGCGGGCACCGGGACGGACTGCTTCGACAGGAACGTCCCGCTCACCGTCGAAGAGCAGCGGCTGACCGCGACGTTGCCCGCCGGAGGCCCCGCCGTGGGGCCCGAGCTGATCCGCCTCGCCGGGTTCGACACGCTCACCGGCGGCTTCGCCGGGAAACTGTGCGGCAGCACGACCCCGCGCCGCGCGGAACGGGCCGCGGCCGAGGCCGGGACCCGGCTGTGGCGTACGGCCGTCGACCGCGCGCAGGGCCGCCGGCCCGATCTCGGCACTCTCGACCGCTACGACGACCGGCCGCTGTACTGGGCCCGGCTGCGGATGAGCGCGGCGCTGCGCCAGTGGAAGCCGTCGTTCCCGCTGTCCCCCGCCGCGCGGGAACGGCTGCTCACCACGTTCGACCGGGGTTCGCGCGGGCTCGACGACGTCCGGTTCCCGCTCGGGCACCTCACCCGGCGGGTGCTGGTGAGCGGCTTCGACCCGTTCCAGCTCGACGGTGCCGGGGTACGGATCTCGAACCCGGCGGGTGTGTCCGCCCTCCAGCTGGACGGACAGGTGCTCCGGACCCCGGACGGGCCCGCGCTGGTGCACACCGTCACGTTCCCGGTCGTGTGGAGCTATTTCGACAAGGGCATCGTGGAAAGCGCTTTCGGCTCGGCACTGCGGGATCGCGCGCGGCGGCCCGACGTGATCATGACGGTGAGCCAGGGACGGCCGGGACAGTTCGACATCGAACGCTGGGCGGGCAACTGGCGCGGCGGGTCGCCGGACAACAACCGCGCGTCCTCGACCGGCCCGGTGCCACCCGCCGCCGGCTGGCCGCAGCCGGACGTCCAGTTCATCGAGACCACGCTGCCCCACGAGCGCATGCGGGCCGCCCCGCCCGGCGCGTACCCGGTGAAGTTCAACCGGCAGTTCTGCGTGTGGCCGGACGCCGCCCACCCCGGCACCGGAAAGCCGGTGTGCCGCGAGGACGAACCGCGCCCCGGCGAGATCGCGGCCTCCGGAGGCGGCGGCACGTATCTGAGCAACGAATCGATGTTCCGGAGCAACCGCGTCCGCCTCGGCCTCGGCCTGCCCGAGCTCCCCGGCGGGCACCTGCACACCCCCGTCCTCGGCCAGCCCACCGCCCCGACGGCCCTGACCGACCCGGACTTCGAGTCCCGCCGCCGCGCCATCGCCGACCAGGTGGTCACCCTCACCACCGCCGCCGGCTGAGTCGCCCCGATCACGCGAGATCGCCGCTCAATCACGTGAGATACGCGCTCAATCACGCGAGTTGACCGAAACGTCCTGAGCCGAATTTCGGGCTCGCGTGCGGGAATACGCGACTCGCGTGATCAGGGGCGTGACTCGCGTGATCGGGGACGTAACTCGGATGTCCGGATCAGATCAGGGCCAGGGGGTCCAGTTGGAGGCGGATGGGCTCGGCGGCCTTGCGGGCGTCGCGGCGGGCGCTCGCGTCGTGCAGGGCGGCGGCGAGGGCCTTGCCGTCGGCGCGCGTGACGCGCACGAGGACGCGTTCGCGGGCGGCGTTGCCCTCGTCGTCGAGCTCGCCGATCGGGACCGGGCCCAGCAGCTCGCCGGAATCCGGGAGCGGGAGGTCGTCGAGCAGCTCGGCGACCGCGCCGGGGCTGCCCTCGACGCTGGCCATGCGCATCGCGGGCGGGAAGCCGAGCTCCCGGCGCTCGGCCAGCTCCAGTCCGGCGTGCCACGACGGGTCCCAGCGCACCAGCGCCTGGACCACGGCCATCCCGGCCTCGGCACCGACCACGACCCGGCCGCCGGAGGCCGCGGGCCGCACGAGCGCGGCCGCCGCCATCCACCGGCGCAGTGTCTCCTCCCCCGCGCGCAGGTCCTGCCTGCCCAGCAGCGCCCAGCCGTCGAGCAGCAGCGCCGCGCCGTAACCGCCTTCGGCGACCGGCTCCGCGCCCGGGGTGCACACCACGAGCGCGGGTTTTCCCGGCACGCTCGCCAGTACCTCCGCCGCGCCGGAGGTGCGCACCGGGACGCCGGGGAAGGCGCGGCCCAGTTCCTCGGCGGTCCGTTTCGCGCCGACGATGACCGCCCGCAACCGGACCGATCCGCAGGCCGGGCAGCGGAACGCCGTCTCCGGGACGCCGCACCACCGGCACGCGGGCGGTTTGGGCGCGCCGTCGACCGAGCCGCCCGGGAGCGTGAGCGGTCCCGCGCACCGGCGGCAGCGGGCGGAGGTCCGGCACTGCCCGCACGCGAGGCCGGGGACGTACCCGCGCCGGGGCACCTGCACGAGTGCGGGCGCGCCCGCGCCGAACGCCTGCCGCGCGGCCTCGAACGCCACCGCCGGGAGCCGGGCGGCCCGGGCGGCCTCGTCCCGCGCCACGTCGAAGTCCTCGCCGACCGGGGTGACCCTCGGCGCCGCGGCCCGCAGCTCCGGACGCGCGGCGAGCACCGGCTGGGCCCAGCCCGACTCGACCAGGAACTGCGCCTCCGCGGTGCGGGCGAACCCGCCGACGAGCAGCGACGAGCGGGTGGCGTGCGCCCGGTCCATCAGCACGTCCCGCACGTGCGGGTACGGGGCGTGCGGATCGAGGTGCAGGTCGTCGCCGTCGTCCCAGACCACGAACAGGCCGGGATCGGCGACCGGGGCGAACATCGCCGCGCGGGTGCCGACCACGATCCGCACCGCGCCCCGCAGCACCGCGAGCCAGCGGCGGTACCGTTCCGCGGGCCCCAGCCCGGCGATCAGCGCGACGACCGCGTCCGCCCCGGCGAGCTCGGCGCACGCCTCGTGCACCCGCGCCAGATCACGGTGGTCGGGGACCACGAGGACCGCGCCCCGGCCCCGCGCGGCGACCGTGGTGGCGACCTCGGCGAGCCGGCGTGGCCAGTCCTCACCGGGCAGGGCCTGCCAGACGGCGTTGGCCGGACGGCCCTGCACCAGCGCGTCCAGGAACGCGGGCCCCGCCTGGTATTTCGCCCACGCCGCGCGCTCCGGCGGCTCCGGCGGCGGCGCGGGTTCGCGCGGTGGTTCGCCCTCGGCCTTGGCGTGCCGGGGCGGGATGGCCAGCCGGAGGATGTCACTGAGCGTGCCGCCGTAGCGGTCCGCCGCCGACCGGCACACCGCGTGCAGCGCCGGGGGAAGCACCGGTTCGCTGGAGGTCACGCGTTCCAGGAACGCGAGCTTGCGTTCGTACTCGGTGGTTTCGGAACGTTCGACCAGGAAGCCGTCGACGAGCTGCCCGGCGAAGCGCACCCGGACGCGGCAGCCGGGCACGGCGGCCTCGTGCAGCTTCTCCGGGACCTGATAGTCGAAAGGACGGTCGAGGTGCGCGAGCGGGATGTCGACGACGACGCGGGCGACCGGGAGTTCGGGCGCGGGCCGCTGCTGGCCCTTGCGCGGCTGACCGAGCCTGGCCGAGGCCTTGGCCGGTTTCGCGCGCGCCGGTTTCGCCTTCGGCGCCGGCGCGGGTCGCGAAGGCTCCGGGAGGTCCCACAGCGGGGCGGATTCGGAGCTCACCCCGTGATCTCTACCAGACCACCCCGACACCCTCCGCGGCACAGCCACCCCGTCAGTCCGTGAATGCCACATTGAGGGACTCAGAGTCCCTCAATGTGGCATTCACGGACTTCTGCGAACAGGGAGCCGGTCAGGCGCCGGCGACGGACTTGAGGGCCTCGGCGCGGGCGGTGTTCTCCCACGGCAGGTCCAGGTCCGGACGGCCGAAGTGACCGTAGGCCGCGGTCGGGGCGTAGATCGGGCGCAGCAGGTCCAAATCACGGATGATCGCCGCCGGCCGCAAATCGAACACCTCGCTGATCGCGGCCTGGATCTTCGACGGATCCACCGTCTCGGTCCCGAACGTCTCCACGAACAACCCCACCGGCGCCGCCTTCCCGATCGCGTACGCCACCTGCACCTCGGCACGCTGCGCCAACCCCGCCGCCACCACGTTCTTCGCCACCCAGCGCATCGCGTACGCCGCCGAACGGTCCACCTTGGACGGATCCTTACCCGAGAACGCGCCACCACCGTGCCGCGCCATCCCACCGTAGGTGTCCACGATGATCTTCCGCCCGGTCAGCCCCGCGTCCCCCATCGGACCACCGATCACGAACCGGCCCGTCGGGTTCACCAGCAACCGCACGTTCGAGGTGTCCAGGCCCAGCTCGGCCAGCTCCGGCGCGACGACGTGCTCCTTGACGTCCACACCCAGCATCCGGTCGAGATCGATGCCCTCCGCGTGCTGCGTCGACACGACCACCGTGTCCAGCCGCACCGGCTGGTCACCCGCGTACTCGATCGTCACCTGCGTCTTGCCGTCCGGGCGCAGATACGGCAGGACACCGTCCTTGCGCACCGCCGACAGCCGCCGGGAAAGCCGGTGCGCCAGCGCGATCGGCAGCGGCATCAGCTCGGGCGTGTCCGAGCACGCGTACCCGAACATCAGACCCTGGTCACCCGCGCCCTGCCGGTTGATCTCGTCCTCGTCCGACTCCACCCGCGACTCGTACGCGGTGTCCACACCCTGCGCGATATCCGGCGACTGGGAACCGATCGCGACGTTGACGCCGCAGGAGTTCCCGTCGAAGCCCTTGGCCGAGGAGTCGTACCCGATCCGCAGGATGACGTCCCGGACGATGGTCGGGATGTCGGCGTAGGCCTCGGTGGTCACCTCACCCGCCACATGCACCTGACCGGTCGTGATGAGCGTTTCCACGGCGACACGGCTGCGCGGATCCTTCGACAGCAGACCATCGAGGATCGAATCACTGATGGCGTCACAAATCTTGTCGGGGTGCCCCTCGGTCACCGACTCCGACGTGAACAATCGACGGCTGGACGCGGTCACGGTGGCAGTCACTTCCTCACCTCGACGAAGGATACCCGGAAAGTTAGGCACCCCTTACCCGGTCCAGCCTACTGATCGCAGCTGGAACCACGGTCAACGCTTGATTAAGCCCACTACAGCGTCCCACACTGTGGACGCCAGTTGCGCTTTCGCGCCCAACGGAATGGACCTTTCGGTCCCGTCCGCGGCGAGCAGCCAGCCGGAGTTGTCCTCCGTCTCGAACGCCTTGCCGTCCCCCACCGCGTTGACCACCAGCAGGTCGGCACCCTTGCGCTTCAGTTTTACCCGAGCGTGGTCCAGCACGCTGCCCTGTTCGTCGCCGGTTTCCGCCGCGAACCCCACGACGAGCTGACCGGGACGCCGGTCCCGGACCAGTTCGGCGAGAATGTCCGGATTCCGGTCCAGGGTGACGACCGGATCGGGCAGTTCGTCGGATTTCTTGATTTTCACGTCGGCTCGGGTGGCGGGGCGGAAATCCGCGACGGCGGCGGCCATCACGACGACGTCCGCCGACGCGGCCTCGGCGTGCATGGCCTCGCGCAGCTCCAGCGCGGTCGACACGTGCCGCACGGTGGCGCCCGCGGGGTCCGGCAGCGCCACCGTGTGCCCGGCCACCAGCGTGACCTCGGCGCCGCGCTGCGCGGCGACCCTGGCCAGCGCGTAGCCCTGCTTGCCGGAGGACCGGTTGCCGAGGTAGCGCACCGGGTCCAGCGGTTCGCGGGTGCCACCGGCGGAGATGACCACCCGTACGCCTTCGAGGTCGCGGGGCAGCGCGCCGGGCGCGGCGAGCAGCAGCCGGGCGAGGTCGACGATCTCGGCCGGGTTCGCGAGCCTGCCTTTGCCGGTGTCGACGCCGGTCAGCCTGCCGGAGTCGGGTTCGGTGACGATCGCCCCGCGCGAGCGCAGCAGCGCCACGTTGTCGCGGGTCGCGGGGTGCTCCCACATCTCGGTGTGCATCGCCGGGAAGAAGACCACCGGGCACCGGGCGGTGAGCAGGGTGTTGGTCAGCAGGTCGTCCGCGATGCCGTGCGCGGCCTTGGCGAGCAGGTTCGCCGTGGCCGGGACCACGAGCACCAGGTCGGCCTCCTTGCCGACGCGGACGTGCTGCACCTCGGGCACCTCGGTGAACACACCGGTGTGCACCGGGTGCCCGGACAGTGCCTCGAAGGTGGCCGCGCCGACGAAGTTCAGCGCGGCTTCCGTGGGCACCACGCGGACGTCGTGACCGGACTCGGTCAGGCCGCGCAGTACCTCACAGGCCTTGTAGGCGGCGATCCCGCCGCCCACGCCCAGGACGACCCTGGGCTTGCGGTCACTCACCCTCGGTGTGCTCGAGCAGCCCGCCGTGGATCTCGCGCAGCGCGATCGAGAGCGGCTTCTCCCGGGGGCCGGGCTCGACCAGCGGGCCGACGTACTCCAGCAGGCCCTCGCCCAGCTGGGCGTAGTAGTCGTTGATCTGCCGGGCGCGCTTGGCCGAGTAGATCACCAGCGCGTACTTGGAGCTGACCTTTTCGAGCAGGTCGTCGATCGGCGGGTTGGTGATGCCTTCGAGCTCTTCGTGGATGCCGAGCGTGGACGTGGTCGTCACTCGTGGTGCTCCGAATCTTCAAGGATGTTGTCGCCGGTTATCAAGTTTAGCAAGCGCTCAGCGGCTTCTCGCACGTCGGCGTTCACGAGCCGCACGTCGAACTCCCCGGCGGCGGCCAGCTCGCGCTCGGCCTCGGCCAGCCGGGCCCGCACCGAGGACTCGGATTCGGTGCCCCGCCCGGTCAGCCTGCCGACCAGTTCCTCCCAGGACGGCGGCATCAGCATCACCAGCCGGGCCTCCGGCATGGCCCGGCGGACCTGCCGCGCGCCCTGCAGCTCGATCTCGAGCACCGCCGGGCGGCCGTCGGCGAGCGCCTTCTCCACCGGCTCGCGCGGTGTGCCGTAGCAGTTGCCCGCGAACTCGGCGTGTTCCAGCAGGCTGCCCTCGGCGATCATGGCGTCGAACCGTGCCCGGTCGACGAAGTGGTAGTGCCCCCCGTCGACCTCGCCGGGGCGGGGCTTCCGCGTCGTGACCGAGACGCTGAAATAGATCTCGGGGGCCAGCTCGCGCAGCTGTCCCACCACACTCGACTTCCCGACCCCGGACGGCCCCGATACGACCGTGAGCCGGTGCCGGGAGTTCTCCCCCGCCACCGGCTCACTGCCGCGGTCGGCGCCCCGGGTCACCGGGTTGTCCTGACCGACGCCGCTCACTCGCCGCTGAACTCGGCCAGCAGCGCCTTGCGCTGCCGGTCGCCAAGCCCGCGGAGGCGGCGGCTGGGCGCGATCTCCAGTCGTTCCATGGTCTGCTGGGCACGGACCTTGCCGACGCCGGGGAGGGCCTCGAGCAGAGCCGACACCTTCATCTTGCCGAGGACTTCGTTCTCCTCGGCCTGCTTCAGCACGTCGACCAGAGTGGTACCGCCCCGCTTCAGCCGCTCCTTCAGCTCAGCACGGATGCGGCGGGCGGCGGCGGCCTTCTCCAGCGCCGCAGCGCGCTGTTCCTCTGTCAGCTGGGGAAGTGCCACGTTTTCCTCCGGTAGTTCTCAAATCTGGGTGGGTGACGCGACGGTACCCACCCGCGAGCACCGCCCACAATGCGGGGGTGCTGGTCCCATGCCGATTCCGGGGCCTGCTATTGGCCGTTTTCCTGCGGTCCGGCGAGGAGTTCACGGGTCGCGCGGACCGCCGTTCGCAACGCCGCCGCGTCCGGCCCGTGCCGCAGGATGTCCCGCGACGACGCCGGAAGTACGCCCTTTGCCAGCAGCGCGTCCCCGAAAACGGCCCGTAAATCGGCCACAGTCGCGCCCTGAGCCCCGAAACCCGGTGCCAGGACCGGACCGTTCAGCGCGGTCAGATCGAGCTCCCCAGGGGCGATCGTGGCCCCGGCGACCACACCGACGTCACCGAGCGGCCCGGCACCGGCGTTGAGTGCCGCCGCGGCGTCGACGACGCTCTGCGCGACCGTCCTGCCGTCCGGCAACTTCGCACTCTGCAAGGCGTGTGCCTCGGGGTTCGACGTCCGCGCGAGCACGAACACGCCCCGCCCCGCTTCGCGGCCGGTGGCCACACACTGCTCCAAAGAGCCGAATCCGAGATAGGGCGACACGGTGATCGCGTCGGCCGCGATCGCCGCGCCACCGGCCACGTAGGCGGCGGTGTAGGCCGCCATGGTGGACCCGATGTCCCCGCGCTTGACGTCGAGCAGCACCAGCGCGCCCGCGTCCCGCGCCAGCGCGACGACGCGCTCCAGCACGGCGACACCGGCCGCCCCGAACGCCTCGAAGAACGCCGACTGCGGCTTGACGATCGCGGTTTCCGCGGCCAGCACCTCGGTGGCGCCGAGTGCGAACCGTTCCAGCCCGCTCGCGTCGACCGGCAGCCCCCACGCTTCGAGAAGCCCGGGGTGGGGGTCGATCCCGGCGCAGAGCGGGCCCCGCGCCGAGATCGCCTTCGCCAGCCGCGCCCCGAACCGCTCGGGCGCGCTCACGCCTTGGCCTTCAGCGCCGCCTGCAGGTGCTGCAGGGACCGGACCCCGATGTCGCCTCGGATAAGCGCTTCGATGCCGTGTACGGCCGCCGCGGCGCCCTGCACGGTGGTGACGCAGGGGATGTCGCGGGACACCGCGGCGGTGCGGATTTCGTAGCCGTCGACGCGGGGGCCGCTGTTTCCGTACGGGGTGTTGATGACCATGTCGACGCCGCCGTCGAGGATGACGTCCACGATGTTCTGCACGGCCTCGGTCGAGCCCTCGGAGTACTTGCGCACGACGGTGCAGGGAATCCCGTTGCGCCGCAACACTTCCCCGGTGCCCGCGGTGGCGAGGACCTCGAAGCCGAGGTCGGCCAGCCGCTTGATCGGGAACACCATGGACCGCTTGTCCCGGTTGGCCACCGAGACGAACACCCGCCCGGAGGTGGGCAGTGATCCGTAGGCGCCGGACTGGGATTTCGCGAACGCCTTGCCGAAGGAGACGTCGACGCCCATGACCTCGCCGGTGGACTTCATCTCCGGGCCGAGCAGCGAGTCGACGCCGTGTCCTTCGGGGGTGCGGAAGCGGTGGAAGGGCAGCACGGCCTCCTTGACCGCGACCGGCGAGTCGGCGGGCAGGTGCCCGCCGTCACCCTCGGCGGGCAGCACGCCCGCGGTCCGCAGGTCCTTGATCGTGGAGCCGGTCATGATCCGCGCGGCGGCCTTGGCCAGCGGCACCGCGGTCGCCTTGGACACGAACGGGACGGTGCGCGAGGCACGCGGGTTCGCCTCCAGGACGTAGAGCACGTCGTCCTTGAGCGCGTACTGGACGTTGAGCAGCCCACGCACGCCGACGCCGCGGGCGATCGCCTCGGTGGAGCGCCGCACGGCCTGCAGATCGGTCGCGCCGAGGGTGATCGGCGGCAGCGCGCAGGAGGAGTCGCCGGAGTGGATCCCGGCCTCCTCGATGTGCTCCATCACGCCGCCGAGGTAGAGCTCTTCGCCGTCGTAGAGCGCGTCGACGTCGATTTCGATGGCGTCGTCGAGGAAACGGTCGACCAGCACCGGGTGTTCCGGAGTGACCTCGGTGGCGCGGCGGATGTAGCCGGCGAGGGTCTGTTCGTCGTAGACGATCTCCATGCCGCGCCCGCCCAGCACGTAGGACGGGCGGACGAGCACCGGGTAGCCGATCTCGTCGGCGATCCGCTTGGCGCCCTCGAACGAGGTCGCGGTGCCGTAGCGCGGGGCGGGCAGCCCGGCGTCGGTGAGCACCTCGCCGAACGCGCCGCGGTCCTCGGCGAGGTGGATCGCCTCCGGCGGCGTCCCGACCACCGGGACACCGGCGTCGGCGAGCCGCTTCGCCAGGCCCAGCGGGGTCTGCCCGCCGAGCTGGACGATGACCCCGGCGACCGTGCCGGAGGCCTGCTCGGCGTGTACGACCTCCAGGACGTCCTCGAAGGACAGCGGCTCGAAGTACAGCCGGTCGGAGGTGTCGTAGTCGGTGGACACGGTTTCCGGGTTGCAGTTGACCATGACGGCCTCGAACCCGGCCTCCCGCAACGCGATCGCCGCGTGCACGCAGGAGTAGTCGAACTCGATGCCCTGCCCGATCCGGTTCGGCCCCGAGCCCAGGATGAGCACCTTGGGCTTCTCGGTCTGCGCGGCGACCTCGGACTGGGCCTCGGGGTCGGTTTCGTAGCAGGAGTAGTGGTACGGCGTCTTGGCGGCGAACTCGGCCGCGCAGGTGTCCACGGTCTTGAACACCGGCCGCACGCCGAGCCGGTGGCGCAGCGCGCGGACGCCGTCCTCCCCGGCCAGTTCCGGCCGCAGCGCGGCGACCTGACGGTCCGACAGCCCGGTGCGCTTCGCCCGGCGCAGCAGCTCGCCGTCGAGCACCGGCGCCTCGCGCACCTCGGCGCCGACCTCGCCGATCAGCGCGATCTGGTCGATGAACCAGGGGTCGATGCCGGAGGCCTCGTGGACCTGCTCGACCGTGCCGCCCAGCCGCAGCGCCCGCTCGACCTCGTAGAGCCGTCCCTCGTGCGGCGTGCGCAGCGAGTCCAAAGTGGACTCCAGGGTGACGCCGTCGGGGTCGGGCAGGGTCCAGAACCCGGTCGCCTTGGTCTCGATCGAGCGCATCGCCTTGCCGAGCGCCTCGGGGAAACTGCGGCCGAACGACATCGCCTCGCCGACGCTCTTCATCGTCGTGGTCAGCGTCGGGTCCGCGCCGGGGAACTTCTCGAACGCGAACCGCGGCACCTTCACCACGACGTAGTCCAGCGCGGGCTCGAACGACGCCGGGGTCTCGCCGGTGATGTCGTTGCGGATCTCGTCCAGCGTGTACCCGATGGCGAGCTTCGCGGCGATCTTGGCGATCGGGAACCCGGTCGCCTTCGACGCCAGCGCGGAACTGCGCGACACCCGCGGGTTCATCTCGATCACGACCATCCGGCCGTCACGCGGGTTGATCGCGAACTGGATGTTGCAGCCACCGGTGTCGACACCGACCTCGCGCAGCACCGCGATGCCGACGTCACGCATGACCTGGTACTCGCGGTCGGTCAGCGTCATCGTCGGCGCCACCGTGACCGAGTCACCGGTGTGCACGCCCATCGCGTCGACGTTCTCGATCGAACACACGACCACGACGTTGTCGTGCTTGTCGCGCATCAGCTCGAGCTCGTACTCCTTCCACCCGAGCACGCTCTCCTCGATGAGCACCTCGGTCACCGGCGACTCGGTGAGCCCGGTGGAAGCCAGCCGCTCCAGGTCCTCGGCCGTGTGGGCCATGCCCGAACCGAGCCCGCCCATGGTGAACGAGGGCCGGATGACCACCGGCAGGCCGAGCTCGGCCACCGTCGCGCGGACCTCGTCCATGTCGTGACACACCCGCGAACGCGGGACCTCGGCGCCGATCGTGCGCACGATGTCCTTGAACTTCTGCCGGTCCTCACCACGCTGGATCGCGTCGATGTCCGCGCCGATCAGCTCGACGCCGTACTTCTCCAGCACCCCGCGCTCGTGCAGCGCCACCGCGCAGTTGAGCGCCGTCTGCCCGCCGAGCGTCGCCAGCAGCGCGTCCGGGCGCTCTTCGGCGATGACCTTCTCCACGAAGTCCGGCGTCACCGGCTCGATGTAGGTGGCGTCGGCGAACTCCGGGTCGGTCATGATCGTCGCCGGATTGGAGTTCACCAGGCTCACGCGCAGCCCCTCGGCGCGCAGCACCCGGCAGGCCTGGGTCCCGGAGTAGTCGAACTCCGCGGCCTGCCCGATCACGATCGGACCCGATCCGATCACCAGCACGTGCTGGATGTCAGTCCTCTTGGGCATTACTTTTCCTCACTCACCAGGCGCCGCAGACCGTCGCGGAAGACCTGAAAACTCTGGGAACGATTGTTCTCGACATCCATATGCGGCGCGATCTCAGCCGCTGCCGTTAGCTTCCGCAACCTCTCACGGTGATACCCGTGGCGCTGCAGGACCGTCTCCAGCGCTTCCCACGTACCACCGGAGATGGCATCCGGGTCCCGATACTTCACCTGATCGCCGAGGTTCGCCGGCACTCGGGGGTATGCCTTGCGGATCGCGGGCACATCGCCGAAGAACCACGCCTCCAGTTCTTCGACCACGATCCGCAGCAGCACGTCGCCGGATTCCCGGCACCGCACCGCGGAAGCGGTCCGCAGACCACTCGCCACGACGATGTCGTCCAATGTCTTCTTCAACCGGACACAGTCCTCGGCGTCCCGGTCGACGAGCACCACGATCTTGCTGCCGGTGAACGGCATGCCGACCGCACAACCACGCAGCCGGCCGGGCAGTTTCCGGAGCAGTTCGTTCTTGCTGGTGAACGCCACCGTGGTGAAATCGACCCCGGGAATGATCTTCGGCACCAGAACACGAACTGCCACCTCCGCGGACGGCTCCTCGAGCATCAGCTCGACGGAAACGGGTACGTCCACATTCACCGCGAGTCCGCCAGCGGGTCACCGACGCCGAAGTAGCCCTCGGTCCAGAGATCGCCCAGCGCCCCGCCGGCTTCCAGCATCGCTGTCACCCTCGGCAGGTCGGCAGCGCGCCGGACCCGTGCGTATCCGTCCTCGCCGCGATACATCGTCCACAATTCGTCCGGCCGCACCGCGTCGACGAATCTCGGCGAATGCGTCGCCACGATGATCTGCCCCGACGCGGTTCCCCGCCGGAAGTCCTCCGCGAGGGGATAGTGCAACTTGGGGTGGACGTTGTTCTCGGGCTCCTCGACCGTGAGCACGGACGCTCCGGACCGCCGGATCGCCACGAGCTGCGCGAGCAGTTTGAGCGTCCCCTCCGAAACCGCGTCCGACGGCGCGGTCTCGTCGAAGGTGCGATCCTTGAGCCGGATGAGCAGCCGCCCCTCCGCCGTGTGCTCGACGCGCACCGACTCCAGCTTCGGCACCAGCCGACGCAGGTCCCGGATCAACTCGTCGTACTCGCCGGTGCCCTCCAGATCCCGGAGTACCCGCACGAGGTCCGCCCCGTCCGGTGCGCGCCAGAGCGAGTTCCGGCTGCCCGTCACTCCGGCGGGTACCCCCGCACGAACCCGCGCGACGTCGATATCGACGTTTCGCCAGCCGAGAACGAACTGCCGGAACCTCTTGATCCCGTCGAACCTCGACAGCCGGCCCAGCGTGTCCAGCGCGAGCAGATCGCCCTCGATGACCTCGCGCGTACGACCGTACACGGCGCCGCTCCCCCCGGCGAAGTCCAGGAGCGGTTGCCAGTCGGTCTGTCCCGCCGCCCGCTGTTCCAGGATCTCGGCCACGGGCGTGGTGTCGTCCACCGCCAACCGCAACCGATAGCGATACCGGTGTTCGACCGGGGCGAACCGGCATTCGACGGTCACCTCCACCGGCCCTGACGAGCCGAAGGAACGCAGTGCCGAAAGCCCGCCCCGCCGTGCCGCCGCGGAGCCCACTCCGTCCTCCACGGCGTCCGACAGAAAGGCCAAGACGTCCAGGACCGTGGACTTGCCGCTGCCGTTCGGCCCGAGAAGGACCGTCAGCGGCATGAGTTCCGAGAACGTGACGTCACGGAGTACCCGATAGTTCCGGACGGCCAGCCCGGTGATCACCGGTCCATCGACCAGTGGCCTGTTCATGACTTCTTTTCCATCAGCGTCACGAATTCGTCGAAGAGCGGCGCGGCGTCGTGCGGGCCGGCGGCCGCCTCGGGGTGGTACTGCACCGAGAACGCCGGGACGTCGAAGGCGCGCACACCCTCGACCGTGTCGTCGTTCGGGCAGTAGTGCGAGATCTGCGCGGCGCCGTAGGGCGAATCGAACCGCTGACCGGGCTCGCCCTCCAGCGCGAAACCGTGGTTCTGCGCGGTGATCGCCACCCGGCCGGTCGCCACGTCGATCACCGGGATGTTGATGCCCCGGTGCCCGTAGCGCATCTTGTAGGTCCCCAGTCCCAGCGCGCGGCCGAGGATCTGGTTGCCGAAGCAGATGCCGAACAGCGGGATCTCCCGCTCCAGCACCGCCTTCGTCAGCGCCGTCGCGTGCGCGGTGGTCGCCGGGTCGCCGGGGCCGTTGGACAGGAACACCCCGTCCGTCTCCAGCGCCAGCAGCTCCTCCACCGGCGTCGCCGAGGGCAGCACGTGCACCTCGATGCCGCGCGCGGCCATCAGCCGCGGCGTGTTCGACTTGATCCCCAGGTCCAGCGCGGCGACGCGGAACCGGCGCTCGCCCTGGGCTTCCACCACGTACGGCTGGTCCGTGCTGACCTCGCCGGCCAGGTCGGCGCCCTTCATCTGCGGGCTCGCCAGCACCTGCGCGACCATGTCCTCAGTGGACACCAGCGCGTCACCGGAGAAGACTCCCGCGCGCATCGCGCCGCGCTCCCGCAGATACCGGGTCAACGACCGGGTGTCCACTTCGGAAATTCCGACCACGCCCTGCCGCGCCAGCTCGGCGTCCAGCGTCCGCGTGGCCCGCCAGTTCGACGGCGTACGCGCCGGATCCCGCACCACGTAACCGGAAACCCAGATCCGCGCCGACTCGTCGTCCTCGTCGTTCCAGCCGGTGTTGCCGATCTGCGGTGCCGTCTGCACCACGATCTGCCGGTGGTACGACGGATCGGTCAACGTCTCCTGGTAGCCCGTCATGCCGGTGCAGAACACCGCCTCGCCGAGCGTCCGCCCGCGCGCGCCGTAGGCCGCGCCGCGGAACACCCGGCCGTCTTCCAGTACCAGCGCGGCCGGGGTGCGGGCGCCGTTCACGGTGCTCACTGGGCACCTCCCTTGATGTCGTGATCGGAAAGCTGTTCGATCCACTGTGGATAGTCGTCGAGATCGTCGCCGCGGAACCCGGTGTCCAGCTCGGCGTCACCGAGCCGCCAGGTGAGCACGAGCAGCGCGTCGGTGCCCATCACCTTCCCGGCGATCGCCCTGTCCCGGCGGATCCCGGTGACCGACTCGCGCGGGATCCAGAAGTCCGGCCCGCCGGACCGCTCGACCGCGATCCCGCCCGGGTGCAGCCGCCAGATCGCGCTCGTGCGCAGCCCGGCGCCGCGGGTGACGACACGGTCCTGCCAGTGGCCCGCGAAGATCGTGCTGACGTAGAGGCCCTGTGACTCCAGCAGCACCTCGCCGGGCTCGGCGGGAGCCTCGGGAAAGGGCGGCACCCGGACGCTCTGCTCGCGGGACTTGCGCCGCCAGCCGAGCCAGCAGCCCCACAGGCACAGCAGGAAGAACGCGACCAGCGCGAGGATGAGAAGAAACCGCTCCATCAGGCAATCTTCCCTTCCCGCGCGGTGATCCGCCCGCGCAACAGCGTGGCGGTCACCACGCCGGGCAGGCGCATTCCCTCGTACGGGGTGTTGGCCGACACGCTGGCCAGCTCGGGCCCGCGCACGGTCCACTCGGCGTCCGGGTCGACGAGGGTGAGGTTGGCGGGCTCGCCGACCTCGATCGGGCGACCGTGGTCGGGCAGGTTCCCGATCTCCGCGGGCCGTTCACTCATGACGCGGGCCACCCCCCGCCAGTCGAGCAGCCCGGTGCGGACCATCGTCTCGGCCACAATGGACAGTGCGGTCTGCAGGCCGAGCATGCCCGGCCGGGCCGCGCTCCACTCGCAGTCCTTGTCCTGCACCGCGTGCGGCGCGTGGTCGGTGGCCACGCAGTCGATGACGCCCTCGGCGAGCGCCGCCCGCAGCTTCTCCGCGTCGGTTCCGGTGCGCAGCGGCGGGTTGACCTTGTTCACCGGGTCGTAGCTCGTCAGGCGCTCGTCGGTGAGCAGCAGGTGGTGCGGGGTCACCTCGGCGGACACCCTGGTCCCCCGGTCCTTCGCCCAGCGCAGCACGTCCGCGGTGCCCGAGGTCGAGACGTGACACACGTGCAGCCGCGCCCCGGCGTGGAAGGCGAGCAGGCAGTCCCGCGCGACGATCGACTCCTCCGCCGAGGCCGGCCAGCCGGTGTAGCCCAGCCGCGCCGCGCGCTCCCCTTCGTGGGCCTGCGCGCCGACGGTCAGCCGCGGTTCCTCGGCGTGCTGCGCGATCACCACGTCCAGCGAGGTCGAGTACTCCAGCGCCCGGCGCATCAGCAGCGGGTCGGCCACGCACAGGCCGTCGTCGGAGAACACCCGGACGCCCGCGGCCGAACGGTTCATCGTGCCCAGCTCGGCGAGCTTCTCGCCCTTGAGCCCGACGGTGACCGCGCCGACCGGGTGTACGTCGACCAGTCCGACCTCCCGGCCGCGCCGCCACACGTGCTCGACCACGACCGCGTTGTCGGCGACCGGATCGGTGTTGGCCATGGCGAACACGGCGGTGTAGCCGCCGAGCGCGGCGGCGGCGGACCCGGTCTCGATGGTCTCGGTGTCCTCACGGCCCGGCTCGCGCAGGTGGGTGTGCAGGTCGACGAACCCGGGCAGCAGCACCTGGCCCCCGGCCTCGATCACCTCGGCGCCGTCCGGCACTCGGACCGACCCGATGGCGGTGATCACCCCGTCCTCGACGAGGACGTCGACCGGGTCGCCCTCGCCGTACGGTCGGGCACCCTTGATCAACACGGGGCTCACGCGATGTTCCCTTCTTCACTGGCGAGGAGGTGGTAGAGAACAGCCATCCGCACGTGCACGCCGTTGCGGACCTGTTCGGTGATGACCGAGGCCGGGGAGTCGGCGACCACCGAGGCGATCTCCATCCCGCGCAGCATCGGCCCGGGGTGCAGCACGATCGCGTGCTCCGGCAGCAGTTTCATCCGCTTTTCGTTGAGGCCGTAGGCGATCGAGTACTCCCGCGCGGACGGGAAGAACCCCCCGTGCATACGCTCGGCCTGCACGCGCAGCATCATCACCGCGTCGACCGCGGGCAGCTCGGCGTCCAGCTCGTGCGAAACGGTGACCGGCAGGCTCTCGACGCCGTAGGGCAGCAACGTCGGCGGGGCCACCAGGACGACCTCGGCGCCCAGCGTCGAGAGCAGGTGGATGTTCGAGCGCGCGACCCGGCTGTGCAGCACGTCGCCGACGATCGCGATCCGCCGGTCCTTCAGCGAGCCGAGCCGCTCGCGCAGGGTGGCGGCGTCCAGCAGCGCCTGCGTCGGGTGCTCGTGCGTGCCGTCCCCGGCGTTGACCACGGCGGTGCCCGCCTCGGCCAGCCAGCCGGACAGCCGCTGCGCGGCGCCGGAGGCGGGGTGGCGGACGATCACGCAGTCGGCGCCGGCGGCGGCGAGGGTGAGCGCGGTGTCGCGCAGCGATTCGCCCTTGTTCACCGAGGAGCTGGACGCCGAGACGTTGATCACGTCCGCGCTCATCCACTTCCCGGCGATCTCGAACGAGACCCGGGTGCGGGTCGAGTTCTCGTAGAACAGCGTGACGACGGTGCGGCCGCGCAGTGTCGGCAGCTTGCGGACCTGGCGGCCGAGCAGCGTGTGCTTCAGCTCGTCGGCGGTGTCCAGGACGGCGGTGGCCAGGCCCGCGTCCAGTCCGTCGGTGGCGAGCAGGTGTTTCACTGACCTTCTCCTGGTGCTTCGGCTGGGCGGAGCAGGACCGCGTCCCGGCCGTCCGTTTCGGACAGCAGCACGGACACGCCCTCGGCGCGGGCGGTGGGCACGTTCTTGCCCACGTAGTCGGCCCGGATGGGCAGCTCACGATGGCCGCGGTCGACCAGCACCGCCAGCTGGACCGCGCGCGGGCGGCCGTGGTCGCGCAGCGCGTCGAGGGCGGCGCGGATGGTGCGGCCGGAGAACAGCACGTCGTCGACCAGGATCACCACCCGGTCGTCGATCCCGGCGGGCGGCAGCTGGGTCTGCTCCAGCGCGCGCGGCGGGCGGCGGCGCAGATCGTCGCGGTAGAGGGTGACGTCGAGGGCGCCCGTCGGCGGGCGGATCCCGGAGAACTCGGCCACGCGCTCGGCGAGCCGGGCGGCCAGCGGCGTGCCCCGGGTGGGGATGCCGAGCAGCACCGGCGGAGCAGCGTTTTCCTCGCGCCCGGAACCGAGCGCGGTCTTCTCGATGACCTGATGGGCCATCCGGGCGATGGTGCGCGCGACATCACCGGCCGACAGGAGCTCGCGCTCCCCGGCCGGGCCTGCCGCGTCACGCGGGCGTGACGACACAGCGGACTCCTTCCCCGCCTCGCTGGACGGGTCCTTAAAGGACGTCGATCTCCTGCTTACCGAGGAAATCGCACCGACAGTAGCAGGAGGACCCGCTCAGCCTTACGGGTGGTGTGCCGCACTCCGCCACCAGGTCTCCCAACCTTCTGCTTGACCTGGTGACAACTATGCGTAACCATTACTCTGAGTATTCGACTCGAGAAGTCCCCTGGACCGGTCATCCCGGCCGGGCAGGGGGTGAAGAAACGGAGAACCACCAGATGGGCGATTACGCCAAGGCGCTCGGGGCCAAGCTCCGCGGTATCCGCCAGCAACAGGGCCTGTCCCTGCACGGGGTCGAGCAGAAGTCCGGCGGCCGCTGGAAGGCCGTCGTCGTCGGCTCGTACGAGCGTGGCGATCGAGCCGTCACCGTCCAGAAGCTGGCCGAGCTGGCCGACTTCTACGGCGTGCCGGTGGTCGAACTGCTGCCGGAGGGCCGGGTCCCCTCGGGTGCCGAGCCCGCCACCAAGATCGTCATCAACCTGGAGCGGCTCCAGCAGCTCCCGGCCGAGAAGGTCGGACCGCTGGCCCGGTACGCGGCCACCATCCAGAGCCAGCGCGGCGACTACAACGGCAAGGTGCTGTCCATCCGCACCGAGGACCTGCGGTCGCTGGCCATCATCTACGACATGACCCCCGGCGAGCTGACCGAGCAGCTCATCGACTGGGGAGTGCTGCCCCCCGAGGCTCGCCCCTCGAAGGAGGACTGATCGGGCTCTGCTTGAGCGTTTTCGGTTGTGGGGAACCGAAAACGCTCAAGCACGTGGTGGTTCAGAGCACCGCGCGCAGCCGGTCGGCGATGGTGCCGATGCGGCCGAGCACCCCGTTCACGAAACGGGGCGAGTCGTCGGTGGAAAGCGCCTTCGCGAGGCCGACCGCCTCGTCGATGGCGACCGCGTCCGGCACGTCCGCCGACCACAGCATCTCGTAGACCCCGACCCGCAGCACCGCCAGGTCCACCGGCGGCATCCGCTCGATCGTCCAGCCGTGCGCGTGCTCCGCGAGCAGCTCGTCGATCTGGTCACGCCGCCCGGTGACACCCTCGACCAGTTCGATCGTGTAGTCGCCGATCGGGTCGACCTCGATCGCCCCCACCCGCTCGGACAGCAGGGTGACCGCGTCGGCCTCCCGCTGCCCGGCTTCGTACAGCATTTCCACGGCCCGCTGCCGGGCCTGGCGGCGGCTGATCGGCCCGCCGCGCTTTGGTTTCGGTTTCGGCGTCCCGTCCATCAGTTGGAGACGCGGCCCAGATAGCGGCCGTCACGGGTGTCGACCTTGATCTTCTCGCCGGTGCTCAGGAACAGCGGGACCTGGATCTCCGCGCCCGTCTCCAGCGTGGCCGGCTTGGTGCCGCCGGTGGAGCGGTCGCCCTGCAGGCCGGGGTCGGTGTGCTGCACGACGAGCTCGACCGAGGTCGGGAGCTCGACGTAGAGCGGGTTGCCCTCGTGCACCGCGACCTGGACCTCGGTGTTCTCCAGCAGGTAGTTCGCGTTGTCCCCGACGACCTCGGCCAGCACGGTGATCTGGTCGTAGGTGTCGCCGTCCATGAAGACGAAGTCGGCGCCGTCCTTGTAGAGGTAGGTCATGTTCCGGCGGTCGACGGTCGCGGTGTCCACCTTGGTGCCCGCGTTGAACGTCTTGTCGACGACCTTGCCGGTCAGCACGTGCTTGAGCGTGGTGCGGACGAACGCGCCGCCCTTGCCCGGCTTGACGTGCTGGAACGCGGTGACGGTCCACAGCTGGCCCTCGAGGTTGAGGACGAGCCCGTTCTTCAGGTCGTTGGTGGTGGCCACGAGCTTGCAGTCTCCTGTATCGGTGTGTCCCCGCGGCCGTTAGAGGGCCACGAGGTCCTTCGTGCTCTGGGTGAGGAGCTCCGGCTCGCCGTCTCGCACGACGAGCGTGTCCTCGATGCGGACGCCACCCCGGCCGGCGAGGTAGACGCCGGGCTCGACGGTGACCGCCATACCGGCGGACAGTGTACCGACGCCCGTGGTAGCGAGGCTCGGCGCCTCGTGGACGTGCAGGCCGACGCCGTGCCCGAGCCCGTGCCCGAAGTGCTCGCCGTGCCCCTCCCCGGCGATCACCGACCGCGCCGCGGCGTCCACTTCGGACACCTCGGCGCCCGGCCGCACCGCGGCGGTGCCCGCCGCCTGGGCGCGGTGCACGAGGTCGTAGAGGTCACGCTGCCAGCCGGCGGGCTCGCCGAGCACGAACGTGCGGGTCATGTCCGAGTGGTAGCCCTCGACGGTGGCGCCGAAGTCCAGCTTCACGAAGTCGCCCGCGGTGAGCACCGCGTCGCCGTACTGGTGATGCGGAATGGCGGAGTTCGCGCCGGTGGCCACGATCGACCGGAACGACGGCTCGGACGAGCCGTGCTCCAGCATCCGGTTCTCCAGGTCCCTGGCCACCTCGCGCTCGGTGCGTCCGGCGCGCAGTCCCCCGGCGGCGACCAGATCGGCCAGCGCGCGGTCGGCCGCGGCGCAGGCGGCACGCAGCGCGGCGACCTCGGTGTCGTCCTTGACCGTCCGGAGCCGCTCGACCAGGCCGGGAGCCCGGACCAGCTCGACGGCGCCAAAACCCTCCTTGAGGGACTCGTGCTGCTCGACGCTGACGTGCTGGCTCTCGAACCCGGTGCGGCCGTAGGTCCGCCGGGCGGCGGCCGCGCGGGTGGCCAGTGCCGCCGCGCTGGCCCGGTCCAGCACGCGTTCGAGATCCGGGACCTCGGCCGAGGACTGGGTGTCGTAGCGGCTGTCGGTGCAGAACACGGTGTCCCGCTCGCCGCCGGTGTGCACGAGCAGGGCGGCGTTGGATCCGGTGAACCCGGTCAGGTACCGGATGTTGGTGAGGTCGGTGACGAGGATCGCGTCGACCCCGGCCCCGGCGAGCAGCTCGCGCAGCGCGGCGCGACGGCGTGAATGGGTTTCGGCCACGCCACCAGCCTAGTGGTGCCGCTCCCCTCCTTTGGTGGTGTTCCCCGCGCCCGGATCTCCCTCGCGGACGAGCGCCCCAATGTGGCATTGGGTGCTCCGCTCCTTGCCCCCACCACCACCCTCAACGGAGACGCTCCGCGTCCAGCCCCCATTCCACGCACCGAACGCCACATTGGGTGCGTCCAGCGCAGCGAATGCCACATTGGGGCGCATGGGCCACCCGGTTCCGGGCGCCTACACTGCCAAGATGCCTGGCTGGTTGACGCGGGGGCTGGTGATGGCGCTGGTGCACGGCGCCGCCGTCACGGTGCTCGCCAAGTACTCGGTGTACCACCCGACCGACCAGGCCTTCCCGATCTCGCTGGCACTCGCGCTGCTGGTCGGCGCCGCCGCGCTGTGGGGGGCCGTGGACGCCTGGCTGGACCGCCCCGACCGCGGCCGGAACTGGTTCGTCGCCGCGCTGGTCACCGGGCCGGTCGCGGGCGTGCTCTACGTGATCGGGCGGGCGGTGTTCGTCGACCAGACCGGCGCCTCCGAGCTCGGCGGGGCGCTCACCGGCGGTGCCGCGTTCTCCGCGCTGCTCGTGCTGGTCCCGGCGGGTCTCGGGCTGTTCGTCGGCGGGCGGATCGGGCGGGGGACGCGCGCCGCTCAGCCGCCCAGCGAGGACGCCCGCGGGTAGGCGTCCCACCGCGCGGGCGGGATCTCCACGACCGCGGAGTCGTTGGCCGCGACGACCCCGGCGTCGGGCAGACCCCACAGGGTGTCCCGGTCCAGCAGGACGCCGAGCGCGCGCCCGTCGGCCTTGACCACCGTCGCCCCGGCGCGCAGCCGCGCGGCGAGGGGGAACCCGGACGCGGGGGCGATCGGGTGCTCGGCGACCTGCCCGGCCAGCGCGACGGCCACCGCCCGCCGGTCGACCCGCACGAGCTTCCCGCCGCGCACCAGGTCCATGGTCCGCTCCGGCGAGGGCATCGCGAGCCCGTCGAAGGTGATCGCGGTCCGTTCGGGAGAGGAGCAGCCCCCGGCGCCCCGCACGTCGAGGCCGAAGTGCCGCAGCCCGGTCGGCGCGCCGCTGGCGTCGAGGCCGGTCGCGCGCACGACGTCGAACGGGACCCGGTCGCAGGGCGCGGCGACGTCGAGCGGGGCGTGCCCGTCCGGGCGCCGGACGAGGCCGGGGCCCTCCTTCCAGTCGCCGCCGATGACGAGCGGGCGGTAGGGCTGCTCGGTGAAGTCCTTCGTCCAGAACGTGAGGGTGGTGCCTTCGGCGGTCTCGTGGGCGATCACGAACGCGTTGAGCGCGCCCGACCACATCAGGTCGGCGCTGAACCCGTCCACGATCGACCGCTCCCGTGGCGCGGCGGTGGAGGGCACCGGGCCGAAGCCACCGGGCCCGAGTGCCTCGACCCCGGTGGCGAACGCCGGATCGTGCGACCGGACGAGGAACTGGCCCGCCCCGTTCCAGCCCGCCGCCCTGCCGGTGGTGTCGGTGAACATGAGGTAGAACCAGCCGTCGAGGTACACCACCGAGGGCTGGCCCGCGCCGTAGACGTTGTCGCGGTGTGTGTCGTGCGACGGGGACAGGATCGGCCGCCCGCCCGCCGCGCGGGTCCAGTCCACCCCGTCCTGGCTGGTGGCGAGGCCGACGGCGTTGCCGAGCGCGTGATCGCCCGCGGCGCCGGTGTAGTACAGGTAGTAGGTCGTGCCGATGCGCAGCACCGAGGGGTCGCAGGTGTGCATCCCGTCGAAACCGCCGGGCGCGCCCGACAGCACCGCGGCGGGATCGCCGCCGCCGGGGCCGGTGAAGGGCCCGTCGGCCGTCGGGGCCTCGGCGTAGAGGATGTCGTCGCCGGGCGGGGGCGCGCTGCCGTACTGGCTGCACCACCACATCCGGGTGCGCCCGCCGTCGAGCATCACCGACGGGACGTAGTTGTACACCGCGTCCTGGCCGCCCGCGGCGACCACGCCGGCGCTCTGCCGGGGATCGCCGGTGGCCAGCCGGGTGTCGGCCACCTTCGCCTGGCTCGGCGCCGTCTGCGCCACCGGTCTGTCCACTTGGGACTGTGCGTAGCCGTCACCGCACCCGGCGAGGAGGACACAGCCGCACAGGGCTGCGGACAGGGCGCTGGCGATTCGCCCGCCCCCACGACGAATCGGACGCACGATCGCCGAGTGTAGCGATGACTCACCTGGTCGAGTGACCCCGGCAGTGGGTCACTCGATCGCGACGAGTTCGACCTCGAACCCGTCTTCGTTCTCCAGGTACGCGGCGTAGTGCTCGTCGCCGCCCGCGTGCGGGTACCGGTCGGCGAACAGCGGGCGCCAGCCGTGCGCGGCCGATCCGGCGGCGAGCGCGTCCACCCCGTCCCGGGTGGCCACGTGCAGCGCGAGGTGGTTCAGGCCGGGCCGGGTGCGCTCGTGCGCGGTGCCGCTCAGCGCCGGGGACCGCTCCACCACCAGGTACGTGGCGCCCAGCCGCCAGCTGACCCCGGCGGACCAGCGCTGGTACTCGCGCCAGCCGAGCGCCGTCAGCAGCCAGCCCCAGGAGCGTTCCGCGCGGGCGAGGTCCGGCACCCACAGTTCGAGGTGGTGCGGGCGGCCGTGCGCGGAGGGCAACGCGGCGAACACCCGGTGTGGCATGCCCTCGTATTCGTGGCCGCCGACGTCGAGAAAGCCCAGCCGCCGCAACACTTTCCGGCTCGCCGCGTGGTCTTCGCGCGCGAGTGCCCACACCGCGGGCAGGCCGAGCGTGCCGAACCCGTGGTCGAGCAGGGCCCGCGCCGCCTCGGTGGCCAGGCCCTGACCACCGTGCTCGCGGGCGAGGTAGTAACCGATCGACGTGACGCCTCCCGGCAGCCGCCGAGACGGGCTCAGATGCGCGAGGCCGACGAACTCGCCGTCGCGGTCGATCGCCCAGTGCCCCTGCCCCGCCGGGCCGTCGTAGGACAGCCGGCGGTCCATCATGGCGCGCAGCTGCCGGGGATCGGTGAAGTCGTGGACGAGGAACCGGCTCATCTCCGGGTCGGCGAAGACCCGGGCCGCCGCGGCGGTGTCCGCCTCGGTGAGCGCGCGCAGCCGCAGCCGCGCCGTGACGAGCTCCGGGACACTCACCGGGTGTGGTCGGCGAGCCAGCGCAGGGCGAGCCGGTAGCCGTCCACGCCGAGCCCCGCGATGACGCCGGTCGCGATGTCGGAGAGCACGCTGTGGTGCCGGAACGGCTCGCGCTTGTGGACGTTGGAGATGTGCAGCTCGATCAGCGGCGCGGTGAGCTGGGCCGCCGCGTCGCGGACCGCGATCGAGTAGTGCGTCCAGGCACCGGCGTTGAGTACCACCGGGACGCCGCTGTCGGCCGCCTCGTGCAGCCAGCCGACCAGCTCGCCCTCGTGGTCGGTCTGCCGGACGTCGACGTCCAGGCCCAGCTCGGCGCCGGTGTCGACGCACAGCGCGATGAGGTCGTCGTGGGTGGTGGAGCCGTAGACGTCCGGCTCGCGCTTGCCGAGCCGCCCGAGGTTGGGTCCGTTGAGCACGAACGCCTTCACAGCAGCACGCTCCCGCCGCTCTGCTCCCCGGCCGCGACCGCCGAGTACGCGGCGGCCAGCAGTGCCGGGTCGGGGCCCTCCAGCCTGCCCGGCTTCGCCAGCCCGTCGAGGACGACGAAACGCAGGACCCCGGAGCGGGTCTTCTTGTCGCCCTTCATGGTCTCCAGCAGCTGCGGCAGCGCGGTCGGGTCGTAGGTGGTGGGCAGCCCGAGCAGGCGCAGGACGGCGGCGTGCCGCTCGGCCGTCGCGTCGTCGAGCCGCCCGGCGAGGCGGGCCAGCTCGGCGGCGAACACGAGCCCGACACTCACCGCCGCGCCGTGCCGCCAGCGGTAGCGCTCGCGGCGCTCGATGGCGTGACCGAGGGTGTGGCCGTAGTTGAGGATCTCGCGCAGATCCGCCTCGCGCAGATCGGCGGCGACGACATCGGCCTTGACCTGGATGGAGCGGCGGACCAGCTCACCCAGCACGTCGCCGGTCGTGTCGACCGCGGCGGCCGGGTCGGACTCGATGAGCTCCAGGATCTTCGGATCGGCGATGAACCCGGCCTTGACGACCTCGGCCATCCCCGCGACCAGCTCGTTCGGCGGCAGCGTCTCCAGGGTGGCCAGGTCGACGAGGACCGCGCTCGGCTCGTGGAACACCCCGACGAGGTTCTTGCCCGCCTCGGTGTTGATGCCGGTCTTGCCGCCGACCGCCGCGTCGACCATGCCCAGCAGCGTGGTCGGCACGTTGACCAGCCGGACCCCGCGCATCCAGGTGCCCGCGACGAACCCGGCGAGGTCGGTGACCGCGCCACCGCCGAGGCCGACCACGACCCCGCGGCGGTCGAGGCCGATGCGGCCGAGGACCTCCCAGCAGAAGCTCGCCACGGTGAGCGCCTTGCCGTCCTCGGCGTCCGGGATCTCGACGCGGTGGGCGTCGAGCCCGGCGGCGATCAGCTCCTCGCGGACGGTCTCGGCGGTGGTGGTCAGCGTCGGCGGGTGGATCAGCGCGATCTTCGACGCGTCCCGCAGCTGGGCGGTGAGCTCGTCGAGCAGGCCGCGGCCCACCAGGACGTCGTACGGCTTCGCGGTGGCGACCGGGATACGGACCGGGTCGGACATCGTGCTCCTTTTCTCAGTTCGGCCGTCGTTCGGCGGCGAGCCCCTCGATGCGGGCCGCGAGCAGCTCCACCAGTTCCTCCGGGGTGCGCTCGTCGGTGTCCACCTCGATCGTGGCCACCTCGCGGTACACCGGGACCCGCGCGTCGAGCAGTGCCTTGTAGGTCGCCCGGGGGTTGACCCCGGCGAGCAGCGGGCGCGCGGTGGACAGCCCGGTGCGCCGGATCCCCGCCGCCATCCCGACGTTGAGGAAGACGACCGTGTGCGCGGACAGCCGGGCCCGGGTCCCTGGCGTGATCGGCGCGCCCCCGCCGAGGGACAGCACGCCGACGTGCTCGGCGAGCGCCGCCGCGACGGCCTCCTCTTCCAGCGCGCGGAAGGCGGGCTCGCCGTCCTCGGCGAAGATGTCGGTGATCGCGCGCCCGGCGCGGGCGACGATGTCGTCGTCGGTGTCGCGGAAGGCGACGCCGAGCCGGGCGGCCAGCAGCGGGCCGACCGTGCTCTTGCCCGAGCCCGGCGGCCCGACGACCACCGCGCGCGGGGTCACCAGCGCTCCTCGAGCGCCTTCAGGTAGGCCTGCGCGTTGCGCCTGCTCTCGTCCAGCGAGTCGCCGCCGAACTTCTCCAGCGCGGCGTCGGCGAGCACGAGCGCCACCACCGACTCCAGCACGACCCCGGCCCTCGGGACCGCGCAGACGTCGGAGCGCTGGTGGATCGCGACCGCGGGCTCACCGGTTGTGACGTCCACAGTGGACAGTGCCTTCGGGACGGTCGAGATCGGCTTCATGGCGACCCGCACACGCAGCGGCTCGCCGTTGGTGATGCCGCCCTCCAGCCCGCCCGCGCGGTTGGACCGCCGGGTGACCCCGACCGGGCCGGAGCCGCGGTCGATCTCGTCGTGGGCCTGGCTGCCCCAGCGGCGTGCCGTGGTGAAGCCGTCGCCGACCTCGACACCCTTCATCGCCTGGACGCCCATGAGCGCGCCCGCGAGCCGGGCGTCGAGCCTGCGGTCCCAGTGGACGTGCGAGCCGAGACCCGGGGGCAGGCCGTAGACGATCACCTCGATCACACCGCCGACGGTGTCGCCCGCCTTCCGCACCGCGTCCACCTCGGCGACCATCGCCTCGGTGCCCTCCGCACCGAAGGCACGGACCGGGCTCTCGTCGATGGCGGGCAGGTCCGCCGCGGTGGGCAGCGGGCCCGCCGGGGCGTCGGCGCCGCCGATGGACACCACGTGGCTGAGCACCTCGATGCCGAGCAGCTGCCGCAGGTAGTTGCGCGCGACCGTGCCCAGGGCGGTACGCGACGCCGTCTCCCGCGCGCTCGCCCGCTCCAGCACCGGCCTGGCCTCGGCGAAGCCGTACTTCTGCATGCCGGGCAGGTCGGCGTGCCCCGGCCGGGGCCGGGTGAGCGGCTCGTTGCGGGCGAGCCCGGCCAGCTCCTCCGGATCCACCGGATCGGCCGCCATGACCTTCTCCCACTTGGGCCATTCGGCGTTCTCGATCTGGACCGCGATCGGGCCGCCCTGGGTGAGCCCGTGGCGCACCCCGCCGAGAAACTCGATGTGGTCGGTCTCGAAGCCCATCCGGGGACTGCGCCCGAAGCCGAGCCGGCGCCGGGCCAGCTGCTCGGTCACGTCCGTGGTCGTGACGCCCACACCGGCGACCATGCCTTCGAGCACGGCGGCGAGTGCGGGGCCGTGTGATTCACCCGCGGTGATCCAGCGCAACACCCGACGATCCTGTCACGTCGCCACGACCGGGCGAGCAAGGACTCCCCGGGTTCGGCTCTCCGGCGGGCACCCGCGCCGTCCGGTTCCGGTCAGCCCAGGCCCGCCCCCGATCCCGCCGGTGGCAGGAGCGCGCACAGCCAGGCCGCGGCGAGCAGGCCCGGCCCGTGCGGGACCGCGCCCGCGGACGCCCGGCGGCACATCGCGAGCGCCACGCTGAGCAGCGCCGCCGCTACCGCGCCGAGGACGAGGGCCGGCCAGCCCACCGCGGCGAGCACCGCGCCGAGGACGCCCGACAGCTTCACGTCGCCGGCGCCGAGCGACCCGGGCGCGCGCAGGTGGACCAGCGCGTGCGCACCGCCGAACACCGCCGCCCCGGCCAGCGCCCGGACCGCCGGGCCCGGGCCGCCGCCCGCCACCGCGGCGACCGCCAGCACGAGGGCGAACGCCGGGTACGCGGGCAGGGTGAGCACGTCCGGCAGCCGCAGATGCCGCAGATCGGCCAGCGCGAGCGGGACGGCGAGGACGGTCAGCAGGCACGGCACCGGGAGCCACCAGCCCGGACAGCCACCGGACTGCCAGCGCCAGCAGACCACGCCAAGGCCCAGCGCGGTGAGCCCCGCCGCGGACGGCACGGCGATCGGCGCGCCCGCCCGGCGCAGCAGGGCGGCGGTCGCCGGGGCGAGGGCGGCCCCGGCGGCCGTGAACAGG
The DNA here is from genome assembly GCF_039541975.1 of Amycolatopsis samaneae. Classification (NCBI taxonomy): domain Bacteria; kingdom Bacillati; phylum Actinomycetota; class Actinomycetes; order Pseudonocardiales; family Pseudonocardiaceae; genus Amycolatopsis; species Amycolatopsis samaneae. The sequence goes on from NZ_BAABHG010000002.1 coordinate 272,348, forward strand.
AGGAGCAGCAGTACGCGGTACACGTGATCCACGCTGCCCCGGACCACCTCACCAGGGCAAACCCCGGACGGCGCGAGTGGACCGCTCGTACCGTTTCCGGCCCGGGTTCACCCGTTGGATGACTCTCGGCGGCGCTCAGCGGGGCCTCAGTGCCGTGAAGGACTCCTTCACGGCTCGCGGCACAGGACCAGCCAGAGGGCCGCGCACCGATCGTTCCGAAAGGGAGTGAACCGGACGGGCGCGGCGTCCGTGTCCACGGGTATGACTGCCGAACCACACTCCCGCCGTTCCGTCCTCAGCGCGGGCGCCGCCGTGGCGGGCGCCGCGGTGGGCGCCGCCGCGCTGGCCGCCTGCGGCTCGTCGGGCACCGCCGCCGCACCGGACACGAAGAAGGCCCAGCCCGCGCCCGGCGGGCCGCTCGTCGCGCTCGCCGACGTACCGGTCGGCGAGGTCAAGGCCGCCAAGGGCCCCGACGGCTCGGACATCGTCGTGGCCAGGACCGCGGAGAACACCGTGGCGGCGTTCAGCGCGATCTGCACGCACCAGGGCTGCACGGTGACACCACAGGGCACCGAGCTCAAGTGCCCGTGCCACGGGTCGGTGTTCGACGCGCGCACCGGCGCCGTCAAGCAGGGACCGGCGAAGAAGCCGCTGGCCTCGGTGCCGGTCAAGATCGACAACGGACAGGTCGTCACCGGCTGACCTCTGTCCTCTGTAGACATTCCACAAGGGACGGACAGGGCCGTCCCGGCCGCTCGGCGGAGCGTCGGGGCGGCCCTCCCGCACGTCCGCCCCGGGCCTTCGACGAAAACGGGGCCCCTCCGCACGGAGGAGCCCCGTTCCCTCGGTCTCGTCCGGACGCTCAGGCGTCCCAGGTGAACACTCGGTCACCCGCCGCGACGTCGCCCTCGGCCAGCGCCGAAAGCACTTCGGCCTGCGCGTCGAGCGCCACGACCGGGACGATCGCGGAGTACCCGGCCTCGGCGACCGCAGTCGGGTTCCAGCCGACGATCGGCTGCCCGGCCCGCACCCGCTCACCCTTCACGACGTGCAGGGTGAACCCTTCGCCCTTCTCCTTCACCGTGTCGATGCCGAGGTGGACCAGCACGGCGCGGCCGTCCTCGCCCGCCACCACGAAGGCGTGCGGGTGCAGGGTCATGATGGTGCCGTCGATCGGCGCGACGGCGTCGGCGGGCCCGGCCGCGGGCTGGACCGCGATACCGGGGCCCACCATGGCCTGCGCGAACACCGGGTCGGGCACCTCGGTCATGGCCACCGCGCGCCCGGCGACCGGGCTCCGTACCTCCAGGCTCACAGCAGATCCTCGATGTCGCTGGCGATGTTGTCGGCCTCCGGCCCGACGATCACCTGCAGGGCCGTCGAGCCCATCTTCACCACGCCCATCGAACCGGCGGCCTTGAGCCCCGCTTCGTCGACGAGGCTCATGTCTTCGACCTCACACCGCAGGCGGGTGATGCACCCCTCGATCTCGGTCAGGTTGTCCGCGCCGCCGAGCGCCGCGAGAATCTTTTCCGCCCTGTCATCCGCCATCGCGGTCTCCTTGTTCCCTGTCGGTTTTCCACCTGGGGCGAAGCTGACGATCCAGCTGTACTACGCCGTTCGTCGGCATGCACCCCACCGCTGGCCACGAACGCATAACGGTGGTTGACACCCGCTCGTGCGGCGGAGCATCCTGCCCCATCAGACATTGGTCTAGACCGGAACGTACCAATCTTCCGGCCCGGACGCGAGCACCGGCCCCAGCGGCCTTCGACGAGGAGGGTGACGTACATGAGCGCGGCCGCGCCCGTCCCGCCACCCGATCGGGTCGTCAACGGACCGACCCCGAAACACGCCCAGCTGCGCGAGATCCTGCGCCGGACGGTCGAGCGGGAACTGCCGCCCGGCGCGCCCATCCCGTCCGAACGGGACCTCGCCCAGCGCTACGGCGTCTCCCGGCTGACCGTGCGCTCGGCAATCGGCAAGCTGGTCGAGGAGGGCCTGCTCGCCCGCGTCCGCGGCAAGGGCACCTTCACCGCGGCCCGCCGGATGGAGCTGCAGGTCTACCTGATGTCGTTCACCGACGACATGCGCCGCCGCGGGCTGACCCCGGCGACCGAAGTGGTCTCGACCTCATTGGAGGTTCCGCCGGTCACTTCCGCGCAGGCGCTGGGCCTCGCCGGTGGGGTGCCCGCGCACCGGCTGGTCCGGCTGCGCCGCGCCGACGGCGTCCCGCTCGCGGTGGAACGCGGCTGGTACCACGCGGGCCGCACGCCGGGCCTGCTCGATCTCGACCTGAGCCGCTCGCTGTACGCACAGCTCGCGGACAACTACGGAGTGCGGCCCGACCACGCGTGGCAGACGGTCTGGGCCGAGTCCGCGGACCGTGAAACGGCGCGCCTGCTCAACATCAGGGCGGGCAGCCCGCTCCTCGTCTTCCGCAGGGTTTCCAGTTCGAACGGGGAACCCGTGGAGGACATGACTTCCTGGTACCGGGGAGACCACTACCAGGTGACTATGCAGTTGGACCGGAACGCCCCGGATTCCGGCCATCAACCCCATGGAGGTAATCGATGAGCGCCACCACCGCGGAGGGGGCGAAGAGCAAGGGCGGAGGCGGACTCGCCGGGCTCCAGCGCTTCGGCCGCAGCCTCATGCTCCCTATCGCCACCCTGCCCGCAGCCGGTCTGCTCAACCGCCTCGGCCAAGAGGATCTGCTCGGCAAGAAGGGACTCGGCTGGGACAAGGTCGCAGAGGTCGTCGGAGGAGCGGGCAGCAGCCTGTTCAACTGGCTGCCGCTGCTGTTCGCCGTCGGCATCGCGGTCGGGTTCGCCCGCAAGGGTGACGGCTCGACCGGTGTCGCCGCCGTTGTCGGCTGGGTCGTGTTCAACGCCGTCGTGCGGGTCTTCGCGCCGGTCAAGGAACTGGACGGCTACAAGTACGGTTGGGAGTTCAATCCGCTCAACTGGCCCTACAGTGTGCTGGGCGGCGTGATCGTCGGGCTGGTGACGGCGCTGCTGTGGCAGCGGTACCACCGGATCAAACTGCCCTCGTGGCTGGCGTTCTTCGGCGGGCGCCGGTTCGTACCGATCATCACCGCGCTCGCGATGATCGTTATCGGCGTGGTGTTGGGTCTGCTGTTCAAGTACGTCGACCAGGGCATCCACGCCGTCGGCGAGGCGGTGATGGGCTCCCCGGTCGTCGGTGGCGGTATCTACGGCCTGCTCAACCGGCTGCTCATCCCGGTCGGCCTGCACCAGCTGCTGAACGTGCCGGTGTGGTTCGTCTTCGGCGGCGGTGACCTGAACAACTTCTTCGGCCACGTCCAGGGTTCCGGCTCGTTCATGACCGGGTTCTTCCCGATCTTCATGTTCGCGCTGCCCGCCGCGGCGCTGGCGATCATGCAGTCCGCCAAGCCGAGCCAGCGCAAGGTCGTCGGCAGTGTGATGATCGCGGCCGCGCTGACCGCGTTCGTCACCGGTGTCACCGAGCCGATCGAGTTCTCGTTCATGTTCGTCGCGTGGCCGCTGTACGTGTTCCACGCGGTGATGACCGGTATCTCACTGGCACTGGTCAACGCGCTGGGGATCAAGCTCGGTTTCTCCTTCTCCGCCGGGGCGATCGACTTCGCGCTCAACTCCACATTGGACACCGCGCACAAGGCGTGGCTGCTGATCCCGATCGGCCTGGTCTTCGCGGCCATCTACTACGTGGTGTTCCGCTGGGTCATCACCAAGTGGAACCTGCGCACACCGGGCCGTGAGGACGACTCGATCGAGGCCGACCTGGACCGCACGGCCGCGAAGTAGACTCGGACCGCACGAGAAGCAAGACGAAAGAGGACGAACAATGCCGGAGAAACGTGTCACCGTGGCGAGCAAGGTCGGCCTGCACGCCAGGCCCGCCGCGCTGGTCGCCAAGGCGGCCGCCGCGCAGCCCGTCGCGGTGCTGATCGCCAAGGACGGCGGCGACCCGGTGGCCGCCGGCAGCGTGCTCAACCTGATGACGCTCGCCGCCGGACACGGCGACGAGGTGATCATCAGCGCCGACGGTGAAGGCGCTCAGGCCGCCGTCGACGCGGTCGCCGAACTGGTCGCGACCGACCTCGACGGGTAGGCCGCCCCGGGGTAGCTGCACGAGCCGTGCGGGATGCGTGGACCACGCATCCCGCACGGCTCTGTCGTTTCCGGCGAGCCGCCGTCGCGTCACTCCCCCGAAGCCGAACCCGTCCGGAACCGACGTCGGACCGGTCGACGTCACCTTTGTCCCACCGGCGCTCGCGCAGCCGGAACTCCGTCGGCGCACCGACCACGGCGACGCAACTTTCGAAAGTTCAAGGATAATTCGTAAGCTGATAGGATGCGGCATGGCCAAGAGCGGCGGCGCGACCCGCACCGACGGCATCCACCAGGCCTTGCGCGCCGACATCCTCGCCGCGCGGCTGATGCCGGGCGAACGGCTCAAGTTCCCGGACCTGGCCGAGCGCTACAAGGTGAGCGTCGGCGTCACCCGCGAGGCGCTGACGAGGCTGGTCGCCGAAGGGCTGGTGGTGGCCAGGCCGCATCAGGGCTACCTGGTCCGGCCACTGTCCCATCAGGACCTGGCCGAGCTGACGCAGGCACGGGTGGAGATCGAATCCCTGGTCCTGCGGCTGTCGGTGCGGGAAGGCGACCTGCGCTGGGAGGCCGACGCCGTTGCCGCGCACCATCTTCTGGAACGCGCTCCGTACCGTGACCCGGCCGATCCGGACCTTCTGGCCGACGAGTGGTCGCGGGCACACGCGGCCTTTCACCTCGCGCTGCTGGCCGGCTGCCGCAACCGGCGGCTGCTCGACACGGCACGGTCGTTGCGGCAGGAGGCCGAGCTGTACCGGCAGTGGTCGGTCTCCCTCGGCAACGAACCCGGCCGCGACGTCGCCGCCGAGCATCGAGCACTACTCGACGCCGCCGTCGCCCGCGACGCCGAGCAAGCGCGGAACCTGCTGCGCGACCACATCGCTCACACCGCCCAGCTGCTGATCAGCTGCGCACCCGATCACCCCAACCAGACCGGCGGAGAACAGGGCGGGCGGTGATGCGGGCCTGGGTCAGGAAGCTGAGCCCGCGTGGTGCGGTCGACCTCGCGCAGGCGGCGTGCCCTCGGCCGATCATCGAGGAGGCCATCGCACTCGTCGGGGAGGGTCCGGTGCGCTGGGCCATCGAACTGGGCGGCGAGGTCGCGGCGCAGATCCTCAAGGAGGTGCCCTCCCTCGGGGGCGGCGCCGGGGCCCGCGAACGGCTCCGCCGCGGCACCGAGGCGTCCGCCGTGCAGGTGCTGGCCGCCCTCGTCGGGCAGTCCGGGGAGCGCCCGCCGATCAGCGAGCCCACGGCGGAGGGGATGCGTGAGTACGTCCACCGGGCCATCCCGCTCGAGCAGGTGTTGCGCGGGCTGCGCATCGCGCACGCGCTGACGACCGAGGCGTTCCACCGTGCCTGCGCCGAGCTCCTCGATCCGGCCGCGGTGATCGAAGAACTCACGGCGGTCACGCAAGAACTCTTCGGCCGCATCGACAAGCTCACCGACGCGATGATCCGGGAATACCTCACGGAACACGCCGCGTGGAGCGTCAGCACGGCCGCCGCGCGCGCCGGTGCCGTTCGCGCACTGCTTTCCGACAGTCCGCCCGCGGACACCGAGCAGGCTTCACACGCCCTCGGGTACGACCTCGACCGCGCGCACGTGGCTGTCGTCCTGTGGTCGGACTCGCCCACCGCGAACCCCGCGCTGCAGACGGCCGCGACCGAGATGCTGCGCGCACAGGGCGCGACCGCGACGCTGGTGGTGCCGATGGCGCCCGGCCAGGTGTGGGCGTGGGGCGCCGTACGCGCGCCGATGGCCGGTCCGGCGGACGCCCGCGCGCTGGCGCCCGGCCTCCAGCCACAGCACGGGCTGCACGTGGGCATCGGCCTTCCCGCCAACGGTGTCGACGGTTTCCGCCGCTCGCACGCCGAAGCCTGCCGGGCGGAACGATTCGAACACCTGCGCCGCGAGGCCGGCCAACGCCCACGCGAGTCGACCGCGTACGCCGACGTCGCCGTCGCGGCGCTGCTGACCGCCGACCTGACCGCCGCCGGCGAACTCGTGCGCCGTGAACTCGGCGCGCTGGCCACGCGCACCGAGACGATGGCGATCCTCCGCACGACCCTGCGGCACTACCTCGACGCCGAGCGCAGCCTGGTGACCGTGGCCCAGCGCCTGCACATCGCGCGCGGCACCGTCACCTATCGCGTACGGCGCGCACAAGAAGTACTCGAACGCACGGTGGACGAACGCCCGCTCGCCCTGCGGACCGCCTTGGAGCTCGCCGAAGAACTGGGCGACGCGGTCCTGCGCTGAACGCGGCAAGACGGCCGCGCGCAATGTCGCGGCGCGATCTTGCGCTCGCAGGCCAAGAGACACCCGCCTTCCCCACGGTCTCATAGGTGAGGCCGGAGCACTTCCGGCGCCCCACGACCGGAAGGCCCAGCGATGATCGACCGAGACACCTTCGCCGACCTGGTGAGCGCACTGTGCTCGCCGGTCACCGTGGTGACCACGATGACCGGCGAGGGTCCCTACGGCAGCACCGTTTCCAGCTTCACCTCGCTGTCGAACGACCCGCCGCTGATGACCTTCGCCCTCTCCCGCACCTCCGGGCTGTTGAAGTACCTGCGGCCCGGCGCGCGGGTCGGGGCGAACGTCCTCGGCGCCGACCAGCGGGACCTCGCGTCCGCCTTCGCACACCGCAACCGCGGGCCGTGCGCGAAGTTCGCCGGGATCGACTGGCGGCCGCGCGGCGGGCTGCCGTACCTGCCCGAGTCCGCGGGCTGGACCGCCGGTCACGTGGAGCGCCACGTCGACGGCGGCGACCACGTACTGCTCGTCGTGCGGGTCGAAGAAGCCGAGTCGACCACGACCGCTCCCCTGATCTACGCGCGCCGGGTCTTCGGCACGCATTCCGCCCACGCCCTCGCCGGCTGACCCCGCATCACTACCCGAAAGCGAGAAACCATGAGCATCGCACTGGACGCACCGCACGTCACCGACAAAGCCCGCGAGCTGCGCGCCGACCTCGTCGAGCGCGCCACCAAACTGCGGCCGCTGATCGCCGGGAACGCCGACCGGACCGACCGCGAGCGCGACGTGCCCGCGGAGAACGTCGCCGCGCTGGCCGAAAGCGGCCTGCTCTCCCTGCTGCGGCCCGCTCGCCACGGCGGCCTGCAGACCGACTTCCGCACGCTGCTGGAAGTCAGCCGCGAGGTCGGCAGGGCCTGCGGCTCGACCTCCTGGGTCACCACGCTGCTCAACATCAACTCCTGGTTCGTCGGGCTCTTTCCCGCCCAGGCGCAGGACGACGTCTGGGGCGGCACCCCGCAGTCCCACATCGCCGGCGTCATCACCCCCTCCGGGACCGCGGAGGCGGCCGACGGTGGCTACCTTGTCAGCGGACGCTGGGCGCCCGCGTCCGGCAGCGCCCACGCGGACTGGGCGATGCTCGGTGTGAAGCGGCCGGACGCGGAAGGCACCACCGACGCCACCGGGCTGGTGCTCGTGCCGATGTCGGAGCTGACCGTCGAGGACACCTGGTTCGTCAGCGGGATGCGGGGAACCGCCTCGAACACACTGGTCGGCAAGGACATCTTCGTTCCCGCGCACCGCTTCCACTCCACGCCGGACGCGGTCGAAGGTCACTACGCCACCCCCTACACCGACGAAGCGCTCTACCGGTCGGCGTTCGTGCCTGCCGCCGCGCTCGTGCTGGCGGGACCCCAGCTGGGACTCGCCGAGGCCGCCGTCGAAATCCTGCGGGAGAAGGCGCCGCAGCGGTCGCTGACCCAGACGTTCTACGCCATCCAGGCCGAAGCCCCGATCATCCAGCAGGCCGCCGCGCAGGCCGCGTCCCTGGTCGACTCCGCCCTGCTGCACGCCTACCGCGCGGCGGCGGACATCGACGAGGCCGCGCACCACGGGATCCAGCCGGACTACGACGTCCGGGCCCGGATCCGGATGGACGCCGGGGTAGCCGCGGTGCACGCGCGGGAGGCGATCCGCCTGGTGTGCTCCGCGCAGGGTGCCTCGAGCTTCGGCGAATCGAACCCGCTGCAACGGATCTGGCGCGACAGCGAGACCGGGAGCCGGCACGCGGCGCTGCGCTCCGATGTCGCCTCGGACATCTACGGCAAGTCCCTCTTCGGTATCCGCGGCACGGTGACCGAATTCGTCTGAGCACCGCCCATCCCGGAGCGTTTCATGGGCTGATCGCCGCGCGATGCGGGGCCGCTCCCTCTTCCGGCCCCGCACCGCGCCGGCGCCTCAGCCCGCCGCGGGTACCGCGGCCGGGGCGCCGAACCAGGCGGACAGCGCGTCCGCCAGCCCGTCCGTGGTCACCCCGGCCGCCGCCCACGCGACGTAGCCGTCCGGGCGGACGAGCAGTCCCGCGAGGCCGGGGTGCGCGCCGGCGACCCGCACCCGGTCCTCGTAACCCCGTGCCACCGCACGGATTTCCGGCGCGTCGGCCAGCAGGACCGCCTCGCCCGCCGGCGCCGGGATCACCGGACCGGGCGCGAACCGGCCGACCGGTGACGGGGCTTCCGGCGCGTAGTCGATGTCCGTCCCGTTCGCCATCGCGATGAACCGGTCCAGCACCACCGGGATGGCCAGGGTCTCCCCCAGTACCTCGCGCAGCGCGTCGGTCTGCGGACCGGGACGCATCAGCGCGACCTGGGCCCGCGTGTTCCGCAGCACCCGGGCCCCGACCGGGTGCCGCTCGGCGTGGTAAGTGTCCAAAAGGGACTCGGGGGCGAGGCCGCGGACGACGAGGCCGAGCTTCCAGCCGAGGTTCATCGCGTCCTGGATTCCGAGGTTCAGTCCCTGGCCGCCGATCGGCGAGTGGACGTGCGCGGCGTCCCCGGCCAGCAGTATCCGGCCCTGCCGGTACGTCGCCGCCTGCCGGGTGTTGTCGCTGTAGCGGATCCCGGCCTCCACCCGCTTCACCGCGATGTCCCGCCCGGTGACCCGGCGGAGGCTGCCGCTCAGCTCCTCGGCGGTGAACGGGGCGTCCCGGTCGGCCGGTCCCCCGTCGAACTCGATGGTGGCGATCTCGCCCCGGACCAACGACAGGTTGACCAGCCCGCCGGGCGCCCGCAGGGACGAGGTGAGCGAATCGGGGTCGGCCAGCTCCGCGACCACCGTCCGGCCGGTCATCGTCGGTTCGGTCCCGGGGAACCCGATCCCGGCCCCGCGGCGCACGACGCTGCGGCCGCCGTCGCAGCCGACCAGGTACGCCGCGCGCTCGGTCCGGCCGTCGTCCGCCACGACGGTCACCGCGTCGTCCGCGGCGACGACGTCGGCCACGGTCCAGCCGTGCTCGATCCGCACTCCCAGCCCGCGAGCCCGCTCGGCGAGGATCCGTTCCAGCGTGTGCTGTTTCATCAGGTGGTTCGGCGTGGCCTCGCCCCCTTCGCCCGGGTCCTTGACCAGCGCCAGCCCGCCGAAGTGCCCCCGCGCCCTGCCCTCGCGGACCAGCCGCAGCAGCACCTCGGGCGTCTCACGGCCGCCCGGCAGCTCGCCCATCTCGGCGAACACCTCCTCCTGCGCCTCGGCCAGCGGTCCGAGCAGGTCACGCAGCGCCAGCGACTGCGTGCTGCGGCCGTTGACACCTCGCAGCCCGAAGCTGCGGGCGCGGCGCGCGGCGCCGTCCGGCGCGGCCTCCAGCACCAGCGGATCGGCCCCGGCCAGCTTCAGCTCGCTCGCCAGCAGCAATCCCACCGGACCGCCCCCGGCGACGATCACGTCCGCCATGATCCCTCCCGATATTTACGCCGTAAATTTACAACGTAAATACTCCGGACTAGACTCGGCGCTGTCAAGCAGCACATCGACCGAGGAGACCGACCGTGGCCCGACGAGAGCCGCTCAACAGGGAGAAAGTCCTGGACGCGGCACTGGCGCTCGCCGACAGCGAAGGCCTGGACGGGCTGACCATGCGCAAGCTCGCCAAGACGCTGGGCGTCGAGGCGATGGCGTTGTACAACCACGTCTCGAACAAGGCCGACATCCTCGACGGCATCGCGGAGCGGGTGATGGCCGACATCCCGAGCGCCGATCCCGCCCTGCCGTGGGCCGAACGGGTGCGGACGCTGGCGCTGGGCATGTACCGGGCCTATCGCGTCCATCCGGTGGTCCCGCTGGCCATGGTCTCCGATCAGGCGAACCCGGCCTCGCCGGCCGCGTTGCGCCCGGTCGAGGCCTTGGCGGGCGCGTTCGTCGAAGCCGGGTTCGACGACGACGGGCTCCGCTGGGCCGTCGGCGCGGTCAACAGCCTCGTGTTCGGCTCGCTGCTGCTGATCACCTCGGGCTTCGGCACCGCGCCACCCGGTCCGGAACAGCTGGAGCCGTTCGCCGGCGTCGACCCGGCGGAGCTCCCGCACTTCAGCAGGCTGCTCGGCGCGCTGCGGCGGCTCGACCCGGAGAAGGACTTCGAGCGGGCGCTGGACGTGCTGATCGCCGGACTGGAAGCCGCCGCGGCGGGGAAGTCCCCCGGCGGTTCCACGCGCCGGTGAACAGATCACCGAGCCTCTCCGAGGGGTGCCCTGCCCGGCAGGTCACGATCCGCTGGGAACCTTCTGGGAATGTTCTGGCAGGCGCGCGGACATCGGGGCAGGTACGGCGCCGCTGCCCGCGGCCGGTTCACAGTCCCCGGTCATCTCGGCCGGTCAAGGTCGGTCCCATGGGAACATCGGCTATCGAGGCACAGGGCCTCACCAAACACTTCCGGCACACGGTCGCGGTCGACGACCTCACGTTTTCCGTCGAGTCCGGCCGCGTCACCGGTTTTCTCGGGCCGAACGGCGCGGGCAAGACGACCACGATGCGCCTCATCCTCGGGCTGGACGCGCCGTCGTCGGGAAGCGCGACGGTGTTCGGCGACCGGTACGTCGACGTCGCCGAACCGTTGAGGACGGTCGGCGCGCTCCTGAACGCCAGGGCGGTCCACCCTTCCCGCACCGCCGCCGCGCATCTGCTGTGCCTCGCGCAGGCCGCCGGGATGTCCGCGCGCCGGGTCGACACCGTCCTCGGCATGGTCGGGCTGAGCGACGTCGCGGGCAAGAAGGCGGGAACCTTCTCGCTCGGGATGAGCCAGCGGCTCGGCATCGCGGCCGCGCTGCTGGGCGATCCACCGGTCCTGATCTTCGACGAACCGGTGAACGGCCTCGATCCCGAGGGAATCCGGTGGATCCGCACCCTCATGCGCGCACTGGCGGCCGAGGGCCGCACCGTGCTGGTGTCGAGTCACCTGATGAGCGAGATGGCACTGACCTCGGACCACCTGCTGGTCGTCGGCCGCGGCCGGCTCATCGCCGACAGCCCGATGACCGAGTTCATCGACCGCCACGACCGGCGGGTCGTGCGGGTCCGCACGGACCACGAACGGGCACTGATTCCTTTGCTCAGCGCGGAAGGCGCCCACGTTCAGTCCGAAAAGGACGGATCGCTGACCGTGACCGGACTGGAAAGCGGGCAGATCGGCGTGCTCGCCGCGTCCTGCCGGGCAGCGCTCGCCGAACTGACGCCGGTGCGCGGTTCTCTCGAAGACGTCTTCATGGACGTCACCCGCGACGTCGTGGATTACGGGGTTTCGTCATGAACGGCCTCATCCGATCCGAATGGACCAAGCTCCGGAGCCTGCGCTCGACCTGGCTCACCCTGGTGGGCACGGCGGTGCTCTGCGTCGGCCTCGGCACCCTCATAGCCCGCGGTCAGGCGAGCGCCCACGTCCGCGCCGCGCCCGCCGACCGCCCGGCGTTCGACCCGACCGCGCTGAGTTTGTCGGGCATCTTCCTGGCGCAGCTGACCATCGGGGTGCTGGGCGTGCTGGTGATGACCTCCGAGTACTCGACCGGCATGATCCAATCGAGTTTGACGGTGGTGCCCCGCCGAGGCAGGCTCTACGTGGCGAAGATCTGTTCTTTCGGTGCTTTCGCGCTGCTCTCGGGGCAGGTGATCGGTTTCGCTTCGTTCCTCCTCGGCCAAGCGCTCATCGCCGGTGCCGGCGCGCCGCACACCACCCTTGCCGATCCCGGGGTCTTCCGTGCGGTCGTGGGCAGCGGGCTCTACCTCGCCCTGCTCGGGCTGCTCGGGCTCGCGCTGGGCGCCATGGTCCGGGCCACCGCGGGCGCGCTCGCCCTGCTGGTGACGATCACCCTGCTGGTCCGGCTGGTCAGCGCGACCCTCCCGGCCACCTGGCAGCAGCGCGTCAACCAGTACTGGCCGACGTCGGCGGGCACCCGGATCACCACCGTGGTCCCGGATTCCCATTCGCTGGCGCCGTGGGCGGGCTTCGGCGTGCTCTGCGCGTTCACCGCGGCCTGCCTGCTCGGCGGCTTCGCGCTGCTCCGGGCACGGGACGTCTGATGCGGTCGCGCGTGCCCGCCGGGCTCGGGGCCGTACGGACATGAGGCTCCTGGTGGTCGAGGACGACCCGACGCTGCGCGACCTGCTCTCGGCGAGCCTGCGGTTCGCGGGATTCACCGTGTCGTCGGCGGGCTCGGGCGCCGAGGCGCTCGCCGCGGCGAAAGCCGACGTGCCGGACCTCGTGGTGCTGGACGTCATGCTGCCGGATCTCGACGGCTTCGAGGTGCTGCGCCGGCTCAGGACACGGGGCGCGCGGCTCCCGGTGCTGTTCCTGACGGCGAGGGACGCGGACGAAGACCTCATCGCGGGACTCACCGGCGGTGCGGACGACTACGTCACGAAGCCGTTCAAGCTCGAAGAGCTGATCGCCCGGATCCGGGCCATCCTGCGGCGTCGCGGGACCACCGGCGCGGTCGCCGGGCTGGAGCTGGACGCCGAGTCCCACAGCGTGGTGCGGGGCGGTACGACCGTCACCCTTTCGCCGACCGAGTTCACGTTGCTGAGCTACCTCGTCGAACACGCCGGTCAAGTGCTGTCGCGCGCGCAGATCCTGCGGCACGTGTGGAAGTACGAGTTCGGCGGCGACGCGAGCATCATCGACTCGTACATCAGCTACCTGCGGCGGAAGATCGACACCACGGAACCCCGGCTGATCCACACCGTACGCGGGGTGGGGTACGTACTGCGCGGGCCGAAATGAACCGCCTCTCGCTGCGCACCAGGATCGTGCTGATCATGATCACGCTGCTCGCCGCCGGGCTGACGGCGAGCGATCTCGTCGTCATCGTCGCGGTGCGCGGCCCGCTGATGGACCGGGTGGACTCGCAGCTGCGCCTGTTCAGCCTGGCCATGGCCCGGCTCCCCGAGCCGCTACGGCAGCCGACGCCCCAGCCGCTCACCGCGCCGGGTCAGGTGCTCGACCTGATCGACGAGTTCTACGTCGGCCTGCTCGACGAGCGCGGCACTGTGGTCCGGCTCGCGCGGCCGGGCGGGCCGGTCGCCGACGGCGGCCCCGAACTCGAACGGCTCGACACCGCCGCGGTCGCCGCCAGGGGCGGCCGTCCCTTCGACGACCGATCCGGACGCTGGCGCGCCGTCGTCGCGCCCCGCTCCCCCGGGCCGGGCAGTGTGGTGGTGGCGGCGACGACCGCCGTGGACTCCACCGTCGCCGGGGTCCGGCGGATCTGCCTGTTCGTCGGAATCGGCCTGCTGCTCGTTCTCGCGGCGGCGGGCTGGCTCTGGGTCCGGGCGGGACTGCGCCCGCTGCGCCGGATCGAGGAGACCGCGGCGGCCATCGCCGCGGGCGACCTGACGAGCCGGGTTCCCGAACTGGGCAGGCCGAACACCGAGGTGGGCAGCCTGGCGCGGTCGCTCAACGGCATGCTCCGGCAGGTCGAACTCGCCGTCGCCGCCCGCAGCGGCTCCGAAGCCCGCATGCGGCGTTTCGTCGCCGACGCCAGCCACGAGATGCGGACTCCCCTGGCGGGGATAAGCGGGTACGCCGAGTTGCACCGGATGGGCGCCCTTCCCGACGCCGAGGCCGTCGATACGACCTTCGCCCACATCGAGCGGGAATCCCAGCGCCTCGGCCACCTGGTGGAGGACCTGCTCCTGCTCGCCCAGCTCGACGAGAGCTCCCGGATGCTGCGGCTCGCCCCGCTCGACCTTCGTACGCTGGCCGTCGACGCGGTGCATGATCTGCGCGCACTCGACCCGGCCCGGGAGGTCGAAATGCTCGAATCCGGTGTCACACCGGTCCGGGGCGACGAAGCGCGGCTCCGGCAGGTGGTCAGCAATCTGATCGGGAACGTGGTCGCCCACACGCCCGCGGGCAGTCCGGTCGTGCTCTTCGCCGGCGCGGTGGGCGACAGGGCGGTGCTCGAGATCCGCGACCGAGGGCCGGGACTCACCCCCGAACAGGCGGCGCGGGTGTTCGAACGATTCTACCGCGCGGACGCCTCCCGGAGCAGGACGACCGGCGGGGCCGGGCTCGGGCTGTCCATCGCCTCCTCCATCGTCACCGCGCACCACGGCGTGCTGGAACTGGACTCGGTCCCCGGCGCGGGCGCCACGTTCCGCGTGTCCCTGCCCCGGTCACCCGGCGACACGACCTGAGCCGGGTGCCATACGCTGGCGCCATGGACAGCGTTCGCCTGATCGACGAATGGCCGGTCGAGGCCGCCGCGACCGCGGTCGTGGGCCCGGACGGCGCCGTGCTCGGCACGCACGGGGACACCGGGCGCCCGTTCCGGCTCGCGTCGGTCACCAAGCCGCTGACCGCCTACACCGCGCTGATCGCCATCGAGGAGGGCGTGTTCGAGCTGGACACCCCGGCCGGGCCCGAGGGCTCGACCGTGCGTCACCTGCTCGCACACACCTCCGGGCTCGCCTTCGACGCGCACAAAGCGATGGCCGGGCCGGGCACCCGGCGGCTGTATTCCAACGCCGGGTTCGAACAGCTCGCCGACGCGCTGGCCGAGCACTCGGGCATCCCGTTCGCGCGGTACCAGGCGGAGGCGTTGTTCGGCCCGCTCGGCCTGTCCGGCACCCGGCTCGACGGGTCCCCCGCGTCCGGCGCCGTGTCCACTGTGGACGACTTGGCCGCCTTCGCCGCGGAGCTGCAGGCACCGAAGCTGATCGACGCGGCGACCCTGCGCGAGGCGACGAACGTGGTGTTCCCCGGCCTTTCCGGTGTGCTGCCCGGATTCGGCCACCAGAAGCCGAACGACTGGGGACTCGGCTTCGAGATCCGCGACCACAAGAACCCGCACTGGACGGGATCGGCCAGCTCGCCCGCGACGTTCGGCCACTTCGGACAGTCCGGGACTTTCCTGTGGGTCGACCCGGACGCGCGCGCCGCCTGCGTCGCGCTCACCGACCGCGCCTTCGGCCCGTGGGCCGCCGAGGCGTGGCCCCGATACACCGACGCGGTGCTGGCGGAGCTGCGCGGCTGATGCGGGCCCGGCGCGGCGCGCTGGCCGCCGTCCTGCTGCTGGCCCTCACCGCGTGCGCCCCGGCCCCGGCCGACCCGCCGCCGTCCGGCCCGGTCGCCGGGCGGGCCGGGACGTCGCCGGCTCCCCCGCCGCTGGGCACCGGCGGCGCGGCCGTCCCCGAGCTGCGCTGGACACCGTGTCACGGATCGTTCCAGTGCGCGGGCGCCCCGGTGCCACTGAACTACCGCGAGCCGCACGGAAAGACGATCACGCTGTCGGTGATCAGGCTCCCGGCGAAGGATCCCGCACGGCGCGCCGGGTCGCTGTTCGTCAACTTCGGCGGGCCCGGCACGGACGGCGTCGGCGAGCTGACCCGGTTCGGCCCGCACTACCCCGAACACCTGCGGGACCGGTACGACCTGGTGAGCTTCGATCCCCGGGGCATCGGCGGCTCGGCCCCGGTCAGCTGCCCCGGTGCGGAGGAACCGAAGCTCGAGGGATCACCGCTGCGTCCCGAGCAGCGCGAAGCGTTCTACGCCGCCGGCGCCGCCGTGGGCAGGGCGTGCGCGGCCGGGTCGGGTGAACTGCTGAACCACCTTTCGACGGCCAACACGGCGCGGGACATGGACCTGCTGCGCCAGGCCGTCGGGGACAGGGAACTGAACTACTACGGCTATTCCTACGGCACGTATCTCGGTGGCACGTACGCGAACCTGTTCCCGGGCTCGGTGCGGTCGATGGTGCTCGACGGCACGCTCGATCTGGTCGCCAACGCGACCGGGAAGCCGGGTCAGGAGCACGCCCCGGTCGACGTGCGTGCCGACGTCGCCTCCGCGCAGCAGGAAGAACTCGAGCACTTCTTCGCCGTGTGCGCCGCGGCCGGGCCGAAATGCGCGTTCTCGCAAGGGGATCAGCGGCAGAAGTTCGCCGACATCTTCGCGAAGCTGAGCCAGGGGCCAGTCGGCGGCGTGACGCTGGCATCGCTGCTCCAGCAGATCGACAGCGCGTTGTACCTCTCACCGCGCTGGAAGGCGCTGGGGCAGACGCTGAACTCCCTCGCCGCGTCGTCGGCCGGGGCGGCGGCCGCGCATCCGCCGGTGCTGGACCCGTACGTCCCGGTGCACACCGGCGGATTCCTCGCCGTGCAGTGCGCCGACAGTGACAACCCGCGGCACCCGGCCGACTACGACAGGCTGGCCGCGAGCGAACAGGCGCGGCAGCCGTACTTCGGGCTCGCCGCGGTGTTCTCGCTGACGCAGTGTGTCGATTGGCCCGGCCACGACGCGGACCGCTACACCGGGCCGTGGAACCGGCCGAGGAAGAACCCGATCCTGGTGCTGAACAACCGGTTCGACCCGGCGACGCCGCTCGCCAACGCGCGAGCCACCGCGGCCCAGCTCGGCGACGGCCACGTGCTGGTGGTGGACGGCGCCGGGCACACCTCGCTGGACGTGCCCAGCACCTGCGCCTCCGCGGCGATTGGGCGCTACCTCGACGACCTCACCGTCCCCGCCGAGGGCACCACCTGCCCTCCGGACGCCCAGCCGTTCTAGAAAACCCGTACCTGGACGGTCGGCTCGCGTACCCAGAACGTCGGCTCGCGTACCTGGACGGTCGGCTCGCCAGCCGACCCTGTGGGTACGCGAGCCGACCCTGTGGGTACGCGAGTTCGCTATTCCATGACGCGGATCGGCTTGCCTGCCTGGTAGGCGGCGATGTCCTCGACCGCGTCGCGGTAGAAAACCTGGTAGACCTCGTGGGCGACGTAGCCGAGGTGCGGGGTCAGCACGGCGTTGTCGAGTGTCCTCAGTGGATGGCCGGACGGCAGCGGCTCGACGTCGTAGACGTCGAGCGCGGCCCCGGCGATCTCCTTGCGCCGCAAGGCGTCCACCAGTGCCGCCTCGTCCACGATCGGACCGCGTGAGGTGTTCACCAGCAGCGCGGTGGGCTTCATCGCGGCCAGTTCGGCCGCGCCGACGAGACCCCGGCTGCGGTCGCCGAGCACCAGGTGGACCGACAGGACGTCGGCGCGGGCGAACAGTTCCTCCTTCGAGACCGCGGTGACGCCGTGTTCCGCCGCCTTCTCGGGCGTCAGGTTCTGGCTCCAGGCAATGGTTTCCATCCCGAACGCCTGGCCGATCCGCGCCGCGCCCGCCCCGAGCCTGCCGAGCCCGAGCAGGCCGAGCGTCCGGCCGTGCAGGGTGATCCCGACCGTGCGCTGCCAGCCGCCCTCGCGCATGGACCGGAACTCGGCGGGCAGATTGCGCGCCGCGGCGAGGATGAGCGCCCAGGTGTGCTCGGCCGTGGACAGGCCCGAGTAGCCGGTGGCGCAGACGACGACGCCGTTGCGGCGGGCGGCGGGCACGTCGATGGCGGCGTTGCGCGTCCCGGTGCTCACCAGCAGCTTCAGGTCCGGCAGCCGGTCGAGGACCGCGGCGGGGAACCGGGTGCGCTCACGCATCGCGACGACCGCCTCGAACCCGGCGAGCCGCGCGACGACCTCGTCGGCGTCCGCGAACGGTTCGGTGAACACCTGGACGTCGGCGTTCAGGGAGTCCCAGTCGCCGTAGTCCAGCGCCACGTTCTGGTAGTCGTCGAGGATCGCGATCTTCATACCGGTCACCATACGTGGCGAGGGCTTTCCCCGCGTGACACGCGGGGAAAGCCCCTCGACCTCACGCCGGGGCCACGGCCCGGAAGTAGAGGAACCGGGGTTTCGTGCGCAGGTTCGCCGCCGCGCGCGGGTTCACCTCGTCCGTCTCGGGCAGCGGCGCTGGCTCGGCGAGCCGGTCGACGGCGAACCCGGCGTCGCGGACCGCGTCGAACGTCCAGCTCAGCGGGCGCCGGTAGTACCGCACCTTGTGCTCGTGGTCCCCCAGCGGGAACTCGTCCTCCAGCAGTTCCAGCCGGAAGTAGTCCTCCCTGCCGAACCACCGCCAGTCCTCGCCGGGGTGATGCACCGAGAACACCAGTACGCCGCCGGGCCGCAGCATCCGCCGGAACCCGGCGAGCGCGGGGTCCCAGTCCCGGAGGTAGTGCAACATGAGCGACGCGGTGACCAGGTCGATCGATCCATCCTCCACAAAGGACAGTGGCCGGGTGAGGTCGGCGTGTTCGAAGCGCGCGACGTCGCCGAAGTGCTTGCGCGCCACGGTGATCATGCCTTCGCTGGCGTCGACGCCGAGGACGTCGGCACCCCGCTCGGCCAGCATCGCGCTCAGGTGCCCGGCGGCGCAGCCCGCGTCGAGCACGCGTTTCCCCGCGACGTCACCGGCGAGGTCGAGGATCGCGGGCCGGTCGTAGAGCGTGTTGTAGACGTGCTTGCCCGAATGCTCGGCGTAGGCCTCGCTGAAGCCGTCGTACTGCGCGGCGCGGGCGCGTTCGATGATCTCGTCGATCACCGGGGTCTTGGCGTCGGCGTAGTTCTGGATGTACTTCCACTCCCGCGCGGCCAGCTCCCGCTTCGTGCGTTCGTAGCGCGCCAGTTCCCCCGGATGGGAGCGCAGCCGTTCGCGGAAGAGCCGGTAACGCTCGGTCTGGCCGTTGCCCGGCGAGTACACGTGCAGGTTGACATTGGTGTCCGGGCCCTTGAAGCACCGGTGTTTCTCCCAGTCCGGCTCACGGATGTTCAGCCGGTACCCCGCCGCCTCCAGATCCGGGACGTAGGCGTCTTCGTCGTCGGAGTCCGGGACTTCGAGCAGGATGTCGATGATCGGCTTGGCGCACAGGCCGGGTACCGACGTCGAGCCGACGTGTTCGAGCACCAGGATCCGGTCGCCGAGCGCGGCGCGGATCCGCTCGGCCTCGCGTTCGTAGAGCTTCGGCCATTCCGGGTCGTACTCGGCCAGGGTGACCCGCGAATTCAGCACGGGTGGCTCCCCCACCCAAGCGGACGCGATGTCGTTTTCGGTGTAGTCGGAGCTGTCCGGTTTGGGCATTTCCCCTCAGTGTCCTTCCCTGCAAGAGGTTCAAGGCAGTCCACCAGAATATCAGCCGATGGCTTGGGGGAAGGGGATTTCAGGAGATCGGCAGCGGCAGGATGCCCCCGGTCGCCACGCGCAGAGCCTCACGCATGGCTTCCCGGGGCGCGGGCAGTCCGGTGAACTGCTCGGCCTGCCCGAAAGCCTGATGCAGCAGCATGTCCAGCCCGGTCGCGAGCCGCCCGCCCCGGGCGCCGACGGCCTCGGCGAGCGGGGTCGGCCACGGGTGGTAGATGACGTCCAGGACGCAGCCGATGCCCGCGAGCCGCTCGACGTGGGGCAGCACCGCGTCCGGCGGGACGGTGTTCACCAGCACCGCCGCCGTGGCCAGTTCCGCGAAGTCCACTTCGGACCAGCGCAGCACCTCGACGTCCAGCGCGGCCCGCTTCGCCGCGTCGACGGTCTCCACGGCGCGCGCGGGCTCCCGCACGACGAGCCGCACCTGCCGCACGCCTAGGTCCGCCAGCCCGACCACCGCCGCCGCCGCGGTGCCACCCGCGCCGAGCACGACGGCGACGTCCCCGGTTGACGGCGTGTACCCGCCCGCGGCGCGCAGCGCGCCGGTCACGCCCTCGACGTCGGTACAGTCCGCCCGCCAGCCGCCCCCGGCACGGCGCACCAGGGTGTTGGCCGCGCCGACGGCCGCCGCGCGCGGCGTCACCTCGTCCGCGTACTCCAGCGCCGCGCGCTTGCCCGGCATGGTGACCGAGCACCCGGCCCACTCCGGGCCGAGGCCGTTGACGAGGCCGGGCAGTTCCTCGGCGCCGGCCTCGATCCGCTCGTAGGTCCAGCCGTCGAGGCCGAGCGCGTGGAAGGCGGCCTCATGCAGCACCGGCGACAGCGAGTGCCCGATCGGCCTGCCCAGCACCCCTGCCTTGCGCGGCCCTGGCTCAGCCGACACCGCGAGCATCCGCGTCGTGCTTGTTCTTCTTGTGGTCCTCGTAGGTCACCGCGAAACAGGACTGGCCGTTCTTCTCGCACTTGACGAAGAATAGCCAGTCACCGGGCGGCGGGTTGAGCGCCGCCTGGATGGCGTCCTTGCTGGACACCGCGATCGGCGTCGGCGGCAGCCCGGTGTTGAGATAGCTGTTGTACGGGCCCGGCTTGGCCCGGTCCGCGTCGCTGGTCCACAGGGTCGGCTTGTCGAGCGGGTAGTTGATCGTCGAGTCCATCTCCAGCTTCATGCCCTTGTCGAGCCGGTTGTAGATGACGCGGGAGATCTTGCCGAAGTCGCTGGTGATCGCCTCGCGCTCGATGATCGACGCGATGATCAGGGTCTCGTACGGGGTCTTCCCGGGACCGGCGTGCTGGGCGGTCAGCCCGGCACCGGCGATCGCCGTCGCCGAGTCCTTGACCAGCTTGGTGACGATGTCGAGCGCGGGCGAACCGGGCTTGACGTCGTACACGCCGGGGGCGATGAGCCCCTCCAGCCGCTTGTCCTTGTGCTCGGCCTTCGACGCGGGTGCCACCGCCCAGTCCGGCACGCCCAGCGCCTTCAGATCGGCGTTCTCGACCGTCTTGCGCAGTTCGTCGGTGCTGATGCAGGTGCTCTTGCCGTTGAGGTTCGCGCAGGAAGCCTTGGACAGCAAGGAAAACACCCCGGGGGTGACCTTGCCGTCTGGCTGCGTGATGTCGTCGAACTGGGTGTAGGGCTTGAGTTCCAGCTCGCCGACGCGCGCCTGCGGGGACACGATCTGATCGACCGCGCTCGCCCCGGACATGCGCTGCTTCAGCACGTAGTAGCCGTGCTGGATCTTGGCCAGTGCCTGATTGTCCTTGCCTGCCTTGACGAACGCCCGCCCGCTCGCCACGACGCCCGCGTCGGCGAGCCGGGCGCCGATCGCCGAGGTCGAATCGCCGTCCTCGACCTGGACGAGGACGTCACCGGTGCCCGAACCCTCGAAGTCCTCGTAGCCGAACAGGGCCTGGTAGCCGTACCAGGCACCGCCGGCGAGCGCCACGAGCACCGCGAGGGCGGCGATCCAGCCGAACGCCCGCTTGCCCCGGCGTTTCTTCGGCTCGGGCTCCTCGTCCTCGTACTCGCCGTCTTCGTACTCGTCTTCGTATTCCTGGTCGTACTCGTCGTCGTACCCGTACTCGTCGAAGAACTCGTCTTCGGCGGGTGCCTCCCCGGGCTCCGGCCGCGAGTCGCGTTTCGGGGGCTCGGGCTCGTCCGGCACGAACGGGATGATGTCGGTGGGCCGCTCGTCCCGGACCGGCCGCGGCCGCCGGGGTGGCTCGGGCGGGACCCGGGGCGGTGGTTCGGCGGGCGTACCGGCGGCACGGTCGGGCGGGCCCGAAGGCCGGTCCGGCGGGCCGACGGGCCGATCCGGTGGGCCTGCCGCACGGTCGGGCGGGCCGACGGGGCGATCCACCGGGCTCGCGGGACGATCGGGCGGACCAACCGGACGTTCCGGCGGACCCGCGGCCCGATCCGGCGGCGGCACCCGGCGGGGTGGCTGCGCGGGCGTGTCGGCCATGCGGCGAGGCCGCGGCGGAGGCGGCCCGTCCGGCTCGTCGCGATACCGGGAACGGGGGGCGCGACGGACGGGGGGCTCGTCGGCGGGTGGCGCGTGGTCCTCGGCCGGAGTCCCGTAATCCCCGGGCGCGTAGTCCTCCGGTTCGGCACGGCGCCGCCGCCCGGACGGGCGAGGCCCGGCCGGGGTGTCCGGGGGCACCGCGCGGCGGCGCGGCGGCGGGCCGTCGAACCCGGGCTGCTCCTCCGGGGGCTGGGCACGCCGGTGGTGCCGGGGCGGAAGTTCACTCGGCTGGGTGGACCGGGCGGGGCGGCCCGGCGCGGGCCGGGGCTCCGGGTTCCGGTGCGGGGGTGTCTCGGGCGCGGGTTCGCGCAGCCGTCGACGTCCTCCTCTACGTTCGGAACCGCCGGGCGGCTCGGTCATGACTCGCCCTCCCGAGCGTGCTGTGCGGCCGCGGCGTCGAGCCACGCCTGCAGGATTTCCACGGCGGCGGCCTGGTCGACCACCGCGCGCTGCTTGCGTCCCTTCACCCCACGCGCCGAAAGGATACGCGTCGCCGTCACCGTCGTCAGTCGCTCGTCGGCGAGCCGGACGGGGACCGGAGCGATCCGTGCGGCGAGCGCGTCGGCGTAGTCGAGCGCGATGGCGGCGGCCGAGCCGTGCCGGTTGGCCAGCGTCCTCGGCAGGCCCACGATCACCTCGACGACCTCGTGCTCGGTGACGAGGGCGGCAAGCTGGTCCAGATCACTGTCGTCGTTCGCATCGCGGGACAGGGTAACGAGCGGGCTCGCGAGGATCGGGGAGGGATCGCTGAGCGCGACTCCCACCCGGACAGACCCGACATCGACCCCGAGACGCCTGCCCCGGCCCGGATCGTCCACACCGGGACGATCCGGGCCGCGCTGCTTACCCAAGGGCGGCGATCGCCGCGCGCAGGGCCGTGACGGCCTCTCCGGCGCCGGCCGGGTTGGTGCCGCCGCCCTGCGCCATGTCCGGCTTGCCGCCGCCGCGGCCGCCGATCGCCGGGGCGAACGAGGGCACGAGCTTGCCCGCGGCGATGCCCTTGTCCCTGGCCGCCGACGTCGTCGCGACCACGAAGCTGACCTTCTCCCCCGCCGGCGCGAACAACGCGACGACGCCGGGGCGCGTGCCGAGCCTGCCGCGGACCTCCGAGGCGAGCGCGCGCAGGCCGTTCGCGTCCACGCCCTCGGGCACGACCTCCGCGACCACGGCGACGCCGCCCACGTCCTGTGCCTTGTCCGCGAGCGCGCCCGCCGAGCCGAGCACCTGCTGCGTGCGCAGCTGCTCGATCTCCTTCTCGGCGTTCTTGAGCCTGCTCAGCACGTCCTCGATGCGCGAGGGCAACTGGTCCGAGGGCACCTTGAAGGTGTTCGCCAGCTGCGAAACCAGCAGCTGTTCCTTGCGGACGTAGCGCAGCGCGTCCGCGCCGACCAGCGCCTCGACGCGGTGCACGCCGGAACCGATCGACGAGTCGGCCACCAGCTTGACCAGGCCGAGCTGGCCGATGCGGCCCACGTGCGTGCCACCGCACAGCTCACGCGAGTACTCGCCCATGTCGACCACGCGGACGTCGTTGCCGTACTTCTCGCCGAACAGCGCGACCGCGCCGAGTTCGAGGGCCTTGTCCTTGGTGGTGACGTAGGTCTGGACCTCGACGTCGTTGACCAGGTAGTCGTTGACCTCCTGCTCGACCTCGGTCAGCACGTCGGCGGAGACCGAGCCGGGGGTGGTGAAGTCGAAGCGCATCCGGCCCGGCGAGTTCAGCGAGCCGGCCTGCGCCGCGCGCTTGCCGTAGGCGCCGCGCACGGCCGCGTGCACCAGGTGCGTCGCGGAGTGGGACCGTTCGATGGACAGCCTGCGGTGCGAGTCGACCGACCCGGTCAGCCCGGTGCCGACGCCGACCTCGCCCTCGGTGACCTCGACGCGGTGCACGAACAGGCCGGGCACGATCTTCTGCACGTCGAGGACCTTGAGCTCGACGCCGTCGCCGACCAGCACTCCGGTGTCGGCGACCTGGCCACCGCTCTCCGCGTAGAACGGGGTCCGGTCGAGCACCAGCTCGGCCTTCTTGCCCGCGCCGACACTGGTCACCGGCTGCCCGTCCGCCAGCAGCGCGACGACCTTCGCGTCGGCCTGCAGATCGGTGTAGCCGAGGAACTGGGTCTCGCCGTGCTGCTCCAGGACCTTGCGGTACTCCGAGAGGTCGCCGTGGCCGCTCTTGCGCGAGGCCGCGTCCGCCTTCGCCCGCTGCCGCTGCTCGTTCATGAGCGAGCGGAAGCCCTCTTCGTCGACGGACAGGCCCTGCTCGGCCGCCATCTCCAGGGTCAGGTCGATCGGGAAGCCGTAGGTGTCGTGCAGCTGGAAAGCCTTGTCCCCGGCCAAAATCTCGCCGCCGGAGCGCTTGGTCTCCTCGGCCGCGAGATCGAAGATGCGCGAACCACTGGTCAGCGTCGAGAGGAACGCCTCCTCCTCGACCCGCACGACCTCTTCGATACGGCCGAAGTCCGCGACCAGCTCGGGGTAGGTCGGGCCCATGGTGTCGCGGACGACCCCGGCGAAGGCGGGCAGCACCGGCTCGTGCACGCCGAGCAGGCGCGCGGAGCGGATGATGCGGCGCAGCAGACGGCGCAGCACGTAGCCGCGGCCGTCGTTGCCGGGGGTGACGCCGTCGCCGATGAGCAGCACGCCGGTGCGGGCGTGGTCGGCGATGACGCGGAAACGGACGTCGTCGGTGTGGTCGGAGCCGTAGCGGCGGCCGGAGAACTCCTCGGCGCGGCCGATCACCGGGCGCACGAGGTCGGTTTCGTAGACGTTCTCGACGCCCTGCAGGATCGTCGCGACACGCTCGACGCCCATGCCGGTGTCGATGTTCTTCTTCGGCAGCTCGCCGATCGGCTTGTGCCCGTGCTTGGGGCTCTGCTCGCCGCGGACGTCCTGCATGAACACGAGATTCCAGATCTCGATGTAGCGATCCTCGTCCGCGACCGGGCCGCCCTCGCGGCCGTAGTCCGGGCCACGGTCGTAGTAGATCTCCGAGCAGGGGCCGCCGGGACCGGGCACGCCCATGTCCCAGTAGTTGTCCTTGCCGTCGCGGGCCTGGATGCGCTCACCGGGCAGGCCGGTGATCTTGCGCCACAGCCCGGCCGCCTCGGCGTCGTCCTCGTAGACGGTCGCCCAGATCCGCTCCGGGTCGAGACCGAAGCCGCCGTCGGCCTGGGACTTCGTGATCAGCTCCCAGGCGTTCTCGATCGCGCCTTCCTTGAAGTAGTCGCCGAAGGAGAAGTTCCCGGCCATCTGGAAGAACGTGTTGTGCCGGGTGGTCTTGCCGACCTCGTCGATGTCCGGGGTACGGACGCACTTCTGGACGCTGGTCGCGCGCGGGTACGGCGGCGGGGCCTCGCCGAGGAAGTACGGCTTGAACTGCACCATGCCCGCGTTGACGAACAGCAGGTTCGGATCGTCGAGGATCAGCGGGGCGCTGGGCACCCGGGTGTGGCCCTTGTGCTCGAAATGGCGCAGGAAACGATCGGTGATTTCGTGTGTGTCCACGGGTCAGTCCTTGTGCAGAGGCTCGGGTACGCGTCCTGGTATCCGGCCGGGTACGGGGAACGACGGCGGCGGCGAAGGGCTCGGGTCGCGGGCGCGGCCCGCTCAGCCCTCCGCCCGGCGAGCTCGCCGGGCAGGGCGACCGGCGGCGGCGTGCCTGCCGCCCGCCACCGGCGCGGAGTAGCCGGTCCGTTCCTCGACCATGTCGTGCAGCTCCTGTTCCCGCTCGTTCATCCCGGCGCGCACCTCGGCGCCGAACGAACCGACGGCGCCGGCCAGCTCACGCACGGCGTCGCCCAGGTTCGATGCTAACCCCGCCGGGGTGGCCTGGCGAGCCGTTTCGGTGGCCTTGCGCGAGAGCGCGACCCCGGCGACGACGCCGAGGCCGAGCCAGAACAGGCGCCTCATTTGCGCCCCCTCCGCCGTGCCGGGCGCAGGGCCTTCTCTTCCTTCTTCTTCCGGCGCGCCTTGACGGCCTTGGTGATGCCGTAGGACAGCGCGGCGGTCTTCACCAGCGGACTGCCGAGCGTCGCGGTGAACACCGAGGACAGCGCCGAGACGTTGCCGCTGACCGCCTGCGCGTTCGCGGTGATGCCGTCGACCCGTTCGAGCTGGGTGTTGACGTGCGTGATCGTCTCGTTGGCGCCGAGCAGCAGCGGATCGGTGTTCTCGTGCGCCTTGCGGATCGCGATGGTGGCCTCGTCCAGCGTGCGGCCGAGCTTGAGCAGCGGGATCGCCAGCAGCAATACCAGCAGTACGAAAGCTCCTGCGGCGATGAGCGCGGCGAGCTGCCCTGCCGACACGGGCCCTCCTCGGGGTTGCACGGTCTGTGGTGCCGTGAGGTTACCGCCTGGACGAGGTCACCCTGCCCGCGCCCCGCCGCACGGTCACACAGCGCAGCCGGACCGCCCCGTCACGCGAGATCTCCCGCCGATCACGCCGCATCTCCCCCGGCACACGTGAGACCTCCTGTTCCGCTCCGCGCCGTGCCGGGAGACCCGCGTGTGCCGGTGGACATCTCACGTGTTTGCGCGGAGATCTCGCGTGATCAGACGGAGATCTCGCGTGCTCAGTCGCGGACCACGGCGCGATAGAGGGCGGCCATGTCCTCGCCGCCGTGCCCGGCGGCGAGGGTGATCTCCAGGTGCGCCAGTGTCGCCCGCGCGCCGCCGAGGTCGACGGCGTCGCCGCCCGCCTCGAGCACCAGCCGCGCGTCCTTCGCGGCGAGGCTCGCCGGGAACGACGCCGGGTACTCCCCCGCCAGCATCGCGCCGCCCTTCACGTGCGCGTAGCCGACGTCGAGCCCGCCGCCCTTGATCGTCTCCAGGAACAACGTCGGGTCGAGGCCGAGCGCGCGGGCCAGGCCGAGGCTTTCCGCGGTCGCGTTGGTCAGCGCGAGCACCCAGGCGTTCGCGACGAGCTTCAGCTTGGTGCCGGATCCGACCGGGCCGACCCAGATCGTGCGCGAGCCGATGGTGTCGAACACCGGCGCGGCGCGTTCGGCAAGCGCTTCCGGCCCGGAGGCCAGCACGACGAGCTGGCCCTTTTCGGCGGGCTGCTTGGTGCCGAGCACCGGGGCGTCGACGAAGGCCGCTCCGCTCTTCTCCGCGTCCTCGGCGAGCCGGGTGGTCCAGTCGACGCCGACCGTGCTGGTCTGCAGCCACAACGTGCCGGGCGCGACGGCCGCCGCCGCGAACGCCTCGGCCACCGCCGGGCCGTCGGCGAGCATGGTGACCAGGACGTCGGCGCCCTTGGCCGCCTCGTCGGGGGTGTCCACGACCCGCGCGCCGTGCGCACCCAACGGTTCGGCTTTGGCACGCGTGCGGTTCCACACGCGGAGGTCGTGTCCGGCGCGGACGAGGTTGGCGGCCATCGCGTGGCCCATGATCCCGGTGCCGAGGAAGCCGATCGTCGTCATGTACTCCATGGTGCCGAACGAGGTGACTCCGCGCAGCCGATCGAGCACGGTTCGGCCCGGTCGTCCGGCGGGGTCGTCCGCCCCACGCGCAATAGCGACTTCCGGTTCTTGTGCCGTTCACCTTGCTCCGCAAGGGTTCCGGCATGCCTGAACTGTCCCGCCGCCGGGTACTCGGCGTCACCGGAGCGGCCCTCGCCGGTTCCCTGCTTCCCCCGTCCGTCCACGCGGCCATGGCCGAGCCGATGCGCCGGGGCGGGCTCGACGCGGTCGAGCACGTCGTGGTCCTCATGCAGGAGAACCGGTCGTTCGACCACTACTACGGGACGCTCCGGGGCATCCGCGGCTTCGGCGACACGCATCCGCTGGAGCTGCCCGGCGGCCGCTCGGTGTTCGAGCAGCCGAACCCCGCCGGGGGCACCGTGCTGCCGTTCTCGCTGCGCAAGGAGGCCGAGCGCGAGGGTCGCGGCGCCGCGGACATCCAGTACCTCGGCGACCTCGACCACAGCTGGAACGGCACCGGCAGGGCGTGGGCGCGCGGGTGGAACAACGGCTGGATCGCCGCCAAGAGCGCCGCGACGATGACCTACTACGACCGCGCCGACATCGCGCTCCAGTACGAACTGGCCGACACGTTCACCCTGTGCGACGCCTACCACTGTTCGATCTTCGGCTCGACCAATCCGAACCGGAACTTCCTGTGGACCGGCACCGTCGGCTTCGAGCCGGGCGGCACCGACCGCGCGGTGACGAACGCGGCCTACTCCTACGACCACGCCGGGTACGACTGGACGACCTATCCCGAGCGGCTCGAAGCGGCCAAGGTCTCCTGGCGGATCTACCAGGAATGGGACAACTTCACCGATAACCCGGTCGAGTACTTCAAACCGTTCAAGAAGATCGGCACGAAGATCCTCGCCTCCGTTTCGCAGAAGTTCCGTACCACCGAGGAGTTCTACGACACCGTCGCCAAGAAGGACGAGGCCGAGCGGAAGAAGCTGCTGGCCGAGTTCGCCGCCGGGGTCGCCAAGCTGAGCCCGGCCGAGCGGAGCCTGTTCGAGCGGGCGATGTACCGCAGCGAGCCGAAGACGCTGGTGTCCCGCCTGCGCTCGGACATCAAAGCGCGCAAGCTGCCCCGCGTGAGCTGGCTGGTGCCCTCGGCCGCCGACTCCGAGCATCCCGGCGCGTCCACCCCGGCCGGGTCCGCGAACCTCATCTACGACGTGCTCGACGCGCTCGCGTCCGATCACGACACCTGGTCGAAGACCGTGCTGCTGGTCAACTTCGACGAGAACGACGGCTACTTCGACCACGTCCCGCCGCCGGTCCCGCCCGGCGGCGCGGCGAACGACGCCGACCACTTCGGCGGCCAGCCGCTCGGCTTCGGGCCACGCGTGCCGATGACCGTCGTCTCGCCGTGGACGATCGGCGGCTTCGTCGACTCGACGGTCTACGACCACACCTCGGTGCTGCGGCTGCTGGAGCGCTGGACCGGCGTCGCCGAGCCGAACATCAGCGCGTGGCGGCGGACCGTCGCCGGGGACCTGACCGGCGCGTTCGACTTCGGCCGCGCGGGACGGCCGCCCCGGCTCACGCACCCGGGCCCGGTGCCCGCGCCGATCGACCGCTGGCACCCGAAGGCCCCGGCGAAGCAGGAGCCGCCTGCCGTCGAGCCCGGTACCCGTCCCGCCCGCGCGCTGCCCTACCAGGCCACCGTGTCCGGCGCGCTCGACGCGTCCGGGAAACTCGCGCTGCGGCTGGAGAACAGCGGGCGGGCCTCGGCGCACTTCGCGATCTACCCGTACGCGGGCGAACTCCCCGAACCCGGGCACCGCGACGTGCGCGGGACGGCGACGGAGACGCTGTCGTGGACCGGCGACGCCTACCGCGTCGTCGTGCAGGGCCCGAACCGGGGCTGGTGGGAACTGCGCGGCAGCCGCACCGGCCCGGCGTCCGGGGTGGACGTCCGGACCCGGACACGGACCTGGCGCTCCGGCGTCGAGTTCACGCTGGCGAACTCGGGTGCCTCGGCGGTCACGCTGCGGCTGACCTCGGGCAACGGCGGCCCGACGCGGATCGTGCGGGTGCCGGCCGGGCGGCGGGTCACCGTGGACTGGCCGAGCACGCACGGCTGGTACGACCTGAAGGTCACCGCCGAGGGCGACCCCGCCTTCCTGCGCACGCTGACCGGCCGCGTCGAGGACGGCCGCCCCGGCGTCACCCCGTGATCCCGGCTGTCCGTGGGGGCCTCCTTGAGGGACCTGGAGTCCCTCAAGGAGGCCCCCACGGACCTTCCGTCACTCCCGGCGCGCGCTGACGACGGGACGTTCGGTGGCACCGCTGTTGACGTTGGCGCGGCGGTGCCACCGCAGTTCCCCGTCGCCGGTGAACTCGGCGGTCACCGTGTCGTGGAACGGCGATTCGGCGAAGTACCAGTCGATCCTCAGCACGCGCGGGGCGCTCCACCGCGCGGCGGCGAGCACGCGCATCGACTCCGACTGGTAGGAGTGGTGCAGCCGCCACCCGGTGACCCCGGTGCGCGATTCGACCCATGTGGACAGTCCACATCGGACGTCGTGGGCGCCGCGGGTGTCTTCGAGGGTGACCACCAGCTCGTCGCCCTCGCGACGGAACGAGATCGCGTCGAGCTCGTCTTCGTTGGCGGCGCAGCGGAATCGCGCGCCGTCGACGTCGATCGCCGGGGTCACCGAAGACACCGGCGGCGCGTCGTGGGTACCCGCCAGCTCGGCGGCCAGGCGTTCGTCGGCGGCGGACGAGGGTGTCCCGGTGAACGCGGGCACCAGCTCGTCGTGCAGCAGCCCGGAAAGCAGCCGGTGGCGGCCGTGCTTGATGCTGCCGGTGGTGACCACGACGGCGTCGTGGTGCGGCAGCACGAACACGTCCTGGCCGAACATCCCGGACGCGCGGTAGGCGCCGTCGGCGTCGAGCCAGACCTGGTAGCCGTAGCCCTCCGGGCGCTCGTCGGAGTCCGCGGCGTCCTGCGGCACGAACTCCGCGCCGTTCCAGGTACCCGAGGTGGCGTTCTCGACGTGCCACGAGGACACCGCGGCGACCCAGCCCTCGGGCAGGATCCGCTCGCCCTCCCACACACCGTCGTTCAGGTGCAGCACGCCCCACTTGAGGAAGTCGGCGCTGCGCACGCTCAGCCCGTTGCCGCCCGAGCAGATCCCCTCGGGGTCGGTGTCCCAGCTGTGCCCGGAGAACCCGAGCGGCGCGAAGAGCCTCGGCGTCAGGTAGTCGAAGACGGTCTCGCCGCTCACCCGCTGCACGATCGCCGAAAGCATGTGCGAGGTCGCGCTGGAGTAGGTGAACGCCTTGCCCGGCGGGAACTCCACCTCGGCGCGCAGGAACTCCTCGACCCAGCTCGTCTTCAGCAGCCGCCAGGTTTTGCCCGACAGCCCGACGCGG
The DNA here is from genome assembly GCF_039541975.1 of Amycolatopsis samaneae. Lineage (NCBI taxonomy): Bacteria > Bacillati > Actinomycetota > Actinomycetes > Pseudonocardiales > Pseudonocardiaceae > Amycolatopsis > Amycolatopsis samaneae. Next base: position 303,081 of record NZ_BAABHG010000002.1, read on the forward strand.
TGCCCGGTGCGCATGGTGAGCAGGTCCTCGACGGTGATCGCGCGCAGGTTCGCCGACGCGTCGGAGGGCACCTTGTCCGGGAAGAACGACACCAGCGTGTCGTCGAGACGGAGCAGGTTCTCCGCGAGCGCGAAGCCGACGGCGGTGCCGACGAACGACTTCGTCGCCGAGTGCGTCATGTGCGGCCGGTCGGCCGCGTAGGGCCACCAGTACTGGTCGAGCACCAGTTTCCCGCCACGATAGAGCAGCAGGCTGTCGAGGGACACGTCCTCGGCGGTCAGCCTGCGGACGAACCGCCGGACGGCGTCGGCGTCGACCCCCGCCTCGGACGGCGCGGCGACGGGGAACGGATGGTCGGCAGTGCTCACGAACGCTCCTGTAGCTGGGGTTTGACGGTCCCCTTCCGCTCGGCGAGCCGTTCGGCCAGCCGGGAAAGGAGGATGTTGACGACGATGTAGATCACGCCGACACCGACGTAGGCCTGGATGAAGTTGCCGCTGAACTCGCTGAGCACCTTGCCGTTGTTGAGCAGTTCGGCGAGCCCCACGACGTAGCCGAGACTGGATTCCTTGATCACCCGCACCATCTGGCTGACCAGCGCCGGCGTCAGCGCCCGCGCGGCCTGCGGGAGCACGACGAACGCCATGACCTCCCAGTGCCGCAGGCCGATCGCCTTCCCCGCCTCGCTCTGTCCGCGCCCGATGGCGAGGATCCCGGCGCGCACGATCTCGGCGAAGATCGCCCCGGCGTGCGCGACGATCGCCAGCACCAGCTGCCAGAACAACGGGATCCGCACGCCGAGCAGCGGCAGCCCGAACATGAAGAAGAACAGGATCAGCAGCAGCGGCATCGCGCGGAAGAACTCGATCACGGTGGCCGACGGGATGCCGAGCCAGCGCGTCCGGCTGAGCCTGCCGAGCGCGAGGAAAACGCCGAGCACCACCGAAAGCGCGGTCGAGACCAGGCCGACCACCAGCGTCATCCACAGGCCCTGCAGGAGGAAGCCGAGGATCGGGCCGTCGGCGAGCATGGCCCAGCGGTCCAGGTCGAGCTGCCCGGCCAGGCCGAGCTGGACCAGCAGCGCCACCACGATCGCGGTCAGCACCAGGCCGCAGAGGATCGACACGGTGCGCAACCGCGCCTTCGCCCGAGGCCCCAAGGCGTCGAACAAGATATCTTCGTTCATCGCAATACCCGCGCCTTTCGCTCGATCAGCCGCACCGCGAGGCTGACCACGAGGTTGATGGCCAGATATCCGCACGCGGCGACCGCGAAGGCCAGGATCGGCTCGGCGGTCTCCAGGTTGAACGAGCGGGTTTCCAGCGTCAGCTCCGCGACGCCGACCGCGGCGCCGAGCGCCGAGCCGAGCGCGGTGTTGATCAGGATCGTGCCCAGCGGCTGCACCATCGCGCGGAACGCCTGCGGCAGCAGGACATCGGTGACGACACGGCGGAACGGCAGGCCGATCGCCCGCGCCGCCTCGACCTGCCCGCGGTCCACCGCGCGGATGCCGGACCGGACCGTTTCGCAGACGTAGGCGCCGAAGTAGATCCCGAGCCCCAGCACCAGGCACCAGAACAACGGGATGAGCAGGCCCGCGTCGGGCAGCCCGAAGATGATCAGCACGACGACGAGCAGCAGCGGCGAGTTGCGCACCACGTCGACGTAGAGCCGGCCCAGTATCCGCAGCGGCCGCACCGGGCTGATGCGGCAGATCGCCATCGCCGAGCCGAGGACGAGCGCCAGCGGGAACGCGCACACCGTCAGCAGCAGCGTGGCGTAGAAGCCGTCGAGGATTTCCCCGCCGTGATCGAAAAGCACAGACATGACTCTCCTCCTCTCAGGAGCCGGGAACGGACCCGAGCTTGGGCGGCGCGGGCGCGGCGGTGCGGACGAGAGCGCCGACGGTCTGCTCCCACAGCATCCGCCAGGTGCCGTCGGCCATGATCCGTTCCAGGAAGCCGACGACGATCTTCTTGAACTCCGGGTCGTCCTTCGGCGTCCCGATGCCGAACGGGCTGCTGCCGAAGGTCACCGGGGTCATCTCCAGGCGCACGTCGACCGCGGCCTTGCCGAGCAGGATCGCCGTGTTCGCCGACCACGCCCGCACCCGCCCCTGCCGGACGGCGGCGGAGCACTGGCTGCTTTCCTCGAACACCACGGGTTTCGCCGCCGGGCAGCCCGCGCGCAACGCCTCCTCCGCGGCACCCGGCTGCACCGCGACCTCCTGCCCGGCCAGGTCGTTCAGCGAGGTGACCCGGTGGCCGTCCGTGGCGACCAGCACCCCGGAGCGCGCGACGTAGTACGGGCCGGAGAAGTTGACCAGCCGGGCGCGGCTCTTCTTGATGGTGTACGTGCTCACCGCGACGTCGACGGAATGGTTCTGCAGAATGGCTTCACGGGTGTCCGCGCCGCCGGTGATCGTGTCGACCTCGGGCCTGCCGAGCAGGTACTTCGCCAGCAGCTGGGCGATCCCGGCGTCGAAACCGGTGATCCTGCCCGTGCGTGGGTTCATCAGCCCGAACCCGGGCATCGTCACCGAACCGGACTGCAGCAGCACGCCGCGGTCGCGGATCCGGCGCAGCGTGGGCGTTTCCGGCAGGTCCGCGCCGACCGGGCCGTGGTCGATGGCGCCGGTCTGGTCGATCGTGGCGTAGGCGTTGTTCCCGGTCGTGCGGGCACTGGCCCGGCCCCCGCAGGCGGCCAGCACCGGCACCGCGCCCGCGGCCAGCAGCGCGGCGCGGACGACGTCGCGCCGGGCATGTCTTCCTTGGGTCATCAGCTCTCCTGCTCAGTGGCTCAGCACGCGGGCGAGGAACTCCTGGGCGCGGGCGGTCTTCGGATCGGCGAAGAACGTTTCCGGGGCGGCCGTCTCGGCGATGCCGCCGTCGGCCATGAACACGACCCGGTCGGCGGCCTCGCGGGCGAACCCCATTTCGTGGGTCACCACGATCATCGTCATCCCCTCGGCGGCGAGCCCGGTCATCACGTCGAGGACCTCGTGGATCATCTCCGGATCGAGCGCGCTGGTCGGTTCGTCGAACAGCAGCACCTCGGGTTCCATGGCCAGCGCGCGGGCGATCGCGACCCGCTGCTGCTGGCCGCCGGACAGCTGCGCGGGGAACTTGTCGCCGTGGTCACCGACCCCGACCCTGGCGAGCAGCCTGTCGGCCCGCTCGCGTGCCTCCTCGCGGCTCAGGCCGCGGACCCGGACCGGGCCGAGCATCACGTTCTCGCGGACCGTCTTGTGCGCGAACAGGTTGAACGACTGGAAGACCATGCCGACGTCGGCCCGCAGCCGCGCCAGCTCCTTCCCTTCCCGGGGAAGCGCTTTCCCGTCGATCTCGATGACGCCCTCGTCCGCGGTTTCGAGCCGGTTGATGCACCGGCACAGCGTGGACTTCCCGGAGCCGGACGGGCCGATGACCACCACGACCTCGCCCCGCCGCACGTCGAGGTCGATTCCGGTGAGCACCAGCGCCGCGCCGAACGATTTCCGGACGCCCCGGAGCTTCACCAAAGGCCGATCGGTGTCCATGAGGTCTCCTCGTCGAGCTCACGTGTAGTGTCTACTACATCTCGCGCAAACCGAGTGCAGTTTGTAGTAAGCACTACGACGAAGTCAAGGGTGTCATGGTCACTACTTCGTACGGCGACAACTCCGACGGGGACAACTTCGACGGCTACGTCCGGGCCCGGCTGGACGACCTCAAGCCCGCCGAACGGCAGGTCGCGCAGTTCATGCTGGCGAACCCGAACGACGTGCTGTTCTCCTCCGCGGGCGATCTGGGCAGCGCCGCGGGCACCAGCGACGCGACCGTGGTCCGCACCGCGAAGGCGCTCGGCTACTCCGGGCTTCCCGAGCTGAAGCGGCACCTCGGCCAGACGCTCACGACGCGCACCGAACCGGCCACCCGGCTCAGTACGACGATGGAGAAGATCGGCTCGTCCGGATCCAACCCGATCGACCGCGTCGTGTCCGACGGCGTCGAAATGCTGACGGAACTGCACCGCCAGCTCGACCCGGCCGACGTCGAGGCCGCCGCGGACACCCTGCTCGGCGCCCGGCTGGTCTTCACCTGGGGACTCGGCCTGTCCTCGGTGTGCGCCGAGTACGCCGCGTTCCGCCTCGCGCGCCGGGGCCTGATCACCCGGCACTGCCCGGACACCGGCTTCCGGCTCGCCGACGCGCTGCTCCCGCTGACCGCCGAGGACGCCGTGCTGGTCTACGTCCCGGCACGGCACAACCGGGACGTCGAGATGATCATCGCGCACGCCGAGCGCACCGGCGCCGACGTCGTGCTGGTGACGAGCAAGCTGTCCACCGGCCTCGCCGCGCGGGTGCGGGTGGCGCTCCCCGCGCCGGACTCGCCGACGAAGTTCACCGGCGAGACGCTCACCGCGTCGGTCGTCACCGACATGCTGACGCACACGATCGCGGCGAGGACGTCGGACACCGCCAAGGCCACCACGGAACTGCTCACCCTGCTGCGCGGCGAACTGGGCGAACAGCCGCGCTGACTCCTTCGTCACTCCGCCGGTCCAGGCCGTTGACCTGGCCTTTCCAACGAGTACGCTGTGTATCGGATACAGCTTGTACTCGTTCAAGGAGTGAGTGACATGAGCTTCGCCGTCCCGTCCGACTACGCGTCCCGTCCGGTGGCGGTGATCGGCGCCGGCACCCTCGGCCGCCGGATCGCGCTGATGTTCGCCACCCGTGGCGGCACCGTGCGGATCCACGACCTGTCCCGGCCCCAGCGCGAGGCCGCGGTGTCCTATGTGGAACAGAACCTCGCCGAGGTCGCGGGAGGGATCGAAAACGGCACGCCCGGCGCGGTGGTCGCCAGTGACGACCTCGGCGAAGCGGTCGACGGTGCCTGGCTGGTCGTCGAAGCGATCCCCGAACGGCTCGAACCGAAGAAGCGGATCTTCGGCGAACTGGACAAGGTGGCCGCCGCGGACGCGATCCTGGCGAGCAACTCGTCCTCCTACGCGAGCCGCCTGTTCCTCGATCACGTCGAGCATCCCGAACGCGTGCTCAACATCCACTTCTCCATGCCGCCGGCGCAGAACGCCGTCGACGTGATGTCCTGCGGCCGGACCGACCGGGACGTGCTCGACTTCGTGCTGACCACGCTGCCCGAGTTCGGCGTGTTCCCGTTCGAAGCGCGCAGGGAGAGCACCGGGTTCATCTTCAACCGGGTGTGGGCGGCCATCAAACGCGAATGCCTCGAAGTGGTCGCCGAGGGCGTCGCCACCCCCGAAGACGTCGACGGGATGTTCCGGGTGAACACCGGCTCACGCGGCGGCCCGTTCCGGATGATGGACCAGGTGGGACTGGACGTCGTCCTCGACATCGAGGAACATTACGCGGCCGAACACCCCGAATACCCCGAAGGACCTCGCGTGCTACTGCGTGATTACCTCGCCCGCGGACGCCTCGGCGTCAAGAGTGGCGCGGGTTTCTACGACGACTATCCCCAGCCCTAGCGAGGAAACCGATGCCGAAGTCGCCGACGAAGACCCGCCCGAAGACCGTGGCGGCCCTGATGAGCAGTGCACGCGAACTGTTCGTCGAGCGCGGGTACCACGCCACCTCGATCAGCGACATCTGCGGCCACGCCGGCCTGACGCGCGGCGCGTTCTATTCCAACTACCCGAGCAAGGAGCACCTGTTCCTGGCGCTCTACGACACGGAAACCGACCGTGTCCTGGAAGACCTCGAACGCGCCGCCCGTGACGTCACCGAGGCCGGCGCCCACCCCGTCGCGCGCATCCTGGAGTACCTCGCCACCCACCGCCGCAACGACCGGCAGTGGTTCCTCGTGTCGATGGAGTTCACCCTGCACGCCGCCCGCCACCCCGAGCTGGCCGCCGAACTCGCCCCACACGAGGACCGGCTCACCACCGCGATGGCGGACCTGCTCACCACCCTGCGACCCCGCCTCTCCCCCGGCGACGCGCGCGACCTCGCGTGGCTGATCACCGCGCTGCACGAGGGAACGACCGCGCAGGAACTCATCCACGGCGCCCCGGCCACCGCGTTCCGTGCCCGCACGGTGCCCAGGGTGGTGGACACCCTCGCCACGGAAATGCTCGGCGAGGACGGAAAACCCTGAGGGCGCTACCGGTCGGCCGGATACTCCAGCACCCGCAGCGTGGGCTCCGCTCCGTTGGCGGGCCGGGTGATCGCGAACAACCGCTCGCCGTCGGCGGTCCACGCCAGCCCCCGCGACGCGAGCACCCCGGCATCGGTCACATCCAGTGTGGACAGTGGAGTGACCCCGCCGACCTTGTACACGTAGACGTCGTCACGCGGATTACGGACGCCGCCCGCGACGTACCGGCCATCCGGTGAGGCGGCCACGGAATCCGGGTACTGGCCGGTGCGATAGGCGCCCGCGCGGGTGAGATCGGCGCTGTTGAAGGCTTCCATGGCCTCGCGGGACCCCGACGCGGTGTAGATGGTTTTGCCATCCGGGGACAGGGTGAGGTCGGCGAGGTCACTCCCGGCCACCGCGCCGGACGCACGGGCGTCAAGCTTCCCTGCGGTGACGGCGTAGACGTACACCGCGGACTGGCTCAGTTCCGCCTGCCCCGCCACGAGCGGCCCGGTATCGCCGCTCTGTGCCGCGACGAGCGGGGCGTGCCGAAAGTGGACGTTGGCGCCCTGCTGGTCGATGGCCACGGTGGGCGGGGTGGCCGTGGTGTCGAGCCTGCCGATGCCGCCGTTCCAGGATTGTTCGCATCCGTACCCGAACCAGACAAGGGTCCCGGTGCGCGCGAGATGAGCGGGGCAGGTCTGGGAGCCGGTCGGGTACCGCGCGGTCTCGGCGAGCGTGGTGGTGTCGATCGCGGAGATCGCGTCGCCGGACGCGAGCGCGACGTACAGCGTGCGGCCGTCACCCGAGAGCACCAGACCGGACGCGCCGTACTGCCGGTCGATGGTTTTGCGTACCCTGCCATGGAAGTCGGTGACGACGACACCGTTGCTCGTCCCGCCCCCGCTCACGAACACGTGGTGGTGCGCCTCGTCGACGACCAGATCGGAATAGGCCGGCAGGCCCAGCGAACCCGTTCGCGGGCTCGCCGCCGCGCCCGGCGCCACTGCCAGCGAGGCCGCGACCGCCACCGCGGTCAGTACCGTTGTTTTCGCACACGAAACAGTTCTCATCCCGGTCTCCCCATCCGCGGAACCATGCGATCGCATGACTTGAGTGATCCGAATGTAGCGAATATCGGGAAGTGGTCCATACCGCCGACCGGTGGCGTCCCGGCCCATTGTTCATCGAATGTCCAAGCTGGACCATACGGGCTATTGAGGGCCCGGTGAGCCGGTTGTAGCGTCGTTTGCGGTGTTCGCCGCCCAGAGGAGATGCTGGCGTTGCCGCCGGCCAGTCGCATATCCAGCGGACTCGGGCGCGATTGTGCAGGGGGAAGCGAAAATGCCGACCAAACGCGCGTTTTTGTGCTGCGCTCTTACGATTATCGTAGTCGCCGGAACAGTTTTCGGAACCGGTCCGCTGGCCGCCGCGCTACCACCGCGCATCACCGCCGCGAGCCCGCCGGGCCATACCCACCACAGTGTTCCGCCGTCGCCACCGGGCCCCTCGGACGTGGTACCCCGCCACGAGGCGGCACCGCTGGGACAGGTGACACCGGAACCCCGGCGATTGAACGAAAAGATCGAGCGGCGCACGCGGACGACCAAGGCATTCCCGCTGTCGGACGGGCGGACGCAGGTCCAGGTTTCGCAGACGCCCCTGCACTATCGCGAGGCCGCCGGGCATTGGCAGGACATCGACACCCGGATCGCCAGGACCCCGGCCCGCCGAGGCTACGATTTCGGCAACGAGCGCAATACTTTCGAGAGCTCTTTCGGTACCACAACGGACACCCTCGTCGGCTTCAAGCAAAGCGAGCGGGAGGTCCGGCTCGGTATCAGCGGTGCACCGCGGGCGCTGGCCCCACGGGTTGAGGGCAGCACGATCAGCTACCCGGACGCGTTCCCCGGCGCCGAGGTCGTCTACCAGGTGACACCGCAGGCATTGAAGGAAAAGCTCGTGCTGGCCAAGCCGCCGGCACAGGCGCCGAGCTACAGCTTCACGATGGATCTGGCCGGTGTCGAGGCGCAGCAACAGCCGGACGGGTCGATCGCGTTCCACCGCGCGGGCGGCGACCGCGACGGCGGTCCGGTGTTCGTCATGGCGAAGCCGTTCATGCTGGACGGCCGTGACGACGCGGCTTCCCCGTATGGCAAGTCGTGGAGCGGCAAGGTGACGCAGACCCTCCGTGCCGACGGGAGCCGGTTCACGATCACGGTCACCGCGGACCAGGAATGGTTGCGTGCCAAGGAACGCGTGTACCCGGTCGTGATCGACCCGACCATCAAGATCCAGCCGACCGTCACCGAGGCGCAGGACACGATGCTCACCTCCGACGAGCCGGACACCAACCACGACGGCAGCTGGCGGCTTTCGGTGGGCGCGACCAACGCCGGCGCCGCACGCAGTCTGCTGAAGTTCGACCTCGCGGGCATCCCCGCCGGGACGCGCCTCGACGCGGCGCAGCTACAGGTGTACTACGACCAGGACCACACCACCGGCGACAACGACGTCACCGTGGAAGCGCATCGGGTGACCCAGCCGTGGACGGCGAACACGGCCACCTGGAACTCCTCCGCGGGCGCCTTCGCGGAAACCGGGCAGAACCAGGACAACGTCGACGACGGGGAACCCGGGCGGACCGCGGCGAACGGCGAGTGGCGCCCGGTCGACACGGGCGACGCCGAGCAGGCGGTCGGGCACAGCTACCGGATCAACCGGACCGGCGCCCCCGGCGACGACTACACCTGGGTACCGCGGCTGACCGAGGACGGTGACTACCAGGTCGAAGCCCACTACGTCGCCGCGGCGGACCGCGCCACGGACGCGCCCTACACCGTGTCCTACCAAGGCGGGCAGCAAACCGTGCCGGTGGATCAGACCGCCGCGTCCCCCGGCGGCTGGAAGACGTTGGGCACCTGGCCGTTCAAAGCCGGGACGAGTCACAAGGTCGTGCTCGGCGGGGTGCGGGGCAAGGAGGTCGTGGCCGACGCGGTGCGCCTGACCAAGCCCGGCACGCAGGTCAAGCAGGCCGGCAAAGCCAACGTGTGGCACAGCTTCAGCGTGCGCTCGACCGTGCAGGACTGGCTGGACGGTACGCAGCCCAACCACGGTTTTCTGCTCAAGGCCGCCGATGAGACCCGAGGCAAGGGCGGGCCGCGTTACGAGGCCGCCGAGTACGCCTACAACGGCGCGACCGACCAGACCCCCCGCCTGATGCTGACCTACGGCCGTCCCGGCCCGTCGCTCGAGACGCCGACGACGATCCGGGCGACCGGGGCGAACCTGTCCTGGGGCGCGTACCCCGGTGACGACCTGGTCGAGTACCAGGTCCACCGCAGTGTCTTCCAGCGGTTCACCCCCACGGCGGCGACGCTGGTCGCCCCGGTGCGGCCCGGCTCCACGAGCTACGCCGACACCACCGCGCAGCCCACCAGGGCCGACGATCCGCAGCCGTTCGGCAACGCCTTCTACTACGTCGTCGCGGCCAAGACCCGCGACGGCCTGCTGATCCCTTCGGCGACCCAGCTGGTCCGGCTGCCCAAGGCGGGTCAGGTCGTCAAGGTCGTCCAGGGCAACGCCGCCGACACCACTCTTTCGAGCAAGCAACCGGATCAGCCGCACGACCGGCTGACCGGTGAGCCGTGGCTGTCGGTCGGCAACAACTCGGGTACCTTCGGCGCGACGCGCAGCGTGCTGAAGTTCCCCGACCTGAGCGGAATCCCGGTCGGCGCGCGCGTACAGAACGCCGAACTCAGCCTGTGGGGTTTCACCTACGTCGGCGGTACCCCGGTCGGCACCGGGACCTACGAACTGCACGGCCTCACCAGGGATTTCGACCAGGGCAGTGCCACCTGGAACAGGGCAGGCGACCGGACCGCGTGGGCCGCGCCGGGCGGTGACTTCGACCCGGCGGTCGCGGGGAGCACGACGGCGATCACCAACGATCCGGCGTTGCGCGTCTTCGGCGCGACCGGCCTGGCCCAACGCTGGATCAACGACCCGGTGAGCAATCACGGCGCCCTGGTCAAGCTCGCCGACGAGGCCAATCCTCAGGAACGCACGTTGTTCCTCAGCAACGAGGCCGCCGAACCACGGCTGCGGCCGAAGCTGACCGTGGTCTACACCGAGCAGACCGCCGAGAACACCTACTACGCCCCCACCACGCCGGACCGGATGATCCCCGGCGACGAATACACCGTCCCGGTCACCCTCACCAACACCACCGGCCAGACCTGGACGGCCGGCGACCATGTCCTTTCGTATCACTGGGAACTGCCTGACGGCACCGACGTCACCGGCCCCGGCAACCGGTTGGAAACCACGCTCCCCAAGGACCTCCCGCCCGACGGTGTCGTCACAGTCGACGCGAAGGTCAGGACGGCCACCCCGTTCGACCTCGGCAACAAGCGCGAAGCCTTCGTGCTGAAGTGGGACCTGCGCGACCGGGCTGCCGGGAAGTGGCTGTCGGAGACCACGAAGATCCCGCCGCTTGCCCAGAACATCACCATCGACGACCCGAAGTCCGATCAGCTGGGCCTGGAGAAGTTCTACTCCTACACCGGCGGCAGCACCGGTGCCGACTCGACACTGATGGTCAACCAGTTCGCCGGGAACGCGGTGTGGTCCTACAACGCGCTGAGCAACCCCAGCCGCGGCCTGGCGACCTTCCTGCGGATGACCTACAACGCCCAGGACACCTCCAACTCCTACATCGGCTCCGGCTGGTCCCTTTCCGCGTCCACGTTGGCGCGCCTGGGCACCCCGTTGCAGTTCTACGGCTGGGGTGGGCCGGGGTATCCGGCGAAGATCGTGCTCACCGACGGGGACGGCACCAGCCACCAGTTCACGTTGAACAAGCACGACAGTCCCGACCCGCGTTCGTGGGACTACGACAAGCCCGCCGGTGTGCACCTCTATCTGCAGCGGACCGGGAGCACCGACCCCCAGCGCACGTGGGTGATGACACGACCGGACCGTACGCAGCTCGTCTTCGACAGTGACGGCTACCAGAGCACCACCGTCGACAAGAACGGCAACGAACTGCAGTTCACCTACGAGCGGTCCTGCGTCAACAACCACAACACCGGGGTCCTGAAGTACATCACCGACGCCACCGGCCGCCGCACGCTGAATCTGGAGTACTTCCAGACCGGCGACCCGGACTACGACTACTTCACCGGTGACAGGAAGCTGCACGGCACCAACCTGGCCAACGGGAAGATCGCCAACCAGCTCAAGACGATCACCGACATCACCGGTCGCCGGCTCGAGTTCGTCTACAGCGACCGTGGCCTGCTGCAGGAGATCACCGACGGCGCGGGCAGCGACCAGCACAAGACGTTCACCTTCTTCTACAACAACGCGCTGCTGAACAGGAACGCCAAGCTGATCTCGGTCACCGATCCACGGGGCAACTCCACTGGACTGTCCTATTACGACGATCCGGCCCGCAAGTGGAAGACCAGGACACTGACCAACCGGGCCGGCAAGGACACCGGCTTCGACTACCGCTACCCCGACCCGGAACACAGCTCGGCGGTCGACTCGATCGTGACCGATGCCAACGGGCGTACCTCCGGCACCTTCATCGACGGCTACGGCCGCCCCACCAAGCTGACCAACGCCAAGAACCAGACGACCGAACTCACCTGGGACGCCGACAACAACGTCCGCCGCCTCGCCGAGGACGGCGGCAAGGCCGTCACGACATGGGAGTACGACCCCACCACCGGATTCCCCCAGAGCATCACCGACGCCGAAGCCACCGCGAACAGGACCCCGCCCACCAAGCTGAACTACCGAACCGGGCTGGGCGGCCACGTCGCCGACCTGACCGAGAAGATCACCCCTGAGGGCCGCAAGTGGCTGTTCACCTATGACGACCGCGGAAACCTCGTCGCCGTCACCGACCCCAAGGGCAGCGGGAACCCCACGGCCGGGCACTACACGACCCTCAGCAGCTACGACACCTTCGGCCAGCTGCTCACCGTCACCGACGCGAACGGCAACGCGACCGCGTTCGGCGACTACGACCCGATCGGCTCGCCGCGCAGGATCACCGACGCCTACGGACGCGACACGCTGACCAAGTTCGACGCCGCGGGCAATGTTGTGTCCACAATGGACGCCCGGAAGAAGGTCAGCGAGTACACCTACGACGTGTTCAGTAGACCACTGTCCTCGAAGGTGCCCAAGGACGCCGACAAGGGCGACTACCTGTTCACCCCCGGCGCGCAGTACGACCCGAACGACAACGTCATCAAGACGACCGCGGCCAACGGCGCGGTCACCACGGCCGCCTACCAGCCCACCGACGAGATCGTCTCGGTCGGCACGCCCAAGGACGACCCCGGCGATCCCGACCGGATCACCACCTACGAGTACGACAACGTCGGCAACCTGCTCCGGCAGACCGATCCGAAGGGCACCCTGACCCCGGATCCGAACGATTTCACCACCACCCGCGAGTACGACCCGCTCAACCGGGTCGTCGCCACCGTCGACGCCGAGGGCAACCGGGCCACCTACGAATACGACAACGTCGGCAACCTCACCGTCGTGGTCGACCCGCGCAAGACCGCGACACACGACCCCAAGGCGTACACGTCGAAGTACGCCTACGACCTGAACCACCGCGTCAAGACGGTCACCGACGCGGCGGGATCCACCACCGGCAAGAAGTACGACCGGGACGGCAACGCCGTCGAGACCACCGACGCCGAGCAGAACACCACGGTGCTCAAGCTCGACGCTCGCGCCATGGTCGAGGAGCAATGGGTCCCACGCACCAAGGACGCCCAGGGCAACCCCGTCTACCGCAAGACGCGCTTCGAGTACGACGAGGTCGGCAACAAGACCAAGGTCATCTCGCCACGCGGCACGGAGATCCCCGGTAACGCCGAGAACTTCGCCGCGGTCACCGTCTACGACAAGCTCAACCGCGTCGTCGAACAGCAGACCCCGTTCGATCGCAACGACGAACGCGTCAAGACACCGGACAAGACGATCTACACCTACGACGAGGTCGGCCGTCTCACCGAGGTCAGCGCACCGCCGTCCAACGGACAGGCCGTCCGCAACGTCACCCGCACCAGCTACTTCGACACCGGCTGGCTGCGCTCCAGCACCGATCCGTGGAACATCACCACCACCTACGACTACGACGCCCTCGGCAAACAGACCGCGCGCACGCTCACCGCGGCGGGCGGGTCCATGAGCCGCACGATGGCGTGGTCGTTCTACCCCGACGGGAAACTCAAGTCCCGCTCCGACGACGGCGTCCCGGTCGGCCGGGACGTGCGCGTGGTCGACAACACCGACCCCGCCGCCGTCGTCACCGGGGACTGGGGCACCGGCGGGGCCGACACCAGCCCCGACTACGAGGGCTTCGACTACCGGCACCACAACCCCGGCAGCGGCACCGACACCGTCGCCTGGAACCTCGACGCGCCCCGCACCGGCACCTACGAGATCCTCGTCCGCTACCCGAAGGGCGCCACCGCCACCAACGCCACCTACACCATCGACCACGACGGTGGCAGCACGACCAAGATGCTCGACCAGACACAGCAACCCGGCCAGTGGGTCAGTCTCGGCTCGTACAGCCTCACCGAAGGCCAGGCGCGCAAGGTCACGCTGTCGGACAAGGCCAACGGCATCGTCGTCGCGGACGCCGTCAAGATCGTCCGCGACGGTGGCGGCGAAACCGGCCCCGCCCAGCAAAAGACGTTCGGCTACCGCTACGACCCGAACAACAACCTCGTCGACATCACCGACTCCAGCCCGAACACGAAGATCGACGACTACACGATCACCTACACCGGGCTCAACCAGATCAAACAGGTCCAGGAGAAGCTCAAGGGCGCCGTCGCCAAGACCACCGCCTACAGCTACGACCCCAACGGCAACCCGAAGACCCGCGACCACGACGACCAGCACTCGGTCTACGAGTACGACATCCGAGACCTGCTCGAAAAGGTCACGAACACCGACACCGGCGGCACGCCCCAGGTCGCCACCTACACCTACACGCCGCGAGCGCAGAAGCTGCTCGAAACCAAGGCGAACGGCAACCTCCTGCAGTCCGAGTACCTCCCGGACGGCGCGCTACGACACGAGGTCGAGAAGAAGCCCGACACCACGATCGTCAGCGAGCACACCCGCGACTACGACGCCAACGGCAACCCCGCGCGCGACACGCAGCACACGATGAACGCCGACAACCACGGCGCCTACCTCGACAACACCCGCACCTTCGCCTACGACCCCCGCGACCGGCTCCGCGCGGTCACCAAGACCGACTCCACCGGCGCCACCCTCGGCGTCGAAAAGTACGCGCACGACGCGAACAACAACGTCATCGAGCAGACCGTCGACGGGAAGACCACCAAGTACACCTACGACCGCAACCGGCTCGTCACCTCCGCGATCGACAAGAACACCAGCACGCACACCTACGACCCGTTCGGCCGGCTCGACAATGTGACCGCCGGCAGAAAGCTACTGGAGAAGTACCGCTACGACGGCTTCGACCGCATCGCCGAGTACCAGAAGCTCAAGGAAGGCAGCACCACCGAGCACGTCACCACCACCTACGCCTACGACCCGCTCGACCGCACCCTCGCCAAGACCGAGGCCGGCAAGACCACCGACTTCGCCTACCTCGGCCTTTCGAACAACATCCTCAACGAGAAACTCGCCGGGAAACTGGACAAGTCCTACCAGTACAGCCCGAACGGCCAGCGCCTGTCGCAGACCAAGCAGAACACCGACGGCGGTAAGGAAACCACCCAGTACGGCTACAACCCGCACACCGACGTCGAAAGCCTCACCACCGACAAGGGCGACACCAAGGCCACCTACGGCTACACCGCCTACGGCAGTGACGACAAGCAGTCCTTTACCGGCATCGACAAGCCCAAACCCCAGGATCCCGCGGCGCAGGCCTACAACCTGTACCGCTACAACGGCAAACGCTACGACCCCGCCACCGGCAACTACGACATGGGCTTCCGCCACTACAGCCCAGGCCGCAACACCTTCTTGACTCGCGACTCCTACAACGGCGCACTCAGCGACCTGGGGCTCTCCACCGACCCGTTCACCGGAAGCCGCTACGCCTTCACCGGCGGCAATCCGGTCAGCCGAGTGGAATTCGATGGCCACAAACCCTGCGGAAGCGCCGAAGACTGCCAGCAATACGACAAACACCTCAATGACACCGGTCAGTACTACAGCCCGTCAGGTGGCGAAAAGCCAAAGACCGATGCCATGAAGAGAAACGACGCCGAACAACAACAAGGCCGACGGAATAGATGGGTCGCCGACCACTCCAGCCAGTCCAACGACCCCTACCGTGTAGGTAACGAGTTGTACGACGCACAGACTCCACACCTCGGGGGCATGTATTGGGATCCAGCCAAGAAGAATACATGCTTCGGGCTTCGAGCCTGCAATAAGGCATGGCTATACCTCCTCGAAACCCACGACGTTCAAGGCGCAAAACGTATAGGCGCTCTGTACTGCGTCGACAACCTGGACGAATGCGCAGCCGACGCCAAGCGGTTTGACATCACAAGCGACCTGACATCCGGCGCACTGACCTTATTCGCCGGTTTAGGCATGAGATCGTCATCCGCCGCCGGCATGGTCGGCGAAGCCACAGCAGCGAGATCTTCCAGCAAGCCGTCGGTCGCAAGCGAACCGGCACCGAATGCCAGACTTGGCGACCTACGCAAACTACGTTCCGATAACCCGCTTGAACCCCCTAAGCAGGCAGTAATCGACAGTCTAACGGATGAACAGTTGCTCAACTCGGTGCGAAACCCGCTGGACGGCGGCTATTTGGCCGTAACCACGGGACGAGACGTTATCATGAACGGGAACCATCGCGTCACCGAGCTACTCAGAAGGGCAGGAAGTCCAGAGCATCCGACAATCACAGATGACCTCCGAATATTTGTGGCCAACTGGTAACCAGCAGGAAGATTTACAACACCGGAGAAGAATGATGTCAAGTTCCACCGCCAGTGGATTTCGGACCGGGATGCTCGGTGTGCCCGTTCCGAATGTGGTCAAGACCGTCTCGGCTGCTCGTCTCCTGCAACTCGGTAAGAGGGCTCGCAAGCTTGGTTACAGTGCAGTCGGTCGCCCGACATGGACCGAGGCCCACAGGGCGGAGATCGAGTCGGTCGTACTGGTCGCCATCTGCCCGGAAGGCGCAGCAGGCCAGCCGCACAGCTGCTGGCGCTGTTACGCAGGCACGAGCGCAAAAGAGACTGGCGTGGTGGCCTTCGGTATCGACATCGAGATGTCGGAGTTCGCCAAACTTGACACCGTTACGGACCCGTGGATTCTCGCGGAGATTCTGCTGTACCCGGCAAATCATCTCCCCGTAGACGCACGATGAGCCGGCTTGCCCTGGAATTCACGGCCGCGGCGATCAGCTCGGCAAGGTGCAGGCGTTGCGCTGGACCTCGACGTCGGTGAACTGTTGCCAGCCGCCGTTGCCGATGGTGACGGGGCCGTTGTCCCAGGCGTCGCTGTAGGGCAGGTAGCGGTACCAGCGCAGGTCCCCGTCGCGGGTCACGGCGTAGAGGACATCCGCGCCCGCCGACGAAATGCGGCGGAAGGTGTTCCAGCCGCCGTTGCCCACGAGCTTCCTGCTCTGGGTCCAGCGTTTGGCGGCGGTGTCGTAGGCGAAGCGGTACAGCAGCCCATCGGGCGTACGCGCGTACAGCACGCCCTTGCCCGCGCCGGTGATCAGGTTGTAGGCGTTCCAGCCGGTGTCGATCGTTTCGCTGGACCACGTCCCGGCGGCGGCGTCGAACACGCGGCGGTTCAGTTTGCCGTCCGGCGTCACCAGATAGAAGTCGCCGGTGGCGTCGACCGTGACGCGGTCGCGGGTGGCGTCGGTGTCGAAGCCGGTCCAGCCGCTGGCGACGAGCCGGCGCGAATCGGCGGTCCAGCCGGTGCCGTTCCACTGGTAGCGGTAGACCTCGCCGTTGGCGCGGATTCCGTAGACCAGCCCGTCGGGTCCGGCGACGACCCGGGTGAAGCCCGACCAGCCACCGTTGCCGATGACCGAGCGCTCCGGGGCCAGCGGACCACCGTCCGCGGCCGCCGGGTGACCGTAGAGCAGCACGTCGTCGCTGACCGCGAACATCGGCGCGGTGGGCACGCACTGCGTCGCCAGTTCCAAGCGTTTCGCGCGGATCCAGCCGCTGAAGGCGCTCACGCTGGTGAACACGTCGGGATATCCCAGTGCACAGTGGACACCCCAGGAGTCGACGCCCACCTGGGTCCCGTCCGCCGCCACAAGCGGACCACCGGAGTCACCCTTGCAGGCGCCCTGGCCTTCCGGGCTCGTCGTGCAGAGACTGCCGGTGCTGATCGGCCCCTTCGACGCGAGCCGGGTGGCACAGGACTGGAGGTCGATCGCGTGCAGGTCGATGGTCTGCAGGGCGTTCGGGTTGTCCCCCGGGTAGCTCGTCTTCCCCCAGCCGGAAAGGGTAAGCGTCTCCCCGTCGCGCACGGCACGGTTCGCCGGGGCCAGCGTGACCGGCCGGGTGTGCGCGTCGAACGGCACCGACGACACCAGCTTCAGCAGCGCGATGTCGTTGAAGTACGCATCGGGTTTGAACTGGCTGTGCGCCACGATCTTCCGGACCGCGACCGGGGTGCCGCCGTCGAGCTGGTTGCTGCCGTGCCGGATCACCACCCTGCTCGCGTCCCCGTTGTACCGGGCCACGCAGTGCGCCGCGGTGAGCACGACGTCGGAGTCCACAAGGGACGCTCCACATTGGAACGCGCCGTCACCCCAGAGGCTCAGCTGGTAGGGGAACTGGCCGGGGGCCGCCGGGTGCCCGCCCACGATCGCGGGATCCGCCGAGGCCGGTACCGCGACGGTGACCGCGAGTACCGCGGCAACGAGAACCGACCCCAGCCGCCTGAGCCCCGCCATCGGTGTTCCCCGCTCCCTGCGCAGACATACGTGGTTGTGGCACGTACATTGCTACGGGAGCAGCCGGGCGACAAGTCCACGACCGAGTGACAGAAACCCGATATCCGTTCAGTCCTTTTCGGACCACGCTCGTGTCCCTCCTGGACGTTCAGCGGCGGGACGCGGTGAGCGTGTCGAAGTCCGGGAAGTCGTCCGCCAGTGTCGCGCCGGTGAAGGTGCCGACCCAGCCACCGTCGTCGTGGAAGAAGCGGATCGAGACGTAGTCCGGGCGCGTGCCCATGTCGAACCAGTGCGTGGTGTTCGCCGGGACGCTCAGCAGATCGCCCGCCTCGCACAGGATCGCGTACACCTGACCGTCGACGTGCAGGTAGAACACGCCGGAGCCGCGGGCGAAGAACCGGTCCTCGTCGTCGGCGTGGGTGTGTTCGGCGAGGAACTTCCGGCGCGCGGCGGCGGCTTCGGCGGCCCAGGCGGGATCGTCGGCGGGGGTCATCCGCATCGCGTCGACGACCTGGTAGCCCTCGGACTCGACGACGCGGTCGATCCGCGCGCGGTAGGCGGCGAGCACCTCCTCCTGCGTCGCCTCCCCCGGCAGGTCCGCGACGACCTCCCAGCGTTCGAACCGCACGCCGAGCCGCTTGAGCTCGGCCACGATCGTCTCGGTGTCCTCGGTCCGCAGCCGGACCTGGTCGGGCCGGTCGTCCGGCCACACCGTCAGCAAGGTCATCGCAGTCCCCTTCCGCCACCGTCGAGTGTCGTCTGAACCTGGAGGCACGATGAACTTATCCTTGCGCAGCCGTTCATCGTGCCGACCGGGTGTGGGTGTCCCACTGAACAGAGAAGCGCAGCAACCACTCGAGACATTCCAGCCGGTGCCTGGCCTGCCGCAGATCGTCACCCCAGACGTAGACGCCGTGCCGCGCGACGATCAGCGCGGGCGTGTCGGCCGCGTAGCCCGCCTCGAAGGCGTCACCGAGCGCCCGCATGTCCTGACCGTTCGCGATCACCGGCACGGTCACCGGGTCGTCGTGCGCGGCCCGGCCGAAGCCCTTGAGCATCTCCAGGTCCCGCAACGGCACCCCGCCGGGCCAGCGCTCCGCCGCCACCACCGGGGCGAGCGCGTGGACGTGCACGACGGCACCCGCGCCGGACACCGCGGCGATACGGCCGTGCAGCCCGGCCTCGGCCGACGGCGTCCGCTCCGGGTGCGGCTGGTCGGCGACGGCCTCGCCGCGCTCGTCGACCACGACGACGTCGTCCATCGACAGCTCGCCCTTGTCGCGCCCGCTCACGGTGACCGCCAGGCGCAGCGGAGCACGCCCCAGCACGACCGACAGGTTGCCCGAGGTGCCCCGCATCCACCCCATCCCGGCGTACCGCGCGGACTCCGCGGCGATCGCCCGCCCGGCCGCCTCCAACGCCGTCACAACGGCACCACCGCCACCTCGCCGAAGGACCGGATCTTCGCGTGGGCGCCGAAATCCGCGTCGCCGTACGGTTCGCCGTCCCTGGCGAGGCCGACGGTCTGCCAGCCGTCGGCCGCCGCGGCGTCCAGCTCGGCCGGGACGTCGGAGAAGAACACCACCTCGGCGGAGGGGACGTCGAGGACGGACGCGATGGCCCGGTACGAGGACTTCTCCCGCTTCGGCCCGGCGTTGACGGTGTCGAAATGCGCCTCGAACAGGCTGGTGACGTCGCCGTCGGTGGTCCGGGAGAACGACGCGACCTGCCCGGCGACCGAACCCGAGGAGAACACCGCCAGCCGCACCCCCGCCCCACGCCAGGCGCGCACCGCGGGCGCGACGTCGGGGAAGAACTCGGTGATCAGCTCCCCGGAGGCGTACCCGCGCTGCCAGATCAGCCCCTGCAACGTCTTGAGCGGCGCGGCCTTGCGGTCCTCGTCCATCCAGCCGTGCAGCACCTCGACGACCTCCTCGGTGGAGGCCGACTCGGGCAGCCGGGCCACGTGCCGCACCTGCGTCACCGCCGCGGTGACCTCGGGATCGCCCGGGTGTTCCTCGATCCACGGGCCGAGCCGGGGCCGCGCGTAGTCGTAGAGCACGACGTGCACCTGGCTGGTGGCCGTCAGCGTGCCCTCGATGTCGAGCACGGCCCACCGGGCGGTCAGGGTGGTGGTCACTGGTTGGGTTCCCCTTCTGCGTAGTACTCGCCGAGCCTGCCTGGAGCGAACGCGCCCCGGTCGGTCACGACCGTGGTGACGAAGCGCGGGGGTGTCACGTCGAAGGCGGGGTATCGGCCCCGGACGCGGTCGCTCGCGACCCGGTGGCCCAGCACGCTCAGCACCTCTTCGCCGTCGCGGTACTCGATCGGGACGTCCGCGCCGGTCGGCGCCGCCTGGTCCGGGGCCTGCGCCATGGCGTGGAACGGGACGCCGAACGCGTGCGCGGCGACGGCGAGGCCGAGGGTGCCGATCTTGTTCACCACGTGCCCGTCCATCGTGACCCGGTCGGCGGCGGTGACCAGCGCGGCGATCTCGCCGGAGGCGAGCATCGCCGCGCCCATGCCGTCGGTGATCACGGTCGTGTCCACGCCCATCTCCGCCAGCGTCTCCGCGGTCAGCCGCGCGCCCTGCAGGTACGGGCGCGTCTCGGTGCAGACGAACGCGGGTTCCCGGCCCGCGCGGCGCGCGGCGAGCACCAGCTCGACCAGGTACAGGTCGGCCCAGCAGTGCGTGAGCACGGTCGCCCCGGCGGGCAGGAGCTCCGCGGCGTGGGTGCCCAGCGCGCGGCTGCGGGCGCGGTACCGCTCGTCGCCGAGCCGGGCGCCCGCCTCGGCCGCGGCGACCAGCTCCGCACCGGACACCGGCCCCGCGGAGTCCACTTCGGACAGTACGAAACGGACGGCCTTGCGGAGATGGTTGTTGGTCTTCCTCGTGCCGACAAGACGATCCGCGGCCCGCCCGAGGTGGGCACGGGCCGCCGGCGGCGGGAGCGCGGACGCCGCCCGCGCGGCCAGCACCATCCCGCCCAGCGCGGCGAAGTACGGGCCGGACGACTGCGTGACCATCTCCTCGATGGCCACCGCGACGTCCTCGACGGTGGCGCAGCGCACCCATTCCCGCGTGAACGGGAACCCGCGCCGGTCCAGGATGCGCACGCCGTCGGGGGCCAGCCGGACACTGTCGGCGAGCACGGGGAGCACCATCAGCTGTACCCGGACGGCTGGGGCCGCGTGCCGCGCAGGAAGTGGTCGCCGACCTCGCGGGCCTTGTAGACGACGGGATCGTGCAGGGTCAGCGTGCGCGCGTTACGCCAGAATCGGTCGAGCCCGTGCTTCGCCGCGGTGGACCGGGCACCGGTGAACTCGAAGATCTTCGACGTCGCCTCGACCGCGGCCCGGCTGGCCACCACCTTGGCGCCGGAGATCGCGATCGCCGCCTCGGCGCGCTCGTCATGGGTGAGGTCCCAGCCGCGTTCGTCGGCCTGCCCGAGCGCGGTGACCGCGGCGTCGACCGCGAATCCGGCCGCCCGCGCCGTGGCGACCAGCTCGCCGTATCCGGCCAGTACGTACGGATCGGCGTCCGCGCTGTCCACATCGGACAGTATCCAGGCGCGGCCCGCTTCCCGGGTGTACGCGGCGGCCGCGTCCAGCGCGCCCCGCGCCAGCCCGGCGTAGACCTGGGCGAGCATGAGCTGGAATCCCAGTGCCGCCAGGGAAATCCGCGGACAGCGGGGATCGGCGGGGTTCTCCGGCTGGATCCCGAGGACGTCGCGGGCGTCGACCCGGGTACCGGCGAACCGCACCCCGCCGCTCGCGGTGAGCCGCTGCCCGATGTTGTCCCAGTCACCGGAATACGTGACGCCGGGAGCCCGCGCGTCGACGACGAAGGTGAGCTTCTCGGCGGTGTCGGTACGGGTCCCGCTCACCACCAGGCGATCGGCGACCGAGGCGCCGGTGGCGAAGGTCTTGCTCCCGTCGAGCGTGAAGCCGTCGCCGCAGGGGGTCAACCGCAACGCGGCGTCGAGCGGATTGCTCACCCCGGCCCAGAACCGGTCCGGCTCGCCGGGCACCCGCGCCCCGAACAGGCCGGTCCGCCACAGCTGCAGATAGTGGTAGCCGAGCAGGTGCCCGGCCGACGCGTCGGCCGCGGCCACAATCCGGGTGACCTCGTTGGCCGCCGCCCATCCCCCGGTGTCCAGCAGCGCGAGCAGTCCCGAGTCCCGCAGCAGCCCGACCTCGCGCACGGGCTCGTCCCCGGCCCGGTCGCGCGCCACGGCGTCGGCGGCCAGGACGTCGGCGAGCTTCGTGGCGGCCTCACGCCACGGCTGGGTCACGATGTACCTCCACCTCGTCGGGGTGGTCCCACCGTGCCACGCGACCCGGTCACGGCGCGAGTGACACCGATCTCACTCCGCGTCCGGGATCCCGCCCCGGAGTAACCGGATGACCTCCTTACAGAGCAGCCGTATAGGTCGTTATACGTCAGGCATCACCGGGGTCGGCACCGAGGGCGGGAGCGTCGGTCCGGTGCCGGGTGCCCAAGCCGCTCGAAGCGGTGTGGAAGCCCGCGACACGGCGCAGGGTGAAGTGATCGATCCCGGTGCCGTCCTCGCGCAGGGCGCGCACGGTCAGTGTCGTCGGGTGGCCGCGCCAGGCGGGCTGGGCGTCGATGGCGAGAAACGCATACCCGGTGTACCGCACGCGCGACCACCCGACGGTCTCGCCGGCCTTCGCACCGTCATCGGTCCAGTGGTAGGACCGGTACTCGCCGGTGAACGTGTCGGGCACCGGGAAGTCGTAGACGCTCCGGCCGCCTCCACCGCAGGTCGCGTACACGGTGCCGTCGTGGTCGGGGTCGATCGTGTCGCCGATCCCCACTACGCGGGTGACCCGGCCGCCGCGCAGGGCGTCGGTGCGCTCGTAGATGTGGTTGTGCCCGTTGATCACCAGGTCCACGTGGTACTCGTCGACCAGCGGCACCCATTCGTCGCGGACGCCGCCGTCGGAGGCGTGCTGGTTGGTCGTCGAGTAGGCGCAGTGGTGGAAGAACACGACGACGAAGTCGACGTCGGGCTGCGCGCGCAGGTAGCGCAGGCGCCGCCGGAGCCACGCGGTCTGCCCGCCGCTCGAGTACCCGAGGTTGGCCGGGATCTCGTACGAGACGTCGTTGGCGTCGAGCGAGACGACACCGACGTTGCCGTAGAGGAAGGAGTACACGCTGGGGCAGCCGGCGGGCCCGCTGCCGGGGAAGTCCCAGCGCTTGAGCTGCCCACCATAGCCGTCGGGCGAGTACAGGGCTTCCATGTCGTGGTTGCCGGTGGTGACCATCCACGGCACGGACGCGGCGACGGCCTCGATCTGGGCGAGGTAGGCGTCCCAGACCTTCGGGTCGTAGCTGTCGTGCTCGTCGTCGGCGTGGTCGCCGACGGGGTTCCCGGCGCCGGTCGGGTCGGCGTAGGCGATGTCCCCGGCCAGCAGGTGGAACCTCGGGTTCTGCCGGGCGACGGCACCGTCCTGTGCGAGCGCGGTGGTGCTCACGCCCTGGTCGCCGAAGGCGGTGAAGGTGAACTTCTCGCACGGGAATCCCCGCGCGGGCGCGGTGGTGAACGTCGAGACGGCGGCGGCGCCACCGTCACCGGCCGCCGGGTCGAAGCCGTCGTGCCCGACGGCGTAGTGGTAGGTGCGGCCGGGCGTCAGGCCGGTCGCCTCGGCGTGCAGGTAGTACTGGTCGTAGGGCGCGATGACCCCGGTGACCTCGGAGTGCAGCACGCGTGTCTCGGCGGGGACGCGGTGGCTCCACCCGGTACCCCCGTGCTGTTCGGCAAGGCGCAGGAACGGGTTCCGGACCCGGGCCGGGGTCTGCCAGGCGACCCGCATCGAGGTCCGCGGGTTGCGGCCGAAGGCGAGGTGACGTCCGCCAGGGGCCACCCGCGCGCCGTCGGCGTGGGCGGGGACGGGCAGCAGGAGCGGACCCGCGGCGAGCAGCGCGCCGCCCGCGGCGGCGCCCTTGAGCATCGAACGACGGCTGAGGTACTCGTGGTGTTCGGCGATCGACAGCCGGGTGGCCAGTGCGTCGGGAAGACCGACTCTCGGGATTTCCATGAGCGGGATGTTCGCCCGTCCACGTGCCGTAGACCCGACGCCGAAGCGAAGGAGCGTCGTCCAGCACCTCAGCGGGAAACCAAGGCTTTCTTAAGAGAATCTACCGTTTTCGCCGCGGATGGTGCGGCGCAGCTTCGGGACGCGTTCGGCGAGTGTCCGTTCGGCGCCGCGCTGGGTCGGGTGGTAGTAGTCCCTGCCCACCAGCTCGTCGGGCGGGTACTGCTGGGAAAGCACGCCCTCCGGGACATTGTGCGGGTAGCGGTACCCCTTCGCGTTGCCGAGTTTCTCCGCGCCCGCGTAGTGCCCGTCCCGCAGGTGCGGGGGCACGGTGCCGATCCCGCCGGCACGGACGTCGGCGAGCGCCCCGTCGATGCCGGTGATGACGGAGTTCGACTTCGGCGCGGTCGCGAGGTGCACGGTCGCCTGCGCCAGTGCCAGCCTGCCCTCCGGCATCCCGATGAACTGGACGGCGTGCGCCGCGGCCACCGCGGCCTGCAGTGCCGTTGGGTCGGCCATCCCGATGTCCTCGCTGGCGTGCACGACCAGGCGCCGGGCCAGGAACCGCGGGTCCTCCCCCGCCTCGACCATCCGGGCGAGGTAGTGCAGCGCGGCGTCCACATCGGACCCTCTGATGGACTTGATGAACGCGCTGATGACGTCGTAGTGCTGGTCGCCGTCGCGGTCGTAGCGCACCGCCGCTTTGTCCACTGTGGACTCGACGACGGCGAGGTCGATGGTCCCGCCATCGGTGGAGCCCGCCGCGTCGGCCGCCGCCTCCAGCGCGGTGAGCGCGCGGCGCGCGTCGCCGCCGGCGAGACGGACGAGGTGCGCCCTGGCGTCCTCGGTCAGCGTCAGCGTGCCACCGAGGCCGCGCTCGTCGGTCAGCGCGCGTTCGAGCACCTCGACGATGTCGTCGTCGGTCAGCGGGCGCAGCTGGAGCACCAGCGACCGCGACAACAGCGGGGAGACCACGGAGAACGACGGGTTCTCGGTGGTGGCCGCGACGAGCAGTACGGTGCGGTCCTCGACGGCGCCGAGCAGCGCGTCCTGCTGGGTCTTGGAAAACCGGTGCACCTCGTCGATGAACAGCACGGTGTTCTCGGCGTTGTACGCGCGTCTGCGCCGGGCCTCCTCGATGACGCCGCGGACCTCCTTCACCCCGGCCGACAGCGCCGACATGGCGACGAAGCGGCGACCGGTGGCGATGGACACGAGGTTGGCCAGTGTCGTCTTGCCCGTGCCCGGCGGGCCGTAGAGCAGCACCGACGCCGGGGCCGCGCCTTCGACGAGCCTGCGCAGCGGCGCGCCCTCGCGCAGCAGGTGCTGCTGGCCGACGACCTCACCGAGCGAACGCGGGCGCATCCGCACCGCCAGCGGCGAGCTCGCCGGGTCCGCCTGCGCCGCCTCGGGGTTCGCGCCGGTCGGCTCCGGCGGCGGGCCGAGGTCGGGGTTCACGGTGAAGAGTTCGTCTTGCGCCACACCTTCGACGTTAGCCGCTGCCCCCGACAGGATCGGCCACGGGATCGCCGTTTCACCGCGTCCGCTGGCGGAAGGAATGCCACATGATGGCCACCGCGTAGGGCAGGAACTCGCCGCCGCGACGCCACAGCCACGGGATCCCCTTGAACACCAGCCACCCCAGGTGTGCCACGGTGCTCGGTTCGGCACCGCCGGAACAGGTCAGGCTCACCGGCTCGACGACCTCGAACCCGGATTCGGCCAGCAGCGCGGTGAATCCCGCCGCGAGCATCCGGTGGCCCAGCTCGGACGGGTGCAGCCGGTCGACGCTCCAAGCGGCCAGGTCGTAGGCTCCGGGCATCGTGGCCAGGTCGAGGCACGGGACGCCCTCGCGCTCGACGACGGCGTCGATCGCGGCGTTCAGCTCGGCGACGCGGGCGCTGAGCGCGCGACGGATCGACGACGGGAGCCGGAACACCTTCGCGTGGTCGTGGTAGCGCACCGGGACCACGGTGGTGCCGACGGCGGCCAGCTCGCGCAGGACCGCGGTGAGGTCCGCGGCGATGGCCTCGGCGTCGAAGTCCGGGCGCAGTGTGTCGTTCATCCCGACCACGACCAGCGCGACGTCCGGCCGGTGCGCGAGGGTGACGGGCAGCTGGTCGGTGCGGACACAGCTCATCCGCGCGCCGGTGAACGACGGGTTGAGGTAGCCGTCCGGTTCGACGCCGAGCGCGGCGGCGACCAGCGGCCCGACCCCGCGCCAGCCGCCCCGGCGCGGCAGCGGATCGCCGAGGCCGACGGCGGTCGAATCGCCGAGGACGGCGAGCCGCCGGGCGCGGCGCGCCACCGGCACGAGGTGCGGGCGGCGCGGCTGGTGGGGTTCCGGGAACTCGGTGACTTCGATGCCGATCACGGTCACGGTGATGACCATGCGGCATCGAAACTCACCTGCGGTGATGACTGGGTAACGCGGCGAGGACGCGTCGGCGAAAGTTCCGTGCGTCCGGCGCCGTCGTCGGTCCGTGGGGGCCTCCCCGAGGGACCTGGAGTCCCTCGGGGAGGCCCCCACGGACCTTTGGAAGGGTCGGCCGGGCCAGTGCCGTCAAGGCCACCTTGCGGGCGTCTGACGCCCGTAAGGTGGCCTTAACGGAACGCCGGGTAGTAGGCCAGGTCGGAGTGCGGGCCCAGCCGGGCGCCGAGCGCGGCGGCGACGCGGGTGGCGTGCTCGGCGACGTCGGTCAGCCGCGCGTACCCGGCGTGCTTGGCCAGCTCACGCCACCAGGTGACCAGCGCGGCCTCGCGGCTCACCGGGGTCGCGGGCCTGCTCAGGTCCAGCGTCGGCAGCATCTCGAAGGTGCGGAGCCAGACCAGCAGCATCTCGCTCGTGGTGAGCTGCTCGGCGAGCAGGTCGTCGTCGGCGAAGGACGGCCACACCGCGACCACCTCGGCGCGCCAGGCGGCGATCATCGCCTCGCTCATCCCCGCCGGCAGGGCGAGCGCGCCGGGCGAGGACGCGAACGGGATCCGCAGGTAGGCGGCGTCCACGAGCGCCGTGCGCACCAGCCCGCGCTCGAAGTCGAGGAACCGCACCCCGGCGCTGGTGACGAGGTTGTTGTCCGGGCTCAGATCGACCGGGCTGAACGCGCGGTAGGCCACCGCGCGGGACATCTCCGCGGCACGCGAAAGCCGTTCGCGGATCGTGTCCGGCGTCGGCACGTCGAGCTTCTCTTCCAGCAGTTCCGCGACCCGCTCGCAGGTCGGCAGGGTGAGGTCCGCGCACTTCACCGGACCGCCCAGCCGCCGCAGCAGTGCGTTGAAGTCGGCCTCGCGGTTGGCGGTGGTGGCGTGCAGCCTGCCCAGCGAACGGGCCCACGACAGCAGCGCGCGCTCGGCGGCGCGGGAGTCGCGGGCGTTCAGCTTGTCCTCCAGCGTCGGCGCGCGGCCCAGATCGTCCAGGACCAGCACCCGGTGCCGCGCGTCGTGCGCGAGCAGCTCCGGGCACATCCGCTCACCCGCGGTGAGCGCCGTGAACAGCTGGTAACTGACGGCCTCCTGCGCGTACGGATCCGGTTTGCCCGGTTCGGCGGGATCCGGGTAGTGCTTGATGACCAGCGTGCGCGGCAGCGCGAACGGCGAGGACGCGACCCGCGCCCTGAGCACCGTCGCCGGCCCGCTCCCGGCGAGGTCCTCCGGGGCGACGAGGCTGATGGTGCTGCCGAAGCGGCGCGTGAGAACGGACTCGCCGGCTGCGACCGCCGCCGCGACGGCGAGGTGTTCGGCTCCTGCTCCGACGGTGGAGTCGTCGGCGGAGGAGGTGTCGACTGTCATTGTCACCGACCCTACTCGTGACTGAGCAATCATGACCACTGACATCCAGGGCACGCGACCGCGGCGCGGACGCGGTGGATCACCCGCGTGAAAGCGGACGTTCCATTGAGGGTGAGCGTTGCACGCGACGACGCAACATCAGCACAATGGCCGCAGCTGCAACGATTCCGATGAGGTTCACGACGAGCTGGCCGAGGGATCCGAGGAACCGCAGCCAGTCTCCGGCGACAACCGCGACCATCGCGTAACCGGCGGCGGGCACGGTCGTGACCGAAATGAAAACTCCCACCAGCGCGGCGGATTTGGCCGAGGTCATCGCGAGCATCCCGGCCGCGCCCGCGAGCAGCGCGACCACCAGTGAGAGCGGCCCGACCTTGTAGACGAAGTCGACCTGGTGGTTGTTCACCACGGCGTCGGCGTCGAAGAGCCCGGTGACGCTGCCGAGCAGCACCACCCCGAAGGTCAGCGCCATCGACACCGGGAACGCGACCGCGAGCGCGGTCCCGGCCTGCCGCACCAGATCCCACCGGCGCAGCACCAGCCCGACCGCGATCGCCGCGAGGGGCCCGAACTCCGGGCCCACCACCATCGCGCCGACGATGGTGACCGCCGAGTCGGTGAGCACCCCGACCGCGGCGAGCAGGCAGGCGATGGCGAGGAACGCCAGGAACGTCGCGTTGAGCCGGGACTCCTCGCCGGTGCGGCCGAGAAGTTCCTGCCACACCACCGCGTCCGCGCCCTCGCCGGGCGCCGCCTCCTCCGCCGCGTCGGCGGCGTCGGACAGCGCCGTGTCGACGGCTTCCAGGGTGATCCCGCCGCTGTGGTCGAGGTCGAGCGCGCACAGCGCGTCGACGATCTCGTCGGCGGCCTCGCGGGCGACGTCGGCCTCGACCAGGTCACCCTCGGGACTCACCGCGACGCCGCGGTGCACGACCAGATGTGCGGTTCCGGCGTGTGCCCGCAGGACGTCGAGGGCTTCCCCGGTGCGGTCCGGCGGGCACACGGCCCTCAGATGCAGCATCAGTTCGCGGGCGGCACCGGCTTGGCGTCGATACCCGCCTCCTTGCGCTGCTGCGCGGTGATCGGGGCGGGGGCGGCGGTCAGCGGGTCGAACCCGCCACCGGTCTTCGGGAACGCGATGACGTCACGCAGCGAGTCCGCGCGCGAGAGCAGCATCACGATCCGGTCCCAGCCGAACGCGATGCCGCCGTGCGGGGGCGGGCCGAACTGGAAGGCGTCGAGCAGGAAGCCGAACTTCTCCTGCGCCTCCTCGTCGCCGAGGCCCATGATCTCGAAGACCTGCTTCTGCAGCGCGGCCTGGTGGATACGGATCGACCCACCGCCGATCTCGTTGCCGTTGCAGACGATGTCGTAGGCGTAGGCCAGCGCGGCGCCAGGGTCCTCGGAGAGCTTCTCGATCGACGCGGGCGTCGGCGAGGTGAACGCGTGGTGCAGCGCGGTCCACTTGCCGCCGCCGACCGCGACGTCGTCGCCGATCTCCTCGACCGGCACGAACATCGGGAAGTCGACCACCCACACGAACGACCAGGCGTTCTCGTCGATCCGGCCCAGCCGCTTGCCGATCTCGACCCGCGCGGCGCCCAGCAGCGGCTGGACGTCGGCGGCCTTGCCCGCGCCGAAGAAGACGCAGTCGCCCGGCTTCGCGCCCGCCGCCGCGGCGACGTTCGCGCGCTCGGTCTCGGACAGGTTCTTCGCGACCGGCCCGCCGAGCGTGCCGTCGGTGTTGACCAGGATGTAGGCCAGGCCACGCGCGCCGCGCTGCTTCGCCCACTCCTGCCACGCGTCGAGCTGGCGGCGCGGCTGGTCGGCCCCGCCCTCCATGACGACCGCGCCGACGTAGGGCGCCTGGAACACGCGGAACGGCGTGTCGGCGAAGAACTCCGTCATGTCGGTCAGTTCGAGGTCGAAGCGCAGGTCCGGCTTGTCCGAGCCGTACTTCGCCATCGCGTCGGCGTAGGTGATGCGCGGGATCGGCAGCGGGATCTCGTGGCCGATGAGCTTCCACAGCGCCTTCACGACGCTCTCGCCCAGCGCGATGACGTCGTCCTGCTCGACGAAGCTCATCTCGATGTCGAGCTGGGTGAACTCCGGCTGCCGGTCGGCGCGGAAGTCCTCGTCCCGGTAGCAGCGGGCGATCTGGTAGTACCGCTCCAGGCCACCGACCATGAGCAGCTGCTTGAACAGCTGCGGCGACTGCGGCAGCGCGTACCAGGAGCCGGGCCGCAGCCGGGCGGGCACCAGGAAGTCGCGGGCGCCCTCCGGCGTCGAGCGGGTCATGGTCGGCGTCTCGACCTCGACGAAGTCCTGCTCGTGCAGCACCTCGCGCGCCACCCTGCTGACCTCGCTGCGCAGACGCATCGCGGCCGCCGGGCCGCTGCGGCGCAGGTCGAGGTAGCGGTGCCGGAGGCGGACCTCCTCGCCGACGTCGACGCGCTCGTCGATCGGGAACGGCAGCGGCGCGGCCTCGGAGAACACCTCCAGCGCGGTGGCGAGGACCTCGATGTCGCCGGTCGGGATCTCGGCGTTGGCGTTGCCCTCGGGCCGCCGTGCGACCTCGCCGACCACGCGGACGCAGAACTCCGAGCGCAGCTGGTGGGCGCGCTCGGCCATCTCGCCCTCGCGGAAGACGACCTGGGCGACACCGCTCGCGTCGCGGAGGTCGATGAAGATCACGCCGCCGTGATCGCGCCGCCTCGCCACCCATCCGGTGAGGGTGACGGTCTGACCAGCGTGCTCGGCACGCAGGGTGCCGGCTTGGTGAGTGCGGAGCACTGCGACTGCTCTCCTTCGGCAGGGGAATTACGGGCGGTTTTCGCCAAGCGCACAGGCTAACGAACCGCCGTCGGCGGACGTCAGGCAGACCCGGCTGATCACAGCAGCCGCAGCTGCTCCGCCGGATTCGCCGGGGCCACGACCGGCTCGGCGCGGTGACTCCGCTGCCCGGGCAGGGCCGGTGGCCGGTCGAGGCCGTACCGCCGCAGCAGCGGCCCGACCCGTTCGCCGAGCCGCTCGCGGTAGGCCTTCGAAACGTAGCTACCGCGCGCGTACAGCTGTTTGTACCGCGGCACCAGCGCCGGGTACTCCCTGGCCAGCCACCGGGCGAACCATTCGCGGGCGCCGGGCCGCAGGTGCAGCGGGAGCACCGTGACGCGGCTCGCGCCCACCTCGGCGAGCCGCGCGAACAGGGCGTCCAGCGCCTCGGCGGAGTCGGTCAGCCACGGCAGCACCGGGGCCACCAGCACCGAGCACGGCAGGCCGGCGGCCCGCGCCTTCTCGACCAGCTCCAGCCGCGCGGCCGGGCCCGGCGTGCCGGGTTCGAGCCGCCGCTGCAGCTCGCGGTCCAGGAGCGCGATCGACACCGCCAGGCTCACCGGGACGTCGGCCGAAACGCTCTCCAGCAGGGGCAGGTCCCTGGTCAGCACGGTGCCCTTGGTGAGAATCGAGAACGGCGTTCCCGAGCGGGCCAGCGCGGTGACGATGCCCGGCATCAGCCGGTAGCGGCCCTCGGCCCGCTGGTACGGATCGGTGTTGGTGCCCATCGCGACGTGCTCGCGGGCCCAGCCGGGACGCCGCAGCTGCGCGGCCAGCACCTGCGGCGCGTTGACCTTCACCACGACCTGGGTGTCGAAGTCGCGGCCCGCGTCGAAGTCCAGGTAGGTGTGGGTGTTGCGGGCGAAGCAGTTGTGCGACACCATCCCGTCGGCCACGAAGTCGCCGGTACCGGTGGTGATGTCGAACAGCGGCAGCCGCAGCCCCAGCGGCTCGGCCGAGACCACCCGGCGGCGGCTCGTCCCGAGCACCGCCCCGTCGAGCGACCGCCGCCTGCCCACGGCCGGATCGCAGGTGTGCAGGAACCGGATGACCTCGCCCGTGCCGCCGCGCAGCCGCACCCGGCACCGCCCCGGCTTGCGCTCGGCGACGTCGTAGCCGAAGCCGGACGCGTCGAGCGCGGCCCGCAGCGCGCCGAGGACCTCCTGGTCCTCGTGGGTGATCCACAGCGCGCCGCGCCGGTACCCGCCCGCGAGGTCGAAGAGCCCGGCGAGGAATCCCCGCCGCCAGTGCGCGTCGGGCGTCCCGGGAACACGCAGGAATCCCACCGAGGAGCCGAAGTCCGGCAGGTAGCCGACGGCGCGGGCGGTAGCCTCCGGCTCGACGGCGAACCCGCCGGAGCGCAGCATCCCGCACAGGTAGCCGGCGCGGTAGCCGAGCGTGTCGTCCGGTGTCGCCGCGAACGCGCCGACACCGACCAGCTCGGTGCCCTCGGCCAGGTGCGGGCGCTGCGCGGCGCCGAGCCTGCTGCCCGCCACGAACCGCCAGCCGCGCGCGGACAGGAACCGGTGGTCCTCCCCCGCGACGATCCGGGTGCCGTCGTCGAGCGTGACCCGGTACGCCTCGCGCAGCGTGGACCAGTGCGCGAGCACGGTGGTCGGCACCAGTCCCCGTGCCGAACCGTGCCCGCGCGTGCCGTAGATCCGGTCGCCCACGCGCAGTTCGGCCAGCGCGCGTGTGCGCCCGTTGGCCAGCAGGACGCGGGTGCCGCCCTCCAGGCAGTACGTGCAGGCGTGGGAGCAGCCGCGGTACGGGTTGACCGTCCAGCCGAAGGGGACGCCGGAGCCCTCCGGCACCTTGTTCAGTACCGAACGAGCCCGCACCTCGTGGAAGGTGACCCCGTCGAACTCCGGTGGCCGCACCGTCCGCACCAGACCCTCCAGGCCCGGGAGTACCGGCTCCACCCCCACCCGCTGTCGTTCCCATCGCACCCTGCCAGTCGAACACACGTTCTAATGCGCTGTCAAACCGGTTTCGGATCACAGGGAAGCGACAGCCCGTTCCGGCCGCTCAATTCTGTCCACAAAGGACATATTCGCCGGGGTCGCCTACGGTCCGTGGGGGCCTCCTTGAGGGACTACAGGTCCCTCAAGGAGGCCCCCACGGACCACAACGGACGGATCGGGAATACCGCTCAGCGGCCGCACATGGCGGCGTCGAGGATCTCGAAGCGGAGATCGTCACCGGTGGTGCCGGGGGCGGCGTTCATGGTGTTGGTCACGACGGTCGCGTAGCGCCCGTCGTCCGTGGCCGCCGTCCAGGTCGCGTAGCCGAGGACGTTGCCGGGGTGACCCCACGCGTCGCCACCGCAGGACAGCGTGTGCTTCAGCAGGCCGAGCCCGTAGTCGTAGCCCGCGGGCGCGCCCTCCCAGGGAATCGTCCTGCGCATCTCGGCCAGCCCGGCGGGCGAGACGAGCTTGCCCTCGGCCAGCGCCCGGTAGAACGCCGTCACGTCGGACATCGTGGACACCACGGCACCGGCCGGGCCGAACATCGACGGCTCCAGGTTCGTCGTGTTGTCCACCCAGAAGAAGATCGGGCCGACCCGCCCGCCGGCGTACCCGTGCACGTACGGCGCGGGCAGGGTCCGGTCGCCGCCACGCGGGTAGCTCGTCGCGCGCAGGCCGAGCGGGGTGATGATCCGCTCGGTGATCGCCTCGCCCACCGTCTTCCCGGTGACCTTCTCGATCAGCAGGCCGAGGATCTCGAAGTTGGTGTTGGAGTACTCGAACCTGGTGCCCGGCGCCGAACTCGGCTTCAGCGTGAGCCCCTCGCGCACCACTTCCCGCAGTGTGTAGGAACCGTCGGGGTTCTGCCGGGGACGCGGATTGTTGTTCACCGGGATCCCGGTGTGGTGCTGCAGGAGCTGCCGCACGGTGATCCTGGTGCCGTCGTAGCCGTTGCCGTCGACCACGCCGGGCAGGTAGGTCTCGATCGGCGTGTCCAGCGCCACCTTGCCCTCGTCGGCCAGCTGGAGCGTCACCACGGCGGTGAACGTCTTGGTCTGGCTGGCGATCCGGTGGTGCTCGTCCGGCTGGATCGGCTTCGCCGCCTGGGTGTCGCCCGTCCCGGACCGCAGCGACCAGGAACCGGCGGCGTTCCCGGCGAACACCGCCGCGCCCGGCGCGTTCCGCAACGCGCGGTCCAGCAAAGCCCTGGTCCCGGCGTGATCGTCCGCGGCCTGGGCCGCGGCCGGGACCGACACGGTGAACGCGGCGGCCGCCAGCACGGCCACCGCACAGGTCAAGGTTCTCTTCGACACTGTCGTGCTCCCCACCTTCGAGTCGTGTTGCTCGCGGATCGGACACTAGGCACAGCCCATGAAATCCCGATGACACGACCTCGTGGCCAGCGGTTTCACTTCAGTGTCGTGGAGGGGTCCTCGGGGACCTCGGGGGGAACGCGTCGTAGTCGAGCCACGGGTCCTGGAGGAACTCGCGCCACCGCGGGTCGTGCCCGGTCCGCTTCAGCCGGAAGTACAGCGCACGCCGGGTCTCCGCCGCCGTGTTGCCCCCGATGTTGTGGCCCAGCAGGTAGTGCGCCAGCAGCAGATCGCCCGCCCTGCCCCGGATCTGCTCGGGCTCGGGCAGCCGGATCGGCGGATAACCACCCGCGGCGAAGAACGCGTCCGGCCCGTGCTCCCGGAAGTACTCCGCGTGCGTCAGGTGCGTGCCCGGCCAGACCCACAGGTTGCCACCGTCCTCCCCGAGCTGGTCGGACATCAGCACCCCGGCCAGCATCGTGAACGTGTACGGCCGCCCGTCCGGGCCCGGCGGATACCCGTCGATGTGGTGCATACCGGGCCGGTGCGAGAACGGCGGGATGTTCAGCGCGACCTGCACCTGCCCCGGCACGTCGAGTTTCCCCACGCCGACAAGGGATTCCGCGTACGACCACGCGGGAGTCCCGGTCAGCGGGGCAAGCAGCGCCGGGACGTCGGCCGCGTCGGGGAAAAAGAAGTGCGGACCGGTGACGTGCGCCTCCGGCGGGTCGGCGGCCAGCAGCGCGTCGATGCCCCGCGTCGCCTCCGCCACCACGTTTTCCGGCACCACCCGGGGAATCACCACGAAGCCGCGTTCGGTGAATTCGTCCCGCTGTCGCTGATCCAGCATGATCCGCAGCGTAGAACCCCGGGACCGGCCGAGCGAACCCTTTTCGCGCGGCTCAGGAGCGCAGGGCGGACCGGGTGCGCTGCCAGTCGGTGACCGCGTCCAGCCCGGCGTCGATCTCCGCGCGCAGCAGCGCCGCGATCAGCTCGGCGACGTCCTCCCCGAGCAGTTTCGGTGCCTCGTCCTCGAACGCCGCCAGCGCCTCCCACGGTGTCGCCGCCAGCTCACCGGTCACCTGCCCGGCCGGGGGCGGCACCAGCCCTTCGGCGATCCCCGCCCGCCCCGCGGCCAGCAGCGCGGCGACCACGAGGTGCGGCGCGGCGTCGGCACCGGCGAAGCGGAACTCCAGCCGCTGCCCGGCGCCGGTCCCGGCGAGCCGCACCGACGCGGTGCGGTCGTCGGTACCCCAGCGCAGCACCCGCGGCGAGAACGGCGCGGTCCGCAGCCGGGCGTAGCTGTTCCACGTCGGCGCCCAGACCGGCGTCAGCGCCCGCGCGTACCGGAGCACCCCGGCGAGAAAACCCGCCAGCGGGCCGGAAAGCCCGGCACCGATCGGCAAACCGTCCGTTGTGGACAGTGAGAGGTGGACGTGCCCGGAGTTGCCCTGCCCCGGGGCGGGCGCCGCCGAATAGTCGGCGAGCACGCCGTGGCCGGCCGCGACCCGGCGTACGACCATCCGCAGCAGCAGGGAGTCGTCACAGGCGGACAGGGCGTCCCGGTGCCGCAGCACGATCTCGTACTGCCCGGGATGACATTCCGCCCGCGCCGACTCCACCCCGAGACACACACCATCCAAAGTGGACCGGAGATCGCCCAGCAGCGCCGCCATCGGCTCGGTCCCGCCGACCGCGTAGTCCACGCCGTGCGCGGTCAGCGGCTCGCCGCCGGGGTCCCGGAAGACGACCTCGTGCTCGATCCCCACCGACGGGGCCAGTCCCAGCTCCTCCAGTGCCGCGAGCTGCCCGCGCAGGACCGTACGCGGCGCGACGGCCGCGGGTTCCCCGTCCGGCCACGCGACGTCGCCGACGACCGCCCAGACCCGTTCGTCCAGCGCCACCGCCGACGCCGGGTCCGGGGTGGTCACCAGATCCCCGAACCCGCCGAGGTACCGGGCGAGCGCGCCGTCGTCGGGCACCGGCAGCGGATCGCGGTCCGGGGTCCACGCGAGCACGTAGCTGCACACGCCGTACCCGTCGTCGAGCACCTCGGCGGCGAACGGCGCGCTCAGCTCCACCATGGCGAACCGCGTGTGCGGATCGGGCACGAGCAGGAGCAGCCGCGCACCTGGTTCGGCGAGCCGGGCCCGCAACACCTCGGCGGCCACGCCGCCCGCCGCCGCCCGCCCGGCGAGGGTCCGCGCGCCGACCGGCCGCGCGAACGGGCTCACCAGGCGCCCTCCGGGTCCGGCCCGTGCAGCGGATTCGGCACCCGGCCCCAGCGGACGTCGAACTCGTCGTCCCGCTCGACCTTGTCGAACCCCTGCCCGGCGAGGTGTTCACGGTTCAGCGTCACCCGTTCGACGTCCGGCGCGAACAGCAGGCACGCGTCGAACCGCTCGGCGACGTCGGGGTTTTCGTCCCGGTAGCGGCCCACCACGGCCCGTACCAGCGCCCAGAACCGCGCCCGGTCCAGGCCGAGGTCGTCGAGCAGGATCTCCGCCCAGAACCGCAGCTGCCCGGAGAACACCGAGCTGAACAGCGACTGCGCGAGCAGGTGCGGCGCCCAGCGCAGCATGTCCGCGGCCGCCTCCGGCGGCAGGTCGGCGTAGCAGGCCAGATCCTGGTCCATCAGGTCGACGCCCTGCGCGAAGTCCTTGATCACCACGCGCAGCGGGTACCCGGCGGAATCGGTCACCAGCACCAGGTTCTGGCCGTGCGGGCAGAATCCGACGCCGTAGCGCAGCAGCCACTGCAGCAGCGGGGTGAGCAGCAGGTCGAACACCCGCGCCAGCCACGCTTCGGCGTCCGCGCCGGACCGGGTGGCGAGCTCGGTGAGCACCGAGACACCGTCCGCGTCGCGGTAGGGCAGCGCGGCGAAGGAGATCGCCCGCTCCCCCTCGGCCAGCCGCGCCACCAGCGGTTCGCGCCACAGCGCGCCGAGCGTCTCGTGGAACCGGTAGGGCAGTTCCTCCAGCGCGCCGAACAGCGGGTGCCGCACCGACACGCTCGCCACCTCGCCGAGCAGCTCGAACCGGTACTTCTCCGACAGCAGCGGGTCCGCGTCGTGGACGCGCCGCAGCCAGGCGGTCACCGACGGGCCCGCCAGGGTGGCCGCCGAGTTGAGTCCCCGGTAGACCAGCGTGTTCCGCACCGACACCGCGGTCTTGACGTCGTGCCGGTCGGGCCTGCTCAGGTTCGCCAGCGTCCGCACCGTCTGATGTGGACGGTAGTGGTCTGCCGACTCGCCGAGGTCGATCATCGCTCCGGTGGCCAGTTCGGCGGCGTACAGCGTCCCGATGACCTCGTCGGC
Organism: Amycolatopsis samaneae; assembly: GCF_039541975.1. Taxonomy (NCBI): domain Bacteria; kingdom Bacillati; phylum Actinomycetota; class Actinomycetes; order Pseudonocardiales; family Pseudonocardiaceae; genus Amycolatopsis; species Amycolatopsis samaneae. The sequence continues at coordinate 340,427 of NZ_BAABHG010000002.1, forward strand.
CTGCCAGGGGTGCACCGGCACCCAGACGTAGTCGGCCGGATCACCCGCCGCGGCCACCCGCGCGGTGAACTCCGCACGCTGCTGTTCGCCGAGTTCGGCCGCCAGCAGGGACTCCGCGCTCAGCTCTTCGACGCAGCGGAACTCGGCGTGGTCGCGGTGGACGGCGAACCAGCGCAACCGGATGTCCGCGCCGGACTCGGGCGCGAACCGGGCCCGGTCGGCGGCGGAGAACCCGACGCGGCCCTTGTTGAGCACGAGCCGAGGATGTCCGGTCAGGTGTCCGTCCGCGAGGTTGTAGTCCATGGTGGACAGTGCGGCCGCGCTCGGCGCGCGCCGGAGCCGCGCGGCCTCGTTGGCCACCGTCGCGGTCAGCTCGGCCAGTACGTCGGCGAGCCGCAAACCGGTCAGCCCCAACGTTTCCCTGGCGTCGACGACGAGCGTGCGCGGGTCGTCGGCTGGCACTTCGGGACCGTCGCCCACCCGCCGCGTCGCACTGCCGGGCAGGACCGTCCACGACTCGAACGCGCCCCGCCGCGCCTGGAACGCGTAGCCGACGCCGCCGGGCAGGCCCAGCCGCCACCAGCGGTGACCGCGGCCGGTCTCCTCCCCCGCCTCGGGGACCAGCATCCCCTCGTACGACAGCTCGCCGAGCATCTTGTGCGTGATCAGCGCGCCCGCGGCCCGCCACGCTCCCGCGTTGTCCATCCTCATGCGATCGCCTCACTCCGCGCGACAGTGCCTAATTCCTCTTGGCGCATGACATCCATGAGTCGCCCGCAAGCTTCGCTCATCGCTCCTGTCCGTTCCCGAGCCCGAAGGTGGTGAACGCGGTGCGCGCGGGCAGCTCGTAGACCGGCCGCCCACACACCGCGTTGAGGATCGCCGCCGCGCGCCACGCGCCGAGACCGAGGTCGGGCGCGCCGGGGCCGTGCGTGTGTTTCTCCGCGTTCTGCACGAAAAGCGCACCGCCGATCGCCGGGTCGAGCTCGACCCGGTAGTCCGCGCCGATCTTCAGCCGCCCCCGCGTGTCCCGGCGCACGGCGTCGCCCAGCCCGGCCAGCAGCGGCCCGGTCGGTGTCTCGGCGTAGCCCGTCGCGGCCACGATCGCGGCGGTACGCACGGTCGCGGTCCGGGCCTGCTGGACGTGCCGCACCTCCAGCGCGAACCCGTCGTCCACAGTGGACGCCGACACGATCTCGACACCCGGCGTCAGTGTCGCCCCCGGCCAGCCGCCGCCGACGCTGCGCCGGTACAGCTCGTCGTGGATCGCGGCGATCGTCTCGGCGTCGATCCCCTTGTACAGCTGCCACTGCGCGGGCAGCAGCTCGTCACGCACCGCCTCGGGCAGGTCGTGGAAGAACGCCGTGTAGTCGGGCGTGAACTGCTCCAGTCCCAGCTTCGAGTACTCCATCGGCGCGAACGCGGGCGTGCGCGCGACCCAGCGCAATCCGTCCACTGTGGACCGCGAACGCAGCAGGTCGAGGAACACCTCCGCGCCGGACTGCCCGGAACCGACCACCGTCACGCTCGCGGCGGCCAGCAGCGCGTCCCGGTGGGCCAGGTAGTCGGCCGAGTGCAGCGCGAGCGAGCCGGGATCCCCGACGAACCGGCGCAACGGCTCCGGTACCGAGGGCACCGAGCCGACACCGAGCACGACCGACCGCGCCAGCACCGGTTCCGCGCCGGAGATCGTCAGCTCGAAGGCCTTCCGATCGGCCACCCAGCGCACCCCGGTCACCTCGTGCCCGAAGTGGCAGCCCGGGATCCGGGCCACCGCCCAGCGCCCGTAGTCGTCGTACTCGGCGCGCGGCAGGTGGAAGCGTTCGGCGAAGTAGAACGGCAGCAGGCGCCCGCGTTCCCGCAGGTAGTTCAAAAAGGACAGTGGGCTGGTCGGGTCCACGAGGGACACCAGATCGGCCAGGAACGGGACCTGGAGCGTCGCGCCCTCGACCAGCAGCCCCGGATGCCAGCGGAACTCCTGCCGCGCCTCGAACAACGCCACGTCGAGCCCGTCGACCGGCTGGGCGAGCGCGGCGAGGGAGAGGTTGAACGGGCCGATGCCGACGCCCGCGACGTCGTGGATCCTCACGACACCACCGGGCTTCCCGGCGCGGCCGCGCGCTCGGCGTCCGCGGTGGCGACCACCTTCTCCAGCAGCGCGCGGTAGTCCTCGACGGTCGCGTGCGGGTGCAGCAGGGTGAGCTTGAGCCACAACCGCGGCGCCCCGTCCGGCCCGGTCGGGAGCGCGGCGCGGCCGATCACCCCGGTGCCCGCCTCCAGCAGCGTGCGGCGGACGCCCGCGACGAACTCGTCCGGTTCGGGCAACTCGTCGGCGGCCACCGGCCGGAAGACCACAGTGGACAGCGCGGGCGGGGCGAGCAGCCGCAGCCCCGGATGCTCGGCCACCAGCGCCGCGACGTCCGAAGCGGTGGCGCAGCAGCGCTCGACCAGCGCGCCGATCCCGTCGGTGCCCAGCGCCCGCAGGGTGACCGCCATCCGGAACGCGTCCGGGCGCCGCGAGGTCCGGATCGAACGGCCCAGCAGGTCCGGCAGCCCGGCCTCGGTGTCGTCGTCGGCGTTGAGGTACTCCGCGCGCACGCTCAGCGCGGCGAGGTCGCCGGTCTCCCTGGCCGCGAGCAGCCCGGCCGCGACCGGCTGCCAGCCGAACTTGTGCATGTCCAGCGCGACCGAGTCGGCCTGGTCAAGTCCCGCGAGCCGGGAGCGTAGTTCCGGGCCGCACAAGGCCATTCCGCCGTACGCGGCGTCCACGTGCAACCGGGCACCCGCCCGCCGGCAGAGCGCGGCGATCTCCGGCAGCGGGTCGATCGCGCCGGTGTTGGTGGTGCCCGCGGTGGCGACGACGACCGCCGGGCCGTCCACCGCCGCGAGCGCCCCGGCGAGCGCCGCCGGGAGCACGCGGTCGTCCTCGCACGGCACGACGACCGGTGCGGGCAGGCCGAGCAGCCACGCCGCGCGCGCGACACTGTGGTGCGCGTTGGCGCCGCACACCGGCCGGACCGGGACGCCGGGGGCCGCTTCGCGGGCGAGCAGCAGACCGAGCAGGTTCGACTCGGTCCCGCCCGAGGTCACCACGGCGTCCGCACCGGGCGCGTCCGGGTAACACAGCCGGGCGATCCCGGTGGTGAAGGCGCGCTCCAGCTCGCTGGCCACCGGGGCCTGGTCCCACGAGTCCATGGACGGGTTGAGCGCGCTCGCGACGACGTCGGCCGCGACCGAGACGGCCAGCGGCGGGCAGTGCAGATGGGCGGCGCAGGCCGGGTCCGCCGGATCGGCCGAGCCGGCGGCGAGCAGGTGGCTCAGCTCCGCGAGCGCGCGTTCGGCGCCGACCCCCGTCCTGGGCAGGGTCCCCGTCCCGCCCCCGGCCGCGGTGAGGGCGGCCGCGACCGCCGCTGGCCCGCCCGCGGGTACCGGCCCGCCCCGTTCGGCGACACCGGCGGCCATCGCGCCGAGTGCGACCGGGATCAGCTCACCGAGCCGCGCGGCGCCGCCATGACCACCGGCGAGGGACTCTTCCCGCATGGACCCGCCTTTCTTAGGGTTGCCTTGCCTACCCTGAGCAACAATACGGACACCGTCCGGTGCCCGGCATCCGGGTGGCGCCCGGCGTCCAGCATGGTCGACCCGCCCGCCGCGACGCGTCCGCCATCGGGTGAGAAACTGCTGCTTATGCCTGTGACTCCGGCGACCCGGTGGGATGTCCTGCTCACCATCGGCGCGGGCGGCGCGCTCGGCAGTCTCGCCCGGTACGGGCTGTCGGTGGCGCTGCCGCACGCGCGCGGCGCGTTCGCCGTGTCGACGCTGCTCACGAACGCGCTCGGCTGCCTGCTCATCGGCGTGCTGATGGCCGTCATCAACGCCACCGCGCAGCCGCACCACCTGCTGCGCCCCTTCCTCGGGGTCGGGGTGCTCGGTGGCTTCACGACGTTCTCGACGTTCGTCGTCGACACACTCGACGCACTGGACACCGGCCGGATCACGGCCGGGCTCGGCTACGTCGCGGCGTCGGTGCTGCTGTGCCTGTGCGCCGTCACCGCCGGATTCACCGGCACCAGGGCCCTGACCGACCGGACCCTCCACAAGGGACAGTGACGCCGAAGGGGACAGCGCCGAAGGGGACAGCGCCGGAAAGGGGCAACGATGGAGGAATCGGGAACCGCCACCCGCCTGACGATCTACGTCGGCGAGGACGACCACTGGCACCACAAGCCGCTCTACCACGAGATCGTGCGCCGGGCCCGCGACGCCGGGCTGGCCGGGGCGTCGGTGCTGCGCGGGATCGAGGGCTACGGCGCGAGTTCGCTCATCCACACGACGCGGATCCTGTCGCTGTCGGAGGACCTGCCGGTGGTGGTCGTGATCATCGACGAGGAGCCCAAGCTGCGGGAGTTCCTGCCGCAGCTGGACGAGCTGATCGGCGAGGGCCTGGTCACCCTCGACCAGGTCGAGGTGGTCCGCTACGTCGGCAGGCAGCCGAAGTGACCCTGCTCTTCGTGGCGCTCGGCGGCGGCCTCGGTGCCGTCCTGCGTTACCTGACCGACCGGCGCGTGCAGCAGTGGCGTGGCTCGACGTTCCCGTGGGGCACCCTGACCGTCAACGTCGCGGGCTCGCTGATCCTCGGCCTGCTGTCGGGCTGGGCGCTGCACGGCGGACAGCCCTCGGCGATCCGGGCGCTGGTTTCGGTGGGCTTCTGCGGCGGGCTGACCACGTTCTCGACGTTCGGATACGAGACGCTGCGGCTGTTCCTGGAGAAGACGCGGCTCTACGCGGTGGTGAACGTCGTGGTCACCGTGCTCGCGGGCCTGGCATCGGGCACCCTGGGCCTGCTACTCGCCTCGCTCCTGTGGTCCTGACGCCGACGTGCTCTGAAGGCCACCTTGAGGGACCAGAACGCCCTCAAGGTGGCCTTCAGAGACTTTCACAAGCATGTCTCCACCGCCCGGGACTTGGGGGCCACTGGGTCGGGAGCTATCGGCGTGGGGCGAGGGCGCGGACCTGGTCGAACGGGTCGCCGCCGGTGGGCAGCAAAGCGATGACCGGCGTCGTCAGCCCGTTGTCCACATAGGACTGGACCTGCTCGCGGCAGGACTCGGGGCTGCCGTGGATCACCAGCTCGTCGACCACCGAGTCCGGGATCACCTCGTTCGCCTTCTTCCGGTCCCCCGCCGCCCACGCCTCGTGCATCGGGGCGAGCAGCTCGCCGCGCCCCAGCCACTCGTGGAACGCCGCGTACACCGGCACGGTCAGGTAACTCGAGATCAGCATCCGCCCGAGTCCCCGCGCAGCCGCGGCGTCCTCGGTGGGGCACACGAAGATCCGCGCCGCCAGCTCGACGTCCGGGCCGATCTCGCCGCGCACGCGGGGCACATCCGACGCGGCCAGCCAGTTCGTGATGGCGCCGTCCGCCTCGCGCGCGGCCAGCCGCAGCATGCCAGGACGCAGCGCCGCCACCATCACCGAGGGCGGCGGGTCCACCGGACGCTCCAGGCGGAACTTGCCCACCGAGAACGTCTCGTACTTCTCACTCACCTTCTCGCCCGTCAGCGCCGAACGCAGGAACCGCAGGGTGTCCCGCGTCCGCGCGAACGGCGCCTCGAAGGACGCGGCGTTCCAGTTCTCCACGATCACCGGCGACGACGCGCCGATGCCCAGCACGAAGCGGCCCGGCGCCAGCTCCGCCACCGTCGACGCCTGCATCGCCAGCAGCCCCGGCCCGCGCGTGTACACCGGCACGATCGCGGTCCCGAGCCGCAGCGAAGGCGCCCACTGCGACGCGAGCACGAGCGGCGTGAACGCGTCGGTACCCGCGGTCTCGGCCGACCACACGTCGGTGTAACCCAGGTCGGGCAGCCGCTCGACCAGCTCACGGTGCGCGGGCAGCGGCACCCCGGTCAGCGGAATCGTCAGACCCCAGCGGCTCCTCATGAGGCGTCCTCCTTCACGGCGGCGACAGCGGACAGCTCACGCAAGATCCACTCGACCTGCGTGCGCATCATGTTCTCCGCGACCTCCTCGGCCTGCGGCGTCATGTGGGTGGCCCCGGCCAGCGGCAGGAACACGTGCGGGCGCCCCTTGGCCAGCAACGCCGAGGAGAGCCGCAGCGCGTGCGCGACGAACACGTTGTCGTCGGCGAGCCCGTGGATGATCAGCAGCGCCCGGCTCAGCTCCCCGGCGTCCGCGATCAGCGAGTTCTGCTCGTAGCTGTGCGGATTCTCCTGCGGCGTCCCGAGATACCGCTCGGTGTAGTGCGTGTCGTAGAGCGCCCAGTCGGTCACCGGGGCACCCGCGACGGCCGCGTGGAAGACGTCCGGGCGGCGCAGCACCGCCAGCGCGGACAGGTACCCGCCGTAGGACCAGCCCCGGATCGCGACCCGCTCGGTGTCCAGCTCCGGATGCCGCTCGGCGGCCGCGCGCAGCGCGTCGACCTGGTCGGCCAGCGTGACGTCGGCGAGGCGGCCGGAGATCGCCTTCTCCCACTCCGGGCCCCGGCCCGGAGTACCGCGCCCGTCCGCGACGAGCACCGCGAAACCCTGGTCCGCCAGCCACTGCGAGGTCAGGAAGGCGTTGCGGCTCTGCAGCACGCGCTGCGCGTGCGGCCCGCCGTACGGGTCGAGCAGCACGGGCAGCCTGCCCTCGCTCTCCTCGTACCCGCGCGGCAGCAGCAGCGCGGCACGCAGGCCCCGCTCCCCCAGCGTCAGCCAGGTCAGGTTCGGCACCACCTCAGGGTCCACAGTGGACGAAACGACCTCCGCGACGCGCTCGCCGTCACGCAGCACGCACACCTTCGGCCCGCTGTACTCGAGGCTCCACGAGGCGAGCACCGTCAGCGCGGCGGTACCGGCGCCGTGGTGCACACCGTCCGCGGTGGACAGCCGACGCACGGTGCCGTTTTCGGTGCGATACACGTGGATCTGCGTCGGGTCGTCCTCGGACGCGCTGAACAGCACCTCGTCCCCGACGTGCAGCACCGACCGGACCTGCATCCCCGGCGGCGTCACCGCGACCCCGTCGATCACCAGCCGGTGGTCGCCGTCGGCCGCGCTCTCCCGCACCAGTTTCCCGTCCGGCGTCCACGCCGGGACGCCCTGGGTGATCTCCACCCAGCGGCCGTCCACCTCGGCGTGCAGCGTGGCGACCGACCCGTCCGCGACGTCGAGCGCGAGGATCTCCATCCGGCGCTGGTCCCGCGTCTGCACGGTCAGCAGCGGACTGCCCGCGGCCGACCAGTGCACCGAGACCAGGTACTCCCAGTCCCCGCGCGCGACGTCGACGCGGCTGCCGTCCAGCCCGAGCACCGCCAGCGACACCTCGGCGTTCGGGGTGCCCGCGGCCGGGTACGCGACGACGTTGGCCGGATTCTGCGGGTTGGCCGGGTCGGCGATGGTCCAGCGCGGCACCGGCCCCCGGTCGGAGCGCTCGACGAGCAGGCTCCGCCCGTCCGGCGCCCACCAGTAGCCGCGGACGCGGTCCATCTCCTCGGCGGCGATGAACTCCGCGAGGCCCCAGGCGACGTCCTCGCCGTCCTCTTCGACCAGCGCGCGGTCCTCGCCGGTGGCCAGCTCGATCACGCGCAGGCGGCGGTCGCGGACGTAGGCCACGTGTGTCCCGTCCGGGCTGGGCCTCGGGTCGATCACCGAGCCCTCGACCAGCACCGACACGGCGCCGGTGCGCAGGTCGAGCGTGTGGAGCTTGCCCGAGAGCGAGAACGCCGCGACGGTGAACGCGTCGTCGACGGCGTAGCCGACCACCCCGCCGCCCGTCTCGCGGCTGCGCTCGCGCCGCGCCCGCTCCTCGGCGGGCAGCTCCTCCTCGCCGGGCAGCAGCTCGGCGGCGTCGACCAGCTTCGTCTCCTCGCCCGAGGCCAGGTCGAGCGACCACAGGCTGTGCCGGGGATCGGTGCCGGACCCGGCGCGCAGGAAGAGCACGCGCGAACCGTCCGGGGCGACCCGGAACTCCTTGGGCGCGCCCAGGGTGAAGCGCTGGGTACGGGACTGGCGGCGGAGGAACGGGAGGGTGTCAAACGAGCTGTCGGTCACGCCCGCACTCTTTCAGATGGTCAGCCGCCGACGCCAACAGCGGCCAGTTTCGCCAGCTCCGCGTCGACGTCGTAACCCGGCTCCGGGAACTTCGGCGCCATCTCGGCGATGGTCTCGATCAGCAGCTCCGCGACCGCCCAGTTGCGGTACCACTTGCGGTCGGCCGGGACGACGTACCAGGGCGCGGCGGCGGTCGAGGTGCGGCGCAGGACGTCGGCGTAGGCGGCCTGGTAGGCGTCCCACGCGGCACGGGCTTCGAGGTCGGAGGGGTCGAACTTCCAGCGTTTCTCGGGTCGCCGCAACCGGGCGGTGAGCCGTTTGAGCTGTTCTTCCGGCGAGATGTGCAGGAACACCTTGACCACCGTCGTGCCCTCGTCGGCCAGTTCGCGTTCGAAGGCGTTGATCTCGGCGTAGCGCTTGCGCCACTCGGCGGCGGGCACGAGCTTCTGGACGCGCGGGACCAGGATGTCCTCGTAGTGCGACCGGTCGAACACGCCGATCAGCCCCGGCGACGGCAGCTGACGCCGCACGCGCCAGAGGAAGTGGTGACGGCGTTCGGCGGCGGTGGGCTTCTTGAACCCCGCGTAGCGCACCCCCATCGGGTTCACCAGGCCGAGCACGTGCCCGACGGTGCCGCCCTTGCCGGAGGTGTCCATGCCCTGCAGCACGAGCAGCACACTGCGGCCGCCACCGCCGGCGCCCTCGGCGTAAAGCGCTTCCTGCAGTGCCGACAACCGCTCGCCCGCGTTGTCGAACTTCTTCTCCGCCTTGAGTTTCTTCTCCGGCCCCACCGGGGACGAGCCGGGCGCGGGCAGGGTCACGTCCTTGGTCACGCGCAACGCGTCCCGCACCCGGCTCACCGGGTCCTGCTTCTTCGCCATTCCGGGGACGATAACCATGTTCGTGGCCGATCGCCCGGCGAAAGGTGCCAGACCGGCCACGCAGCGTTTCGCTGGTTCCGGGCCGTGACTGCGCAACGATCGAATGGTGGAAGCAACGTTTCCCGGATGAACTCTCCGGGTTCAACGCTTAGCCTGAACGCATGAGCGACGCTTGCGAGCGAATCGAGGACGTCATGCGCCAAAGAGGATTGAACACAGTCTCGCGAAGCGAGGCGACCGCATGAGTACCGCCGACTTCATCGCGCTCGACGAGCAGTGGAGCACGCACAACTACCATCCCCTGCCGGTCGTGATCGCCGAGGCCGAAGGCGCGACGGTCACCGACGTCGAGGGCCGCCGCTACCTCGACTTCCTCTCCGGATACTCCGCGCTCAACTTCGGGCACCGGCACCCGGCGCTGATCGCCGCCGCCACCGAGCAGCTGGGCCGCGTCACGCTGACCTCCCGCGCGTTCCACCACGACCAGCTGGGGCTGTTCTGCCGCGAGCTGGCCGAGCTGACCGGCACCGAGATGGTGCTGCCGATGAACTCCGGCGCCGAGGCCGTCGAATCCGCGGTGAAGGTGGCGCGCAAGTGGGCCCACCAGGTCAAGGGCGTGCCGGACGGCACCGCCGAGATCATCGTGGCCGGCTCGAACTTCCACGGCCGCACCACCACGATCGTGTCGTTCTCGACCGACGAGACCGCGCGGGCCGGGTTCGGCCCGTTCACGCCGGGGTTCGTGACGGTGAAGTACGGCGACGCGGCCGCGCTGCGCGACGCGGTCACCGAGCGCACCGCCGCCGTGCTGCTGGAGCCGATCCAGGGCGAGGCGGGCGTCAACGTGCCGCCCGCCGGGTACTTCGCCGAGGTCCGGCGGCTGTGCGACGAGCACGGCGTGCTGCTCATCGCCGACGAGATCCAGTCCGGTCTGGCCCGCACCGGCACGGTGCTCGCGCTCGACCACGAAGGGGTCCGCGCCGACGTCTACACGCTCGGCAAGGCGCTCGGCGGCGGGATCTTGCCGGTCTCGGCGGTGGTCGGCAGCCGGGCGGTGCTCGGCGTGCTGCGGCCGGGCGAGCACGGATCGACCTTCGGCGGGAACCCCGTCGCGTGCGCGGTCGGGCGCGCGGTGGTGAAGCTGCTGGGGACCGGCGAATTCCAGCAGCGCTCGGCGGAGCTCGGCGCACACCTGCACGAGCGGCTCGGCGCGCTGGTCGGGAACGGGCTGGCCGAGGTCCGCGGCCGGGGCCTGTGGGCCGGGATCGACATCTCCCCCGGCGGCCCGTCCGGCCGCGAGGCGTCCGAGGCGCTGACCGGGCTGGGCGTGCTGTGCAAGGAAACCCACGGCTGCACGCTGCGGCTGGCGCCCCCGCTGGTGATCGGCCGCGCCGACCTGGACCGCGGCGTCGACGCCATCGCCCAGGTGATCCGCGCCTCCTGACCCGGCGTGGTCCGTGAATGCCACATTGAGGGACTCTGAATCCCTCAATGTGGCATTCACGGACTTTGGAACCCGGTGTCCGGTGTGGACGTTGGGGAGGGCATGGGAGCAGGGGAACGGGTGGAGCGGCCGCTGGTCGCCGGGAGTGAGACGCCGGACGAGGCGTACGCGCGGGGCAAGGCGCTGCGGGAACGGGCGCCGGCACGGACCCACGACCACGCGGCGGCCGCCGAAGACCGGCCGACGCCCGACGAGTACTTCGAGGCGAGCAACGCCGGACGGCTGCCGGAGCTGATCGAGCTGCGGCGCGAGCGGATGTCCGCCTCGCCGTTCACGTTCTACCGCGGTGCCGCGGGGCTGATGGCCGCCGACCTGGCGCACACCCCGGTTTCCGGTGTCACGGCGCAGCTCTGCGGCGACGCGCACGCGGCCAACTTCGGGCTCTACGGCACGCCAGAGGGCGGCATCGTGATGGACATCAACGACTTCGACGAGACCGTGCCCGGTCCCTGGGAGTGGGACCTCAAACGGCTCTCGGCGAGCCTCGTGCTGGCCGGGCGCGAGGGCGGGATCGGTGAGTCCGGCTGTCGCGAAGCCGCCGAGGACGCCGTCAAGTCCTACCGGCGGACCATCCGCGCGCTGGCCGAGCTGCCCTTCCTGCGGTCGTGGAGCGCGCTGCCCGACTCGTCGGTGCTGAGCAAGGCGCGGGCGCACGAGCTGATCGACGACTTCGCCGACGCCGCCGAGAAGGCCCGCAAGAACACGAGCAAGAAGGTCGTCGCGAAGTGGACACGGCGCATCGACGATCACGAGACCGGTCTGAGCAGGCACCGGTTCGTCGAGGACCCGCCGGTGCTCACCCACGTCGACGCGGCGACCGCGGCGGCGGTCGCCGCCGGACTGGTGTCCTATGTGGACACCCTGCGTGCGTCACGGCGGACACTGGCCGCCCGCTACCGCGTCGCCGACGTCGCGTTCCGGGTGGTGGGCACGGGCAGCGTCGGGCTGCGCAGCTACGTCGCGCTCCTGCACGGCAACGAGGACGAAGACCTTGTGCTGCAAGTGAAGCAGGCCCAGCCTTCCGCGCTGACCCGGTATCTCGGGCTGCCCGCGCCCGAGCACGAGGGCCGCCGCGTCGTCGAGGGCGCGCGGCTCGTCCAGGCGGAGACCGACATCCTGCTCGGCTGGACCACCATCGAGGGCAGGCCGTTCATCGTGCGCCAGTTCCGGAACCTCAAGGGCGACCTCGACCCCACCGAGCTGGACAAGGGCCACCTCGACGACTACGGCCGCCTCGCGGGCGCGCTGCTCGCCCGCGCGCACACCCGCTCGCTGCACCCGCGCCTGCTGGCGGGCTACTTCGCCGAGGACGAGGATCTCGACGAGGCGATCGGCGCCTACGCCGTCCGCTACGCCGACCAGACCGAAGCCGACCACGCCGCCTTCACCCGTACCCGAAACGCGAGTTGACCGGAACGGGACAGAAATCCCGTCAAGGCTGGAGAACGAATTCCCCGCCGTGCTAGATCTTCGTCAGCGGTTACCGGCGAAGGAGGCGGCATGGCGGACGTTCGGCGGCGCTCGGTGCTCGGCGGCGCGGTGGGCGCGGCACTGGCGGGCACGGCACTGAGCGGCCTCGCGGCACCGGCCGCGGCCGCGCAGGGCACGGCGACACCGGACGCGACGACGTCGGCCGCGGCGGATCCGGTGGCACAGCGGGGAAGGCGGCGCGCGTTCCGGCTCGGCGTCAACTACACGCCCTCGACACGCTGGTTCCACATGTGGCAGGACTGGCGCGAACGCGACCTGCGCCGCGACCTGGACGACATCGCGAAGCTGGGCCTCGACCACATCCGGATGATGCTGCTGTGGTCGGACTTCCAGCCCGAGCCGAACCTGATCAGCGGCGAAAAGCTCGACCGCCTGCACACCTTCCTCGACTACGCCGACGACGCCGGGCTCGACGTCGAGATCACCGTGTTCAACGGGCACATCTCCGCCCGCTACTGGACACCCAACTGGCTTCAAACCACCCCCGAACCGGTCAACTGGTTCGCCGACCCCGCCGCGCTCGAGGCCCAGCGCGCGCTCCTGCGCGCGCTCGCCGAGCGTATCGGGCGGCACCGACGTTTCCTGGGCTTCGACCTGTCGAACGAGCCGTACTACTACTGGGACTCGTTCGCCGGCCTCGACGTCACCGTCGCGCAGGCCGACAACTGGGCGAAAACCCTGCTCGGCACGGCGGAGGAGGTCGCGCCCGGCAAGTGGCACACCGTCGGCTGTGACCGCGCGCCCTGGGACACCCGCGGCGACCGGTACTTCGGCCGCACCACCCTCGCCACGGCGGGCGCGGTCACCGCGATCCACCCGTGGACCTCGTTCTTCGGCATCCTCAAGACCGATCCGCTCGGCGCGTTCGCGACACACAACGCCGAACGTCTCGTGCAACTCGCGCAGGCGTACGCGAACGACCCGGCCTGGCCGTGCTGGATCCAGGAGGACGGCGCCGCGCCGTCGATCCACTTCAGCGACCAGACGCGGCCACAGCTGGGTGAGTGGATCAAGCGCTCGGTGCGCAACGTCGCGAGCGGCGCGCACACCCACGGGTTCACCTGGTGGTGCTCGCACGACGTCTCGCCGTCACTCGTCCCGAAACTGAATCCGCTCGAATACGACCTCGGCCTGTACACGAACGACCGCGAGCTCAAGCCCGCGGGCCGGGCGATCCGCGAGATCGCCGCCGAGTTCGACCGGAATCCCCCGAAACCCGCTTCGCGGACAACGGGAATCGTGATCCCGGACGACGATCCGCAGCGCGGGACGGACACCTTCTTCGCCCTCGCGTCGGAAGGGACACGCGCGGCTTTCGTGCTCCACAGCAGGGCGGGCGACCAGGCCCACCTCAAGGCACGCGGCATCACGAAGCTGGTGACTCCCTAGCCCGCGTTAGAGTCCGGCCATGCGTTCCCGGTGGCCGACGATCATCGCCCTCGCCTGCGCGGTGCTCGCCCTCGCGCTCGGGCTGGTGTACGCGGGCGGCCACGGGCCCGGCGCTCTCGACGCCGCCGCGGAGTCGGCGATCACCGGGTGGCCGCACGGTCTCCTGCGTGCCCTGGTCCTGCCGACCGAGCCGTACGTCCTGCTCCCCGTGCTGGCACTGCTGACCGCCTGGTGCCTGGCCACGCGACGGCGAGGGGACGCGCTGTTCGCCGTCCTCGGGCCCGCCGTCGCGGTTTCCGCGAACACGTGGGTGCTGAAACCGCTGTTCGACCGGTGGAAGGGCGAGACACTCGTCTATCCCAGCGGGCACACGGTGAGCATGGTCGCGACACTCGCCGTGCTGGTCCTGCTGGTCCACGGCCGGGCCAGGACCGTCACCGCGGTCACGGGCGCGGTCGCGCTCGTCGCCGTCGCGCTCGGGATGATCGGGCTCGACTACCACTACCTCACCGACGTCGTCGGCGGAACGTTCTTCGCGATCTTCGCCGTCCTCGCGGTCCGCGGACTGCTTACGCGGCTTGCACCGCGTCTCGCGCGAGCGCGGTCAGACGGCTGACCGCGCGCAGGTACTTCTTGCGGTAACCACCGTTGATCATCTCCTCGGTGAACAGCTCGGGCAGCGGGCGGCCCGAGACGACCACCGGGATGGCGCGGTCGTAGAGCCGGTCGGCGAACGCGACGAGCCGCAGCGCGACGCTCTGGTCGGGTGCCGGGTGGATACCGCGCAGGTGGACGCGGGTGACGCCGTCGAGCATCCGGCCGTACCGCGAGGGATGCAGCTTGCCCAGGTGCGCGCACAACGCGTCGAAGTCGTCCACAGTGGACCCTTCGTGCCGCTCGGCGGACGCGGTGAGCACGTCGTCGGCGACCGGCGGCGGCGCCTCGGGCAGGCCGCGGTGCCGGTAGTCGGGCCCGTCCACGCGCACCACGGTGAACCGCGAGGCCAGCGACTGGATCTCGCGCAGGAAGTCCTCCGCGGCGAAGCGGCCCTCGCCGAGCTTGTCGGGCAGCGTGTTCGACGTCGCCGCGACGTACACCCCGGCCTCGGTCAGCTCGCGCAGCAGGCGGCCGATCAGCATGGTGTCGCCGGGGTCGTCCAGCTCGAACTCGTCGATCGCGAGGAGCCGGTGCCCGGACAGCCGCCGCACCGCCTCGGCGAAGCCGAGCGCGCCGACCAGGTGGGTCAGCTCGACGAAGGTGCCGTACGCCTTGGGGCCGGGCGTGGCGTGCCAGGTCGAGGCGAGCAGGTGGGTCTTGCCGACGCCGAACCCGCCGTCGAGGTAGAGCCCCATCGGCCCGGACGGCGCCTGCGCGCCGCCGAACAGCGACCGCAGTTTCGACTTCTTCGCCGGGGCCTCGATCTTCGCCGCGAACGCCGCGCACGAGGTGACCGCGGCCGCCTGGCTCGGCTCGTCCGGGTTGGGGATGTAGTTGGTGAAGCGGACCGCGTCGAACCGCGGCGGCGGGACCAGGGTGCCGATCAGCTCGTCGGCGCTGAGCTGCGGATCGCGGTCGGTGAGGTGCGCGGCGGGCATGGTCGGGAAGCCTAACGGCCACTTCACGTGACCTGCCCGCTGCCGGGCGAGAGTGTGCCGCACGCCGCTTTCCCCGCTGGCGAGGCCAAGATCCGTGAATGCCACATTGAGGGACTCAGAGTCCCTCAATGTGGCATTCACGGACCACGGAGTAGCCCACGGAATCGCCATTGACGTGCGCGGACGCCGGATTTTCCGCAGAATGCGGGCATGACACCTCCGCGGCCGCCGCTCAAGCCCATGCTCGCCAAACCGGCCAAGACCATCCCGGACTCGGGCGGGCTGCTGTTCGAGCCCAAGTGGGACGGCTTCCGCTGCCTGGTGTTCCGCGATGGCGACGAGCTGATCCTGCAGTCCCGCGCGGAGAAGCCGCTCAACCGGTACTTCCCCGAGGTCGTCGCGCGACTGACGGAGACCCTGCCCGAGCGGATCGTGCTCGACGGCGAACTGGTCGTCGCGCGGGGTGGCAAACTCGACTTCGACGCGCTGACCGAGCGCATCCACCCCGCCGCCAGCCGCGTCACCCTGCTCGCCGAGGAGCAGCCCGCCGAGTTCGTCGCGTTCGACCTGCTCGCCCTCGACGACGAGTCCTTTGTCGACGAACCGACCGCGAAGCGCCGCGAACGGCTCGAACAGGTCGCGGGCGAGGGTATCCACCTCACCCCGGCGACCACCGACCCGGACACCGCGCGGGGATGGTTCGAGCTGTTCGAGGGCGCCGGTCTGGACGGGGTCATCGGCAAACCGCTCGACGAGCCCTACTCCCCCGGCAAGCGCGTGCTGCTCAAGTACAAGCACAAGCGCACGGCCGACTGCGTGCTCGCCGGGCTGCGCTGGCACGTCGACGGCGAGCCCGGCGAGATGGTCGGCTCGTTCCTGCTCGGGCTCTACGACACCGGCGGGCTGCTGCACCACGTCGGCGTCGTCGGCTCGTTCCCGGTCAAACGCCGCCGCGAGCTGGCCGAGGAGCTGGCCCCGCTGGTCACCGACGGCACCGGGCACCCCTGGATCGGCGACGCCGTCCGCGAGGGCCAGCGCATCCCCGGTGGCATCACCCGCTGGCGCGCGACCGAGCAGCCGTGGGTGCCGCTGCGGCTGGAACGCGTCGTCGAGGTGTCCTACGAGCACACCGAGGGCGGTGACCCGGCACGCTTCCGGCACACCGCGCAGTTCGGGCGGTGGCGCCCGGACCGCGAGCCGTCCTCCTGCGGGTACGCGCAGCTCGACGAGGTCGCCCGGTACGACCTGGACGCGGTGTTCCGCGGCGAGGTCCGGCGGACCCGCTAACCACGCCGTCACACCCGCCGTGCCAAGCTCACCGGTGACCCCGGACCCGATCACGTGAGGACCCCGCCGTGCACCGCCGTTCCCGCCGAATTCGCCCGCGATCCCGGCTGGCACTGGCCGTCCTCGCCGCGGCGGCGCTCGCGGGCTGCACGACCGGGCCCTCGGCGCGGCCCGCGGTGGTGGACAACGACGGCTCGAAACAGCCGAAGCCCGCCACCAGCGCCCCCGCCGTCCCGCTGCCGCCGCTGGGCGAGCCCCAGTCGCCCTCGCTCCGGTGGGCCGACTGCGACGAGGAGACGCGCCGGCGGCTCGGCACCCCGGGTGTCCCGGACACCCTGCGCTTCGGCTGCGCCCGGCTGACCACCGCGCTCGACGCGCCGGACCAGCCCCGCCGCGCCATGGTGCGCAGCCTCGTGCTCAAGGTGGGCACCGGGCCGGTGCCGCTGGCCGTGGTCAACGACGTCGAGGGCGAACCCGGCTCGCTCTACGCCGCGCGGCTCGCGGCGAGCCTGCCCGCCGAGTTCCTGCAGAAGTTCACGCTCGTCGGCCTCGACCGGCGCGGGACCGGGATGTCCGGCGCCGCGCAGTGCGTCCCCGGCGACGTGCGCCGCGCCCTGATCGGCGCGGACCCCGCGCAGGGCGACCTCGCGGGCGTGCTGGACGCCGCGCGCACGGCGGGCCAGCAGTGCGCGATCGACCTGGACATCGCGCAGACCGGGCTGGACAGCTGGCGCGCCGCGGGCGACCTCGACGAACTGCGCAAGCAGCTCGGGATGGAACGGCTGTCCGCGCTCGGGCACGGCGACGGGTCGAAGGTGCTCTCGGAGTACGCGGTCCGCTTCCCCGCCCAGGTCGGCAGGATGGTGCTGGACGGGATCCCCGATCCCGGCCAGGACACCGCGGCCGTGCTGGACGCGGTCGCCGCGGGCGCGCAGTCCACACTGGACGCGTTCGGCGCGGACTGCGCCAACCGGCACTGCGCGCTCGGCGATCCGAAGGCCGCGCTGCGGGCGGTCACCGACCGGCTGCGGACGCCGGTCATCACCCCCGACGGCATCCCGGTGAACGCGGGCGTCGCGAGCTACGCGGTCTACTCCGGGCTCGCCCAGCGCGCGCGGTGGCCGGAACTGGCCGACGCGATCGTCGCGGCCCGCGACGGGAACCTCGCCCCGCTCGCGGTGTTCGCCGCCCCCGCGCTGCACGACAGCAGGACCGTCCCGTCCCGTTTGGACGGTGCGATCGCGACGCGCTGCAACGACAGCGCGACCCGGCTGCCCGCCGACGAGATCGACAAGGTCGGCACCGCGATGCGCGGCAAGTACCCGCAGTTCGGCACCGTGGTGGCCCAGCAGCTCGCGTGGTGCGCGCCGTGGCCGACGCGCCGCGAGCCCCTGCCGAAGCCCGGCGTGGCCGGGGTGCCGCCGATCCTGGTCGCCTCGACCGCCGCCGACCCGGTGACCCCGGAGCAGGGCACCACCCGCGCGGCCGACCAGATGCCGACCGCGGTGACGGTCTCGTGGCAGGGCGCCGGACACGGCGCGGTCGGCTCGTCGCCGTGCGTGACCGACGCCGTGCGCGCGTTCCTCGCCGACGGCAAGGTCCCCGGCGACGGGACGCTCTGCCCCGCCTGAGTGAGGCCCTACTGCCGGTAGGACTCGACCTCGTCCTCGGCCCGGACCCGCGCGCCGGACGGGTCCTCGCCGAACTCGGTGTGCGCGCGGCGCTGGCGCAGCAGGTCCCAGCACTGGTCGAGCTGCCGTTCGAGGTCGCCGAGGCGTTCGCGGTCGGCGCTGTTCAGGCCGACGCCGACCGCGCGCGAGCGCAGTTCGTGTTCCTCGGCGACCAGCCGGTCGATGTGGCTGAGAATGTCTCCGTCGGCCATGGCACGTCCTCCTGTGCTCGACGTTCTCCTCGGCTGCCGGATGACGACCCTACGCCGTGCCGGGGGTCACGGCGCGGGAATCTTGGCCGGGTCCCGGCCGTTGACCCCCGTATGAGCACCGTAGAACTGACCGCGGCCACCTTCGACCAGACCGTGACCGACAACGACTTCGTCCTGATCGACTTCTGGGCGAGCTGGTGCGGTCCGTGCCGCCAGTTCGCGCCGGTGTACGAGAAGGTGTCCGAAAAGCACGACGACATCGTGTTCGCCAGCGTGGACACCGAGGCCGAGCAGCAGCTGGCCGCCGCCTTCGACATCCGGTCGATCCCGACGCTCGCGGTGATCCGCGACAAGACGGTGATCTACGCCCAGCCGGGCGCGCTGCCCGAGGCGGCGCTGGAGGATCTGATCCGGCAGGCCCGCGAGGTCGACATGGACGAGGTGCGCCGCGAGGCCGAGCAGGCCGAAAACCAGGCCTGAGCCCACGATGGAAAAGGTCCGTGAATGCCACATTGAGGGACTCTGAATCCCTCGATGTGGCATTCACGGACCCGCGGCTCCCGCAGGACCGCCCGGTTCCGGCGGGAGCCGAGTTCGGTGCCCCAGTGCCGTCAAGACCGTCCCGCGTCGGGGTGCTTCGCCGCGCCCGGCTCCTGGGCGGGCGACCGCGGGACGGTCTTGACGGACCTTTAGCTCTTCGTGGCGAGGCCGCGCAGGAAGAACGTCAGGTTGGCGGGGCGCTCGGCGAGCCGGCGCATGAAGTAGCCGTACCACTCGTCGCCGTAGGGAACATACACGCGCATGGTGTTCCCCTCGCCGGCGAGCCGCCGCTGCTCCTCGGGCCGGATGCCGTACAGCATCTGGAACTCGTGGTCTTCGGCCGTGCGACCCGCGTCCGCGGCCAGCTTCGCCGCGATCGCGATCATCCGGGGGTCGTGCGAGGCGACCATCGGATATCCCTTGCCCGCCATGAGGATCCGCAGGCAGCGCACATAGGACTTGTCCACTTCGGACTTGCCTTGGTAGGCCACCTCCTCCGGTTCCGCGTAGGCGCCCTTGCACAGCCGCACCCGCGAGCCGGGGCCGGACAGCTCGCGGCAGTCCTGCTCGGTGCGGCGCAGGTAGGCCTGCAGGACCGCGCCCACCCACGGGTACTCGGCGCGCAGTTCCCGGAGGATGCCGAGCGTCGAGTCCGTGGTGGTGTGGTCCTCCATGTCCAGGGTGACCGTGGCGCCCACCGCGTCGGCCGCGGCGCAGATCTTCCGCGCGTTCTCCAGCGCGACGTCCTCGCCGTTCGACGGCAGGAACTGCCCGACCGCCGACAGCTTCACCGAAACGTCCGCGCCGGTGGCGAGGCCCTCGGCGCCGAGCGCGTTCAGCAGCGTTTCGTAGGCGCGGACGGTGGCCGACGCCTGTGCCGCGTCGGTGGTGTCCTCACCGAGGTGGTCGAGGGTGATCCGCCTGCCGTCGGCGGCCAGTTCCCTGGCCACCCGCACGGCGTCGGCGGTTTCGGCACCGGCGACGAAGCGGCGCACCACGGATCGCGTGGCGGGCACCGCCTCGACGAGCGAACGCATCCGCCGCGATCGGGCGGCGGCGAGGAGAGAGGCTCGCAACATGGGGATCTCCCGGTGGGGACGAGGGACTCAGCCCTGGTGGGGGTAACGGACGCTGGTCGGCGGCACGAAGGTCTCCTTGACCGAACGCGGGCTGGTCCAGCGGAGCAGGTTGAAGATCGAGCCCGCCTTGTCGTTGGTGCCCGACGCGCGGGCACCGCCGAAGGGCTGCTGGCCGACGACGGCGCCGGTCGGCTTGTCGTTGACGTAGAAGTTGCCCGCGGCGAACCGCAGCGCCTCGAACGCCTTCGCCACCGCGGTACGGTCGTTCGCGATGATCGCGCCGGTCAGCGCGTAGTCGGCGGTCTCGTCGACGAGCTTGAGGACGTCGTCGAACCGGTTGTCCTCGTACACGTGGATCGACAGGATCGGCCCGAAGTACTCGGTGCGGAAGATCTCGTGCTTCGGGTTGTCCGAGACCAGGATCGTCGGCCGGACGAAGAAGCCGACGCTGTCGTCGGCGGTGCCGCCGGTGAGGATCTCCACCTCGGCGTCGGCCTTGGCCCGCTCGAACACCGCGGCGTGCTTGTCGAACGCGCGCCGGTCGATCACCGCGCCGCCGAAGTGGCTCAGGTCGGTGACGTCGCCGTAGCTCAGCGCCTCGGTCTCGGCGACCAGGCCGTCCTTGAGCTTCGTCCAGAGGCTGCGCGGGACGTAGGCGCGCGACGCGGCCGAGCACTTCTGGCCCTGGTACTCGAAGGCGCCGCGGACCAGCGCGGTGCGCAGCACGTCGAGGTCGGCCGAGGGGTGCGCGACGACGAAGTCCTTGCCGCCGGTCTCGCCGACCAGCCGCGGGTAGCTCCGGTAACCGGCGATGTTCGCGCCGACGGTGCCCCACAGGTGCTGGAACGTCGGGGTGGAGCCGGTGAAGTGGATGCCCGCGAGGTCGCGGTGGGTCAGCGCCACCTCGGAGATGTCCTTGCCGTGGCCGGGCAGCAGGTTGATCACGCCCGGCGGCATGCCCGCCTCTTCGAGCAGCCGCATGGTCAGCTGCGCGGCGAAGCTCTGGGTCGGGGACGGCTTCCACACGACGGTGTTCCCCATCAGCGCGGGCGCGGTCGGCAGGTTGCCGGCGATGGCGGTGAAGTTGAACGGCGTGATCGCGTAGACGAAGCCCTCCAGGGGGCGGTGCTCCATCCGGTTCCACACACCGGGCGAGCTGTTCGGCTGCTCGGCCAGGACGCGGCGGCCGTAGTCGACGTTGAAGCGCCAGAAGTCGGCGAGCTCGCAGGCGGAGTCGATCTCGGCCTGGGTCGCGGTCTTGGACTGCCCCAGCATGGTCGCGGCGTTGAGGGTGGCGCGCCACGGGCCGGTGAGCAGGTCGGCGGCGCGCAGCAGGACGGCGGCGCGGTCGTCGTAGGACAGCGCGCGCCACGCCGGGGCGGCCTCGCGGGCCGCGGCGATCGCGTCGGTGGCGTCCTGCTGGGTGGCGCTGTGGATCACGCCGAGCACCGACGCGTGGTTGTGCGGCTGGACGACGTTGATCCGCTCGCCGCCACCGGCGCGCTGCTTGCCGCCGATGGTGGCGGTGATGTCGACGGGATCGGCGTCACCCAGCCGCTTCAGCGCACCCTCGAGCTCGGCGCGCTCGGCGCTGCCCGGTGCGTAGGTCAGCACCGGCTCGTTCTTCGGGGCGGGGGTCTGGGTCACGGCATCCACGGCGGCTCCTCCACGGTGAGACGGCTGACGGGCGAGGGTCTCTCTCTGCCACGAACCGTAACCCCACGATCAGCCCAGCGGTTTGTCCTGACGGATAGAATCAGGCCAGGTACCTTGTCCAACCGACCAATAAGGCGACCATGACCACGGGAACGTCGTTGCGGCACGTGCTCGCGACCCTCGGCGAACCACTCGTCCGGGTGCTGGTCGCCCCGCGTGGGCTCGGCGTGCCGGTGGCCGACGTCGTGCTCCTCGACCCCGAGGACCCGCCCGAGGCGCATCCGGGCGACCTCGTGCTGGTGACGGTCGCGCGGGCCCGCGCGGCCGGGGCGGCGATCCGCGCGGCCGGGCGCGGCGGGGCGGCCGCGGTCGCGGTCAAGGGCGAGCCCGGCGCGGCCGAGGGCATCGCGGCCGACGCCGGCGTCGCGCTGCTGGCCGTCGGGGACGAGGCCCGCTGGGAGCAGGTCGAGGCGCTGGCACGCGGCGTCGTCGACGCGGCGCGCGCGGGCGGCGAGGCGGAAAGCGGCGAGGTGCTGGGCGATCTGTTCTCCCTCGCGCAGACGATCGCGACGCTGACCGGTGGTCTGGTGAGCATCGAGGACACCGCGAGCCGGGTGCTCGCCTACTCGCGGTCGTCGGACGAGGTCGACGAGTTGCGGCGGCTGTCCATCCTCGGCCGCGAGGGGCCGGAACGGTATCTCGCGATGCTGCGCGAATGGGGCGTCTACCAGCGGCTACGCGCGGGCGAGGGCATCGTCCGGATCGACGAGCGGCCCGAGCTCGGGATCCGGCGGCGCATCGCGGCCGGCGTGCACGCGGGATCCCAGCCGCTGGGCACCATCTGGGTCCAGGAGGGCGCGGCCCCGCTGACCGAACAGGCCGAGGTCGCGCTGCTCGGCGCGAGCCGGACGCTGGTACCCCGGCTGATCCGCGCGCGGACGTTGCCGACGCCGGAACTGCGGCTGCGCGAGGACCTGCTGGTCAGCCTGCTCGACGGGCGCCTGGACGCGGAGTCGGTCGCCGACGACATCGGCGCCGACCCCGCCAGGGCCGCGGTGGTGGTCGCGTTCGCGCTGACCGGGGAGCGGACCCAGGCCGACCGGCAGCTGCACCGCGCGGAGCTGGTGCACCTCATCGCGGTGCACACCGCGGCGTACCGGCGCAGCGCGCTGGTGAGCGTCGTCGGCGGCCGCGTGTACGCGCTGCTGCCGGATCTTCCCGGGACCACCGGGCACGCCGAGGGCCGGATCGTCGCGCTGGCCAAGGAAATCGTGGCCGCGGCGCGGCGTCATCTCGACGTCGGCGTGCGCGCGGCACTGGGCGGGGTGGTCCCCCGGCTGTCGGACGCGGCGGCCTCGCGCGGCGACGCCGACCGCGTCCTGGCGGCGATGGTGCGCGGCCGATGGGACTCCGACATCGCGTCGCTGGCCGACGTCCGCGCCGAGGTCCTGCTGTCGGAGATTCTGGCCTATCTCACCGAACAGCCGCGTATCCGCGACCCGCGGCTGGCCGTGCTCGTCGCGCACGACGCCGAGCACGGCGGCATTCTCGTGCCCGCGGTGCTGGCCTACCTCGACGCCTTCGGCGACGTCCGCGCCGCCGCCCGGGCGCTGAACATCCACCCCAACACCGTCCGCTACCGCGTCCGCCGCGCCGCCGAGGTCTCCGGCCTCTCCTTCGCCGACCCCACCGAACGCCTCCTCACCCACCTGCTGTTACGCCTCTGATCACGCGAGTTCTCCGCCTGATCACGCGAGTTCCGCGTTCAATCACGGCGAACCGACCCTCCAGGCACACGAGTCGTCCCTCCAGGTACGCGAGCCGACCGTCTGGGTACGCGAGTCGTCCCTCCAGGTACGCAAATCCGCTTGTCCCCCTCCCGGCCCCTCGCTACCTTGCCGCTGTGGATCTCTTCTCCCGTTCCTGGGCGGCGTTGCGCGAAGCGGTCGCCGGACTCGCCGACAAGGACTTCGAGCAGCCGTCGGGCTGCACCGGCTGGCTCGTGCGCGATCTGGCGTGTCACCTGGTCATCGACGCGCAGGACGTCCTGATCACCCTCGTCACCCCCGCCGAAACCGCGCCGACCGTGGACGCGGTGAGCTACTGGAAGGTCGCGGAGACCCCGCCGACCGGCGACGACCCGCTCGACGCGCTGATCGTCCGGCTCGCCGCCGCGTACGAGGACCCGGCCCTGCTCAAGTTCCACCTCGACGACGTCGGTGCCGCCGCCGGGCGCGCCGCCGAGCTCGCGGACCCGGCCACCAGGGTCGCCACCCAGGACATGGTGCTCACCGCGGGCGACTACCTGTCCGCGTACGTCCTGGAATGGACGCTGCACCACCTCGACCTCGTCGCCCACCTCCCGCACGTGGCCGGGCCGCCCGCCGAAGGGCTCGCCCGCACGCGCGCGATGCTGGAGCGGATCGCGGGCACCGCGTTCCCCGCGTCGTTCACCGACACCGACGCGCTGCTGGTCGGCACCGGACGTCGCGCGCCGACCGGCACGGAGAAGGCCGAGCTGGGCGAGTTGGCCGCGAAACTCCCGCTCGTCCTCGGGTGATCGTCTGGCTGAACGGCACCTTCGGCGCGGGCAAGACGACGACCGCGCGGGAGCTCGTCGCCCGGCTCCCCGAAGCGCGGATCTTCGACGCCGAACACGTCGGATTCCTCTTGCGCACCGTGCTTCCCGAACCGCCGGGCGACTTCCAGCACCTGCCGCCGTGGCGGCCGCTCGTGGTGGAGACGGCCACCCGGATCCTGCGGTACGCGGGCGGCACGCTGATCGTGCCGCAGACCGTGCTCGTCGAGGCCTACGCGCGCGAGATCTTCGACGGGCTGGCGGAAAACGACGTCCCGGTGCGGCATTTCGCGTTGCACGCCGACCGGCCCGAACTCGTCCGCCGGATCGAGGGCGACACCGTCGAACCCGAGCACGCGCGGCAGTGGCGGCTGGAGCATCTCGACCGCTACACCGAGGCACTGCCCTGGCTGCGCCGGTCGGCCACGATCGTGGACACACAGGGAAAAACGGCCGAGGTCGTCGCGGCGGAGATCGCGGCACAGCTCATCGGATGAGGTCCGCCCGGGCGGGCTCGCGTACCTGGACGGGCAACTCGCGTACCCGGACGGTCGGCTCGTGTACCGGGATGGACGACTCGCGTACCTGGACGGTCGGCTCGCGTGATTGGGCGCGGAACTCGCGTGATGGGACGGCGAACTCGCGTGATCAGGCGGAGAACTCGGGGGTTCCGGCGAGGGCTCGGTAGGTGGCGAGGCGGTCGGCGGGGTCGTGGGTGGCGGTGGTGAAGAGGAACTCGTCGGCGCCGGTGCGGGCGGCCAGGCCCGCGAGCCGGGACCGGACCTCGGCGGCGGTGCCGTGGACCTGGGCGTCCAGGGCCGCGTCGAGGCGTTCGCGTTCGCGGGCGGTCATCGGGAGCGCGAGGATCTCGTCCGGCGGGGACAGCGGCGGGAAAACGCCGTGGCCGCGCGAATAGACCGTCGACCACGCCTCGGGCACGAGCAGCCGCCGGGCCGCCGCGGCCGTCTCGCCCACCGCGACCGCGGTCGACACCACGACGTAGGGCGCGGGCGCGAAATCCGAGGGGCGGAACCCGTCCCGGTACCGGGTGATCGCGTCGATCATCGCCGCCTCGCCCCGGATCTGCCCGATCACCAGCGGTAACCCCAGTTCCGCGGCGAGGCCGGCGCCCGCCCCGGTCGCCAGCAGGAACGGCGGCACCCGCAGCCCCTCGGCCGGGACCGCGTGCACCCCGGGATACGCCCGCTGCGTGCCGTCGAAGAACCCCAGCAGTTCCCGGACCCGCGCCCCGAACTCCGCCGCGGCCTCCTTGCCCTGCCCGAGCGCGTGGCGGACGCCGTCGGTGAACCCGACCGAACGGCCCAGCCCCATGTCGATCCGGCCGGGGAACAGCGATTCCAGCACCCCGAACTGCTCGGCGACGACCAGCGGACGGTGGTTCGGCAGCATCACGCCGCCGGTGCCGACGCGGATCCGCGAGGTCGCCGACGCGACGGCGGCGGCGAGCACGGTCGGCGCCGCCCCGGCGACACCGGGCACGCTGTGGTGCTCGGAGACCCAGAACCGGTGGTATCCCAGCGTTTCCGCCGCACGCGCGAACGCGACCGTCTCCCGCAGCGCGGCGGCGCTGTCGGCGTCACGGCGGATCGGTGACCGGTCGAGGACCGAGATCCGGGCAGGCAGTACGCTCACCCCGGGTTCAACGCGCGGGACGCACCGCGATTCCCGTCAGGGCCGCCACCGTTCGCTGTAGTCGGGGTGATCGGCGTAGGGCAGCGCGAGAAGGCGCAGCGTGACGCACCAGTTGGAGCCGGCCTCGTCACCGGGCACGTGGCAGGTCTCACACCAGTATTCGCTGCCGTACAACGGGAACCCCGGCACCTTCTCCGACACCGTGGTGCGGTGGGCGAGCAGGATGCGCCGCGTCGCCTCGACCTCGTTGGCCATCTGGTTGACGACGTCGAGCTCCACATCGGACAACGCGCGGATCCGTTGCTCGACAAGGACTCTCGTCTCTCCCCTGCCGAGCGGCTCCCCCGCCTGAGCCTTGTCGACCGCCTGCATGATCAGCGCCTGCCGCTGCCCGACACGTGCCGCGAGAAACGCGATCAGGTCGTCCACGAAAGGCCCTCCCTCCTGCTCGCTCCCCAGCCCCGGTCCGGGGAAGGTCGCCGGTCAGGGCCAGGACGTTACGCCTCCTTTTGCCTCGTCACCGCCCTGCGAGGCCGTGAATGACCCACTGCGGTCACCCGTCGCTACGACCGGGCCCGGCTCGGCTGGACGCGTTTCGGCTCGCCCGGCATCTTCGGGTAGTCCGGCGGATACGGCAGGTCACCGAGGCCGCGCTCACGCTCGTCGCGGGCATACCACTCCAGCAGCGTCTCGATGCCGAACGCCCGCTCGTCCATCGGCGCGTGGAGATCCCCGTGCTCGGCGAGGAAGTCCGGGATGGTGAGGACGTCGAAGTCGTCGGGGTGCACCTCGCCCAGCAGGTCCCAGGTCAGCGGCGTCGACACGGTCGCGCGCCGGGTGCCGCGCACCGACCAGGACGAGGCGACCGTGCGGTCCCGCGCGGCCTGGTTGTAGTCGAGGAACACGCGCCCGCCGCGTTCCTCCTTCCACCACGAGACCGTCGCCCGCTCCGGGATCCGCCGCTCGACCTCCCGCCCGAGCGCGATCACCGCGTGCCGCACGGCGACGAAGTCCCACTCCGGCCGGATGCGGACCAGCACGTGCACGCCGCGCCCGCCGGAGGTCTTCGGGTAACCGGTCAGCCCCGCGTCGTCCAGCACCTCGCGCACGACCCCGGCCACCGCGACGGCGTCGGCGAACCCGGCCTCGTCCGGCGGGTCGACGTCGACGCGGAGTTCGTCCGGGTGATCGAGGTCGGGACGGCGCACCGGCCACGGGTGGAAGTCGAACGTGCCGAGGTTGGCCGCCCAGGCGAACACCGCGGGCTCGGTCGGGCAGACCTCCGCCGCCTTCCGCCCGGACGGGAAGGTGATCTCGGCCGTCTCCACCCACTCGGGCGCGCCCTTCGGGACGCGTTTGGCGTAGAAGACGTCCCCCTCGACGCCGTCGACGTAGCGTTTCAGCGTGGTCGGACGCCCGCCGATCGCCCGCAGCAGCGGGCCGCCCACCGTGAGGTAGTGCTCGACGACCTGGCGCTTCGTGATCCCGCGTTCGGGGAAGTAGACCTTGTCCGGGCTCGACACGCGGACGGTGCGCTCCCCCACCTGGTATTCGACCGGCTCACCGTTCTTGGGCATATGCCCACCGTAACGGGGTTTCAGCGCCGCCGGTCGCCCGCGAGCACACCCATCCGGATCACGTCGTGCCACTCGCCGTCCCAGCGCAGCGCCTCCCGCAGCACGCCCTCGGCGGTGAAGCCGCACTTCTCGTACACTCGCCGCGCGCGGGTGTTGAAGTCGAACACCTCCAGCCCGACCCGGTGCAGGCCGACGACGTCGAAGGCGTAATCGAGCAGGAGCCGGGTGGCCTCGGTGCCGTAGCCCCTGCCGAACTCGGCGGCCGCCGAAAGCGCGATCCGGAAGCCCGCGGAAGCGTTGTCCGCGTCGATCTCGGTGAGCGCGGCGTCGCCGACATAGGCCCGGTCCGCGGCGCGCAGGATCGCCCAGTCCGCGCGGTCGGTCAGGCCGGGGCGGCTCGCGTTCCACCGGCGGATCTGCTCGTGGGTGAAGGTCGCGTGCGTGCCGGTGAACCGCATGACCTCCTGATCACGCAGCGCCGCCCACGAGTCCTCGAGGTGCGACTCGTCGAGCTGGGTCAGCACCACCTTCTCGCCGGTCAGCTCGGGTTGCACGCGGACGGCCTCGATGTCGATCACCCGCCGAGCGAAGCACGCCGGGTGGCGCACGTCATCCGGTTTTCGGCGTGCCCGCTACCGTGGACAGGGTGTCCGGCCGTACCAAGCTGTTCCTCGCGCTCGCCGTGCTCGCCCTGCTCGGGGCGGCCGCGGCGTTCCTGCCGATCCCCGGCCCGGCGCAGTTGCGGGCGTGGGCGGCCGAAACCGGGTCCGCGACACCGCTGGTGCTGTTCGTCGCCTATGCCGTGCTCACCGTGGCGCCGATCCCGCGCACGGTGTTCAACCTGGCCGCCGGGCTGCTCGTGGGCACCGTGGCCGGGATCGCCATCGGCCTGGCCGCCACCACGGTCGCCTCGGCGCTGTCCTTCGGGCTCGCCCGGCTGCTCGGCCGCGACCTGGTGACCCGGCACCTGCACCGCAGCGCCGTCCGCACGGTCAACGAGCGGCTTTCCGACGGCGGCGTGCTGGCGGTCACCTCGCTGCGGCTCATCCCCGTGGTGCCGTTCGCGCCGTTCAGCTACGTCTGCGGCGTGTCGGGCGTCCGGGTTGTGCCGTATCTCATCGGCACCCTGCTGGGCAGTGTCCCCGGCACGGTCGCGGTGGTGGTGCTCGGGGACGCGCTGACCGGCGGGACGCCGCCCGCTCTCCTGCTCTGTTACGGCGTTTTCGCGGCGATCGGCGCCGTCGGGCTGGTCCGGGTGTTCCGAAAACGGCGCAGTGGCCAGGAGACCGGGAAACCGGTCTCGACACCCGCTGGCTGACGGCGGCCGCGAAGTACGGACCGCTACACTCGAACGGGTCCGCGCGGGGAGTTCGCGCTGAGTACGGCCACCATCAACCGGATTTTCGAGGAGCAGGCGCCATCGACACCGGGCAGCTGATCGCGGGGCACTACCGTCTCGCCGAGCACATTGGTAGCGGCGCCATGGGCGTGGTGTGGCGCGCCGTCGACGTGCGGCTGGAGCGGTCGGTGGCGATCAAGCAGATCCTGCCGCAGCCCGGCACGTCCGAGGCCGAGCGCGACAACCTGCGCCAGCGCGCCATGCGCGAGGCGAAGAACGCCGCCCGCTTCCAGCACCCCAACGCGATCGTCGTGTTCGACATCGCCGAGGACGGCGGCGATCCGTGCCTGGTGATGGAGTTCCTCAACGGCCCGAGCCTGTCCGCGATCCTCTCCGATCGCGGCACCATGCCGCTGGGCGAGGTCGCCCGCATCGGCGAGCAGGTGGCCTCGGCGCTGGTCGCCGCGCACCGCGCCGGGATCGTGCACCGCGACGTCAAGCCGGGCAACATCCTCATCGACGAGACCGGCACCGCGAAGATCACCGACTTCGGCATCTCGCGCGCGGCCGGGGACATGACGCTCACCGCAACCGGGCTGATCGGCGGCACCCCCGCCTACCTCGCGCCCGAGCTGGCCCGCGGCGCCGACCCGGTGCCCAGCTCCGACGTCTTCGCGCTGGGCGCGACGCTGTACCAGGCCATCGAGGGCACCACGCCCTACGGGAACACGACCAACCAGCTGGCGCTGCTGTACGCGGCCGCGAACGGCCAGATCAACCCGCCTCAGCAGGCGGGCGCCGCGACGGCGCTGCTGATGAGCCTGCTCAGAGCCGAGCCCGAGGAGCGGCCGTCCATGGCCGAGGCGCGGGACCGGCTCGCCGCGCTGGCCGCCAAGGACCCGGCCGCCCCGGGCACGCAGGTCTCGCCCCCGCTCTACGGCGGTGGCGCGGTGGCCGGGGGCCGCAGGCCCGCCGGCCTCGACGGTCCGGCCACCCCGGGCCGCGGTGGCGAACGCCCACCGTGGCAGCGCACCGACTCGCCACCCTCGGCCCCGATCCCGGCGCAGGCCCCGCCGCCCGCCGGTCCGCCGCGCTCGCAGACCGCGTTCGCGGCGCCCCCACAGCCCCAGCACCCGCGCACCCCGCCGCGTCCGATACCGGCGCAGGCCCCGCCGCCGCGCCCCGCCGGGTCCGGTTCCGCCATGTCCGACACGAAGCGACGGGCCGCGATCCTGGCCGGCGCGGGTGCCGCCGTGGTGGTCATCGCCGTCGTGGTGTTCCTGGTCCTGAACACGAGCAGCGGCACCAAGGGCTCCTCCTCCGGCACCCAGGCGCCGCAGAACCCGCCCGCCTCCTCGGCGAGCAAGCCCGCCAGCAAGCCGAACTCGCCCTCGCCGAGCCCGGTGGTGTCCAACGGGGTCGTGCAGTGGGGGCCCGCTGGAACCAAGGTCATCGACTTCTACAACGCCGCGCTCCGGGGCGACGCGGGTACCGCACAGGGCATGCTCACTCCGCAGGCCCAGGCGTTCTACGGCGCGAGCGGGCTGCCGGGGTACTGGTCCCAGCACGAATTGAAGGACATCGGCCGGGCCGAGGTGTACAAGCGGGCCAACAACGACGACGGCTCCGTCGATGTCCAGGTCGGGCTGACGTTCAAGGACGGCCACACCGAGCAGAAGATCCTCCGGGTCATCGACGCCGGGAGCGGTCGGCTCCTGCTCGACGGCGACACCCGCAGCCAGAACGTGGGCGGCACCGGCCAGTAAGGCTAGACCAGAAGTTACGAACCGAAAACAAGCAGGGTTGCGAACCATCGCTTGATTCGCAACCCTGCCACTCTATTTTAAATAGCTAATGCTAGCACGTACCAATAAAATCCCCGCGAATCCAAACACCTAAGGCACCACCCCACAGATCACCCTGATTCCATACGTAGCCATCAGGTGCCCGAACTGCCCCAACCAGGTTAAAGCCTTGTCCGCGGTTCACAGTGCCCAGCCACTGGAAGTCCTGCCCAGGGCCGACTCGATAGTTAACACCATCTTCTATCACGCACGTGTAGCTTTTAAGTCGAACTCCCGTAGCTGAAATGCCGGAAAGCTCAACGGAATTGGCTACCGAAGCATTCAGCGACAACAATGACCCAACCGAAATCGCCAACGCGGCAATTACCGATATTCTTTTGCCAAACTTCACATTTACCCCTCGTAAATGAAGTATGCCACCGGTCACGCAGAGTTAATACGTAATCACGGTACACTAACACTTGCCCACAGGCAAGGAGGTACGTTGCGCTATCAATTCGTTCCTTGCTCGCAGTCGTTCACGGCTGTCGGGCCCATGAGCCGCCCCAAACAGACCTAAGCCTAGGACCTCACTTGCGCGCCAACACAGTGAGACGTAGGGCGCGGACGCTGTCCAGCACCGGTCCAGTGGCTTACTGTGGTCCCATGGCCGAAATCGGACAACCCGGCCAGCATCCTCGGTTCCACGAGGACCTGGTCGGTCTCGATCCGGACGATCCGGAGGCTCGCGCGTTCGCCGAGCACCTGGACCGGATCGAGCGCTGCGGGCCGAACTTCACCATCGAGGCCTGCCTCGACGGCGTGTCCGACTTCGCCGACTCCAGCAGCCGCCTCGGCGGCCTCCGGTACTGGGTCTCCGCGCTGATCGCGGTGCTCATCATCGTCGGCGTGATCGTCGCCGCGTGGGACATCGTGACGCGGGCCGTGGCGTGGCTCGCGCAGTGACCTCTCCCGGCGGCCTCGCGGGGTAACGTGGAACCGGTGAAAGGTATGAAACCCGTTGTGGGAGCCACCCCACGCGTCGTGAAGTCCGAGCAGGAGTGGCGCGAGGAGCTTTCGCCCGAGGAGTACGCGGTGCTCCGCCAGGCCGGGACCGAGCGGCCGTTCACCGGCGAGTACACCGACGCCAAGACCACCGGCGTCTACGAGTGCCGCGCGTGCGGTGCCGAGCTGTTCCGCAGCGACACGAAGTTCGAAAGCCACTGCGGCTGGCCGTCCTTCTACGACCCCGCCGACTCCGACGCCGTCCTCCTGCGGGAAGACCGCACCATGGGCATGAAGCGCATCGAGGTGCTCTGCGGCTCCTGCCACAGTCACCTCGGGCACGTCTTCGAGGGCGAGGGGTACCCCACCCCGACCGACCAGCGCTACTGCATCAACTCGATCTCGCTGAAGCTCGTGCCCGAGTCGTAACCTCCCACCGGCCAACCCGCGCCCTCCCTCGCACGTGCTCACCGACACGGCCCTCCGGCCGTGGCTTTTCCGGACGAGGGAGGGCGAGCTCATGACCGACACCTGGGGAATCCCCGGCCCCGTCTTTCTCGCGCTCTACCTGGGCCTGGCGCTGATCCCGCTCGCGGTGACCCAGCTAGGGCTGCTCCGTCTCCGCACCGGCCCGCGCACGACGGCCCCGCTCACGAACGGCTACCAGGTGGCCGCGCTGGCGGGCGGCGTCGAGCGGGTCGCGGACACCGTGCTCGCGGCGATGCTCGAACGCGAACAGGTCCGCGTCGACAGCGCGGGCAGGCTGTACGTCACGCCTTCGCGGCCCGCCGACGCGCTCGGGCGGGCCGCGGCGGCCTCGATCGGGTCACGGGCGCTTTCGCTGCCGAGTTCCCTGCGCCGGGCGCTGGCCGCCGACCCGGCCATGACCGCGCTGCACGGCGAGCTGGCCGGGGAGGGGCTGCTCGTCGACGAGGGCAGGCGGCGCCGGACCTGGCTGGCGGCGACCACGGCCTATGCCCTGCTCCTGGTGTTCGGTCTCGTGCGGCTGGCCGCCGGACGCGGACAGGCCAGACCGGCGTGGTTCCTGGTGGGCGCGATGGTCGTCGTGCTCGGTGTCCTCGTCACCACCGCGGTGTTCGGGTTCACCCGCATGCCCGCGCGGGCCACCGCCGCCGGACACCGGGCGCTGGCCTCCGCGTACGCGGACCGGAGCCTGCTGCACGGCGCCGCGGGCGAGGTCGCCCGGCACGGGCTGGCCGCCTACCCCGACGAACGGCTCCGCAAGGTCCTGGTGCCGGTCCGGACACCACCGCGGGCGGGCGGGACCGGCGCGTCCCACGGCGGTTACGCGGCGGGCGGGGCCTACTTCGGCGGCGCGTCGTGTGGCGGGGGTTCGTCGTGCGGCGGCGGCTCCTCGTGCGGGGGCGGGAGTTCGTCGTGCGGCGGGGGCGGCGGAGGCTGCGGCGGCTGAGGTGGACGGGAACGGGATGGACGGTCCGGCCATCCCAGTACGCGACGCGGGACACCCGCCGGAGTCGGCCGAAATGCCCTCCCCGCCCCGGGTGTCCCGGCTACGGTAGGCGCATTCGTGGAGGGGAGCGGACATGAAGGACCTGTGGGGCGTTTCCGGCCCGGAGTACCTGGCACTGCACGCGGGTTTGCTCGGCATCGTGCTGCTCACCCGCCTGCTCGCGCCGGTGCTGTCCCGGCAGGGGCGGGCAGGCGTGACCGGGCAGCCGGACGCGACGCTGTCGGTATACCAGCTCGCCTGTCTGGCTGGCGGCCCGGACCGGGTCGTCGACGCGGCGATCGCCGCGCTGGTCGAACGCGGCGAGCTGCGCGTCAACAGCGCGAAGAAGGTCACGTCGACGACCACCAAGGTCCCGGCGGACCCGATCGAACGCGTGGTCGCGGAGGCCGCCCGCAGCGCCAAGTCGACGGCGACCATCCGGGCCAGGGCCCGCATCACGGAGCCGATCCGGACGATGACGGCCGACCTCGAACAGCGCGGTCTGCTCCAGCCCGTGTCGCGGATGAAGACGCTCCGCATGGGGATCTGGCTGTTCTCCCTCGCCGTGCTGGCACTGGGGATCGTCCGGTTCGTGGCGGGCATCGGAGCGGGACACTCGGTCGGCTACCTGGCGTTCCTGATCATCGTCACGGTCTTCATCGTCGTCGTGACCAGCGCCGACCGGCGCAAGGCCGGGACGCGGCTGCCGACCGCCGCCGGGAACGCCGCGCTCGGCCGCGCCAACGCGGAACTGCGCGACGGCGCCGCGACCGTGTCCGGCGGGGTGCCCGCCGGGGCGATCCTCGTCGGGGCGGCGGCGGCCGTGGCGCTGGGCGGGCTGGCGATGTACCCCGACGAGGAGATCAGCGCCGCGCTGATGCCACCGGCCACCTCGGGCTTCGGTGGTGGCGGCTCGTCCGGTGGTTCGTCGTGCAGCAGTGGTTCCTCCTGCAGCAGCGGATCTTCGTGCGGCGGTGGCGGCGGGTGCGGTGGCGGGGGCTGTGGTGGCTGACCGGCTCGGCGTCGGCATCGGCTGGCGCGAGGAGCTGGACCTGTCGATCGCGCGGATGCCGGGCGTGGACTGGGTCGAGGTGGTCGCCGAGAACCTGCACGCCCCGCATCTGCCCGAATCGCTGATCTCCTTGCGGGACAAGGGGATCCCCGTGCTGCCGCACGCGGTGTCGCTGTCGCTGGGCGGGGCCGAGCCGCTGGAGACGAGCCGGGTCGAGCACCTGGCGGAGGTGGCCCGCGCCCTCGACGCGCCGCTGGTGAGCGACCACGTGTGCTTCGTCCGGGCGGGCGGGCTCGACTCCGGGCACCTGATGCCGCTGCCGCGGACCAGGGAGGCGCTGGACGTGCTCGTCGCCAACGTCCGGCTCGCCCAGTCCATCGTGGAGGTCCCGCTCGCGCTGGAGAACATCGCCGCGCTGCTGGAATGGCCGGACGCGGAGATGTCCGAGGAGCGGTTCCTCACCGAGCTCACCGAGCGCACCGGCTGCGGGCTGATCATCGACGTCGCGAACCTCTACGCCAACGCGCGCAACATCGGCACCGATCCGGTGGCGTTCCTCGACGGCGTCCCGTGGGAGCGGCTGGCCTACGTGCACATGGCGGGCGGCGTGGAACGCGACGGCGTCTACCACGACACGCACGCGCATCCGGTGCTGCCGGAGGTGCTCGACCTGCTCGCCGAGCTGTGCCGCCGCACCGACCCGCCCGGCGTGCTGCTGGAACGCGACGACGACTACCCCACCGACACCGAACTCACCGCCGAACTGGCCGCGCTGCGCGCCGTGGTGACCCGGTGAGCACGCCCGCCGGGCCCGGCGTGGCACCCCCGCACGCTCCGAAGGCCACCTTGAGGGACCCTAACGCCCTCAAGGTGACCTTCGGAGCCCTGAAGTCCTTTGTAGACAGCGAGCAACCCCGCCCCCACTGTGAGGGTGTCCCCCACTGTGAGGGTGTCCCCCACCCTCTCCGGGGGGCGACCCCAACACCATTCTATCGCGTGCCCCCGACGGGAACCCGGCGATGAGTGACTCCAGCCGGAGTTGTCCACAGTCGGAGACGGCTGTGGACAACAGAGACAAAAAGGCCACGCCGGAACGGGAAACCGCAGGCCGGGAGCGCCTGGCCGCTCGGCAGGCGGAGCTGCTGCGGGCGCTGCTCACCGGTGGCGGGGCGCCGGAGGGGTTCGACGGTGCACGGCTGCGGATCGAGTCGGATGTGTTGCTGCGCAAGCGAAGCAGGCTCGTCGCCTACCTCCGGCCGGATATCGCGGAGACACTCGGCCCGAAATTCCACCCGCTGTTCCTCGCCTACGCCGCCGAGCACCCCAAATCCACCGGTACCCGCGCCCGTGGGTACGCCGACGAGTTCGGCGCATGGCTCATCGCCCGCGGCGACCTGCCCCGGCCGAAGCGCCGGTGGCTACCACGTCGGCGTGCCACTGCCCGGTAGCGGCGCCGCGTCCGTCCACTGTGGAGGGGAACCGGGCAGCACGCCCGCCATCCGCACCCTGGTGAGCCTGCCGAACCCGCTGCCGACGTCCTCCAGCAGATCGTCGTAGGACACCTCGGCCGCCGCGGAATCCTTGCGCCCCAGGGAATCCAGCCACCGGCCGGTACCGGCGAGGGACAGCCGGACGTGCCAGGTGCCACCGTCGGTGACCGTGCGGCGCAGCGCCGTCATGATCCCGGCCGCGGTGAGCCAGCCGGTGGCGTGGTCGAGCGCCTGCACCGGCAGCGGCCGGGGCTCGTCGGTGCCCGCCACTTCGGCGCCCTCGTGCGCGATCCCCGAGGCCATCTGGACGAGGCTGTCGAAGCCCCGGCGCCGCGCCCACGGCCCGTCCCAGCCGTAGGCGGACAGGTCGGCCACGACGAGTCCCGGCCGCAGCTCGGCCATGTCCTGGGGACCGAACCCCTTGCGCGCCAACGACTCCGGGCGGAACGACTGGAGGACGACGTCGGCGCGGGCGATCAGCTTCCGCAGTTTCGCGCGGCCGCCCTCGGTGTCGAGCGCGACGAACGCCGAGCGCTTGCCCATCCCGGTGTCCATCGTCAGCGGCGCGATCCTCGGCAGGTGCGCGGCACCGACGTGCAGCACGTTCGCCCCGTGCGCAGCCAGCACCCGGCCCGCGACCGGACCGGCGATGACGTGGGTCAGCTCCAGCACCCGCACCCCACCCAGCGGGCGGTCCGAGTCGAACAGCCGGCGCGGCGGCGCTTCGCCGAGCGGCGTCAGCTCCACCATCGGCAACGTCGCGACGGCCTGCCCCTGCGGATGCGCCAGCCAGTCCTCGCGCGAACGCAGCAGCGCGGCGGCCCCGCCCGCGGTGACCACCGCGGATTCGACCTCGTGGGCGCGCTTCGCCGCGACGGTCTTCGCGACCGCCTCCCGGGTGGCGGGCACGCCGAGGCCCCAGCACACCGCGGACTCGTGCCGCCGGGTGTTGGCGTGCAGCCTGACCCAGCCGTCGGCGGCCCGGTAGTCCCCGGCGATCGGGCCCCAGACCTCCCCCGGCGTTCCGCCGTCGAGCCGCAGCAGCCGTTCGCTGTGGAAGGCCGCGGCCGCGTGCCGGGTGTCGATGCCGACGACGCCCGGCTCGATCCCGCGCAGCCGCAGCATTTCGGCGGCGGACAGGGTCGCGGCGGCGATGCTCGACGTCGCGGCGGCCGCTACCCGGAACGGGCCGGGCAGCACGTTCTCCTCGCCGGTCAGCTCGGCGGCGCCGGGCGCGAGGGTGTCCCCGGTGAGCGTGTGCCAGAGCCCGGTCAGCGCGTCCCGCACGGCGTTACGGGAGAGCCGCGACGAGCTCGGCGGGCGGCACGCGGGTGCCGGTGTAGAACGGGATCTCCTCGCGCACGTGCAGCCGGGCCTCGGTGCCGCGCAGGTGCCGCATCAGATCGACGATGCGGTGCAGCTCGTCGGCCTCGAAGGCGAGGATCCACTCGTAGTCGCCCAGCGCGAACGACGCGACGGTGTTGGCGCGCACGTCCGGGTAATCGCGGGCCTCCTTGCCGTGGTCGGCGAGCATCTTGCGGCGCTCGTCGTCGGGCAGCAGGTACCACTCGTAGGACCGCACGAACGGGTACACGCAGATGTACTTGCGCGCTTCCTCACCGGCGAGGAACGCCGGGACGTGGCTCTTGTTGAACTCGGCGGGCCGGTGCAGCGCGGTCTGGCTCCAGACCGGCGTCGAGGCGCGCCCGAGCGGGGTGCGGCGGAATCCGGCGTAGGCGGCCTGGACCTGTTCGATCTCCTCGGCGTGCCACCAGATCATGTAGTCGGCGTCGGCGCGCAGCGCGGACAGGTCGTACACGCCGCGAACCACCACGCCCTTGCCCGCCAGCGCGTCCAGGTACTCGGTGGTCTCCCGTGCCGCAGCACCGCGGTCCTCACCGAGCCGCCCGGGTTCGACCCGGAAGACCGACCAGGTCGTGTAGCGGATCGTGTCGTTCAGCTCGTTGTAGTTCAGCCGCGCCATGACTCCATCTTGGCACTGCCCGCGCCGTGTCGTCCGCCCAGGTACGCGTGATCTCCGTCCAGGCACGCGAGATCTCCCTCAGCGCACGCGAGAGCGCCGTTCAGGCACGCGAGATCGCCGAAAGGTGCCCAGCGACGCGGCGCGCGGCGGCGTCCGCGGTGGCCACGCACGCGGGGAGCCCGACGCCGTGCAGCGTGGCACCGGCGACCGCGAGCCCCGGCAGGTCCGCCACCGCGGACTCGATGCGCCCGACCCGCTCCAGATGCCCGGAGCCGTACTGCGGCAGCCCACCGCCCCAGCGCGTCACGAGCGTGTCGACCGGCGCCGCCGTGACACCGGAAAGCCGCGCGAGGTCCTCGCGCACGACCCGCACCAGCTCGTCGTCGTCGGCGTGCAGCGCGCCCGGCTCGCCGAACCGGCCGACCGAACCGCGCACCAGCACCGGCCCGCCCTCCGGCGCGAGGTGCGCCCACTTCCGGCTGGAGAAGGTGAACGCCTTGACCGCGTACGGGACGCCCGAAGCGTCCCGCTCCCCCGCGCCGATCAGCACGCCCGACGCCCCTGGCAGTTCGGTCCCCGGTGGCAGCGCGAGCGCCACCACCGCCATCGACGCCAGTTCGACCTCGCCGAACGCCGCCGCCGCGACGGGGGCGACCTCGGCCAGTAGCCGCCGCGCGGACGGCGCGGGCACCGCGAGCACCACCGCGTCGGCCTCGGCCGGGGTGTCCGCTGGCGCGTGCGCGGCGGCGGCCGCGCCCAGGTCCAGCCGCCAGCCCGTGGCGGTCCTGGCCAGCGCGCGCACCGGCGCACCGGTCCGGACCTCGGCGCCGGACAGCGCGGCCAGCCGGTCCGGCAGCGTGCCCAGCCCGCCGGTGAGCGTGCCGAACACCGGCGCCTTCCCCGGCGTCCTGGGCAGCAGCGAAGCGGCGGCTTCGGTCAGCGACCGCGCGCCCGCCGAGGCCAGCCCCGGCATGGTCGCGCGCAGGCCGAGCCCGTCCGCGCCCCCGGCGTAGACACCGCCCAGGAGCGGGTCGACCAGCCGGTCCACGAGTTCGTCGCCGAACCGCTCCCGCAGCAGCGGCCCGAGCGGCACGTCTGTGGAAGGCAACGACACCGGCGGAAGCGACCGCTCGGCCTCGACGGCGCGCCGTCCCTCGGGCGAAAGCACCTCCGCGACCGCGTCCGAGGAGGCCGGCACGCCCATCACCGTGCCGGGCGGCAGGCCGAGCACGGTCCCCCCGGCGTGGATCTTCGCCCGCGCTCCGGTGGGATGCGCCAGCCGGTCGCCGAGCCCGATCTCCCCGGCCAGCGCCGTCATCTCGGGGCGCCGCACGAGGAACGCCTCGGCACCGACGTCATAGCGCTGCCCGCCCACTTCGGCCGTGCGCAGTTTCCCGCCGAGCGCCCCGGCCGTCTCGAACACGGTGATCGCGACGGACTCCCCGAGCAGCGTCCGCAGCCGGTAGGCGGCGGCGAGCCCGGAGATCCCGCCACCGACGACGGCGACGCGGGTCACAGCTCGTGGACCAGCCCGGCGACGCGGGTCAGCACGTCCGGGTCGACACCGGGCAGCACGCCGTGCCCGAGGTTGAAAACGTGCCCCGCGGCGGCGCGGCCCTCGCCGACGATCCGGCGGACCTCGGCCTCCAGCACCGGCCACGGCGCGTACAGCAGCGCCGGATCCAGATTGCCCT
The DNA here is from genome assembly GCF_039541975.1 of Amycolatopsis samaneae. Classification (NCBI taxonomy): domain Bacteria; kingdom Bacillati; phylum Actinomycetota; class Actinomycetes; order Pseudonocardiales; family Pseudonocardiaceae; genus Amycolatopsis; species Amycolatopsis samaneae. Next base: position 379,372 of record NZ_BAABHG010000002.1, read on the forward strand.
GCACGACCGGGGCCGCCGTGCCCGCCGCGGCCAGCCGCCGCGCGGCCTCGTCCAGGGGGACCCGCCAGTCCACGCCGACGACGTCCGCGCCCGCCTCGCGCATCGCGACCAGCAGCTCACCGGTGCCGACGCCGAAGTGGATACGGGGCACCCCGTACCCGGCCACCCCGGCCAGCACCTTCGCCGAATGCGGGAGGACGAACTCGCGGTAGTCCCGCTCGGAGAGCGCGCCCGCCCACGAGTCGAACAGCTGGATCGCGTCGACCCCGGCGTCGAGCTGCGCGCGCAGGAAGGTGAGGGCGACGTCGGCGAGACGATCGGCCAGCTCGTGCCACAGCGCGGGCTCGGCGTGCATGAGCGCCTTGGTGTGCTCGTGGTTGCGGCTCGGCCCGCCCTCGATGAGGTAGCTGGCCAGCGTGAACGGCGCGCCGGCGAACCCGATCAGCGGGGTCTCGCCGAGCCGCTCGACCAGCAGCCGTACCCCGTCGGCCACCTTCGCGACCTGTCCCGTCTCCAGGACGGGCAGCGCGCGCACCGCGGCGAGGTCGCGGATCGGCTCCGCCACCACCGGGCCGGTGCCGGGCACGATGTCGATGTCGACCCCGGCCGCCTTCAGCGGTACGACGATGTCGCTGAACAGGATCGCCGCGTCGACGCCGTGGCGGCGCACCGGCTGCAGCGTGATCTCGGCGAGCATCTCCGGGTCGAAGCAGGCGTCGAGCATGGGCACGCCCTCGCGCAGCGCGCGGTACTCGGGCAGCGACCGCCCGGCCTGGCGCATGAACCAGACCGGGGTGCGCGCCGGACGCTCTCCCCTGGCGGCGGCCAGCAGCGGCGAGGACGGCAGCGCGCGCCGGGCGGCCGTGGCGGCGGGCGACGGGGAAGCGGGCGAAGGAGACAGCGAGGAAGACATCGTCTTCATCGTGCCACGGCCCCGGATGGGCCCGTTCTTCGGCGCGCCTGCCGCCGCATCCGGGCGCGCCCGCCTTAAAGTCGAAGCGTGACCGCGATGACGCCAGTGCCCGAACTCTTCCGCGAAGCCGTCGCGGCGCTGCAGTCCGTCCGGCCGCGCCCCGAGGTGACGCTGGAGACCATGCGCGCTCCCCAGCGGCTCGCCCCGTGGTCCTACGCGTTGAGCTGTGAGGTGTCCGGGCCCGCCGACGTGCTGGCGTCCGGGCGGCTGGTCCTGCTGCACGACCCGGACGGGCAGGAGGGCTGGGACGGCGTCCTGCGGCTGGTGATGTACGTCCGCGCGGAACTGGACCGCGAACTGGCCACCGATCCGTTCCTGCCCGCCGTCGGCTGGTCGTGGCTGACCGACGCGCTGGAGGCCTCCGGCGCGGCGTGGCGGGCGCTGGGCGGCACGGTCACCGAGACCTCTTCCGCGCGCTTCGGCGACATCTCCGGTCCGGCCAGGACCGACGACCTCGAACTCCGGGCCTCCTGGACGCCGGTCGACGCCGGGCTCCGGTCCCACGGGAACGCCTTCTGCCAGGTGATGGCGAGCGTCGTCGGGCTGCCCCCGGTCGGCGTCACGCTGTTCGGGCAGCGCCAGAGCTCCTGATCCGTTCCTTCCCGGCCCTGAGCGCGCCGCTGCGCGCCTGAATGGTCCAGACAAGTGCGCTCACCCGCGCGCGGCCCCGTGCCGCCGCTGAGGCCTTTTCACGTCCGCGCGGACGTGACCGGGTAGCACATCCGGACGACCACGTTCGGGACCCTCAGACATCACACAGCGCAACAAGATCAACACCGGGGCGGAACCCGGATCCGACGGAAGTCGGGTGCCGTTCACGATGGGCGGGACGTTCCGGAACACTGAGATCGTCGCTCTCCGCTACCGCCGGGCGGTGACGAGGAGAGTTGATCATGCCCCGGCCAAGGCCCGATTCCGGCTCCGGAAAGCCCTGCTGAAGACCCCGGCGCCGACCAGCACCGGCAGGTGCACGACCCATCTGCACAGCCGTTTCGATGCCGATAACCAGGGAGCATCGCGTTCGCTGAGCGATCTGTTAGCCACCGGGCGTGTACTAGCCCGATCGTGTTACAACGAACCCCCTGAGTGACCAGACGTTTCAGATAGATACCCGTTCGATCCCCCCGCGGAAGCCTCCGGGCGGCTACAGTGCCTTTCGACGACACCACTTTCGGTCTAAAGCTGGCGCGGCTGAACGGCCGAAGGTCCCGGTGCCGGTCGGGGGGCACGACCGACTCCAGGGAGGTAGTGACGTGGCTACCGTCGGCTTATCTCAGGCCGTTCGATCCACGCCAGCCGGTGCCTTGCCGGCGAGCATGGTTCCGCACCCGCGGGAAGAGCTCTTTTCCGTATTGGTGGTCGACGACCACCCGCTGTTGAGGGAGGCGATCGCAGCACGACTCGCACAAATGGGTGCGGGCACTGTCCACGAGGCCGCCACGGTGGCCGAGGCGAGGGCGCGAGCCACGGCCACCGGGCCGTGCGACCTGGCGATTCTCGATCTCGGACTGCCGGACGGCAGCGGCATCGAGCTGGTTACGGAACTCCGTAGCCACGGCTGGCCGCGTGTGGTGGTGCTGGCGTCCTCCGACGACCCCTACGCCGTCAGATCGGCCTTCCAGGCCGGTGCGCAGGCGTACCTGCTGAAGTCCGCGTCGCCGGTGGTCGTCACCGACGGCGTGCGCAGGGTCCTCGAGGGCGGCGTCTACGCCGACCCGAGTGTGGCGCCGGTGCTGGCCACCGGCACCCGGGTCGCGGGCACCGACAACACCCCGCGCGAGCTGTCCGCTCGCGAGGTCGAGGTGTTGCAGCTCGTGGCGGACGGGCAGTCGAACAAGGAAATCGGCGAGGAACTGTCCCTCTCCGCGCTCACCGTCAAGTCGCACCTGTCCCGGATCGGGCGCAAGCTCGGCACCGGCGACCGGGCGCAGATGGTGGCGCTGGCGATGCGGGCAGGCGTGATCCGATAGCGAAAGGCGAACACCCCTGCGGGGCGGGCGGACCAGGCGCGGTACGCCCGTCCCGTAGGGTCCTTACCCATGGGAAATGAACAGGCCGACAGGACCGGACTCGACGTGACGACCGAACCTGACGGACCTGTACTCCTTCGTGAGCCCGCCGAGGGCACTCCCCCGGTGATCGCCGACGCCACCGCGCTCGCCGAGGCGTGCGCGCGGCTGGCCGAGGGCACCGGCGCGATCGCGGTCGACACCGAACGCGCGTCGGGCTACCGGTACTGGCCCAAGGCCTATCTCGTCCAGATCCGCCGGGAGGGCGCGGGCTCGATGCTCGTCGACCCGATCGCGGTGGCCGGCGAGCTGGCACCGCTGCGGGCGGTCCTCAACGACGCCGAGTGGGTGCTGCACGCCGCGTCGCAGGATCTGCCCTGCCTGGCCGAACTGGATCTGCGCCCCGCGGCGTTGTTCGACACCGAGCTGGCCGGACGGCTGGCCGGGTACGAGCGCGTCGCGCTCGGCACGCTGGTCGAGCTGCTGCTCGGGTACCAGCTGGAGAAGGGGCACAGCGCGGCCGACTGGTCGAAGCGGCCGCTGCCGGTCGACTGGCTCAACTACGCCGCGCTCGACGTCGAACTGCTGATCCCGCTGCGCGAGAAGCTCGAAGCCGAGCTGGACGCGCAGGGCAAGCTGGAATGGGCCCGCCAGGAGTTCGAGACGGTCCGCCTCGCGCCGCCGCCCGCGCCGAGGGCCGAGCCGTGGCGCCGGACCTCGGGCGTGCACAAGATCCGCAGCCCGCGCGGGCTCGCGGCGGTGCGGGAGCTGTGGCAGGCACGCGACGAGCTGGCCCGCAAGCGCGACCGCGCGCCGAGCCGGATCCTGCCGGACAGCGCGATCATCAACGCCGTCACCGCCGACCCGAAGACGGTCGAGGAGCTCCAGGCGCTGCCGGTGTTCGGCGGGCGCGTACAGCGGCGCTACAGCGCGAACTGGCTGCGGCACCTCCAAGCCGCCCGCGCACTGCCAACGAGTTCCCTGCCCACCCCGGCGCAGCCGACCGACGGCCCGCCGCCGGTGAACCGCTGGGCCGACAAGGACCCCGACGCCGCCGCGCGGCTCGCCGCCGCGCGCGCCTCGCTGGCCTCGATAGCCGAACACCACCGGCTGCCGGTGGAGAACCTGCTGCTGCCGGATCTGGTCCGTCGCACCTGCTGGCGTCCCCCCGCCGATCTGTCCGACGAGGGCGTCGCCGCGACGCTCGTCGCCGGTGGCGCGCGGCCATGGCAGATCGAGCTGACCCTGGCCGCGCTCGGCAAGGCCCTGCACACCACCGCTTCCTGACGCCACGGCCGTCATGTCCTGAAGGCGTCCTTCGGGACGTTCAGCGTCCTCAAGGGAGCCTTCGGGACGTCACCGAGACCACGCGCGGCCCGCGTCACGAACGGGGCGTTGGGCGTCCGGCGGCACGACAATGCGCCGAACGCGGGATCAAGGATTTCCGCGCCCCGAACGCCGTTCGGCACATTCCCCTTTTTCGGACACCCGCGTGTCCCGCATACCCGTCCCGAATGACATATCGGGCACGCGTGTCACAGGAATTCTCCCGGACGCTTTCCCGGGGCGGATTTCGCGGATTCAGGAACGGGTCAGCAACGCGCGGGCGGTGGTCCGCAGGGCGGCGCCGGGCTCGGGCAGACCGGCGAGCCGCAGCACGCCGTCGGCGCCCTCCACCGCGTGCGCCTCGACGTCCAGCACCGGATCGTCCCGCCGGATGATCGCGACGCTCTCCACGAGACCGAAAACCAGGTTCGCCCGCACGCCGATGCTTTCGGCCGGGGCGCCGGTCTCGGCGACGAGGTCGCGGTACACCGACTTGAGCTGCGCGCGCTCGGCGCGGAACGGGGCGAGGTTCGGCGAGGCGATCTCGGGCAGCAGGTAGAGCGCGCCCAGGTTGTGCCGCGCGCCGCCCAGCAACCGGATGTCCGCGTAGGCCAGCGCCCACAGCCGCGCCGCGGCGGGCGCCTCCCCGCCGGAGAGGCCGCCCGCGACGTCCAGCGACGGCCGGACCGTCGCGGCCAGCAGCGCCGCGAGAATGTCCTCTTTGGACGGAAAATGGTAGTACAGCGAGGCCTGGCGCAGGCCGGCCCGCTCGGCGATGGCGCGGGTGGTGGTCGCCGCGTATCCGGCGCCGGTGAACAGCTCACCCGCCGCTTCGAGCACCGCCTCCCGCGCGCTCCGACTGCTCGCCGCCGCCCCACTGGCCCTCGGCCTGCCGACCCCGGTCACGTTTTTCCCCACCCCGTCGATCTTGCCAGGCGCCGCCGTCCCCGCCACGCTATCCGAGGCATGTTACGGCGCCGCCACGGAATTCGTTACGCGGCCCGCTCACCGAAACCCGGCGCCCATGCCGAAGTGACCGGCCGGAAACACGATCACCCTATTTTCGGTCGGTCGACCGAAAAATTGTCCGACAGTACGGGAGCCCCGATGTCCCCACCCACCGTCGCCCCCGACGACCTCGCCGAATTCGGCTACCGGCAGGAACTCCGCCGGTCGCTCGGCGGCTTTTCCGCGTTCGCCGCCGGCTTCTCGTTCGTCTCCGTCCTCACCACCGTGTTCCAGCTCTTCGGGCTCGGCTACACCTTCGGCGGACCGCTGTTCTTCTGGACCTGGCCCGTGGTGCTCGGCGGCCAGCTGCTCGTCGCGCTCGTGTTCGCCGAACTCGCCGCGCGGTTCCCGCTGGCCGGGTCGGTGTACCAATGGTCGAGACGTCTCACCCGCGGATTCGCGGGCTGGCTCGCGGGCTGGATGATGCTGCTCGGCTGCGTGGTCGCGCTGGCGGGCGCGGCGATCGCGCTCCAGGTCGTGCTCCCCTCGGTGTGGCACGGCTTCCAGTTCGTCGGCGGCGATCCCTCGGTCACCTCGCCGACCGGCGCGGCCAACGCCGTCCTGCTCGGCTCGCTGCTGATCCTGTTCACCACCGCGGTCAACGCGGCGGGCGTGCGGATCATGGCCAGGATCAACGACATCGGCGTCGCGGCCGAACTGGCCGGTGTCGTGGTGCTCGTCGCGGGGCTGGCGCTGTTCGCGGTCCGCGGCCCGCAGGTCGTGCTCCGGAGCGTGCCCATCGACGGGACCGGCCCGTCGCCGGGGATCGCCGGAGTGCTCGCCTCCGCGCTCGCGGCCGCGTACGTGCTCTACGGATTCGACACCGCCGCGTCGGTGGCCGAGGAAACCCGCGACGCGCGGCGCAAGGCACCCCGCGCCGTGCTGCGCGCGGTGCTCGTCGCCGGAGTGGCCGGGCTCGTGGTCGTGCTCGCCGCGCTCATGGCCGCCCCGAGCCTCACCGACGGGCAGCTCGCCGGGCACGGCCTGCCGTACGTGATCACCGTGGTCTTCGGCGACACGCTCGGCCGCGTCTTCCTCGCCGACGTCGCGATCGCGGTGGTGGTCTGCACCCTGACCATCCAGACCGGGACCGTCCGGCTGATCTACGCGATGGCCCGCGACGGCGCCCTGCCCGGCGCCGCCCGGCTCGCCGCGGTCACCCCGCGCACCGGGACCCCGATCGCCCCGGCGATCCTCTCCGGCGCGCTGGCGATCGGTCTGCTGCTGCTCAACGTCGGCAACCCGACGGTGTTCAGCACGATCACCGGCACCTCGGTGGTCGTGGTCTACCTCGCCTACCTGCTCGTCACCGTGCCGCTGCTCGCCGCCCGGCTGCGCGGCCGGTTCCCCGCCGAGCCCGGCCGGTTCTCCCTGGGCCGCTGGGCGATCCCGGTCAACGTCGCCGCCGTCGCCTACGGCGTCGCGATGGTCGTGAACATCGCCTGGCCACGCCCGGAGATCTACGACGCCGGTGGCACCGGCTCGCCAGGGATGCTGCTGTTCCCGATCGAGTTCACCGGCGCGGCGCTGGTGATCGGCCTGGTCTGCTGGCTCCGGATGCGCCGCCGGGCGGAGCCCGTCGCCGAGCCCGCCGTGTAGTCCCGCCGGGTAATCCCCTTCCGAACACCCACACCGAAACGGAGGACCTCGATGAGTACCACCGCCACCACCCACGGCGCGCGCGAGCACGCCCGCGCGCAGGCGGGCACGGTCGTCGACACCATGCCCACCATCCCCGCGCACACCCACCCCGCCCCGCCCGCCGGTGTCGCGGCGGCCGACCTCACCTGGGCCGAGACCGTCGCCGGCGGCGGGTACACGCACAAGGTGCTCGCGCGCGGGACCCGGCTGCGGCTGACCGACCCGACCGGCGACGCCTGCGCGCACCTGCTGCTGTACAACGCCGACGCGCCGTGGGAGCGGCTGAACGTGGCGGACACGGTGAAGGTGCAGTGGAACGCCTATCTCGGCACGTCGGTGGCCCTGCTTTCGGACCAGGCCAGGGTGCTCGCCACCGTAGTCGCCGACAGCGGCGGCAGGCACGACGCGCTGTGCGGGACGTCCACAGTGGACGGGAACACCGAGCGGTACGGCGACGGCGCGCCCCAGGGCCCCTCCCCCGCCGGGCTGGCCCTGTTCACCCTGGCCGCGGCGAAGCACGGGCTCACCCCGCGCGATCTGCCGCCGAGCCTGTCGTTCTTCCAGGGTGTGCGGGTCGGCGGCGACGGCGCGCTGGAGTTCACCGGCTCGGCCGGGCCGGGGCACACCGTCGAACTGCGGACCGAACTGCCCGTCGTCGTGCTGATCGCCAACGTCGCGCATCCGCTGGATCCCCGGCCGGACTACGTGAGCGGCCCGCTGGAGGTGCTGGCCTGGCGGGATCATCCCGCCACTCCGGACAGTCCGGAGTGGACACACACGCCGGAGGCACGGCGCGCGTTCGAGAACACCGCCGACTACCTCACCGCACGGGAGCTGTGATGACCACCGCGAAGACCACCGTCCTGGACACCGTCGTCCCCGCGCGGGCGCCGTTCTCCGCCGTGCTCCGCACCGGGCAGGAACTGGCGATCATCGACACCGGCGGCAACCAGGCCGTCGACTTCCTCTGCTACGACGCGGCCGACCCGGCCAAGCGCTACAGCGCGGCCGCCACGATCACCGCGCAGCGCAACATCTTCCTCACCACCGGCAGTGTGCTGCGCACCGGGGAGGGCGCGCCGCTGCTGACCGTGGTCGCCGACACCTGCGGGCGGCACGACACGCTCGGCGGGGCCTGCAGCAAGGAGTCCAACAGCCTGCGCTACGGCCAGCACACCCGGCACCAGCACGCCTGCGTGGAGAACTTCCTGGCCGAGGGCGCCAAATGGGGGCTGGGCAAACGGGACCTGGTGAGCAACGTCAACTGGTACATGAACGTGCCGGTGGAGGCCGACGGCACGCTCGGCATCGTGGACGGCATCTCCGCGCCGGGCCTGGAGGTCCGGCTGCGCGCGGAAACCGGTGTGCTGGTGCTGATCTCGAACTGCCCGCAGATCAACAACCCGTGCAACGGTTTCGACCCGACCCCGATCCGCGTCGTGATCACCGAGCCGGGGAGCCAGGCGTGAAGCTGCTGGTCGCCAACCGCGGGGAGATCGCGGTCCGGATCCTGCGCGGCGCGCGGGCGCTGGACGTGCCGACCGTCGCCGTGTACTCCGACGCCGACCGGACCGCCCCGCACGTCCGGCTCGCGGGCGAGGCCGTCCGGCTGGGCCCCGCGCCCGCCGCCGAAAGCTACCTGCGCGCGGACGCGATCATCGAGGCGGCGCTGGCCACCGGGGCGGACGCGATCCACCCCGGCTACGGTTTCCTGTCCGAGGACGCCGCGTTCGCCCGCGCGGCCGAGGACGCCGGGATCACGTTCGTCGGCCCCTCCCCCGGGCACCTGGAGGTGTTCGGCGCCAAGCACACCGCCCGCGCGGCGGCGGCCGCCGCCGGGGTCCCGCTGCTGCCGGGTACCGGCCTGCTCGCCGGCCTCGACGAGGCGCTGGAAGCCGCCGGGCGGATCGGGTACCCGGTGATGCTCAAGGCGACCGGCGGGGGCGGCGGCATCGGCATGCGGGCGTGCGCCTCGGCCGGGGAACTGGCCGGGGCGTGGGACTCCGTCGGCGCGGTGGCGGCGAAGAGTTTCGGCGGTTCCGGGGTGTTCCTCGAACGGCTCGTCCGGCACGCGCGGCACGTCGAGGTCCAGGTGTTCGGCGACGGCGAGGGCGGGGTCCTCGCGCTGGGCACCCGGGACTGCTCGCTCCAGCGGCGCAACCAGAAGGTCGTCGAGGAGTGCCCGGCGCCCGGTATCCCGGGCCCAGTGGCCGAGCGGCTGACCCAGGCGGCGGTCGCGCTGTGCGCCTCGGTGCGGTACCGCTCGGCGGGGACGGTCGAGTTCGTCTACGACCCGGAACGCGAGGAGGCCGCGTTCCTGGAGGTCAACACGCGGCTGCAGGTCGAGCACCCGGTGACCGAGGCGGTGTACGGCCTCGACCTGGTGGCCTGGATGCTGCGGCTCGCCAGGGGCGATCGCGGGATGTTCGGCGCCACGCCGGAACCACGCGGCCACGCCGTCGAAGCGCGCGTGTACGCCGAGGATCCGAGTGCGGGGCACCGGCCGAGCGCCGGGCTGGTCACCGGGGTCACGCTGCCGCGCGGGACCAGGGTGGACACCTGGATCGAGCCGGGCGCGGCCGTGACCACGCACTACGATCCGTTGCTGGCCAAGGTGATCTGCACCGGGACGGACCGCGCGGCGGCACTGGCCGCGCTGCGGGACGCACTGGCCGCGACCCGCGTCGACGGCGTCCGCACCAACCTCGGGCAGCTGCGGGCCGCGGTGGCCGACACCCGGTTCCACGCGGTCGCCCACGACACCGCGACGCTGGAGCGGGTCACCGACGACGAGCCTCGGATCGAGGTGCTACGCGGCGGCACGATGACCACCGTGCAGGAGTGGCCGGGCCGCACCGGGTTCTGGCACGTCGGGGTGCCGCCGAACGGGCCGATGGACGACCGGTCGTTCCGGCTGGGCAACACCGCGCTCGGCAACCCCGAGGGCGCCGCCGGGCTGGAGTCCACTGTGGATGGTGTGCGCCTCCGGTTCGCACGGGCCGCCGAGGTCTGCGTCACCGGCGCCCCCGCCACGGTCACCCTCGACGGCGCCGAGATTCCCTTGTGGACACCCGTCACCGTCCCGGCGGGCGGCGAACTCGACGTCGGCGCGTGCACGGCGGGGCTGCGCGGGTACGTCCTCGTGCGCGGCGGCGTCGACGTCCCGGCGTTCCTTGGCAGCGCGGCGACGTTCACGCTCGGGAGGTTCGGCGGGCACGGCGGGCGGGCGCTCGCCGCGGGCGACGTCCTGTATCCCGGCCCGGAGCCCGCCGACGAGGTCGCCGGGCCGGTCCCCTCGGCCGACCGGCCGGAGTTCCCCGCGCACTGGGAGATCGGGGCGCTGGAGGGACCGCACGCGGCGCCGGAGTTCTTCACCGCCGAAGACATCGAGACGTTCTACCGCACCGGCTGGCGGGTGCACTTCAACTCGGCGCGCACCGGCGTCCGCCTGGTCGGGCCCCGGCCGTCGTGGGCGCGCGCGGACGGCGGAGAGGCCGGGCTGCACCCGTCCAACATCCACGACACGCCGTACGCGATCGGCGCCGTCGACTACACCGGTGACCTGCCGATCCTGCTCGGCCCGGACGGGCCCAGCCTCGGCGGGTTCGTCTGCCCCGCCACGGTCGCCACCGGCGAGCGCTGGAAACTCGGGCAGCTGCGTCCCGGCGACACCGTCCGGTTCGTGCCGATCACCACCGAGCACGCCGCCGAGCTCCGGCGGAAACCCGCCACCTCGCCGACGCCGGGCCGTCCGGTGCTCGGCGACGGCGGCGTCCTGGGTCGTCTGTCCACATCGGACGACGAGCCGCCGGTGACCTACCGGCGCGGCGGGGACGACAACCTGCTGGTCGAGTACGGCGAGATGAAACTCGACCTCGCGCTGCGGATGCGGGTGCACGCGCTGGCCGAGCGGCTGGCCGGCGAGGGCGTGCCGGGCATCGTGGACCTGACGCCGGGGATCCGGTCGCTGCAGGTGCACGTGGACCCGGACGCGCTGCCGGTGGCGAAGGCGCTCGGCCTGGTCCGCGAGCTGGAGCGGGACCTGCCCGGCACCGCGGACCTGGTGGTGCCGAGCCGCTCGGTGCGGCTGCCGCTGTCCTGGGACGACCCGGCGACGCGGGAGGCGATCGAGCGGTACATGACCGGGGTGCGCGACGACGCGCCGTGGTGCCCGTGGAACATCGAGTTCATCCGCCGCGTCAACGGACTGTCCAGTGTGGACGAGGTGTACCGGACCGTGTTCGACGCGGAGTACCTGGTGCTCGGCCTCGGCGACGTCTACCTCGGCGCCCCGGTCGCGACCCCGCTGGACCCGCGGCACCGGCTGGTGACCACGAAGTACAACCCGGCGCGGACCTGGACCGCGGAGAACTCGGTCGGCATCGGCGGGTCCTACCTGTGTGTCTACGGGATGGAGGGTCCCGGCGGCTACCAGTTCGTCGGGCGCACCGTGCAGGTGTGGAGCGGCTGGCACCAGCGCGGGTCGTTCGAGCCGGGTTCGCCGTGGCTGCTGCGGTTCTTCGACCGGATCTCGTGGTATCCCGTGTCCGCCGGAGAACTGCTCGAGCTGCGGGCGCGGAACGCGGCCGGGCAGCTGGAGCTGGACATCACCGACGGTGAGTTCGCGCTCGCGGACTACCGGCGTTTCCTGGCCGAAAACGCGGAAAGCATCGCGGAGTTCCGGGCCGGGCAGTCGGCGGCGTTCGAGGCGGAACGCCGGGCGTGGGCGGCGGCGGGCGAGTTCGACCCGAAGCCGGAACCGGACCTCACCGCCGTCGCGCCGGTACGGGCCGAGGCCCCGCCGGGCGGGCAGGTCGTCGAGGCGCCCTTCGCCGCGACGGTGTGGCGGGTCGACGTCCGGCCCGGCGAGCGGGTCACCGGGACACAGCCGCTCGTGACGCTGGAGGCGATGAAGACCGAGGCGCCGATCCCGGCGCCCGCGGCCGGGGAGGTGGCCGAGGTGCTGGTGTCCCCCGGTGACCAGGTCGTGCCGGGCACACCACTGGTGGTGCTGGCGCCATGAGCGAAGCTTGCGAGCGAATCATGGACATCATGCGCCAAAAGGAGTTCGACGCTGCCTCGCGAAGCGAGTCGATCGCATGAGCGAGCTCGCGAGCGAATCGAAGATGCCATGCGCCAAAGAATCGAACACAGTCTCGCGAAGCGAGGCGATCGCATGAGTGTCGTGGAACGGGTGCGTGCCACGTACGCGCGGATCGCGGCGGTGGACCGGCCGGAGGTCTGGATCGAGCTGCGTCCCGAGGCCGACGTACTCGCGGACGCGGCGGCGCTGGAGGCTCGCCGCGCGGCGGGCGAGGCACTGCCGCTGTACGGGAAACTGGCCGCGGTCAAGGGAAACATCGACGTCGCGGGGCTGCCGACGACCGCGGGCTGCCCGGCCTACGCCTACCGTCCCGCCCGGGACGCGCCGGTGGTGGCCCGCCTGCGCGCGGCGGGGGCGCTGATCCTCGGCACGACCAACCTCGACCAGTTCGCGACCGGTCTGGTGGGGACCCGCAGCCCGTACGGCGCGGTGCGCAACGCGGTCGACCCGTCCCGGATCTCCGGCGGGTCGAGTTCGGGGTCGGCGGTGGCGGTCGCGCTGGGCGTGGCCGATCTGGCGCTGGGCACCGACACCGCCGGGTCGGGACGGGTTCCGGCCGCGCTCAACGGGATCGTCGGGCTCAAGCCGACCAGGGGCCTGGTGCCGACGCGCGGGGTGGTGCCCGCGTGCCGGAGCCTCGACTGCGTCAGCGTGTTCGCGCGGACCGTCGAGGAGGCCACGCTCGCGCTGGACTGCCTGGCCGGGCCGGACGCGGACGACCCCACCTCCCGTACCGCCCCCTCCGCCCGGCGCGCCCCGGGCCGGGTGCGGCTCGGGATCCCGCGTCCGGACCGGCTCGGGGAACTCCGGGCGGGCTGGGCGGAAGCGTTCGCGCACGCAGCGGAGGCGTACGCGGCGGCGGGTGCCGAACCGGTGACCGTCGATCTCGAACCGTTCCTGGCGGCGGCGCGGCTGTTGTACGAAGGCGCGTTCGTGGCCGAGCGGTACACCGCGGTCGGCGCCTTCCTGGACGAGCACCCCGGCGACGTCGATCCGACGGTGTTCTCGATCATCTCCGGTGCGCGGGACCTGCCCGCGCACCGGGTGTTCGCGGACTTCGCGGCGCTGGACCGGCTGCGGCTCCACGCGGACATGGTGTTGTCCACAGTGGACGTCCTGCTGCTGCCGACGACCACGGACCACCCCGCCCTGGCCGAGGTGGCGGCGGATCCGGTCGGGGTGAACTCCCGGCTCGGGCGGTTCACGAACTTCGCCAACCTGCTCGACCTGTGCGCGCTCGCGGTCCCGGCCGGCGAGGTGGCCGGGCTGCCGTTCGGGGTGATGCTCGTCGGGCGCGCGTTCTCCGACGCGCTGCTCGCCGACCTCGCGCGCCGTGTCCCGGAGCGGACCCGGATCGTCGTGGTGGGCGCGCACCTGCGTGGCCAGCCGCTGAACCACGAGCTGACGTCGCGGGGCGGCCGGTTCGTCACGGCGGCCGTCACCTCACCGGAATACCGGCTGTACGCGCTCGGCACGACGCCGCCGAAACCCGGGCTGGTCCGGGTCGCCGAGGGCGGCGCGGCGATCGCGGCGGAGGTGTGGGAACTGCCCGTGCGCGGTTTCGGCGAATTCGTCGGAGGCGTCCCGGCGCCGCTGGTGATCGGGAAGGTCCGGCTCGACGGCGGCGAGGTCGTGCCGGGGTTCCTCTGCGAACCGGCCGCGCTCGAAGGCGCTGTCGACATCACCGGGCACGGCGGGTGGCTGCCCTATCGGGCGACGCTCACCGGAACGTAACCGTTTCGCCGCCCAGCCGTGTGATCCGAACGGTTGAGCCGTGATCGTCCCCCAGCCGATAACTAGAGGGAGAAAGCGATTCCCCGCGACCCGGTGCGCCGGTGCGTCCCCGCACCGGGCCGCGGGGACGTCCCGCACGGCATCGGAGGCGGCCCATGACCCCGGCGACCCCATCCCCGCAGAGCACCCTCGTGCACTCGTACCTGTTTCTGCGCCGCGCGATCGGCGTCATCGGCCTGGCCCTGCCGGTGGTGCTGATCCTCGGCAAGATCGCCGTGGACGGGAGCGGGTTGCTGAATTCGATCAGCGGCTACTACTACACCTCGGTGCGCGATGTGTTCGTCGGCAGTATGTGCGCGGTCGGCGTCTTCCTGTTGTCCTACCACGGTTACACCCGCCTCGACGACGTCGCGGGCAACCTCGCGGCGGGCGCGGCGATCGGGCTGGCGGTGTGCCCGACCACGCCCGCGAACCCGACGTCCACGGACCGGACGCTGGGCGTGCTGCACCTCGTGTTCGCCTCGGTGTTCTTCCTGGCGCTGGCGTTCTTCTGCCTGTTCCTGTTCACCAGGTCCGGCAGCGCGGAACCGACGCCGCGCAAGGTGGACCGCAACCGCGTCTACGTCGCGTGCGGGGTGGTGATCCTGGCCTCGCTCGCGCTCATCGTGGTCACGAGCCTGGTCCCCGTCGCCGCGTCGCTGCACCCCGCGCTGTGGCTGGAGACGGCCGCGATCCTCGCGTTCGGCCTGGCGTGGCTGACGAAGGGCGAGGCGATCCTGGCCGACGTGGTCCCGGCGGAGGTCAGTCCCGCGGTCGCCTAGGCGGGCGCGGCCACCCGGGAGTGTGCCGTGTCCCACTCGACCGGGCCACTCCCCTGGTTACCCACGGGTAACAAGGGCTATCGTGCGGGCAGGATTTCTCTGCCGACATCAGGAGCATTCGTGGCCGCACCAGCAACGCCGCTCGCGCCGAACGCGCGAGGCGTGCGCAACGTCGTCTTCGTCGAGGGGGTACGCACCCCGTTCGGCAAGGCGGGCGACAAGGGCATCTACGCCGGGACCCGTGCCGACGACCTCGTCGTCAACGCCATCCGGGAGCTGCTGCGGCGGCACCCCGAACTGCCGGGCGAGCGTGTCGACGAGGTGGCCATCGCGGCCACCACTCAGATCGGCGACCAGGGCCTGACCATCGGCCGCACCGCCGCGCTGCTGGCCGGGCTGCCCAAGTCCGTGCCCGGCTTCGCCCTCGACCGCATGTGCGCGGGCGCGATGACCGCGGTCACCACCACCGCGTCCGGGATCGGGTTCGGCGCCTACGACATCGCCATCGCCGGTGGCGTCGAGCACATGGGCCGTCACCCGATGGGCGAGGGTGTCGACCCGAACCCGCGGATCATCGCCGACAAGCTCGTCGACCCGACCGCGCTGGTCATGGGCCAGACCGCGGAGAACCTGCACGACCGGTTCCCCGCGATCACCAAGCAGCGCACCGACGCCTTCGCCGCGCGCAGCCAGGAAAAGTACGCCGAGGCCGTCAAGACCGGCAAGATCGGCCCCGAGCTGGTCCCGGTCGCCACCCGCTCGGCCGAGCTGGGCTGGGGCCTGGCCACCGAGGACGAGCCGCCGCGGCCGGGTACCACGGTCGAGCAGCTCGCCGGGCTGAAGACGCCGTTCCGCCCGCACGGCCGGGTCACCGCGGGCAACGCGGCGGGCCTCAACGACGGTGCCACCGCGGCGCTGCTCGCCGACGAGGACACCGCCCGCGAACTGGGCCTGCCGGTCGGGATGCGCCTGGTGGGCTACTCCTTCGCCGGGGTCGAGCCGGAGGTCATGGGCATCGGCCCGGTCCCCGCCACCGAGAAGCTGTTCAAGCGCACCGGACTGTCGATCGACGACATCGGGCTGTTCGAGATCAACGAGGCGTTCGCCGTGCAGGTGCTCGCCTTCCTCGACCACTTCGGCATCGCCGACGACGACCCGCGCGTCAACCAGTGGGGCGGCGCGATCGCGTGCGGCCACCCGCTCGCCTCGTCCGGGGTCCGGCTGATGACGCAGTTGTCGCGCCAGTTCGCCGAGCGGCCCGACGTGCGCTACGGCCTGACCACCATGTGCATCGGCATCGGCATGGGCGGCACCGTGCTCTGGGAGAACCCGGCTTTCGAGGGAGCCAAGTAAATGACTTTCACCGCTGAAGAAGCCAAAGCCGCCTTCCCCGACGAGGTCGTCACCGTCGCGAAGACCCGGCTGGTCAAGGTGCCGGGGCTGGACAAGCCGGTCGCACTGATCACCCTGGACAACGGCCACGACCACACCCGGCCGAACACCTTCGGACCGCAGGGCCTGGTGTCGCTGAACTCCGCACTGGACGAGGCGTTCGCCGCCGCGCCCGCCGCGATCGCGGTCACCGGCAAGCCGTTCATCTTCGCCGTCGGCGCCGACCTTTCCGGCGTCGAGGCCGTGTCGGACCCGAAGCTCGCGCGCGAGATCGCGCAGACCGGGCACGACGTGTTCCGGCGGCTCACCGAAACCGAGATCCCGACCTTCGGATTCGTCAACGGCGCGGTGATGGGCGGCGGGCTCGAACTCGCGCTGTCCTGTCACTACCGGACGCTGTCGGAGAACACCGCGGCCATCGCGTTCCCCGAGGTCTTCCTCGGCCTGTTCCCCGGCTGGGGCGGCACGCAGCTGCTGCCGAACCTGATCGGCCCGGACGCCGCGGTGACCGTGATCATCGAGAACGCCTTGGCGCAGAACAAGATGCTGAAGGTGCGCCAGGCCGCCGAGCTGGGCATCGTCGACGCCGTCTTCGGTTCCGCCGACTACCTGGAGCAGTCCCTGCTGTGGCTGGCCAAGGTGGTCCGCGGCGAGATCGTCCCGGAGCGCCGCGAGATCGACCGCGGCGCGGCGTGGGACGCGGCCGTCGCGCGCGCCAAGTCCATCGTGGACGGTCGCACGCACGGCGCGTCGCCGGGCGCGACCAAGGCCGTCGAGCTGCTGGAGCTGGCGCGGGAGAACGATCTCGACCGCGGCTACGCCGCCGAGACCGACGGGCTCGCCGAGCTGCTCATGTCCGACGTCCTGCGCGCCGGGCTGTACTCGTTCAACCTGGTCAACAAGCGGGCCAAGCGCCCGGCGGGCGCGCCGGACAGGTCCTTGGCGCGCAAGGTGAACAAGGTCGGCATCGTCGGCGCGGGCCTGATGGCCAGCCAGCTGGCGCTGCTGTTCGTCCGCCGTCTCAAGGTGCCGGTGGTGCTCACCGACGTCGACCAGGCCCGCGTCGACAAGGGCGTCGGGTACGTCCACGACGAGATCGACAAGCTCCTGGCCAAGAAGCGGGTCTCCCCGGACGGCGCGAACCGGCTCAAGGCGCTGGTGACCGGCTCGCTCGACAAGGCCGCCTTCGCCGACGCCGACTTCGTCATCGAGGCGGTGTTCGAGGAGCTGGGCGTCAAGCAGCAGGTGTTCGCCGAGCTGGAGCAGCACGTCTCGCCCGAGGCGATCCTGGCGACCAACACCTCGTCGCTGTCGATCACCGCGATGGCCTCGAAGCTCCAGCACCCGGAGCGCGTGGTCGGGTTCCACTTCTTCAACCCGGTCGCCGTGCTGCCACTGCTGGAGATCGTGCGCGGCGAGAAGACCGACGACGCCTCCCTCGCGACGGCGTTCGCGGTCGGCAAGCAGCTCAAGAAGTCCAGCGTGCTGGTGAAGGACGCGTCGGCGTTCGTGGTCAACCGGCTGCTGCTGCGCTTCCTCGGCGAGGTGCTCGTCGCCGTCGACGAGGGCACCCCGTTCGAGGTCGCGGACTCGGCGCTGGAGCCGCTCGGCCTGCCGATGAGCCCGCTGACGCTGATGCAGCTGGTCGGCCCGGCGATCGCGCTGCACGTCGGCGAGACGCTGCACGAATCGTTCCCGGACCGCTTCACCGTCAGCGAGAACCTGCGGAAGTTCGTGCAGGCCGGCAAGCGGGGCGTCTGGGTCTGGGACGACAAGGGGAACCAGTCCGCCGACCCGGAGGTCGTCGAGCTGTGGACGCGGGGCGACCAGCCGTCCACCGCGGAGCAGGTGCGGGAGCGCGCCCTCGGCGCGATCGCCGAGGAGATCCGGATCATGCTCGACGAGGGCGTGGTCGCCGAGGCGCAGGACATCGACCTGTGCCTGATCCTCGGCGCGGGCTGGCCGTTCTGGCTGGGCGGCATCACGCCCTACCTGGACCGCTCCGGCGTCTCCGAGCGTGTCAACGGCAAGCCGTTCCTGGCCCCGGGCGTCGCCTCGGTCCCGGTGGCCTAGAGCCGGACGAGCGCCCCAATGTGGCATTGGGTGCGCTGGACGCACCCAATGTGGCGTTCGGTGCGTTGGACGCACCGAACGCCACATTGGGGCGCATGACCACCGCGACGGGACCAGGGAACAGCCGGGGCACGTGGCCGGTCAGTACTCGCCGCTGGGTGGGCAGGACGGCATCGTGGCCGGAGTGGGCAGGCCGGGCGGCAGGTGCGCGAGGTCGAGCACGTCGACCTTCTTGGCCTCCGGGTAACGCCCGCGCAGTTCGGCGGCCCACTCCTCCAGGTTCACGCCGCGCTGCGGTAGCAGGTCCAGCGACGCGGGCAAGGTGTCCGGGCGCGTCAGCCGCAGGGTCTCCGGATGTTCGGCGAAGATGCGCTTGAAACGTTCGTAGGCTTCGGCCTTGGTCTCGGTGAACACCCGGCGGGTTTTCGGATCGCCGTGGAAACTGCCCGAGGCACGCGTCATCTGCTCGTCGGTTTCGAAGTACACCACCACCGAGGATCCGCACACGTTCCGTCCCGCCGCGGGCACCGGGCCGGTGTCGACCGGCAACGGGTCGGGTTCGGCGAGGTGCGCGACCAGCAACGCCACGCCCACTCCGATGGCCGCCGCCAGCACGAACGCCGGGATAAGGATCTTGATCAGTTTCGGTCCCGTCCGGACCGGTCTGCCACTCACGGGACGATCATCACACAACGGCGGCCGTTGGCCGCCGGGACACCGTCCGTTCACCGGCGCCTTCTAGCGTCCTGCCGACTCGGCACCACCCAGGCAGGAGCAGGATGAGCACCACCGACAGACCCGGCGTCGACCGCCGCGGCTTCCTCAAGCGCGCCGGCCTCGCCGGCGCCGCGGCCGCAGGCGCGCCGATGCTCGCGCCGGCGCGGGCGGACGCCGCGGGGATCGACCTCGACCTCGATCTGGACCTCGACATCAGCCTCGACCGGCTCTTCGGCCGCGGCCGCTACCAGTGGCTGGTCGGCGACCACCACACGCACAGCCAGTACTCGTACGACGCGATGTACACGATCGACCGGATCGCCGCCGGCGCGCGCGAACACGGCGCGAACTGGATCGTGTTCACCGACCACGGCCACGCCGAGCACGAGCGCTCCTCGGTCGAGCCGACCGGCCGGGACGTCCTCGCCGCGCAGCGCCGGTACCCGGATCTGCTGCTGTGGCAGGGAATGGAGTGGAACGTGCCGGGCGCGGAGCACGCCACGGTGTTCTTCCGGGCCGGGAAGGACCAGGCCCCGGTGCTCCGCGAATTCGAGCGGAACTTCGACTGGCGGCTGACCGGCACGGAGGCGTCGAGCCCGGAGAACGAGGCGCTGGCGCTCAAGGCCCTGCGATGGCTCGCCGAGCAGGAACGCCGCCGCCGGATCCACGCGCCGGTCGTGTTCGTCAACCACCCGCTGCGCAACGGCCGCGTCTCGCCACACGAACTGCGCGCCTACCGCGACACCGCGCCGGGCATCGTGATCGGCATGGAGGGCGCGCCCGGCGCGCAGGCCGACGGCTTCCCGAAACCGCGGGGCAACGGCGGCGCGCGCGGCGGCTACGGGAACAACCCCGGCGAGAACTCGTGGCCGGGTTTCCCGGCCGAGGCCT
Organism: Amycolatopsis samaneae; assembly: GCF_039541975.1. Classification (NCBI taxonomy): domain Bacteria; kingdom Bacillati; phylum Actinomycetota; class Actinomycetes; order Pseudonocardiales; family Pseudonocardiaceae; genus Amycolatopsis; species Amycolatopsis samaneae. Next base: position 399,061 of record NZ_BAABHG010000002.1, read on the forward strand.
ACCGGACCTTCGGCGGCTGGGACTGGACCACCGCGAAGGTCGGCGGGCTCTGGGACTCGATGCTCGCCGAGGGCAAGCCGTGGTGGATCACCACGAACTCCGACTCGCACTACAACCGCGGCGACACACTGGTCCGCCCGCAGGTGCCCGACGGCTGGTACGACCGCACCGGCAAGTACCCGGACCCGGTCGACTCCGGCGTCCCGCAGCTCACCGCGCCGTACGCGGACTTCTACCCCGGCGAGTTCAGCCGCACGGTGGTCGGGACGCGGCGGCGCGGGTTCGACGGGGTGCTGGAAGGGCTGCGCGCGGGCCGGATCTGGCTCTGCCACGGCGGTCTGGCGCGGCAGCTGGAGGTCGGGGTGTACGGCGGCGGGGACGCCGAGACCTTCGGCGGGCGGCTGCGGGTGCGCCGAGGGGAGAACGTCACGGTCGTGGTCTCCGCGGTGACCGCGGACCGGCCCAACGGCTCCGGCGCGGTGCCCCGGCTCGCCCGGCTCGACGTCATCGCCGGCCCGGTCACCGGACCGGCCGCGGACCGCGACACGATGACCGCGCCGGGCACCCGGGTGGTGCGGTCGTTCGAACCGCGCCGGGGCACCGGCCACCGGGTGAGCTTCCGGCACACCTTCCGGAACGTGCGGGAGCCGTTCTACGTCCGGGTCCGCGGCACCGACGGCAGGCGGCACGTGCCCGGCGGCATCGAACCGGCCATGGACGTCATCGGCCAGGCCGACCCGTTCGAGGATCTGTGGCTCTACGGCAACCCGATCTTCGTCGACGTCCGCTGAACGACGCTTTCGGCCCCGCGTGGCCGCGTCTGAGGCGCGCCGAGTAGTCGCCGGGGTGTCCCGAACGGGTCGTTCGGGACGTTCGGTGATGCTGTTGGCTTTCCTCGGAGCAAGGTGGGTGCTGAAGGACGCTTTCAGTGCGTTGGGCGCGCTGAAGGACGCCTTCAGTGCACCGAGCGCACCTAAGGCGTCCTTCAGGGCAGGGAGTCTTCTGGGGCTGTGCCCGGTGTGTGCCGAGGGACGCCTTCGGTGCATCCAACGCAGCGAGGGACGCCCTTGGTGCATCCAACGCACCCAGGGCGTCCCTCGGGCGCCGCGCCGACGGAGTACGTACACAAATGACAGGTCCCGAAGGCGTCCTTCAACACACCCGGGCACCGGAACTCGACACCAGCATCGTTGGTGTCCCGTCCGCGTCGTTCGCGACGTGGCACCGGACGGGGAGCGGCGCGGAGTGTCCCGAACGACCCGTACGAGACGCTCAACGTCGCGAACGGGTCGTTCGGGACGTGTCCACTGAGGACGGTGCCGCCTCACACCTCGATGACCTCGACGAGCCGCTCCAGCCCGCCGAAGTCCTTGGCGTTGTGGGTGAGCACCGGGATCCGGTACGCGGCGGCCGTGGCGGCGATCTGCAGATCAAGCCGCCGCGGCCGCGGGTCCCGCCCGGCCCGGCGGACCAGTGCGGCCAGGGTGCCGTACTGTTTCGCCGCCGCGGTGTCGAACGGCAGCACCTCGAACCGGTCGAGCACCGCGTAGTACCGCTCGGTCCGGGCGGCGCGGGCGACCACGTCGTCGACGTCCAGCCCGTAGCCCAATTCCGCGACCGTCACCGCGCTCACCGCCGGGACGGCGGCGGCCAGCTCGCCGAGATCCAGGCGCTCCAGATCGATCACGACGCAGGTGTCGAGCAGCACCTGCCCCGGCGGGTTCACCGGCGTGCCCACGGATCCGCCGGATCGTCCGGCCCGAACACGGCGTCTTGGTCGGCGCGCTCGCGCCGCCACGCGGCGCTGTCCATCGGCGGCAGGCCACGGAAGGACTCCTGCACCTCGCCGAGGGTGCGCCGGGCCTGCTGCTCGTGCTCGGCGCACAACGGCACCAGGTTGGCCACCGGCTTGCCGTTGCGGGTGACCGTGAAGCTCTCGCCCCGCTCGACACGCCGCATGATCTCCGCGTTGTCGTTGCGCAGGTCGCGCTGGCTGATCGCTGAGGTCATGCCCCGAGGGTAGCACTTCTCGCCGGAAAATGCTACGGGCGTGCTACACCCGGGAGGCCGGTGCGACGGCGGGGAGGTGCACGGTGACGGACAGGCCGCCGCCGACGACGGGTTCGGCCGACACCGCGCCGCCGTGCGCCTGGACCGCGGCGCGCACGATGGACAGCCCGAGCCCGGCGCCCGAGCGGGCGGTGCGGGCGGTGCCGGCGCGCTCGAAGGGTTCGAACAGCTCGCTCACCGTGGCCGGGTCGATCAGCCCGCCCGAGGAGCGCACCCGCAGCACCGACCACTGGGGACCGGCCTGGGTGCGCACCTCCAGCCAGCCGCCCTCGACGTTGTGCCGCACGGCGTTCTCCAGCAGGTTGCCCGCGATCCGTTCCAGCAGCGCGGGATCCCCGGTGACCGCGACGCCCGGTGTGCTGATGTCGACGCGGACGCCCCGCTGCTCGGCCTCCTTCCGCACCGCGCGCCAGGCCTGACCGACGAGGGTGGCGAGGTCGACCCGCTCACGCACCACCAGCCCGGAGCCGTCGGTCTTCGCGAGCAGCAGCAGGGAGTTGACGAGCCGCCCGGCCCGGTCGGTGGCGTCGCGGACGACCTCGGCCATCCGGCGCAGCTCGGTCTCGTCGGCGTGCTCGTCGGCGAGCGTGACGTCGAGTTCGGTGCGGATCACCGAAAGCGGGGTCCGCAGCTCGTGGCTGGCGTTGGCCACGAAGTGGCGCTGGGCGTCGAAGGCGGCCTGCAGCCGGTCGAGCATGTCGTCGAAGGTCCCGGCCAGCTCCGCCAGCTCGTCCTTCGAGCGCACCTCGCCGATCCGCTCCCCCAGCGACTCCACCGACAGCCGCCGCGCGGTCGCGGTGACCTCGCGCAGCGGCAGCAGCACCCGGGAGGTGAAGGTCCAGGCGAGGATCGCGGCGGCCGCGACCACGAAGCAGAACGCGGCCGAGCCGAAGACCAGCACCCGGATCCGCGCGTGCTCGCGGAGGTGCTCGGCCAGCGTCGACGCGTCGACGTCGACCCCGTCGACCCGCACGCTCGTGCCGGGCGGCATCTGCGGCACGGTGTTCACCGCGTCGCGCACCAGCGTCCACGCCAGCCACAGCAGCAGCAGGCTGACCGCGGCGACCAGCACGGTCGCGAGCAGGGTGACCCTGGCCCGCAGGCTGCGCGCGCCCGGCAGGCTCAGTGCCCGCCTCACCCCGCGCCGGCCCCCTGCTCGGGCACGCGGTACCCCGAACCGACCACGGTCTCGATGATCCCGGGCTCGCCCAGCTTCTTGCGCAGGGTCATCACGGTGACCCGGACGGTGGTGGTGAACGGGTCGGCGTTCTCGTCCCACACCCGTTCGAGCAGTTCCTCGCTGCTCACCACGGATCCCGCCGCGGACAGCAGCACCTCCAGCACGCCGAACTCCTTGCGGGTCAGCTCGACCGGCCCGCCCGCGCGGCGCACGGTGCGCCGGGCCGGGTCCAGCTCGACGTCCCCGGCGGTCAGCAGCGGCGGCGCGGCCGGGGTCGCGCGGCGGCCCAGCGCACGCACCCGCGCGACGAGTTCGGGGAAGGCGAACGGCTTGGCGAGGTAGTCGTCGGCGCCAAGGGACAACCCGTCCACCCGGTCGGAGACCGAACCACTCGCGGTCAGCATCAGCACCCGGGTCAGCTCACCGGAGGTGACGATCTCGCGGCACAGCTCGTCCCCGGACATGCCGGGCAGATCGCGGTCGAGCAGGACCACGTCGTAGCGCGTCACCGCCGACTTCTCGTGTCCGTCGTCGCCGGTCAGCGCGACGTCCACGGCCATCCCCTCCCGCCGCAGGCCACGCGCGATCGCGTCGGCGAGGGGCTCCTCGTCTTCCACCACCAGAATTCTCACGGCGTCCACACTTCCACAGTTTCCTGAGAGCCAGCTATACGCGCAGTGACGGCTCCACCGGTCTTTGTGGACGGTTCAGCCCACCCACCGCAGGGCGAACCACAGCCGCATCCGGACCTCCGGATCGGCGAGGTCCACGCCGAGCACGCGCTCGATCTGGCCGATCCGGTGCCGGACGCTGTTGCGGTGCACGCCGAGCCCGGCCGCGGCGCGGTCCCAGCCGCCGTGACAGGCCAGCCAGGTACGCAACGTGGTCACCAGTTCCCGGCCCTGTGCCCGGTCGAGCCCGGTCAGCGGCGCCAGCACCCGGTCGGCGAAACCCCTTGCCGCGTCCGGATCCAGCAGCGCGTCGAAGTCGAGGGGACCCGATCCGGCGAGTACCGGACGGCCGAGCGACCCCGCCCGGTCGAGCAGGACCTCGGTCTCCGCGACGGCGTCGCGGAGCCGGTCCGCGGCGACCGGCGAGCCGCCGACCGCGAGCCAGCCGTGCTCGCGCAGCCGTTCCAGCGCCGCCAGGTCGGGCCCGGCACCGACGATCGCCAGGAAACGGGGGCCGGGCAGCACCTGGACGAGCGGGGTGTCGAGCCGCGCGCGCAGCCAGTCGGGGCGCGCGGCGACCTCGTCCGGCCCGCGCCGGTGGGCGATCCCGGCGACGAGGCGGGGCCGGTCGGTGCCCGCGAGCGCGGTGGCGACGTCCGCGGGCGCGCTCCGGCCGAGCAGCAGCCCGGTGGCCGCGGCGCCGAGGGCGGCGGTGTCCGAACCGGACCGGCCGGCCAGACCGAGCAGGGCGGCGCCGACGGCGAGGATCGCGCGGTCGGCACCGTCGAACCGGTCCGCGCGCCCGCACACGACCAGGTGCGACGCGGTCGCCTGCGGGTAGACCGGCTGCGCGACGACGTATCCGCCGGTGGCCAGTTCCGTGGTGGCGCTGCGGATCCCGGTGCCGGCGCGCAGGGTCGCCAGCAGCTCGCGGACCTCGTCCGGCAGCGGTGACGGCGCGTCGTGCGCGGCGGCGGGGACGTCGTCCGCGCCGACCATCGCGACCCAGCCCCGCAGGCGCGTGGCGAGCGCGCCCGTCAGCTCGCCGAGCCCGCCGCCCGCCGCGCGGGTCAGCGCCTCGCGCGCCACGGCGATCCGGCGCTGTTCCCGTTGTCCCGCTTCGGTGAGCGCGACCGACACGGCGCGGCTGATGGCGAGGAACGGTGTCCGCACCGGCACCACCAGCAGGGGCAGGCCGTGCCGGGCGCAGGCCCGGCGCAGCGGTTCCGGGAGCGTCTCGTGCACGGACGGCGTGATCCCGAACCCGAGCGCGGTGATGCCGCTTTCGGCCAGCCGCCGCACATAGCGCTCGACGTCGCGGGGCTCCCCCGGCAGGTTCACGCCGGCGGTGAGCAGCAGTTCGGCGCCGAGCAGGTACGGCGCGGGATCGCCCAGCTCGCTGACGTGCGCCCAGCGGACCGGCGCGTCGAGCGCGCCCGGCCGCACGGTCTCGCCGACCACGTCGAGCGCCAGGTCCGGATTGCCGGTGACCGCCCGTAACGGAATAGTCACCTCGGCGGCCGGAAGATCCAGGCTTCGGGTCATTTCATCCTCGCTTGTCCCTGATTGGGGATGAATCATCCCATCCCCGCGGGCTGGACGATGAACCTACGGTGACCCGGACGACAACACCCCACGACGAGCCAGGGAGGTCACCATGGCCGGTGACTACGCGGTGATCGCGCTGTACATCGCGGGCATGCTCGGGGTCGGCTGGTTCGGCCTGCGGCTGGCCAGGACGAAGTCGGACTACCTCGTCGCCGGCCGCCGCCTGGGCTGGGTCATGTACTCCGGCACGATGTCGGCGGTCGTGCTCGGCGGCGCGTCCACCGTCGGCGGCGTGAAGCTCGGCTACACCTACGGCGTCTCCGGCGCCTGGCTGGTGATCACGATCGGGCTGGGCATCCTCGTGCTGCACGCGGTGTTCGCCCGGCGCCTGGTGAAACTGCGCGTCTACACCGTCGGCGAGATGCTCGACCTGCGCTACGGCGGGGCCACCAGCACGATCTCCGGCGTCGTGATGTGGGTCTACACGCTCATGCTGACGGTGACCTCGACGCTTGCCTTCGCGACGATCTTCAAGGTCCTCTTCAACGTCCCCGGCTGGGCCGGGATCGCGATCGGCGGCGCGATCGTCGTGCTGTACTCGGTGCTCGGCGGCATGTGGTCGATCACGCTGACCGACATCGTGCAGTTCGGCGTCAAGACCGTCGGCATCCTGTTCATCCTGCTGCCGGTCGCGATCAGCTCGGCGGGCGGCTTCGGCGAAATGACGAAACGCCTCGACGCGACGTACTTCGAGTTCACCGCGATCGGTGGCCAGACGATCTTCACCTACGTCCTCGTCTACACCTTCGGCCTGCTCATCGGGCAGGACATCTGGCAGCGGGTGTTCACCGCCCGCACCCCGGCCGTCGCGACCGGCGGCGGCATCCTCTCCGGGGTCTACTGCCTGGTCTACGGCGTCGCCGGGGCACTGATCGGCACCGCCGCGAAGGCGCTCTACCCCGACCTCGGCAGCGCGCAGGACGCGTTCGCCACGATCGTGGAACGGCTCCTGCCGACCGGCGTGCGCGGGCTCGTCCTCGCCGCGGCGCTCTCGGCCATGATGTCGACGGCGAGCGGCGCGCTGATCGCCTGTTCCACGGTCAGCACGTCCGATCTGCTCAGCAAGGTGGGACTGCGCAAGGGAACCGGCGAGCTGCGCCGCAACCGGATCACCACCCTGGTGCTGGGCCTGGCCGCGATCGGCATCGCGATGATCGTCGACGACGTGGTCAACGCGCTCACCATCGCCTACGACGTGCTCGTCGGCGGGCTGCTGGTCGCGATCGTCGGCGCGCTGTTCTGGAAACGCGGTACGCGCCACGGCGCCTACGCCTCGATGATCGCGGGCACGGTCGTGGTGATCACGTTCATGATCGTCGACGGCGTCGACGCGAACAGCCCGATCTACTGGGGTCTCGGCGCGAGCCTGGTCGTCCACGTCGTCGTCAGCCTCGCCACCCCGAGAACCCCAGCGTCTACTTTGGACACCTGGACCGCGCGTCTGAACGGCTCCGCGGCCACCGGGGAAACGCCCGCACCACACCAGGAATCAGGAGCAGTCAGCAGTGTCTGAAACGAGCCCGATCGGCCCCGTCGACTCCTCGCGCGTCCCCCGGTTCGCCGGGTTCGCGACCTTCGCCAGGCTGCCGCGCATCGACCAGGTCGACCACGCCGACGTCGCGGTCGCCGGGGTCCCGTTCGACTCCGGCGTGTCCTACCGCCCCGGCGCGCGGTTCGGCCCGGCGGCGTTGCGCGAGGCGAGCAGGCTGCTCCGGCCGTACCACCCCGGCCTCGACGTCTCGCCGTTCGCCACCGCGCAGGTGGTGGACGCGGGCGACATCGCGGTCAACCCGTTCAACATCGGCGAGGCGATCGAAACCCTCCAGCAGGAGGCGGAAAACCTCACCGCGAACGGCACCCGGCTGGTCACCATCGGCGGCGACCACACCATCGCGCTGCCGCTGCTGCGGGCCGCCGCGAAGAAGCACGGACCGGTCGCGCTGCTGCACTTCGACGCGCACCTGGACACCTGGGACACCTACTTCGGCGAGCCGTACACCCACGGCACCCCGTTCCGGCGGGCCTCGGAGGAAGGCATCCTCGACACCAGCGCGCTGTCGCACGTCGGTACCCGCGGCCCGCTGTACGGCAAGCGGGACCTGGAGGAGGACCGGCGGCTCGGGTTCGGCATCGTCACCTCCGGCGATGTGCTGCGCCGGGGCGTCGCGGAGACGGTCGACGCGCTGCGGCAGCGGATCGGCGACCGGCCGCTGTATGTCTCCATCGACATCGACGTGCTCGACCCCGCGCACGCGCCCGGCACCGGCACGCCGGAGGCGGGCGGGATGACCAGCCGCGAACTCCTGGAGATCCTGCGCGGGCTGCGCGGCCTGAACCTCGTCGGCGGCGACGTCGTCGAACTGGCACCCGCCTACGACCACGCCGAGATCACCGCCGTCGCCGCGTCGCACGTCGCCTACGACCTGGTCAGCCTGCTCGCGCTGGGAAGGGAATCGTGACCCGCATTGGGGGCGACGTCGTCGTCGAGACCCTGCGGGCGCTGGGCGCCGACACCGTGTTCGGCCTGCCCGGCCAGCACGCGCTGGGGCTGTTCGAGGCGTTGCGGCGCGCGGACGACCTGCGGGTGATCGGCGCGCGGGTGGAGAACAACCTCGCGTTCGCCGCGGACGGGTACGCCCGGGCCCGACTCGCGGCCGACCCCGACGGTCCGGTGCCGGTGACGCCGATGGTCGTCTCGACCGGTCCCGGGGCGCTGCTCACGCTCGCTTCGCTCCAGGAGTCGCGGGCCGCTTCGGTGCCGGTGCTGGGGATTTCCAGCCAGGTCCCGGTCGCGGGCCTCGGCGGCGGGCGGCACGGGTACCTGCACGAGCTTCCCGACCAGCAGGCGAGTTTCGCCGGGGTGGTCAAGTCGGTGCACACCGTCCGCGCGGTGAGCCAGGTCCCGACGGCGCTGCGGGAGGCGTGGGAGTCCGCGGCCACCGCGCCATACGGGCCGGTGTGGGTGGAGATCCCGCAGGACGTGCTGCTCGCGCCGGCCTCGCTGCCGCCGATCACCACCGCGACCGCGCGCCCCGCGCCGCTCGATCCGCTGCCCGAACTCGTCGAGGAGGCCGCGCGGCTGCTGGGCGCGGCGGAGAACCCGGTCATCCTGGCCGGGGGCGGCGCGCTGCGCGCCGGCGCGCACGCCGAGCTGAAAGCGCTTGCCGAGGCGCTGCGGGCGCCGGTGCTCTCGACCTTCGGCGGCAAGGGCGTGTTCGGCTGGGACCACGAGCTGTCCGGCCGGTCCTGGCTGGAGGACTGGCATTCCACCGAGTTCCTCGCGCACGCCGACGTGCTGCTGGTGCTCGGCTCCGGGCTCGGCGAGCTGTCCAGCAACTACCGCGAGTTCGCCCCGCGCGGGCGGATCGTGCAGGTCGAGGCCGATCTCGGCAAGCTGGAGTCGAACTACCCGGCGCTGGGCATCCACGCCGACGTCCGGCTCACGCTCGGCGCCCTGCTGGAACGGGTGCCCTTCCGCGCGGCCGACGGGCTGGCCGAAAAGGCGGTCGGCGAGCTGCTGGGCAAGGTGTCGGCACGGCTCGACGCGCAGGACCTCGGCCTCGAACGGAAGCTGCTCGCCGATCTGCGCGCCGCGGTGCCCGAGGGCACGCAGACGTTCTGGGACATGACGATCGCGGCGTACTGGGCGTGGTCGGCGTGGAACCCCGACGGCGCGCCGATACACACCGCGCAGGGCGCGGGCGGGCTCGGTTACGGGCTGCCCGGCGCGCTCGGCGGCGCGGCCGCGACCGGCGGCCCGGTGCTCGCGGTGTCCGGCGACGGCGGCGCGATGTACGGCGTCGCGGAGCTGGCCACGGCGGTGCAGCACGGGCTGGACGTGACGTGGCTGATCGTCGACGACGGCGGCTACGGGATCCTGCGCGAGTACCTGACCGGCGAGTTCGGCCGCACCACCGCGACCGAGCTGGCCCGGCCGGACTACGTCGCGCTGGCCCGCTCGTTCGGCGTCCCGGCCGTTCAGGCCACTTCGGACAACGTCGGCGCGGTGCTGGCCGAGGCGCTGCGAACGCCCGGCCCCGGCGTCGTCGTGCTGCCCGCGCGGCTGAAGATGTTCGCCCCGACCCACCTGGAGAAGTCATGACGCACGTGGAGAACTTCGTCGACGGCGCGTCCGCCGCCGCCCCTGGCGGGCGGACGCTGGAGCTGACCGACCCGGCCACCGGCGAGGTCTTCGGCACCAGCGTCCTTTCCGGACAGTCCGATGTGGACGCGGCGATGGCCGCGGCGGACCGGGCCTTCGCGGTGTGGCGGCGCAGCACCCCGGCCCAGCGGCAGCTGGCGCTGCTGAAGCTCGCCGACGCCCTGGAGTCGCGGGCCGAGGAGTTCGCGGACGCCGAGATCCGGGAGACCGGCAAGGTCCGTCAGGTCGTGCTGGACGAGGAGATCCCGGAGTGCGTGAGCGCGCTGCGGTTCTTCGCCGGGGCCGCGCGGCAGCTGGAGGGCACCGGCGCCGGAGAGTACCTGCCCGGCCACACGTCGGTGATCCGGCGCGAGCCGGTCGGCGTCTGCGCCCAGATCGCGCCGTGGAACTACCCGCTGATGATGGCCGTGTGGAAGATCGCGCCCGCGCTGGCGGCGGGCAACACCGTGGTGCTCAAGCCCGCCGAGACCACGCCGTCGACCGCGGTACTACTGGCCGCCGTGGCCGCGGAGTTCCTGCCGCCGGGCGCGTTCAACGTCCTGTGCGGCGACCGCGACACCGGCCGCGCGCTGGTGCGGCATCCGGTCACCGAGCTGGTCTCGATCACCGGGTCGACCCGCGCCGGGATCGACGTCGCGACCGTGGCCGCGGCCGATCTCAAGCGCACCCACCTCGAACTCGGCGGCAACGCGCCGCTGCTGGTGTTCGCCGACGCCGATCTCGCCGGAACCGCGGCGGGCATCGCGGGCGCGGCGTTCTACAACGCGGGGCAGGACTGCACCGCGGGCAGCCGCGTCCTCGTGCACGCTTCGGTCCACGACGAATTCCTGGCCGAGCTGACGAAGGCCGCCGCCGCGTACACCCCGGGGCGGGACTACGGCCCGCTCAACTCCGCCGCGCAGTTCGACCGGGTGCGGGGCCTGCTGGACCGGCTGCCCGCGCACGCGCGCGTGGAGACCGGCGGCGGACGGCACGGCGACCGCGGGTTCTTCCTGTCCCCCACGGTGGTTTCCGGCCTCCGGCAGGACGACGAGCTCGTCCGGGAGGAGATCTTCGCGCCGGTGCTCACCATCCAGTCCTTTGTGGACGAGGACGAGGCGGTGGCGCTCGCCAACGGCGTCCCCTACGGGCTCGCGTCGTCGATCTGGACCCGCGACCTCGCCCGCGCGACCCGGCTTTCCGGCGAGCTGGACTTCGGCTGTGTATGGGTCAACACGCACGGGCCGCTGGTCGCGGAGATGCCGCACGGCGGGTTCGGCCATTCCGGGCACGGCAAGGACCTTTCCGCGTACTCCTTCGCCGAGTACACCCGTGTCAAGCACGTCATGACCCGTTTCGCCTGAAGCCTCTGAAGGCCACCTTGAGGGACTTGGGTTCCCTCAAGGTGGCCTTCAGAGACTGGGGAAGGAAGCCACGATGAGCGACAAAGTCACCGAAGTCGAGCAGCACGGGATCGCGCCGATCCCGCCGGCGGAACAGACCTCGCGCCCGCGCGACCTGTTCCGGCTGGCGTTCGGCGGGGCGAACACGTTCGCCACCATCATCCTCGGCACCCTGCCGATCGCCTACGGCCTGAGCTTCTCCGCCGCGCTCGCCGCGACGGTCACCGGTGTCGTGCTGGGCGGGCTGGTGCTCGCGCCGATGGCGTTGTTCGGGCCGCGCACCCGGACCAACAACGCGGTGTCCTCCGGCGCGCACTTCGGCGTCGTCGGCCGCTGCGTCGGCTCGTTCCTCTCGCTGCTGACCGCGATCACGTTCTTCGCGATCTCGGTGTGGGTCAGCGGGGACGCCGTGGCGGGCGCGGCGCAACGGCTCTTCGGCTTCGACGGCGGGGCCGCGCTGCGCGGCGTCGCCTACGGGCTCATCGCCGTCGCCACGCTCGTGGTCTGTATCTACGGCTACCGGTTCATGTTGCTGATCAACCGGATCGCCGTCGTGCTGGGCACCACGATCATGCTGCTCGGCGTCTTCGCCTACGGCGGCTCGTTCGACCCCGGCTTCGCGGGAACCGGCGCCTACGCGCTTGGCTCGTTCTGGCCGACCTGGATCCTCGCGACGCTCACCGTGCTGGCCAATCCGATCTCCTTCGGCGCGTTCCTCGGCGACTGGTCGCGCTACATCCCGGCGCGGTACTCCCGCCGTTCGCTGCTCGCCGCGCCGTTCCTCGCGCAGCTGGCGACGTTGCTGCCCTTCGGTTTCGGCATCGCGACGGCGACGCTGGTGGCCGACCCCGGGAACTACATCGCCGGGCTCACCGCGATCTCCCCGCTCTGGTACGCGATCCCGCTGATCGTGGTGGCGCTGATCGGCGGGCTGTCCACCGGCACCACGGCGTTGTACGGGACCGGGCTGGACTTCAGCTCGATCTTCGTGCGGCTGAGCCGGGTCCAGGCGACCGTCCTCATCGGATCGTTGAGCGTGGTGTTCATCTTCGTCGGCAACTTCGTGCTCGACATGGTCTCCAGCATCAACGCCTTCGCGACGCTCATCGTGCTGTGCACCTCGCCGTGGATGGTGATCATGATGATCGGCTTCGCGCAGCGGCGCGGGTTCTACGACCCGGACGACCTCCAGGTGTTCAACCAGGGCCGCAAGGGCGGGCGGTACTGGTTCCACCGCGGCGTGAACTGGCGGGCGATGGCGGCGTGGATCCCGGCCACCACGCTCGGTCTGCTCACCGCGAACACGCCGATGATCGCCGGGCCGCTGCGCGGGATCGCGGGCGGCGTCGACATCAGCCTCGTGGTCACCCTGTGCACCGCCGCGATCGCCTATCCCCTGCTGACGAAGCTCTTCCCCGAGCCCCGCGAGGTCTTCGGCCCCGGCACCGTCGAAGACGCCCCACCGGCCGTGGGCGCCGTCCAGCCCGGTCCGTGAATGCCACATTGAGGGACTCTGAGTCCCTCAATGTGGCATTCACGGACCGCTGGCGACCGGGCGGATACTCCATTCGTCCGCAGGTCGGGTGGAGCAGGCACCACCGGCGCGGGTCGAGCCCGCTGAACCCGGAGCCCGGGTGCTGTCGGCATGGCGGCGAACCGGCCGGGCTTCCTAACCTTGTGCCGACCGGTGGCCACGGGGGCCAACGGCGTTCACAAGGAGGAAATCCTTGCGAGTCAAGCGAATGAGGCGGGTGGCGCTCGGCACGGTGGTGGCGGCCGGCGCCGGTCTGCTGGCCGGGACCGCGACCGCCTCGGCCGAACCGGTCCAGGCCGGGCAGCCCGGCCTGGACCGGTTCTACCACCAGCGCGTCGGCTGGAAGGCCTGCGGCGACAAGGATCTGGACGCGGCGGGGGCGCGGTGCGCCGACGTCACGGTGCCACTGGACTACGCGCGGCCGGACGGCCGGACGATCACCGTGGCGATCTCCCGGTTGAAGGCCACCGACACCCGGAACCGGCGCGGCGTCATGCTTTCCAACCCCGGCGGGCCGGGCGGGGCGGGGCTCGGCATGATGCTGGACGTCCGGAAGGCGATGACCCCCGAGGTGTCGTCCCGCTACGACCTGATCGGCATGGATCCGCGGGGCATCGGCCGCTCGTCCCCGGTCGACTGTGGCTGGCCGGTGGGCATCATGCTCCGTTCGGCCGGGATCGACCGCGCCGGGTTCGACCGGACCGTCCGGCTGCAGGCCGACCTGGCCCGGCGGTGCGCGGTCACCGAGGGCCCGGACATCCGGCAGATCACCACCCGCAACACCGCCCGGGACATGGACGTGGTCCGCGGCGCGCTCGGCGAACGGAAGATCAGCTACTTCGGCTGGTCCTACGGCACCTACCTCGGCGCCGTGTACACCCAGATGTTCCCGCGCCAGAGCGACCGCGTCGTGCTGGACAGCGCCGTCGATCCCCGGCGCTACGGGGTGGGCCTGTTCCAGGCGATGGGCAAGCCGAACGAAGCCGCGCTGGACGACTGGGCGAACTGGGCCGCGGCCCGTGACGCCGAATACCACCTCGGCCGGACCGGGGCCGAAGTGCGGGCGCTGGTCGAGGACCTGATCCGCGGGGCCGCGAAGTCACCCATCCGCATCGGGGACTACCGGGTCGACGAGCACCTGCTGCCGATGCTGGCGTTCAACCCGCTGGCCGATCCCCGGCACAACGCCGCGCTCGCCACCAGCGTCCGGCGGCTCGCCGACGCCGCCGACGGCAAACCCGTCCAGCCCAATCCCGAGCTGGAGGCCGACCTGCGGTTCGTCACCAGGCCGACGCCGGAAACGCAGAACTCCGGCCAGGCGGCCGTGCTGTGCGGTGACGTGGCCGCGCCGCGCGATCCGGAGTGGTACTGGCGGAACATCCAGCGCAACCGCGCCGCTCTGCCGGTGTTCGGCGGTTTCGCCTACGGTCCCAGCGCGTGCGCCTCGTGGGCACCGCCGGTCGAACCGCCGACCGAAGTGCGCAACGCCGTGCCCGCGCTGATCGTGCAGGCCACCGGCGACACCCGCACCGCCTATGAGGAGGGCGTCGCCCTGCACAAGGCGATGACCGCGTCCCGGCTGGTGACGCTCCAGGACGTCCGCGTCCACGCCGTCTTCGGCAACTATCCGAACGGCTGCGTGGAGAACACCGTCAACACGTACTTCCGCGACGGCGTCCTCCCCCGCGCCGACACCACCTGCCGGGAGAACTGACCGGCGGATCGCGGGGAGCCCGAACGCCCCAATGTGGCATTGGGTGCGCTCAACGCACCGAACGCCACATTGGGTGCGTGGAATCCGGGTTGGGCGCGGAGCGTCTCCGTTGAGGGTGGCGGCGGGGGCAAGGGCGGAGCACCGAACGCCACATTGGGGCGCATGGCCCCGGTCGCGACCGCGGTCAGCGGCGGCCTTCCTCCTGCGGGGCGGGCTCGGCGGGGGCGGCGGTGCCGAGGCGGCCCGAGGCCCATTCGGTGACGCGGCGGGCGACATCCTGGGCGGTCAGGCCGACGCGGGCCAGCACCTGCTCCCGCGAGCCGTGCTCGTGGAAGTCCTGCGGCACCGCGAGATCCCGCAGCGGGACGTCGCATTCGGCGTCCCGCAGCAGGGCGGCCAGCGCGGAGCCGAACCCGCCGTGCCGCCCGTTGTCCTCGACGGTGACGACGAGCTTGTGCTGCCCGGCCAGCGCCACCAGCTCCGCGGGCACCGGCAGCACCCAGCGCGGGTCGACGACGGTGACGCCGATGCCCTGGTCGGCCAGCCGGTCGGCGGCCGCGAGGCTGAGCTTGGCGAACGCCCCGACGGCGACGAGCAGCACGTCGGTGTCCCCGCCCTCGGCCGGGCGGCGCAGCACGTCGACCGTGCCGATCCGTTCGACGGCGGGCACCGAATCGACCACGCCGCCCTTGGAGTAACGCAACGCGGTCGGCCCGTCGCCGACGGCGATCGCCTCGCGCAGTTCCTCACGCAGTGTCCCGGCGTCGCGCGGCGCGGCCACCCGCATCCCGGGCACCATGCCCAGCAGCGAGAGGTCCCACATGCCGTGGTGGCTCGGGCCGTCCGGTCCGGTGATCCCGGCGCGGTCGAGCATCAGGGTGACCGGCTGCCGGTGCAGCGCGACGTCCATCAGGACCTGGTCGAAGGCGCGGTTGAGGAACGTCGCGTAGACCGCGACGACCGGGTGCAGCCCGCCCATGGCGAGCCCGGCGGCGGAGGTGACCGCGTGCTGCTCGGCGATGCCGACGTCGTACCAGCGGTCCGGATAGGCCTTCGCGAACTTCTCCAGCCCGCACGAGCGCTGCATCGCCGCGGTGATCGCGACGACGTCGGAACGCTCGGCGCCGATCTTCACCAGCTCGTCGCCGAACACGCTGGTCCAGCTCGGGCCCTTCACCGGCGGCAGGCCGGTCTCCGGGTCGATCGGGTCGGTCTGGTGCATCTGGTCGGCCTGGTCGCTGACCGCGGGCGCGTAGCCGTGGCCCTTCTCGGTCACGACGTGGACGATCACCGCGCCGCCGAAGCTCCGCGCGCTGTGGAACGCCTTCTCCAGCGCGACCAGGTCGTGCCCGTCGACCGGGCCGAGGTACTTCAGGCCCAGGTCGGAGAACATCGCCTGCGGGCTCAGCGCGTCCTTGATGCCCGCCTTCGCCGCGTGCAGCGCGGCGTAGATCGGCTTGCCCACCACCGGGGTGCTCTTGAGGATCTCCTTGCCCCCGTCGAGGAACCGCTCGTAGCCCGGCTGGAGCCGCAGCGAGGCGAGGTGGTCGGCGAGGCCGCCGATGGTCGGCGAGTACGAGCGGCCGTTGTCGTTGATGACGATGACGACCGGGCGGTCGTCCTTGTGCGCGGCGATGTTGTTCAGCGCCTCCCAGCACATGCCGCCGGTGAGCGCGCCGTCGCCGACCACGGCCACCGCGTGCCGCGGTTCGCCGCCCGCCAGCGCGAACGCCTTCGCCAGACCATCCACATAGGACAGCGCGGTGGAGGCGTGGCTGTTCTCGACCAGGTCGTGCTCGCTCTCCGCGCGCGCCGGGTACCCGGTGAGCCCGCCCTGCTGGCGCAGCAGGTCGAAGCCCTCGTGGCGACCGGTGACGATCTTGTGCACATAGGACTGGTGCCCGACGTCCCACACGATCGCGTCGCGCGGGGAGTCGAAGACCCGGTGCAGCGCCAGGGTCAGCTCCACCACGCCGAGGTTGGGGCCGAGGTGCCCGCCCGCGCGCCGCACCTTGTCGACGAGGAAGTCCCTGATCTCGGCGGCGACCTCTTCGAGGTCTTCGACGCTCATCCGCTTCAGGTCCGCCGGTCCGTGTACGGACTCCAGCATCCTCACCACTCCCACGCTCCTGTCCCCGGGTTCCGCCGCAGTCCGGCCAGTCTACGGACGCCCGCCACGCGCCCGCCCTCGCCTGCGGCGGGTACCACACGTCAGACAATCACGAACCGCCACCCGATGGTGTGAACAACCTCTCGTGCGCCAGGTGGCGGTCACCCCCTGTGGTCGTAATAATCGCCTGTCGGGACAGTTGAGGAAGAGCCTGAGTGGAGTGGCTTGATGGCGGATTTCTATATCGGTGGCGAATGGGTCGACGCCCGTGACGGCGGACGACGCGAGATCCGGTGCCCCGCGGACGGGACGCTGGTCGCCGAGGTCGCGGAGGGGACCGGCGCGGACACCGAGGCCGCCATCGCCGCCGCCCGCCGTGCCTTCGACCACGGACCGTGGCCGTCGACACCCGCCTCGGCGCGGGGCGATCTGCTGCTGCGCGCGGCCGATCTGCTGGACCGCGACGCCGAGGAGTTCGCGCGCGCGGAGTCGCTCGACACCGGCAAGCGGATCGTCGAGAGCCGGTACGACATGGCCGACATCGCGGCCTGCCTGCGGTACTTCGGCAAGCTCGCGGCGAACGACGCGGGCCGCGTGGTGGACACCGGCTCGGCGGACTCGTTCAGCCGGATCGTGCACGAGCCGGTCGGGGTGTGCGGGCTGATCACGCCGTGGAACTACCCGCTGCTGCAGACGATCTGGAAGGTCGCCCCGGCACTCGCCGCGGGGAACACCTTCGTGCTGAAGCCGAGCGAGCTGACGCCGCACACCTCGATCATGCTGATGAAGCTGCTGGCCGAGGCCGGGCTCCCGGCCGGCGTCGCGAACCTCGTGCTCGGCGCCGGGCCCCGGGCGGGCGCGCCGCTGTCCGAGCATCCCGATGTCGACCTCGTGTCGTTCACCGGCGGGCTCGCCACCGGGAAGATCATCGCGGCGAACGCCGCGGCCACGGTGAAGAAGGTCGCGCTGGAGCTCGGTGGCAAGAACCCGAACGTCGTGTTCGCCGACGCCGACTTCGAGACCGCCGTCGACTACGCGCTCACCGCGGTGTTCCTGCACTCCGGGCAGGTCTGCTCGGCGGGCGCGCGGCTGATCGTGCAGCGGGAGTGGCACGATCGCTTCGTCGACGAGCTGGTGCGCCGGGCGGAGAAGATCCGCCTCGGCGGGCCGTTCAACGAGAACGCCGAGACCGGACCGCTCATCTCGGCCGCCCACCGGGACAAGATCGAGCGCTACGTGGCGGCCGCACTCGCCGAGGGCGCCGTGCTGCGCACCGGCGGGAAGCGCCCGGACGACGCGGCGCTGGCGAACGGCTTCTACTACCTGCCGACCATCCTCGACCAGGTGAAGCAGGGCTCGACGGCGGTCGTCGAGGAGTCCTTCGGCCCGGTGCTGACGGTCGAGACGTTCACCGACGAGGACGACGCCGTCCGCATCGCCAACGACACCCACTACGGGCTGGCGGGCGCGGTGTTCACCTCGGACGCTTCCCGTGCCCAGCGCGTCGCGAACCGGCTCCGGCACGGCACGGTGTGGATCAACGACTTCCACCCCTACCTGCCGCAGGCCGAGTGGGGCGGCTACAAGCAGTCCGGCTTCGGCCGGGAGCTGGGCCCGACCGGGCTGGCCGAGTACACCGAGGCCAAGCACATCTACCAGAACCTGAAGCCCGCTCCGCAGCGATGGTTCTCGGGGTGACCCGGCGCGTCGTCCGATCGTGATCAACCGAAAGGACCAGCAGCGTGACCACCGACACCGGTGACCGTGAACTGTCGGAATTCGGCTACACCAACCAACTGAAGAGAACACTCGGCAGCTTCCACACCTTCGCCGCCGGGATCAGCTACATCTCCGTCCTCACGGGCGTTTTCCAGCTTTCCTACCTGGGCATCTCCCAGGGCGGCCCGGCCTACTGGTGGTCGTGGCCGATGGTGTTCGCGGGCCAGCTGATGGTCGCGCTGAGCTTTGCCGAGCTGGCCGCCCAGTACCCCGTCGCGGGATCGGTCTACAACTGGGCGAAGAAGCTCAGCAGCGAGCACGTCGCGTGGCTCGCGGGCTGGATGATGCTGCTCGCCTCGATCGTGTCGATCTCCGCGACCGCGCTCGCCTACCAGCGGACGCTGCCGCAGATCGCCTCGTTCTTCCAGTTCATCGGCGACGGCTCGGGCACCAGCGACGCCGCCAACGGCGTCCTGCTGGCCAGCGCGCTGATCGTGTTCACCACCCTGGTCAACGCGTTCGGCGTCAAGCTGATGGCGCGGATCAACAGCGCCGGGGTGTTCGTCGAGCTGCTGTTCGCCGTGCTGCTCATCGTGTTCCTGGCGTTCCACTTCGTGCGCGGCCCCGAGGTGGTCACCGAGACCAACAACACGGGCGCGGGCCACGCGGGCGGTTATCTCGGCGCGTTCCTCATCGCGGCCATCGCGTCCTCGTACGTCATGTACGGCTTCGACACCGCGGCGTCGCTCGGCGAGGAGTCCGTGGACCCGCACCGCAACGCGCCCAAGGCGATCCTGCGCGCGCTGATCGCGTCGTTCGTGCTGGGCGGGCTGATCATCCTGTTCGCGCTGATGGCGGTCGGGAACATCCAGGCACCCGAGCTCGGCACGATCGGGCTGCAGTTCGTCCTCACCGACGCGCTCGGGCCCGAGATCGGCCGGATCTTCCTGTTCATCGTCTTCGTCGCGATCACCGTGTGCGTGCTGGCGGTGCACACCGCGGCCATCCGGATCGCGTTCGCGATGGCGCGGGACAACGCGCTGCCCGGCGGGTCGAAGCTCGCGAAGGTCAACAAGAAGACCGGCACCCCGGTGCTGCCCGCGATCGTGATCGGCCTGATCGCGATCGTGCTGCTGCTGGTCAACATCAACTCCTCGCAGATCTTCTCCGCGGTCACCAGCCTGGCGATCATCCTGATCTACCTCGCCTACCTGCTGGTGACGGTGCCGCTGCTGATCAAGCGGATCCGCGGCGAATGGCCGCGCAAGGACGCGCCGAAGGGCCGGTTCTCCCTGGGCCGCTGGGGCCTGCCGGTCAACGTCCTCGCGGTGCTGTGGGGCGTGGCGATGCTGGTCAACCTGGCCTGGCCGCGCAACGAGATCTACAACGCCACCCCGCCGTATCACTGGTACCTCCAGTGGATCTCGGTGCTGTTCGTCGCCGTGTTCGGCGGTGGCGGCTTCGCCTACTACTGGTTCGTGCAGCGGCACAGGATCGGCGTGCTCGCCGACCACGCCGCGCACGCGGCCGGACCCACACCTGACAACACGCCTGACAAGGAGGCCTCGCAGTGACAGCGGCAGAATTCGACTACATCGTCGTCGGCGGCGGAACGGCGGGCTCGGTGGTCGCCGCGCGGCTGTCCGAGGACCCGGACGTCACGGTGTGCCTGCTCGAAGCCGGACCGTCCGATGTGGACGACCCGGCGATCCTCGAGCTGACGAAGTGGATGGGGCTGCTGGAATCCGGGTACGACTGGGACTACCCGGTCGAGCCCCAGGAGTCCGGTAACTCGTTCCTGCGGCACGCGCGGGCCAAGGTGCTCGGCGGCTGTTCCTCGCACAACTCGTGCATCGCGTTCTGGGCGCCCGCCGAGGACCTCGACGAATGGGCCTCGCTCGGCCTGCCCGGCTGGTCGGCGAAGGACGTTTTCCCGCTGTACCAACGACTGGAGACCAACGACGGCCCCGGCGAGCACCACGGCCGTTCCGGCCCGGTGACCATCCGCTCGGTGCCGCCGAACGACCCGTGCGGGGCCGCGATGCTGGCCGCCTGCGCGCAGGCGGGCATCCCGACCACGGAGTTCAACTCCGGCACGACCGTGACGCACGGCGCGAACTGGTTCCAGATCAACGCGCGCGAGGACGGCACGCGGTCCTCGGCCTCGGTGTCCTATCTGCACCCGATCCTGGGCGAGCGGACCAACCTGGAGGTGCGGACCGGGGTGCGGGCCAAGCACCTGACCTTCGAGGGAAAGCGCTGCACCGGCGTCGAGTACCTGGCACCGGACCTCATCCACGGCGTCGAGCTGAAGGCGCGTCGCGAGGTGATCGTGTCCGCGGGCGCGATCGACACCCCGAAGCTGCTGATGCTCTCGGGGATCGGGCCCGCCGCGCACCTGCGCGAGGTCGGCGTGGACGTGCTGGTCGACTCCCCCGGCGTCGGCGAGAACCTGCAGGATCACCCCGAGGGCGTCATCCAGTGGGACGCGCTGCAGCCGATGGTGTCCGAATCGACGCAGTGGTGGGAGATCGGGATCTTCACCACCACCGAGGACGGGCTGGACCGCCCGGACCTGATGTTCCACTACGGCTCGGTGCCCTTCGACATGAACACCGCCCGGTACGGGTACCCGACCACGGAAAACGGTTTCTGCCTGACCCCGAACGTCACCCGGTCCCGGTCACTGGGAACCGTGCGGCTGCGCACGCGGGACTACCGCGACAAGCCGAAGGTCGACCCGCGGTACTTCACCGACGAGCACGACATGCGGGTGATGACCTACGGCATCAAGCTCGCCAGGAAGATCGCCGAGCAGCCCGCGCTGGACGAATGGGCCGGGACCGAGCTCGCGCCGGGCCGCGACGTCCGGACCGACGACGAGATCGCCGACTACCTGCGCAGGACGCACAACACCGTGTACCACCCCTCCTGCACCGCGAAGATGGGCGGCGACGGGGATCCCCTCGCCGTGCTGGACGCGCGGCTGCGGGTACGCGGCGTCGAGGGCCTGCGGGTCGCGGACGGGTCCGCGATGCCGTTCCTGGTCGCGGTGAACCCGTGCGTCACGACCATGGCCATCGGCGAGAAGTGCGCCGACCTGCTCAAGGAGGACGCCCGCGGCTGACGTTCCCGCGAATACGGAACCCGGGCGGCCCGGGTTCCGTATTCGGGCCCGTCGGCACGCGTGACATCCCAAACCCGGACGTCACGGTTACACACTCGGCCTCCCCTACCGGCCGGTAATAGCGCCCAGCGTGCTTGTACCGGAATACACACACCGGCACAACAGTCCGAAAGTCGGTATTCTCCGCTCGCGAGTACGCATCAGGTACCACATTCCCCATTCGCCACTCCGGCTACACCAATCCGTGACACTTTGGTTTCCGTAAGGGAATCAGAATCCACCTCCCGGCGGTTTACGATTCCGCGGCGCGACGCGCGCATCGCACCGTGGGAAAGGCAGCGCCGGCCAGTGGTTCCACCGACAACAGAACCGTTGCTCCATCCGGAGTATTCCGGGTACCGCCATCGACGAATTCGCGTCGCGAGCGGGGTGACGACATGACCGGCTTCCTCCTCCGCCGCTTCGCGAACTACATCGCGTTGTGCCTGGTCGCGACGTTCGCGGCGTTTTCCCTCGCGTCGCTCGCATTCAGCCCGCTGGACGAACTGAAACTGCGGAACCCGCCACCCCCGCAGGCCACAATCGACGCGAAGGCCGCGGAACTGCACCTCACCATGCCGATCCCGGAACGGTTCTTCGTCTGGCTCGGCGACGTACTCCACGGTAATTTCGGCCGCACGGTCACCGACCAGCCGATCACCGACGAACTGTTCCGCCGGATGGGGGTCAGCCTGCGGCTGTTCCTGCTCGGCATCACCATCGGCATCATCATCGGGGTGCTGGTCGGCGTGGTCAGCGCCATTCGCCAGTACAAGATCAGCGACTACCTCGCCACGACGTTCTCGTTCGTGGTGCTGTCCACCCCGGTGTTCGTCATCGCGACGGTGCTCAAGGCGGGCGCCCAGTCGGTGAACGACAACCTCCTCGGCGGCTACCAGTTCTTCATCGTCCAGGGCGAGACCAGCGGCCTCGACGGCGGTTTCGGCGACGTCCTGCTCGACCGGCTGCAGCACATCATCGTGCCCACCCTGGCCATCGTGCTGACCCAGGTCGCCTACTACAGCCGCTACCAGCGCTCGGCGATGCTCGACGTGCTGGGCTCGGACTTCCTCCGCACCGCCCAGGCCAAGGGCCTCACCCGGCGGAAGGCGTTGTTCAAGCACGGCCTGCGCACCGCGCTGATCCCGATGGCGACGCTGTTCGCGTTCGGCTTCGGCCTGCTGGTCACCGGCGGCATCTTCACCGAGAAGATCTTCGGCTGGTACGGCATGGGCGACTGGCTGGTGACCGGGATCCAGAAGCAGGACACCAACATCGTGGCCACGGTAACCCTGTTCATCGCCGTGTGCGTGCTGCTCGCGGGCTGGCTCGCCGACGTGCTCTACGCGCTGCTCGACCCGAGGGTGAGGATCCGTTGACCGAGCCGTCCCCCACCGCCGCGGCCGCGGCCGGACGCGGCAAGCTGGTACTGCGGCGCTTCCTGCGCAACCGGCTCGCCGTCGCCGCGCTCGGCCTGATCGTGCTGTTCTACCTCGCGGCGTTCACCTACACCTGGTACGCGCCGTGGGCCTACGACGAACTGGACCCGGCGGCGAACCTGCTGCCGCCCGAGGGCAGCCACTGGTTCGGGACCAACCAGATCGGCGGGGACATGTTCGCGCAGACCATGCGCGGGCTGCAGAAGTCGCTGACGATCGGCCTGCTGGCCGCGCTGTTCTCCACCGGGGTGGCCTCGATCGTCGGCGCCGCCGCGGGCTACTTCGGCGGCTGGACCGACCGGATCGCGATGTGGGTCGTCGACCTGCTGCTGATCCTGCCGCCGTTCCTGATCATCTCGATCCTCTCGCCCGCGTTCCGGGGCAAGACCTGGTTCATCCTGGTCGGGCTGATCGCGCTGTTCCAGTGGATGATCACCGCGCGGATGGTCCGCGGGATGACGCTGACCCTGCGCGAACGCGAGTTCGTCAAGGCCGCGAAGTTCATGGGCCAGCCCGCCTGGCGGATCATCGCCAAGCACATCGTGCCCAACATGGCCTCGCTGCTGATCATCGACGCGACCGTCAACGTCGGCGTCGCGATCATCACCGAGACGTCCCTGTCGTTCTTCGGTTTCGGCGTCCAGGCCCCCGACGTCTCGCTCGGCACGCTGATCGCGAACGGCTCGGACGCGGTCCGTACCTTCCCCTGGCTGTTCTACATCCCGGCCGGCTTCCTCGTGCTCACCGTGCTCGCGGTCAACTTCGCCGGCGACGGCCTGCGCGACGCGCTCGACCCGTCCTCCTCCCGTTCCCGGCGCCGCGAACGCAAGCGCGTCGCCGCCGCCACGCAGAGCACTCCCGACTCCGAGACCGCCACCGCAGGAGCTGTCGTATGACCCCCACCCCGCCCCCGGCCACGGACGCGCCCGTGCTGGAGGTGTCCGGCCTCGACGTCTCCTTCCCCTCGGAGTCGGGCCGGGTGCACGCCGTGCGCGGGCTGTCCTACCAGGTCGCCGCCGGCGAGGTGCTCGGGATCGTCGGCGAGTCCGGCTCCGGCAAGTCGGTCTCCTCCCTCGCGGTGATGGGACTGCTGCCGCCGCAGGCGCGGATCTCCGGCTCCATCCGGTTCCGCGGCCGCGAGATCATCGGGCAGTCCGACGCCGAGCTGTCGAAACTGCGCGGCAAGAAGATCGCGATGGTCTTCCAGGACCCGCTCTCGGCGCTCACCCCGGTGTACCCGGTGGGCGCCCAGATCGCCGAGGCGCTGCTCGTGCACGGCAAGGGCACAGTGACCAAGGAACAGGCGAACCGCCGCGCGGTGGAACTGCTGGACCTGGTGGGCATCCCGAACGCCGCGCAGCGGGCAAAGTCCTTCCCGCACGAGTTCTCCGGCGGGATGCGCCAGCGCGCGGTGATCGCCATCGCGATCGCCAACGACCCCGACCTGATCATCGCCGACGAGCCGACCACCGCGCTCGACGTCACCGTGCAGGCGCAGGTGCTGGAGGTGCTCAAGACCGCGCAGGAGGTGACCGGCGCCGGGATCGTGATCATCACGCACGACCTCGGCGTCGTCGCCGGGTTCGCCGACCGGCTGATGGTGATGTACGCCGGGCGCGCGGTGGAACAGGGCCCGGTCGACACGCTCTACGCCCGGCCGCGGATGCCCTACACCCTGGGGCTGCTCGGCTCCATCCCGCGCGTCGACGCGCACGAGAAGCAGCCACTGGTGCCGATCGAGGGCCAGCCGCCGTCGCTGGTGGACCTGCCCGGCGGCTGCCCGTTCGAGCCCCGCTGTCCCCTATCCGCCGACGTCTGCCGGGACACCGAACCGGCGCTGGTCACCCTCGCACCCGCCGCGCCGGACGCGGTGGTCGACACCGCGCACCGCGCGGCCTGCCTGCGCCTCGACGAGGTCACCGCGCACCACGCCGACGCCGCCGAGGTCTACGGCGCCGAGGTCGTCGCGCAGGCACCCGCCGCCCAGGTGCCGCGTGCCGAGCGGGACACCGTGCTCGACGTGCGTGACCTGGTGAAGCACTACGCGGTCACCAAGGGCGCCGTGTTCCGCCGCCGGGCGGGCACGGTGCGCGCGGTCGACGGGATCAGCTTCGACATCGTCGCGGGCGAGACGCTGGGCCTGGTCGGCGAGTCCGGCTGCGGGAAGTCCACCACCCTGATGGAGATCCTCGACCTCGCCATGCCGTCCGGGGGCTCGGTCGCCGTGCTCGGCAAGGACGTCGCCACCCTGACGGCGAAGGAGCGCAAGGCCATCCGCCGCGACCTGCAGGTCGTGTTCCAGGACCCGATGGCGGCGCTGGACCCGCGGATGCCGGTCGGCGACATCATCGCCGAGCCGATGCGCGTGCACGGCCACTCCGCCGGCGCGATCGAGCGGCGGGTACCGGAACTGCTCGGCCTCGTCGGGCTGCGTCCCGAGCACGCCGACCGTTACCCGGCGGAGTTCTCCGGCGGGCAGCGCCAGCGGATCGGCATCGCCCGCGCGCTCGCGCTGGAACCCAAGCTGGTCGTGCTCGACGAGCCGGTGTCCGCTTTGGACGTTTCGATCCAGGCGGGCGTGATCAACCTGCTCGACGAGCTGAAGGCGAAGCTCGGGCTTTCCTACCTCTTCGTGGCGCACGACCTTTCCGTGGTGCGGCACATCGCGGACCGCGTCGCGGTGATGTACCTCGGCAAGGTCGTCGAGATCGGCGACGTGCGCACGGTCTTCGAGGCCCCGCAGCACCCCTACACCCAGGCGCTGCTCTCGGCGATCCCGATCCCCGACCCGGTCAAGGAACGCGAGCGCACCCGCATCATCCTCACCGGCGACCTGCCCAGCCCGGCGGACCCGCCCTCGGGCTGCCGGTTCCGCACCCGGTGCTTCGTGTTCCCCCAGCTGTCCGAAGAGGACAGACAGCGTTGTGTCGAACTGGAACCGCCGCGCACGGCCAAGGCCGACGACCACGACGTCGCCTGCCACTACGCCAAGACCCGTGAAGTCGTGTAGCCACACATCCGTTTGGCGGCACACCCGAAAGGAAGGCAACGCATGAATCGACGGAGAATGGCCGCACTCGTCACGCCACTCGCCGTTCTGGGGCTGGCCCTGTCCGCGTGCAGCGGCGGCGACAGCGCGAAACCCGGCCTCCAGGACGCCGGTAACCAGGCCGTGAAGACCGCCGACATCAACGAGACGGCGCTCGACAAGGTCAAGGACGGCGGCGACTTCAAGTGGCCGGTCGACCAGCTGCCGGACAACTGGAACCAGAACCAGGTCGACGGCACCGTGCTCGCCGGGCAGAACATGTTCGGCGCGATCTTCCCGTACATCTTCCCGCAGAACGCCGACGGCAGTGTCTCGGAGAACCCCAACTACGTCACCTCGGTGAAGATGGTCAGCACCGACCCGCAGGTGATCGAATACAAGCTCAACCCGAAGGCGAAGTGGAGCAACGGCAGGCAGTTCTCCTGGGAGGACTTCGCCGCGCAGGCCAAGGTGCTCAACGGCAAGGACCCGGCGTACCTGGTTTCGCAGACCACCGGTTACCAGGACATCGCCAAGGTCGAAAAGGGCACCGACGACCAGGACGTCAAGGTCACCTTCGCGAAGAAGTTCGCCGAGTGGAAGTCCCTGTTCTCCCCGTTCTACCCCAAGGAACTCAACGCGGACGCGGAGACGTTCAACAAGTCGTGGGCGCAGACCCCGGCGATCACCGCCGCGGCGTTCAAGGTGCAGAAGATCGACCAGACCGCGAAGACCGTGGTGTTCGAACGCGACCCGAACTGGTGGGGTGAGAAGCCGAAGCTGGACACCGTCACGTTCAAGAAGGTCGAGCGGCCCGCCCAGGCCGACGCCTTCGCCAACGGGCAGGTCGACTTCTACGACCTGAACAACGACATCAACGCGTTCAAGCGGGCGCAGGCCGATCCCAACACCGCCATCCGGCAGTCCACCTACCCGGACTACACGCACCTGACCCTGAACGGCGCCTCGTCCTCGGTACTGACCGACAAGGACCTGCGGCTGGCGGTCACCAGGGGCATCGACACCGTGGCGATCAGCAAGGCGATCCTCGGGCAGATGCAGAAGGACACCAAACCGCTCGGCAACCACATCTACCTCAAGGGCACCAAGGAGTACGCCGACAACTCGGGCCAGTACGCGCCCAACGCCGAAACCGCCAAGCAGGAACTGGACAAGCTCGGCTGGAAGCAGGCGGGCGAGCTGCGCGCCAAGGACGGCAAGCAGCTCAAGCTCCGGCTGGTCATCCCCGCCAACACGCCGATCAGCCAGCAGGCCGCGCAGCTGATCCAGTCCCAGCTGAAGCCCCTCGGCGTCGGTATCGACATCCAGGCCGTGCCCAACACCGAGTTCTTCAAGCAGTACGTCAACGTCGGCAACTTCGACCTGACGATCTTCCGGTGGATCTCGACCGCGTTCCCGATCGCCGGCGGTCAGGGCATCTACTACCAGGATCCGAAGAACATCGGCCAGAACTACGGGCACATCGGGAGCGACAAGCTCAACCAGCTCTACGACAAGGCCTCCCAGGACCTGGACGACACCCAGCGGGCGAAGGACCTGAACGAGGCCGACCAGGAGATCTGGGCACTCGGCCACCAGCTGCCGATCTTCCAGTCGACCGGGGCGTTCGCGGTCCGCAAGACGGTGGCGAACTTCGGTTCCCCCGGCTTCGCGAACCAGCCCTACGACTTCACGAAGATCGGCTTCGCCAAGTAACACCCGGTTCCGCCGGTGAGGGGAAACCTCCTCACCGGCGCACGGCCGGCCAGCGGATGGAACGATGAAACGCTTTCTCGGCCTGCGCCCGGTGCGGCACATCGCGGTGACCAGCGCGCTGGTCCTCGCGGTGTGCGCGGGCGTCTTTCTCGTGCAGTACCTGGAGTTCTCGCACGCGCGCGACACCCTGCGGGAGCTGAGCGCCCGCGCGACGGCGACCGTGGTGGGCACCGGCGACGACACCGGCACCGTCGAATTCCCCTTGCCCGGTGGCGGAAACGCGACGGCGACGGTCGCCCTCGACGGCTCGCCGCCGAAGACCGGGACCCGGGTTCCCGTCGGGTACGACCCGCACGAGCCCGCCAACGCCGTCATCCCCGGCGCCACACCGCTAGTGACCGCCGACCGCGCGTCGAGCTACGCGACCGCGGCCGTCGTCGCCGCGCTGCTCGTCCTCGCCGTCGACGCCGTGGTGCTGGCGACCCGGTTCCGGCGCCCGGCGGGCTCGGCGGCCCGGCGTGTCCTCGTCCGGCGGGTGAAGTTCCAGCGTGGGCTGGTGACCCGCTCCTGGCTGGAGACCGGGACCGCGAACCCCCGCTGGATCCCGGTGTACTTCTCCCCCACGCTGATCGGCCTCACCTCCCCCACCGAGGCGGAGGTGTACGGCGACCCGGCGCGCGACCGCCGCGTCACGGTGCGGATCGGCGACGAAACGCTTTACCCCGCGGGCGCCGTGCGGCACAGCGAGCCGAGGGGAAGGCGGACCGACAACCCGGCCGAGCCGGACGAGGAACGCCGCGCCGCCGCGGGCCGTCCGGTCACCCTCGCGCGGCAGTTCCGGGTGGACCTGCCCGTGCTCGTGCCCGCCCCGTTCGCGGGACTGTTCTGGGCTTTGGTGGACGGCACCGGCGTGCCCGGCTGGCTCACCGTGACCGCGCTGTTCGGCGCCGCCGGGTTCTGGTGGGCCTCGCTGCGCGGCTCCGACCCGTCCTGACCCGGCGCCGCGACCGAGGGACGCCCCCGGTGCGTTCGCCGCGCCGAGGGACGCCCCCGGCGCATCGGACGCACCGAGGGACGCCCTTGTCGCACCCGGCCCCGCCACGGTCCCGGACACGGCGGCCCCGGGCCCTCGCGGTGTCCTTTGTGGATTACGGCTCGGTGAAGGGAACTTTCGCGGCGCTGAGCGCGCTGAAGGTGGCCTTCAGAGCCCTGGCGCACACCCCCAGAGCAGCCTCTCCGCGAGACGCTATCCGTCCTCTGTGGACTCACTGCAGCAGGGCGACGCACTCCACGTGGTGGGTCATCGGGAACGCGTCGAAGGCCCGCAGCGCGGTGAGCCCGTAGCCGTGCCCGGCGAACAGGGCGATGTCGCGCGCGAGCGTCGCCGGATCGCACGAGACGTAGACGATCCGGTCCGGGGTGCCCGCCGCGATCGCGTCCACCACCGCCCGCCCCGCGCCCTTGCGCGGCGGGTCCAGCACGACGACGTCGACCGGTGCCGGCGCGTCGGCCAGCACGTGCTCGACCCGGCCCGCGCGCCAGCCGACCTGCGGCAGCTCGGCGAGATTCCGTTCGCCGTCGTTCACCGCGCGCCGCCCCGACTCGACCGCCAGCACCCGCCCGTCCGGTCCGACCTGCCCGGCCAGCACCGCGGTGAACAGCCCGACCCCGGCGTAGAGGTCCCAGGCCAGCCCGC
Source organism: Amycolatopsis samaneae (assembly GCF_039541975.1). Classification (NCBI taxonomy): domain Bacteria; kingdom Bacillati; phylum Actinomycetota; class Actinomycetes; order Pseudonocardiales; family Pseudonocardiaceae; genus Amycolatopsis; species Amycolatopsis samaneae. Next base: position 428,256 of record NZ_BAABHG010000002.1, read on the forward strand.
CGCGCGGCGCCTCGGCCCACTCCCCCACGACGGCGGAGAGCGTCCCGGCCGCGGCCGGGTGCACCTGCCAGAAGCCGTGCGCGTCGAGCCGCCAGTCGCGACCGGCGGCGTGCTGGACCGCGACGCCACCGGTGAGCTGCCGGGCCCGGACCTTGCCGCGCACAGTGGACAGCTCGCGCACGTGGGTACGGCCGTCCCCGTCGGCGGTCACCTCCAGCTCGCTGGCCGGCCGCCAGCGCCGCGCCAGCACGTCGTCCAGCGCGCCGGGCACCGCGATCGGGCACCCGTCGAGCGGCACGACACGATGACTGTGGTGGGCGCGCAGCCCCGCCCTGCCGTCCTTGCCCGCGACCAGCCGGACGCGGCTGCGCCAGCCGAGCGAACCGCCGTCGAGCTCCTCGACGACGACCTCCCGCTCGATCCCGGCGACGCGGTGCAGCTGCTCGGCCACCACCGCGGCCTTGAGCTCCCGCTGATACGCCGGATCCGCGTGTTGCCAGTCGCAGCCACCGCAGGCACCCGGCGCGGCCAGCGGGCACGGCGGCTCGACACGCCGTGCCGAGGCCTCCAGCACGCTCACCGCGTCGGCCCGGCAGAACGCGCCGCCCTTGTCCTCGGTGACCTCCGCCAGCACCCGCTCCCCCGGCAGCGCGTGCCGGACGAACACCACCCGGCCCTCCACCCGGGACACACAGTGCCCGCCGTGCGCCACCGGGCCGACCTCCAGCTCCAGCGTGCGGCCGTACCAGCTGCCCATCATTCGGGCTTCTCCGTGGTCGCACCACGTCCGGCCGGTTTGGCGGGCACGGCGGCGTCCGGGCGCTTGCCGCTGGGCGAGAAGCCCCGCCGGACGTCGCCCGCCGCGGGCCGGGCCCTGCGGTCGCGGGCCACGGCCTTCACCGAGGAGGCCAGCTGCCACGGCACGCTGGCGACGATCACGCCCTTCTCGAACAGCAGCCTGCCCTTGAGCCGCAACGCGCTCTGGTTGTGCAGCAGCTGCTCCCACCAGCGGCCCACGACGTACTCGGGGATGAACACGGTGACCACGTCGCGGGGGTTGGCGCCGCGCACGCGCTTCACGTAGTCCAGCACCGGCTTCGTGATCTCCCGGTACGGCGACTCGACGACCTTCAGCGGCACCTTGAAGTTGTGCGCGTCCCACTCGGCGGTCAGTCGCCGCGTGTCCGCGTCGTCGACGTTGACCGTGACGGCCTCCAGCACGTCCGGGCGCATCGCCTTCGCGTAGGACAGCGCGCGCAGCGTCGGCCGGTGCAGCTTCGACACCAGCACGATGGCGTGGTTGCGCGAGGGCAGCACCGGCTTGGTGTCCGGGTCCTCCTTGAGTTCCTCGGCGACCCGGTCGTAGTGCTTGCGGATCGCGGTCATCAGCACGTAGATCGCCACCATCGCCGCGATCGCGATCCACGCGCCGAGCAGGAACTTGGTGATCAGCACGATCACCAGCACGGTGCCGGTCATGGTCAGGCCGATCGCGTTGACCGTCTGCGAGCGCCGCATCCGCCGCCGCGCCACCGGGTCCTTTTCCTTGGCCAGCAAGCGGTTCCAGTGCCGGATCATGCCGGCCTGGCTGATCGTGAAGGACACGAACACGCCCACGATGTAGAGCTGGATGAGCTTCGAGACCTCGGCGTCGAACGCGAAGATCAGCACCAGCGCGAAGGCGGCGAGGAACAGGATGCCGTTGGAGAAGGCCAGCCGGTCACCGCGGGTGTGCAGCTGACGTGGCAGGTAGCGGTCCTGGGCGAGGATCGAGCCGAGCACCGGGAAGCCGTTGAACGCGGTGTTCGCGGCCAGCAGCAGGATGATCCCGGTGGAGAAGGACACGTAGTAGAACGCCGGCGGGAAGTGCTGGAACACCGCCTCGGCGATCTGCGCGACGATGGTCTTCTGCTGGTAGCCGGCCGGGGTGCCGCTCAGCTGGGCCGCCGGGTTCTCCGCGAACTTGACGCCGGTGACGATCGCCAGGGTGATGATGCCGATCAGCATCGTCACCGCGAGCACGCCCATCAGCAGCAGCGTCGTCGCCGCGTTCTTCGACTTCGGCTTGCGGAAGGCCGGGACGCCGTTGCTGATCGCCTCGACCCCGGTCAGCGCGGCCGCGCCGGAGGAGAACGACCGCAGGATCAGGAAGGCGAACGCGAACCCGGTCAGCGAGTGCTCGGCGTGCAGTTCGAACCCGGCGCTCGCGGCCTTCATCTCGGTGCCGCGCACCACCTCGAACAGGCCCCACAGGACCATGCCGAGGATGCCGATGATGAAGCCGTAGGTCGGGATGGCGAACGCTTTGCCCGATTCGCGCACTCCGCGCAGGTTCAGCGCCGTCAGCACGCACACGATCACCAGCGCGGTGAGCACCTTGTGCTCGGCCACCCAGGGCAGCGCGGACCCGATGTTCGCGACGCCCGACGAGGTCGACACCGCGACCGTGAGCACGTAGTCCACCAGCAGCGCGCTGGCCACGGTGAGCCCGAACCTGCCGCCCAGGTTGGTCCCGGCGACCTCGTAGTCACCGCCGCCACTGGGATAGGCGTGCACGTTCTGCCGGTAGGAGGCGACCACGACCAGCATGACCAGCGCGACGGCCACGCCGATCCACGGCGCGAACGCGTACCCGGACAGCCCGGCGACGCTCAGCGTCAGGAAGATCTCCTCCGGCGCGTACGCCACGCTCGACAGCGCGTCGGAGGCGAAGATGGGCAGCGCGATGCGCTTGGGCAGCAGCGTGTGGGACAGCCGGTCGCTGCGGAACGGACGCCCGAGGACCAGCCGTTTCAGCACGGTCGGGAACTTCGACACCACAGAAGAGTAACGGCGACGCGCAGCGTCTCCATTGAGGGTGGCGGTGGGGAGGACGGTGGCGCCACCACCGGCCGCACAAGGTAGGTTCGGCGCTGGTAGATCGGGGGAACCCACCGGGGACGACCCGCGGGCGAGCAGGAGGGCAACGAGCGTGCACGTGGTGATCATGGGGTGCGGCCGGGTCGGCGCGTCCCTGGCCGCGGCGCTGGAGCGTCTCGGCCACGAGGTGGCCGTCATCGACAAGAACCAGCAGGCCTTCCGCAGGCTGAGCAGTGACTTCCACGGCCAGCAGGTCGTCGGGGTCGGCTTCGACCGGCAGGTGCTGATCGAGGCGGGCATCGAGCGGGCCGGCGCCTTCGCCGCCGTTTCCAGCGGGGACAACTCGAACATCATCTCGGCGCGGGTCGCGCGCGAGAACTTCGGCATCGAGCACGTGGTCGCGCGGATCTACGACCACAAGCGCGCAGCGGTCTACGAGCGGCTCGGCATCCCGACCGTGGCGACCGTGCCGTGGACGACCGACCGCTTCCTGCGCACCCTGCTGCCCGACGGCGTCGCCTCGGCGTGGCGGGACCCGTCCGGCAACATGGCGTTGCTGCCGCTGCCGCTGCACGAGGGCTGGGTCGGGCACTCGGTCCGCTCGCTGCAGGAGGCCACCGGCGCGCGCGTCGCGTTCATCATGCGGTTCGGCACCGGCGTGCTGCCCGACGCGAAGACCGTGGTCCAGGCCGACGACCTCGTGTACGTCGCGGCGCGGTCGGGCACGGTCGGCGACGTCACCAGCGTGGCCGCCCGCGCACCGGAAGACGAGGAGAACTGATGCGGGTCGCGATTGCCGGCGCGGGCGCGGTGGGCCGCTCGATCGCCGCGGAGCTCATCGACGCGCGCCATCAGGTCATGCTGATCGAGCGCCAGGCCGACCAGTTCGAGCCGCACACCGTCGAGCAGGCCGACTGGGTGCTCGGCGACGCGTGCGAGGTGTCGATCCTGGAGGAGTCCGGGATCGAGCAGTGCGACGTCGTGATCGCCGCGACCGGCGACGACAAGGCGAACCTGGTGGTCTCCCTGCTGGCGAAGACCGAGTTCGCGGTGCGCCGCGTCGTGGCGCGGGTGAACAACCCGGCCAACGAGTGGCTGTTCACCGACGCGTGGGGCGTGGACGTCGCCGTGTCGACGCCGCGGATGCTCGCCGCGATGGTCGAGGAGGCGGTCAGTGTGGGTGATCTGGTGCGGCTCATGACGTTCCGGCAGAGCCAGGCGAACCTGGTCGAGCTGACGTTGCCGGAGGAAACACCCTTGGCGGGCAAGGCGGTCAGCGAGATTTCGCTGCCGAGGGACGCGGCGCTGGTGACGATCCTGCGCGGCGACCGCGTCATCGTCCCGCAGCCGGAGGATCCCCTGGAGCCGGGCGACGAGCTGCTGTTCGTCGCCACCTCGGACGTCGAACCCGAGATCCGCTCCGCACTGGGCTACTGATCCCGGAAGTGCCGTGAAGGCCTCCTTCACAGCGGTGAGCGCTGTGAAGGAGGCCTTCACGGACAGTCGATCAGGAGTCGGCCTGGGTGGCCTGCGGTGGCGGGGCCTGGGCGTACTTCTCGCGCAGCCGGGCCTCGACCTCGGCGTCGGTCTCCGGCTTCGGCGCCTCTTCGGCGAGCGCCTTGAGCCGCTTGTCCGACCGCCGGACCGCCCACACCACGACGAGCAGGCCCAGCGCGTACAGCGGATAGCCCATGGCGATCTTCGCGAACGCCAGCCAGCCGGTGTAGTCCTCCTGGTAGAGCCAGCGCTGCACGACGAACCGGGCGGCGAACACGACCGCCAGCGCCAGTGTCGCGACGTCGTAGCCGAACCGCGAGTACCTGTCCTTGCGCCAGGCCTGGCCGGTGCCGTTGAGGAAGTTCCACACGACACCCGCGAGCGGCCAGCGCACCACGACTGAAAGCACGAAGACGCCGCAGTAGACCAGGCTGGCCCAGATCCCGAAGAGGAAGAACCCCTTCGCCGACCCGGTGCGGAAGGCGATGAACGCGGCGATGGCGACCCCGAAGAAGCCGGAGATCGCCGGCTGCAGCGGTTCCTTGCGCACGACGCGCAGGACGGTGATGGCCACCGCGCTGCCGATCGCGCTCCAGATCGCGACGGTCAGCCCGAAGATCGCGTTGGCGAGCACGAAGACGATCACCGGCAGCGAGGAGTAGATCAGCCCGGACACACCGCCCATCTGCTCCAGCAGGGTGGGCTCGGGCTTGGGACCGTCCTTCCCGGGCGCGCTGTCCCCGGGTTCGCGCTTCTCGGCGGGCGGAGCGGGTTCAGTCACGGCAGCTGATCAACTCACTGGGCTCTGGAGTTCGTAATACGGGTTGTACAGCACCTTCTGGCCGGCACGCTCGGCGAGCCTGCCGCGGACCTTGATGGTCCGCCCCGGCTCGATGCCGGGGATCCGGCGGCGGCCCAGCCAGATTAGCGTCACGCCCTGTGTCCCGTCGAACAGCTCCGCCTGCAGCGTCGCCGCCTCGTTGGTGGGACACAGCTCGACGCTGCGCAGTCTGCCGAGCACCGTGACCTCGTCGCCCGAGCGGCAGTCGCAGGCGCGCTGCGCCCCCTGCGCTTCGGACCTTTCGGACAGATCGTCGGCGTCGAGATCCTCGACGTCGCTGGTCAGCTTCCTGACCAACCGGCTGAAGTAGCCGCCGTCCTTGGCGGGCATAGTGGTGCTCCTGTGCTCCGGGGCCCCCGACGTGTTTCTTGCGGCCCGTGCGTCGTCCAGCGTAACCGCGTCCACGCCAGGGAAGCCGCTTTGGGCCAAGATCGCAACGTGACGTCCACTATCCCGCGCACGGCCGTGCTGCTGCCCGGCACCGGCTCCGACGAGGTCTTCGTGCGGGCGGTCTTCGCGCGCCCGCTGGCCGCGCTGGGCATCGAGCTGCTCGCCCCCGCACCGCCCCCGGGAAAAGCGCTGGCCGAGGGCTACTTCGCCGAGCTCGACCGGCTCGCCGCGGCACACGGACCGCTGCTGGCGGGTGGGATCTCGTTCGGCGCGCACCTCGCCGCGGAGTGGGCGGTGCGCGCACCGGGCCGTTGCCGGGGCCTGCTGGCCGCGCTCCCGGCCTGGCACGGCGCGCCGGGCCCGGCACCCGCGGCACTGGCCGCGACGCTCTCCGCCGATCTGGTGGCCAGGCACGGCGTCGAGGGCGCGCTGGCCCAGGCCGCCACGGGGAGCCCGCCCTGGCTCGCGGCCGAGCTGGGCCGGGCGTGGCGCCGACACGGGAACGACCTCGCCGCGAGCCTGCGCGCGGCGGCCTCCCGGCCCGCGCCTTCCCTTGCCGCGCTGGGTGTTTTGTCCTTCCCCGCCGGAATCGCCACCTGTGTCGACGATCCGGTACACCCGACGAAAGTCGCACAGGAGTGGGCCGGGGCGCTGCCGCGCGCGGCGGTCGTGGAGACGACACTCACCGCGCTCGGCACGGACCGCGAGTCGCTCGGCCGGGCGACCGTGCTGGCCTGGCTGCGCGCCGCGCGCGGCTGAGTCCGGGTCAGTCCGCCAGCGCGACGAACCCGCCGAGGCCGATCATCGTGGCGCCCGAGGCGACACGCTGGCGGACCCGCCGGCGGACGTTGCCGTCGAGCACCGCGCCGAGCCTGCCCGCGAACACCGCGACGAGCAGGTCGGCCAGCATCGTCATGGCGAGCGCGATCAGCCCGAGCACGAGGAACACCAGCGGCGCCGGTGCCCGCTCGGGATGCACGAAATGCGGCAGCAGCGCCATGAAGTAGAGCGCGGTCTTCGGGTTGAGCACCTCGGTCAGCACACCCTGGACCAGCGGCGAACGCGCCCAGCGCGCGGCGGGACCGGCGTCGCCGGATGCCTCGTCGTCACGGTGGCGGTGACGGATCGCCTGCAGGCCGAGGAAGACCAGGTACGCCGCGCCCGCCAGCTTCACCACGGTGAACGCGACCGCGGACGTCGCCAGGAGCGCCGAGAGACCCAGCGCCGCCGCGACGACGTGCGCCGCGGCGCCGATCCCGTTGCCGAGCACGGAACGCACGCCCTCGCGCCGCCCGCCCCGGAGGCTGCGGGCCAGCACGTACAGGATCCCGGGGCCGGGCGTCACCGCGAAGATCGCCGCCGTGCCCAGGAAGACCATCCACTCGGCGAAGTCGGGCATGGGTACGACCGTACCAATCCGCACCCCGGTTTCCCGCGCCGCTCAGTTCCCCCGGCCGCTCAAGCGCCCCAATGTGGCGTTCGGTGCGTCCAACGCACCGAACGCCACATTGGGTGCGTCCAACGCACCCAATGCCACATTGGGGCGCTCGTCCCCCGGGCACCACACCCGGGGGTGCGGCTCAGGCCTGGCCCTGCTGCTGGGCGGCGATGTGCTCGGCGACGGCGTCGGGCAGCGTGATCGTGAGCGGCGTGCGGACCGGCATCGGGGAGTCGCCCCGGTCGACGACCGTGTGCCGGACGATCTCGCGCAGCACCTCGGGCGCATGCGCGGCCTGCGACTGCGGGCCCGCGATCACCCCGCGCAGCATCCACCGGGGGCCGTCGACGCCGACGAAGCGCAGCGCGACGTCGCCGACGATGGCCGACAGCTCCATCCCCCATTCGCCGCGGCCGATGGTCACCTTCGCGCCGTCGGCACGCAGCTGCTCACCCAGTTCGTCGCTGACCTCGCGCCACAGCCCGCCGGTACGCGGCGCCGCGTAGGCGCTGACCGTGATCTGCCCCTGCTCGGTGACGACGTGCACCGCCCGCACGCCGCCGCCCTCGGGGTCCATCTCGACCTGGACCTGGGAACCGTCCGGCACCGGCACCTTCACCGAGCCGAGGTCGATACGGGGCAGCTCGTCTTCCTCGAAATCCGCGACGTCGAACGGGCCGTCGGACACCTCGGACAGCTCCGGCTCCGGTTCGTCGTCCAGCTCCTCGGCGAAGTCGTCCTCGACCTCGGGCGCGGCGTGCCGCCCGCCGGACCGTTCCCCGGCCCGCCGCTTGCGTCCGAAAATCCCCACTAGTTCTCCGTTCCTTCCCCCGCGCTGCGCGCGTCGGCTCCCAGTGTGGCGTGTCCACCCGTGGAGCCGTAGCCTCCTTCGCCCCGTTCCGTGGGGTCGAGCTCGGCCACCTCGACGAATTCGGCGTGTTCGACCCGCTGCACGACCAGCTGCGCGATCCGGTCGCCGCGGGCGAGCACGATCTTGTGCACCGGATCATGGTTGATCAGGCAGATCTTGATCTCGCCACGGTAACCCGCGTCGATCGTGCCGGGGGTGTTCACCACCGAGAGCCCGGCCCTGGCGGCGAGCCCGGACCGGGGATGGACGAAACCCGCGTACCCGGGCGGGAGCGCGATGGCGACGCCGGTGCCGACGACGCCGCGCTCTCCGGGCCCGAGCACGATATCCGAGGTGGTGACGAGATCGGCGCCCGCGTCGCCCTGGCGCGCGTAGGCGGGCACGGGGACGCCGGGGTCGAGACGGGTGAGGAGGACCTGAACGCTGGACACGGGCGGCGAGATTACCCTGTGAGGGTGCGCAACACCGTGAACCCGGCCGTGCCGGACGTCGTCGAGCACCGCGAGCGGCTCTATGTCCCGTGGTGGGGCTGGCCGCTGCCGGTACTGGGCGCGGTCCTGCTGGCCGCCGAACTGCACATGGGCTACCCCGGCATCCGCGCCTGGCTGCCCTACCTGGTGACGCTGCCGCTCGTCGCGGCGCTGATGCTCTCGCTGGGCCGGTCGCGGGTCCGCGTCACCGGCGGCGACGAGCCCACGCTGTGGGTGGGCGACGCGCATCTCCCCCTGCGGTTCGCCGGCGAGGTCGAGGTCCTCGACAAGGACACCAAGCGGCCCGCGCTGGGCCGCGACGGCGACCCGGCGGCGTTCGTCCTGCACCGCGGCTGGGTCGGCCCCGCCGTGCGGGTCCGGCTCACCGACTCGGACGACCCGACCCCGTACTGGCTGTTCAGCACCCGGCACCCGGAGAAGGTCGCGAAGCTGCTCCGCGCGGCCGGGGCCCGCTGACCCCGGACATGTGGAAGGGGGCCGACCCGGAGGTCGGCCCCCTTTGCCCAGCTCGCGCGCGAGCCGCCCCGAACCCGCCGCCGCGTCTGTCGTCCCCTGAAACCCGTACGAGATCCCCGTACCACGCCCGGACGTACCGGGCGCGTCGTGCTCAGGCGCAGTCGCGGCAGATCAGCCGGCCGCCGTTGTCCTCGGCGAGCCTGCTGCGGTGGTGTACCAGGAAGCACACCGAACAGGTGAACTCGTCCGCCTGCTTGGGCACCACCTTGACGGTCAGGTCCTCACCGGAAAGCCCGGAGAGGTCCGCACCCGGAAGTTCGAAGTTCTCGGCCGTCGCGTCCTCGTCGACGTCGACGACGCCGGACTGGTTTTCGTTGCGCCGTGCCTTCAGCTCCTCCAACGAGTCTTCGGCCAGCTCGTCGGCTTCGCTGCGGCGCGGAGCGTCGTAGTCGGTCGCCATGTGTCCTCACCCCTGCGATCAGCTTGTATCTGTCTTGCCCGGCTCCACGGGCGCGCCCGTGAGTCCGTCGTGCCGCTGGTCAACGTTCCAGCGCCCCTGTTTGTGCCCGGCCGCGCAGTGACCGAGGTAACTTCTTTTCAGAAGGCGGGCACGGCTGTTCCTGCGGCCGGAGCCCGGGAAGGGTAGCCCATCGCCCGGCGGCTTCCACACGGAGGCGAGCAATGCCGGAGAATCGTCACCCGACAGGGGGAACCTGCAGGTGGGACGCCCATCCTCCGAACGGGTTGCCCCTGCGTCGGGAACCTCACCGGGCGGCCGTGTCCGCTTGCCCCGGCGGGTACCCGCGTGGTGCTATCCGAAGACAGGGGACGAGGTTCCGGGCCCGCCCGGAACGCGACGGGGAACACAAAACAAGGCGCGGGTGCCGCGGGAGTGACCCGAACCCACAGGCGTCGGCTGTAACGCTTAAGCTGATCAGCCGCGAAGGTGTCTGTGACCGCTGTGTGTGCTCACCGGCGGGTGACTACTACACCGATCGGGTTCCGGGTTCGGGAAGGGACGGGGACAGGTGGCGTCGGGGAGCGGCTCGAGCGGTTCAGCGGACCGTAAGGCGAAGCCGTATCGCAAGCACCGGCCGTTGCCGGCGCTCATCGTCATCGGCGTGCTGGCGCTCGGCGCGGTGATCGTGTGGGTCAACGCCGTGGTCGGCAAGGGCGACATCGACGCCGTGGTCCGCTGTGACCCGGCCGCGAGCCCACCGCCGGGCACCACGTTCACCCCGCTCCCGCACGACGCGCTGGACGACCGCACCCCGGTGCCGCCGGACAAGATCTCGATGCGCGTGCTCAACGCCAGCTCCGTGCGCGGCCTGGCCGCCATCACCACCGCGGGGCTCAAGGACCTCGGCTTCAGCGGTGCCGGCGAGCCCGCCGAGGACCCGGCCTACGACAAGCGCGAGGCCAAGTGCCGCGGCCAGATCCGCTTCGGCGAGAACGGGAGCGCCGCGGCCCGCACCCTCAGCCTCGCGGTGCCGTGCGCCGAGCTGATCCAGGACAACCGCAAGGACGCCAGCGTCGACCTGGCCACCGGCAAGAACTTCGGTGACCTCCGGCCGACCCCGCAGGCCCGGCAGATCCTCCAGCAGCTCACCACCTGGTCCCAGCAGCACCAGGGCGGCGGCGGGGGCGAACAGGCCACCGGCGCCCAGGCCCCGGTGGTCGACCAGACCCTGCTGGCCTCCGCCCGCGACGTCACCTGCTGACCCGCCCCTCCAGGCACACCCCGGCGCGCCCGGCCCCCGTCCGTCCCCGAAGGTCCGTGGGGGCCTCCTTGAGGGACTCCAGGTCCCTCAAGGAGGCCCCCACGGACCACGGCGATCAGACCTCGGCGGCACCGCAGGAGGCGAGTTCCGCGCGCAGCGGCGCGGCGACCGACGGAGCCGCCGCGTAGGTGGCGTCGGCCCCCAGCTCGGGCGCCTCGCCGGGCAGCGCGACGACGGCGCCCGCCTCCGCGGCCACCAGCGCGCCCGCGGCCCAGTCCCAGCGGTGCAGGCCGTGCTCGACGTAGGCGTCCAGCCAGCCGGCGCCGACCGCGCACAGGTCCAGCGACGCGGCCCCGTTGCGCCGGATGTCGCGCACCCGCCCCAGCAGCTCCGCGGCGAACCGCGCCTGCCGCTTCCGGCGTTCCGCGACGTAGGCGAACCCGGTGCCGACCAGCGTCAGCTCCAGCCGGTCCGGCGCCGACACCGCGAGCGGGCGGCCGTCGAGCCAGGCGCCCTGGCCACGCGCGGCGGTCCAGCGGCGCCCGCTCACCGGCTCGACCACGGCGCCCGCGACCGACACCCCGCCGATCTGCGCCGCGACCGACACCGCGAACCAGGGCAGCCCGTAGAGGAAGTTGACCGTCCCGTCGATCGGGTCGACCACCCAGGTCACCCCGTCCGGGGACGACGCGGCCGCCACGGAACCCCCGCCCTCCTCCCCCAGCACCGGCTCGCCGGGGCGCAGCTCGGCCAGGCGGGCCCGCACCAGCCGCTCGGACTCGTGGTCGACCGCGGTGACCACGTCGGTGTCCGCGGACTTGGTGTCCACGCGCACGCGGGCACCCCGGTTCATCTCGTCCCACGCGTTCTTGACCAGCTCGGCGGCCTCGACGGCGATACGCTCGGCGACACTCTTCAGCAACGACTCGTCAGCTCCCACGTCCGCCATGTCACCACATCCGGTTAAAGTCTCCGCAGCAGGCTTCTGAATCGTGCGAGAAGGGACCACGTCTGTGACCGCGACCCGAGGTTTCGGAATCGACATCGGCGGCAGTGGCATCAAGGGCGCCCTCGTCGATCTGGAGCAGGGGCAGCTCATCGGCGACCGCATCCGGATCGACACGCCGAAGCCCTCCACCCCCGAGGCGGTCGCGGACGTCGTCGCCGAGATCGTCACGACCGCGGGCTGGGACGGCCCGATCGGGGTCACGCTGCCCGCCGTGGTGAAGAAGGGCGTCGCGCATACCGCCGCGAACATCGACCGCAGCTGGATCGGCACCGACGCCGACGCCCTGTTCGCCAAGCGCCTCGGCCGCAGTGTCGAGGACGTCGCGATGCTCAACGACGCCGACGCCGCGGGCATCGCCGAGATCCGCTTCGGCGATCCGGCCGCGCGGACCGGCGTGACCGCGCTGCTGACCTTCGGCACCGGGATCGGCAGCGCGGTGTTCCACGACGGGAAACTGGTCCCCAACACCGAGTTCGGCCATCTGGAGGTCGACGGGCACGACGCGGAGAAGCGCGCGGCCGCGTCGGCGAAGGAGAACGAGGGGCTCTCGTACCACCAGTGGGCCAAGCGGGTACATCGTTATCTGACCGTGCTCGAGAACCTCGTCTGGCCGGACCTGTTCATCGTCGGCGGCGGGGTCAGCAAGAAGGCGGAAAAGTGGGTGCCGCTGCTGGACGTGCGCACCCCGGTCGTTGTGGCCTCGCTGCAGAACAACGCCGGGATCGTCGGCGCGGCGGCGGCCGCGGCGGAGGGCATCGAGCACTGAACGGGCACTGACAGACCGGCCACGAATGTCACGTACGCGGCGTCGGAGGGTGATCGGCGCGCGCCGCACCCGCGTACCGTCGTTACAATGGAACACGGCCCACGGCTGCGGAGCACAAAACCGCAGGCCGAGGCGTGTTCCCCGAATTTGAGCGAGCTGTGGCCGCATGGTCCGGCTCGTCACGATCGACCGCTGCGAAAGGGCGTAAGTGGCAGCCGCAAGAACCGCAACCCGAAGCGGGACGAAGACAGCGACCGCAGCAGCCGGCGAGCCGGCCGACGAGGTGACCACCGCGGAGACCGCGGCGCGCAAGACCACGGGCGCCAAGAAGGCTCCGGCCAAGAAGGCCCCCGCGAAGAAGGCTCCTGCCGCCAAGAAGGCCACCACCAAGGGCGCCAAGACCGAGGACGGCGAGCCCGACGGTCCCGGCGACATCGACGAGGCCGACCTCGAGTCGCCGGATCTGTCGGATCTGGAAGAGGTCGAGGTCGACGTCGTCGACGAGACGGTCAACGACGAGGTCGAGTCCGAGGACGACGAGGAGTCCGAGGAGGAGACCCCGAAGGGCCGCCGCGCCGCGACCACCGACAAGGGCGGGAAGTCCTCGGACAACCCGGACTTCGTGTGGGACGAGGAGGAGTCCGAGGCGCTGCGCCAGGCGCGCAAGGACGCCGAGCTCACCGCCTCCGCCGACTCGGTGCGTGCCTATCTCAAGCAGATCGGCAAGGTCGCGCTGCTCAACGCCGAGGAGGAGGTGGAGCTCGCCAAGCGCATCGAGGCCGGGCTCTACGCCGCCGAGCGCGTGCGCAACGCCGAGGAGGAGGGCGAGAAGCTCGTCACCCAGATGCGCCGCGACCTCAAGTGGATCGTGCGTGACGGCGAGCGCGCCAAGAACCACCTGCTGGAGGCGAACCTCCGCCTGGTCGTTTCGCTGGCCAAGCGCTACACCGGCCGCGGCATGGCGTTCCTGGACCTGATCCAGGAGGGCAACCTCGGCCTGATCCGCGCGGTGGAGAAGTTCGACTACACCAAGGGCTACAAGTTCTCGACGTACGCCACGTGGTGGATCCGCCAGGCGATCACCCGCGCGATGGCCGACCAGGCCCGCACCATCCGTATCCCGGTGCACATGGTCGAGGTCATCAACAAGCTCGGCCGTATACAGCGTGAGCTGTTGCAGGACCTCGGCCGCGAGCCCACTCCCGAGGAGCTCGCGAAGGAGATGGACATCTCCCCGGAGAAGGTCCTGGAGATCCAGCAGTACGCGCGCGAGCCGATCTCACTGGACCAGACCATCGGTGACGAGGGCGACTCGCAGCTCGGTGACTTCATCGAGGACTCCGAAGCGGTCGTCGCGGTCGACGCGGTGTCGTTCACGCTGCTGCAGGACCAGCTCCAGTCGGTGCTGCAGACGCTGTCCGAGCGCGAGGCGGGCGTCGTCCGGCTGCGGTTCGGCCTCACCGACGGCCAGCCGCGCACGCTCGACGAGATCGGCCAGGTGTACGGGGTGACCCGGGAACGCATCCGGCAGATCGAGTCGAAGACGATGTCGAAGCTGCGTCACCCGTCGCGGTCGCAGGTGCTGCGCGACTACCTCGACTGATTTCCCTTTAGTAGCAACGAAGAACCCCGCCGCCACATATCGTGGTGGCGGGGTTCTTCGTTGTGCGGAAGTCTGGAGAGGAGATCATCCGATTCCGTTGAGGAGCCCGCATGAAGATCGGCATCGGACTGCCGAACCAGGTCCGCGACGTCCGGCCCACGGTCATCCCCGAATGGGCCTCCCGCGCCGAGGAGGCCGGGTTCTCCACCCTCGGCACGGTCGGCCGGATCGCCTATCCGGGCGTGATGGACACCGTCGCGCTGGCCGCCGCGGCCGGGGCGACCAGCCGGATCGGCCTGATCAGCAACGTCCTGCTCGGCACGGTGTGGCCGCCGGTGCTGCTGGCGAAGGAACTCGCCGGGATCGACGGCGTCTCCGGCGGACGGCTCACCCTCGGCGTCGGCATCGGCGGGCGCCCGGACGACTTCGTCACCGACGGGCTCGGCCCGAAGGGGCTCGGCAAGCGGCTCGACGCCGACCTCGAGGTCTACCGGGACGTGTGGCGCGGGAACCCGGTCGGGGGCGGGGAAAACGCCGCCGTGCCGCCGGGCACCCGCGAGATTCCGTTGCTGTTCGGCGGCTTCGCGCCGAAGGCGCTCGCCAGGATGGCGAAGTGGGGCCAGGGCTACGTCGGCGGTTCGATGCCGCCGGAGATGGTCGCCGGATCGTTCGAGCAGGCCCGCGCGGCGTGGCGGGAGGCCGGGCGCGAAGGCGAGCCGAGGCTCGTCGCGATCACCTACTTCGCGCTGGGCGAGCCGGACACGGGACGCGGGAAGGTCCGCGACTACTACGGCACCATGGGCGAGCAGGCCGATTTCATCGCGTCCGGGGTGCGGACGACGCCGGAAGCGCTGCGGGACGCGGTGAAGGCGTTCGGCGACCTCGGCGCCGACGAGCTGATCTTCAACCCGGCCACCGACGTGCCCGACGACCTCACCAGGCTGGCCGACATCGTGCTGTGAACCCCGCGTGCGCGTGTCGGGGACGAACGCCCCAATGTGGCATTGGGTGCGTCCAACGCACCGAACGCCACATTCGCTGCGTCAGACGCACCGAACGCCACATTGGGGCGCTTGACCACCGCGTGACCACACCGCCGTCCCGGATCCGGACCGTCCGCAAAGGACGGTCGGAAATCCTTCCGGGGTAACGGAATCAGGGCACTGCGAGGCCGCAGGAGCGCAGTGACTCCTCGATCCGCAGCCGTTCCAGGTCGCGGTCGATCCCCTCGGGCAGCCCGTCGAGCCGGTGCGGGACCTCGACCTGGCGGCACGCCTGGCCGAGCAGCGCGTCGTACGCCCGCCGCGTGCCGATCCGCCGGGCGGCGGAGGTACCCGGCGGGCACCGCACCAGCTCGCGGTGGACCCGGCGCAGGTCCGCCGCGAGCCGTTCGATCGGCGGCCCGGCCGGGACGGGCGGGCGGCGCCGGGCCCGCCACCACCGCAGCAGCGCGGGGACACGCAGGGCGCACCAGAACAGCACCGTGGGGGCGACGGTGACCACGGCGTAGAGCACCAGGGGCCCGGCAACGCTGCCGGTCGCGGCGGGCATGTCACCAGGGTAACGCCGTGCGCGCGGCCCCGGCTCATTCCGGCTTGCGCCGCCGCTTGCGTCCCCGGTCGGCGAACAGCAGCGCCGCGCCGGCCAGCGCCATCACGACGCTCGCCGCGACGTGCAGGCTCGGCGGCAGCAGGTGCAGCTGCACGAACCAGCTCGGCGAGGACGCGTCGGCGAGCCGGTTGATGAGCCCGCCCACGCCCTGGACGACGAGCAGGATCCCCAGCAGTTCGATCATCGGTTCGCCCTTTCCGGGGTGCGGTCGGTGTGTTTCGTGTCGCCGAAGATCTCCTGCCAGAGCGGGCCGGTGGCGAACCAGATCACGGTGAGGATTCCCAGCCGGGGCAGCCAGCCCCACAGCGGCGCGACCTGTTCCGGCGTGCCGATCACCAGGATCGCGGCGAGCAGCAGCGCCGCGGCGATCGCGCAGGCCAGCACGCACTTGCCCCATTCACGCCATTCCCGGCGGGCCTTCTCCCGGCCCGCCGGCTTGGGCGGGGGCGGCGGGCCGCCCGCGAACCGGTGCGCGAAGCGGACGTCGGCCCAGCGGATCATGCCCGGCCCGAACACGACGCTGAACCCGAGGTACACCGCGGCGAGGCCGTGCACGAAGTTCGCCTTCGCCCCACCGGCCAGGTCGACGACGGTCAGCGCGAGCACGACGACGTCGATGACCGGTGTCATCGCCAGCAGCACCCCGCCGGTCCGCTTCAGCCGCAGCGGGTAGCGGGCGACGAGCCCGGCCGCGATGAACACCCAGAAGGCGATCTCGCCCGCCGCGATCACCGCGGCCATGGGGTTGTCCGCGAAGAATTTCCCGATGTCGTTCACCGCTCCAGGCTCGCGCGGGCGGGCCCGTCCGCGCGTCGGCGGAGCGCAGGAGAACGCCGTCATCAGTTCGTAGGACGCGGGCGCCGCGTGGATGTGCTGGGATGATGACGTGCCCCCGCGAGTTCTCCCCCGGTTGCGGACCCGGCCGGTGTGGCAGCAGGACGCGGTCATCGCGCTGGGTACCTGGCTGATCGGTTCGCTGGTCTACGTCGCCGGGCTCCATCAGCTGCTGAGCAACCGGGACGATCCGTTCCCGCTGTGGGTACGGCTGACCGAGCTGGCCGTCCTCTGTGGCCTGGAGATGCTGCGCCGCTGGGTGCCCGGCGGGCTGCTGCTCGCCTGCGGCGTGCTCGCGGTGGACATCGCGATCGGGCCGTCGCTGCCGGTGCTCATCGTCTTCACCGACTTCCTCTACGCCGCCACGCTGTACGGCTCGCGGCGGACGAGCCGGGCGATGATCGGCGTCGCCTTCGCGGCCACGGTCGCGGTGGTCCTGGCGGTGGCCCTGTTCTCGGAGCAGTGGCGGCAGGCGGTGCTCGCGGCGCTGGGCTGCCTGCCGTTCCTCATCACCCCGGTGTGGTGGGCCGCCAACGTCCGGCAGCAGCGCGACATCGCCGACTCGGAGCGGGCGAACGGCGAGCAGCTGGCGAAACTCGCCGAGCTGGACCGCCAGGCCGCGGTCGGGGCCGAGCGCGCGCGGATGGCGCGGGACCTGCACGACGTGATCGCCGGGCACCTCTCGGCCATCGCGATCCAGTCCGAGGCGGTGCTGGCCGGTTCGGGCGACAACCCGGCGCTGGCCCGCAGCGTGCTGGAATCGGTGCGGGAGAACAGTGTCAGCGCGCTGGAGGAGATGCGGGCGATGATCGGCCTGCTGCGTTCGGCGCGGGGCGACGGGGAGATGGAGACCACCGCGCCCGCGCGGCTGGCCGAACTGTCCAAACTGGTCGAATCGGCGCGGGCGAGCGGGCTGCGGGTCGAGGTGAAGTCCACAATGGATGGTCAGGGCCTGCCCGCCGCGGTCGACCTCACCGCGTACCGTATCGCGCAGGAGGCGCTGACCAACGCGGTCAAGCACGCGCCGGGCGGCCGGGTCGTGCTCGACATCCGGCGCGAGGGCGCCGTGCTGACCATCGAGGTGAGCAGCGAGCTGCGCCGGGACCCGGCCGCCGCCGACGGGACCGGCACCGGCCTGCTGAACATGCGCGAGCGCGCCACGGCGGTCGGTGGCACGCTGAGCGCGGGGCCGTCCGGGGCGGACTGGCTCGTCCGCGCCGAGTTACCTGTGGAGGGATGAGTGACGGTCCGGGTTCTGGTGGCCGACGACCACGGCGCGATCCGGGCGGGGCTGATGCTCATGCTCGGCAACGACCCGGAGATCGAGGTCGTCGGCGAGGCGGCCGACGGCGCGGCCGCGGTCCGGCAGGCCAGGGCGCTGCGCCCGGACGTCGTGCTGATGGACGTGCGGATGCCGGGCACCGACGGCATCGCCGCGACCCGGCAGGTGATCGCGGAGAACCTGGGCGAGGTCCTCGTGCTCACCACGTTCGACCTCGACGAGTACGTGCACGCCGCGCTCCGCGCCGGGGCGGCGGGGTTCCTGCTCAAGTCGGTCGAGGCGGCCCGGCTGGTCGAGGCCGTCAAGCTCGTCGCCGCCGGGGAGGGCGTGCTGGCCCCGCAGGTGACCCGGCGGCTGATCACCGCGTTCGCCGAGAGCAGCCGCGAACCCGCGCCCGCGCCGGACGGGCTGGCCGAGCTGACCGAACGCGAGCGCGAGGTGCTGGGCTGCCTGGGCGCCGGGCTCTCGAACGCCCAGATCGGGGCCCGGTTGCACATCGGCGAGACCACGGTGAAGACCCACGTCTCCCGCGTGCTGACCAAGCTCGGCCTCCGCTCACGCGTCCAGGCCGCCATCCTCGCCCAGGAAAACGACATCACCGCCCCCTGATCACGCGAGATCGCCGTTCAATCACGCGAGTTCCGCGTCCGATCACGCGAGTTCCGCGCCGGATCACCCCGAATGGCCGATCTGCGCGGCCGGGTGCGATCTTCTAACGTCGTCGCATGGGTGTGCGGCGAACTTTGGACGTGGACGAGGTCCTGGGCAGGCAGGAATCCGGCGAACTGAAGCGGCGCCTGCGGGGGCGGGACCTGATCGGGTTCGGCGTCGGGATCATCATCGGGACCGGGATCTTCACCCTCGCCGGGGTCCAGGCCAAGACCCACGCGGGCCCGTCGGTGACCCTCTCGTTCGTGCTCGGCGCCGTGGTCGCCGGACTCGCGGCGCTGTGCTACGCCGAGCTGGCCTCCAGCGTCCCGACCGCCGGGAGCGCCTACACCTACGCCTTCGCCACCCTCGGCGAGGTGTTCGCCTGGATCATCGGCTGGGACCTGCTGCTCGAGTTCGCGCTCGGCGCGGCCGTGGTGTCCCGCGGCTGGTCGGGGTACCTGGCGAACCTGCTGGGCCTGTCCCCCGACCTGTTCGGCGAGACGGCGCCGGTGAACCTCGGCGCGGTGCTGATCATCGCCGTGCTGACCGTGGTCGCGGTGGTCGGCATCAAGCAGTCGGCCTGGCTGACGAACCTGCTCGTCGTGGTCAAGGTCGCGGTCTGCGTGCTGATCCTGGTGGTCGGCGTGTTCTTCGTGAAGGCGGCGAACCTCACGCCGTTCGTCCCGCCGTCGGAACCCGCCGAGTCCGGGACGAGCGCGCTGCACCAGCCCGTCGTGCAGGCGGCACTGGGACTGAGCCCGACGATGTACGGCGTCGCGGGCATGCTCACCGCCGCCGCGGTGGTGTTCTTCGCCTACACCGGGTTCGAGGCGCTGGCCAATCTCGGCGAGGAGACGGTGAACCCGCGCAAGGACCTGCGGGTCGGGATCCTCGGCGCGCTCGGCGTCTGCGCGGTGCTCTACATCGGCGTGTCGATCGTGCTGACAGGGATGGTCCCGTTCGCCGAGATCGACACCGGCGCGCCGCTAGCGGACGCTTTCGACCGCATCGGCCAGCACTGGGTCGGCGCGCTGATCTCGCTCGGCGCGGTCACCGGGCTGACGTCGGTGATGATGGTCGAGCTCGTCACGATCGGCCGGATCGGGTTCGCGATGGGCCGGGACGGGCTGCTGCCGAAGAAGCTCGGCACGACCCACCCGAAGTGGGGCACGCCGCACCGGATGACGATCGCCGGCGCGGTGCTCATCGCGCTGCTGGCCGCGTTCGTGCCGATCTCGGAACTGGCCGACATGGTCAGCATCGGCGCGCTGTCGGCGATGATCATCGTCGCGATCGCGGTACCGGTGCTGCGACGGCGGCGTCCCGACCTGCCGCGCCCGTTCACCGTGCCGTTCTCGCCGGTGGTGCCGGTACTGGCCGCGCTCGCCTGCTTCTATCTGATGCTCAACCTCGACGTGCTCACCTGGATCCGGTTCGCGGTCTGGCTGGCGGTCGGCCTGGTCATCTACTTCGCCTACGGCCGCAGGCACTCCCGCCTCAACACCCCGGACGTCTGAGGCTCCGATTCGCCGGTGTTCGAACGCCCCAATGTGGCATTGGGCGCATGACCACGAGCGGTCAGGGAGCCCAGAAACTTGGGGTGAGGCGGGCGACGTCGACGGCGGCGCCCGCCACCAGTGCCTGGTCCGCGTCGACGACGAGCAGCACCCCGGACGGGCCCGCGCGCAGCGCGGCGGTCACCCACTCCAGCGGCTGGTCGTGCACCCCGTTGTCCCCCAGCGAAGGATAAGTGTCCACAACGGACACCAGGGTGCCCTCGGCGCCGATCCGGATCCCGGCCAGCGCGACGAAGTGCCGGGGCACCGGCCGCCAGCGCGCCGTCCACAGTGGAGGGACACCGGTGTCGAGGTAGTCGAGCAGCGCCCGCTCCGGGGTGTCGTCGGCGCCCAGCTCGGCCGCGTCGAGCTGGGCGAGCACCGCCACGCGCGGCAGCTCCCACAGCGAGACCAGCAGGTCGAACAGCGCGTCCGTGGTCCACTCGCCGGTCACCGGGACGCTCGTGAGCCGCGCGCCGGACAGCTCGGCGATCGCCGCCGCCAGCCCGTCGGGCGGGGTGCCCGCGGCGGCGGGGTCGGGGGTCTCCGGGATCGTCAGCCGGAAGTCCAGCCGCGGTGCGCTGCCGGGCGGGGCGTGCGCGGGACCGCGGACCGTGCCCGCGGCACGGGCGACCTCGTCCTGGCCGGGCACGGCGATCCCGGCGGCGCGCAACGCGGCGAGCGCGACGAACGCCGCGTCGAGACCGTCCTTCTGCGGCAGCTCCGCCCGCGCCTCGGCGGCCAGCCGGGCACCACCGGGCAGCCACCGCACGTCGGACAGGTCGGTGCGGCCACCGTCGATTCCCGACGACATCAGCGGGCGGGCATCGGCCGCACCGCTCGTGCGGCCTCGTTCGTTCGTGCCCGTCGAATGCCCACGTTCCCCCTTCGGCCGGTGCCCGTCGGCAGCGCCGCCGCCTGCGTCACCCGGCCAGTATCGCCGCTCGGCGCGGGCACGGCCATCACGGACCCGGCGGTTCCGGCGTGTTCTCCCGGCCACGCAGCGCGACGCCCGCGACCACGGCCAGCGTGCCGAGCGCCTCGACGGGACCGGGCACCTGGCCGAGCACCACGAACCCGGTCAACCCGGCGGTGACCGGCAGCAACGCCAGCAGCAGCGCGAAGCGGGCACGCCCAGCCCGCCGCAGCACGACCTGGTCGAGCGCGTAGGGCACCACGGTCGACAGCACGCCGACACCGATGCCCAGCACCAGCAGACGTGGCGAAGACCACACCTCGCCGGTGCCGAGCGCCAGCGGGGAGAGCAGCACCGTGGCGACCGCGAACCCGATCGCGAGACCGTCGATCCCGGTCCCGTCCGCCGCGACCCGCTTGCCGAGCACGATGTAGGCCGCCCACGCCGCCGCCGCGCCCAGCGCGAACAGCACGCCCAGCGCGGCGCCCTCGAGCCGCACGTCGGCGATCGCGACCACGCCCGCGGCCACCAGCGCCACCGCGAGGAAGTCACGCACGGTGCGCGAGCCGAACGCCGCGACCACCACCGGCCCGGCGAACTCCAGCGCGACCGCCGTGCCCAGTGGCAACCGCGCGATCGCCTCGTAGAACAGCACGTTCATCCCCGCCGTGACCACGCCGAACGTGGCCGCCAGCAGCAACGGCCTTCCCCGCCACGCCGCGGCGGGCGGACGGCGCCAGGCGATCAGCACGACCGCCGCGCCGAGACAGCGCAGCCAGGCCACCCCGGCGGGCGTCGCGTGTCCGAAAAGTCCGACTGCGACCGCCGCCCCGGCGTACATGGAAATTCCGCTGAGAACGAACAAGATCGGCGCGGGCACCGCGCCGAGACGGCGAACCGAGATCATCGAACCCACTCCCGCATGGTGCCTGACCACGCGAAACACCCTTCGACGGGGCCGCGTCTTCTGCGCTGCGTGATTGCGCTACGGCATCCGGGGTAATTCGGCGTGACACAGCTCCCACCGGCGCGGGAACACTTGCGGGCCCCGAAACGTCTGCAAGAGTGGAAGCACGAACACAGCGGAGCCGGGGCGATCCCGCACCGGAGTCACCACCGAAGTGGGCGTAGCTGGATCGAGGGCATCGGGCCACCGATGCCGGGACGGAGGGAGACCCCCATGACAACGCCGACGCTCACCCGCCCCGAATTGACCGCCGCCGACCGTTGCGACCGGTGCGGAGCCGCGGCACAGGTACGTGCCGTCCTCTCCACCGGTGGCGAACTGCTCTTCTGCGGCCACCACGCCCGCGAGCACGAGTCCAAGCTCAAGGAACTCGCTGCCGAAATCATTCGGTAGTCCGGGACCCCACGATCCGTTCGAGGGCGGCAGGCGAGAGCCTGCCGCCCTCCTTCTTTTCCGGGGCGGGATGTGCTGAAGGACGCTTTCAGTGCGCTGGGCGCGCTGAAGGACGCCATCAGTGCACCGAACGCACTGAAGGACGCCTTCAGCGCAGCGCGGCGTCGCGAACGGCCCCTTCGCGCCCCCGCGGTTCCCCCGTGTCGGCACGGTACGAGCCCGGCCCCTCGACCGCCAGGGAAGCCGCGGCAGAAGCGAGGATCACACGCGGTCGAGAGCGGATTCGAAGGCGACCTCGGCGGCGCCGAGCAGCTTGACGTCGGCACCGAGCGCCGAGCTCACGATCCGCGTCCCGCCGACCGCCCGGCTCACCAGGCTGCGCCGCCGCACGTCCGCGGCCACCGAGCGCACGATCTCCTCCGGCAGCACGGTGAGCAGGTCGCCCAGCACCACCAGCTGCGGGCCGAGCAGGTTCACCACGTTGACCAGGCCGAGGGTGAGCCATTCGACGAACTCCGCAAGCCTCGACGCCGCCGCCGAAGGGTCCCGACCCAGCGCCCGCAGCTCGACCACGATCGCCCCGCGCGGGGTGTCCTCGGGCAGTCCCAGCGCGCGGCACAGCGCGGCCTCGCCGACCTCGGTCTCCCAGCAACCGCTGCTACCGCAGTAGCAGGCCCGCCCGCCGGGCCGGACCACCATGTGCCCGACCTCGCCGACGTACCCGGCGCCCCCGCGCAGCGACGAGCCCTCCGCGATGACGCCGCCGCCGACGCCGACGTCCGCCGAGATGTAGACCGCGTCGGACGAGCCCCGCGCGGCCCCGCGCAGGTGCTCGGCGACCGCCCCGAGCTCGGCGTCGTTGCCGACCAGGATGGGGATCCGCAGCACGCCGCCGAGCCGCTCCCCCAGCGCGACGTCGGTCCAGCGCAGGTTGGGCGCCTCGTGCACGTACCCGTCCGCGCGCCGGACGACGCCGGGGACCGACACACCCGCCGCGACCGGCTCCACACCGAGGTCGCCGGCGAGCATGGCGGTGGATTCGAGGACGTGGGTGATGACCTCGTCGGCCGCGCGCATCCGGCCGCGCAGGTTCCAGCTGTTGCGGCCGAGGATCTGCCCGCCGAGCCCGACCAGCGCGATGGCGACGTGCTCCACCTGGAGGTCCACCGCGAGCACCACCGCGGCGTGCGGCTGCGGCAGCACGAGCAGCGAGGGGCGGCCCGCCCCCCGTCCCGGCCGCGGCACCCGCTCCTCGACGACACCGGCCTCGGCGAGCCCGTCGACCAGGGTCTTGATCGTGCTCCGGTTGAGCCCGAGTTCCGCGGCCAGCGTCGCCCGGGTGCTCGGCCCGCTGACGTGCAGCAGCCGCAGCAGCGTCGTGCGGTTGTGCCTGCGCACCTCGTCGGGTCGAGCAACGGGCGTGCTGGTCACGGGGTCATCTTTCCACGCGGCGACTCACCGCGCCGACACCGCCGCGCGCCTGCGGGACAGCGCGTCCACCGTGGCCGCGAGCAGCAGCACCAGCCCGGTGACGATGTTCTGCACCGCCACCGGCTGCTTGAGCAGGCCGAGCCCGTTGGCCACGACGGCGAGCACCATGCCGCCGATCACCGCGTCGAAGAGCCTGCCCCGGCCGCCGAACAGCGAGGTCCCGCCGATCACCGCGCCGCCGACCGCGAACAGCAGCGTGTTCAACCCGCCCGCCTGCGGGTCGACCGAACCGACCTTCGAGGAGTAGACGATCGCGCCGATCGCGGCGACGGTGGAGCAGATCACGAACACGCTGGCGCGGATCTTGTCCACGTTGATGCCCGCGCGCCGCGCGGCCTCGCGGTTCCCGCCGACGGCGTAGATGTGCCTGCCGTAGCGGGTCCGGTTCAGCACGTAGGTCCCGATCGTCAGCAGCACCAGCACGATCGGCACCACGTACGGCACGCCCTCGATGACGATGTTCGAGTTCGCCGCGCGGTTGAGGGTGAACAGGTAGGTCGCGACGGCGGCGATCACCGCCACCGCGCCGACCTTCGCCAGCGCGAGCGGCGTCGGCTGGACGACGAGTCCGCGCCGGAGCCGGGAAAAGTGCCTGCCGAGGGTCACCGCGGCGAACCCGCCCGCGCCGACGACGGCCAGCGCCCAGCTGCCCCCGATGGACAGGTTCCCGTTGGCGACCTTGTTGAGCACGTCCGAGTTGCTGATGTTCAGCGTGCCGCCCTCACCGATGAACTGCAGGATCACGCCCTGCCACACGATGAACAACGCCAGCGTCACCACGAACGAGGGCATGCCGATCTTCGACACCAGGAACCCGGTGATACAGCCGATCGCGGCGCCGACGCAGACCGCGAACAGCATCTCGATCCACGGGTTGGCCGCCACGCCCGACAACGCGATCGCCAGCGCCGCCACGGAAAGCACCGCGCCCGCCCAGATCCGCAGGAACAGCGCGAGCAGCGCGGCCAGCGCGAGCACCGCGACGAAGACGAAGAACACCGTGCTGCCCAACGAGCCGAGCAGGTTGCCGTCGCGCACGAAGTGCAGTGCCATCACGGATCCGGCGACACCGGACGCGGTGCCCGCGGACAGGTCGATCTCGCCGAGCAGCAGGACGTAGACGATGCCCATCGCGATGATGGTCTGCCCGGCGCCCTGCGCGAGCAGGTTCGCGATGTTGTTGAGGGTGAAGAAGAAGTCCGACAGCGCGGAGAACAGGATCACCAGCACGACGAGGCCGAGCAGGGCGGGCAGCGAGCCCAGCTGGCCCGCCTTGATCCTGGCGAAGTAGTCCTTGATCGCCTCCGAGGTCGACATCGAGGTCGTGTCGATGCCGAAGTCGGTGATCGCGGCGGACGGGGAGAGCTTGTCGGCGAGCTTGGGCTCGGCGGGGGTTCTCGAGGATGTCTCGGTCATTTCCGGTTCTTTCTTCCCGCTCACAGGACCGCGGCTTCGGGGCGCGCGAGGCCGAGTTCGCCGGACCGCCCGGCGGTGATGAGTTCCACGACCTGGCCGTGGGTGACGTCCTTGGTGTGCACCTCGGCGACCAGCCGCCCGAGGTAGAGCACCGCGATCCGGTCGGCCACCTCGAACACGTCGGCCATGTTGTGGCTGATCAGCACGACACCGAGGCCCTGCTCGGCGAGCCTGCGGACCAGGTCGAGCACCTGCCGGGTCTGCGCGACGCCGAGCGCGGCGGTCGGCTCGTCCAGCAGCACGACCTTCGAGTCCCACAGCACGGACTTGGCGATCGCGACGGTCTGCCGCTGCCCGCCCGACAGCGCGGAAACCGGCGTGCGCACCGACTTCACCGTGCGGACCGACAGCGACGCCAGCGTCTCGCGCGCCGCCTTCTCCATGCTCGCCTCGTCGAGCAGCCAGCGGCTGCCGCGTTCCCTGCCCAGAAACATGTTCTGCACGATGTCGAGGTTGTCGGCGAGCGCGAGGTCCTGGTACACCACCTCGATGCCGAGCGCGGCCGCGTCGCGGGGGCCGTGGATCTGCACCGGCTCGCCGTGGAAGCGGACACTTCCCGAGTCGGTGCCGTGGATCCCGGCGATGCACTTGACCAATGTGGACTTCCCGGCGCCGTTGTCGCCGACCAGCGCGGTGACCTCACCGGCCCGCACGTCGAAGTCGACGTCGTGCAGGACGTGCACCGGCCCGAAACTCTTGTTCACCTGTCGCAGTTCGAGAATGGGTTCACTCATCTTTTTCTCTGACTCTCCGGCGGGGTACCGGGCCGGGACACGTGTCGGGGGTACGTGTCCCGGCCCGGCTGTCTGCGGGGGAACTACCGGCCTAGGAGATGCCGAGCTGGGCGCAGGCCGCGGCGAGATCGCCACCGCAGACCTCGGACGCCTTCACGTAGCCCTGGGCGATGACGTCCTTCACACCGTCCTTTGTGGTCAGCTTCGGCTGGAGCAGCACCGACTTGACCTCGCGGTTGCCCTTGGGGTCCTTGCTCTTCGCGGTGGCGATCGCGTCGGCGGCGGCCTTGTCGCCCTTGGCCAGCGCGGTGACGAGCTTGGCGGTGGCCTCGGCTTCTTCCTTGACCGGCTTGAACACCGTCATGTACTGGTCGCCGCGCAGGATGGCCTTGAGGCCGTCGGCGGTGGCGTCCTGGCCGGTGACCGGGACCTTGCCGTTGAGGCCGACCTTCTTCAGCACGGTGATCACCGCGCCGGCGAGCCCGTCGTTCGCCGCGACGACGCCGTCGACCTTGCCGTTGTTGCCGGTGAGGATCTGCTCGAAGGTCTGGCCGCCCTTCTGGTTGTTCCAGTCCTCGATCGGCTGCGACTGGACCAGCCGCAGGTCGCCGCTGTCGTACTTGGCCTGCAGCACGCTCTTCTGGCCGTTGGCGAACAGCGTGGCGTTGTTGTCGGTCGGGGCGCCCTCGATCTGGATGACCTGCGCGCCCTTCTTGTCCTTCAACGCGTCCGCCAGCCCCTGGCCCTGGAGCGCGCCGACCTTCTCGTTGTCGAACGAGACGTAGTAGTCCGAGCTGCCGCCGAGGTTGAGACGGTCGTAGTCGATCGTCGGGATGCCCGCGTTCTGGGCCTTCTTCGCGACCGCGGCACCGAGTTCGCCGTTGATCGCGGCGATGACGAGCACCTTGACGTTCTGCGAGATCATGCCGTCGGCGAGGGTGCTGAACTTCTGCACGTCACCCTGGGCGTTCTGCACGTCGACGTCGAAACCCTGCGCCTTGAGCGCCGCGGTGAGCATCGGCTTGTCGAAGGCCTCCCACCGCGCTGAGGTCGCGGTCTCGGGCAGGATGACGCCGATCTTGCCCCCGGCGCCGCCGCCCGAGGAGGGCGCGGACGCCGCGGAGCTTCCCGGGCCCGCGGGCGTGGCACTGTTGGCACCGCAGGCGGTCAGCACCAGCGTGGCGCTCGCGGTGGCGGCGAGGAGGGTAAGGGTTCTGCTGCGCATCCTCGTTCGTTCTCCGATCCTGCTCGCGGGGCGGCGGTCCGGAGATGGCCGGCGCACCGTCGCGCATATGTTGTGGGCGACAACATATGTCGGAGACCGGCACCACGGAAGATGGCTGGATCGATTAAGTACCCGAGAACGGACACGGTTTGGCAACGTGCCCGCAACCCGGTACGGAAGAGCGGAAACCCGCTGACGATGTGATCGCTACCACGAACGGAGCGTGACGATCCGTTCTTCGAGCTGTTCGACGGTGGCCATCGCGGTGACCGGGCCACCGCAGACCCGGCGGAGCTCGTTGTGGATCGCGCCGTGCGGCTTCTTCGTGCGGTGGTGGTACATGCCGACCAGCGCGTTGAGTTCCTTGCGCAGCGCGCCGAGGCGCTCACTCACCGTCTGACGGACCGGGGCCGCGGCCGGCTTTTCGGCTTCCGCCGGCTTGCGGCGCTTCTCGTCCGAGAGCTGCTCTTCCTGGCGCTTGCGCAGCAGCGCCCGCACCTGGTCCGGCTCCAGCAGCCCGGGCAGGCCGAGGTACTCCTGCTCCTCGTCCGAGCCGGAGAAGACCGCGGTGCCGAACGAGTTGCCGTCGTAGATGACCTGGTCGAGCTCGGCCGAGGCGTGCAGCGAGGTGAACGCCTTCTCCTCCTCGCCCGGCTCGTCCTCGGTGCGGTTGGCCTGCGCGAGCAGCTCGTCGTCCCAGCCGTCCTTCTCGCGGTGCGGCTTGCCCAGGACGTGGTCGCGCTGGGCCTCCAGCTCACTGGCCAGCTCCAGCAGCACCGGGACGCTGGGCAGGAAGATGCTCGCCGTCTCGCCCTTCTTCCTCGCCCGCACGTAGCGGCCGATGGCCTGGGCGAAGAACAGCGGGGTGGACGCGCTGGTCGCGTACACGCCGACGGCCAGCCTCGGCACGTCGACGCCTTCGGACACCATCCGGACCGCGACGATCCAGCGCTCCGAGCTTTCGGAGAACTCCTTGATCCGCCCGGACGCCTTCGGGTCGTCGGACAGCACCAGCGTCGGCATCTCGCCGGAGATCCGCTGCAGGATCTTGGCGTAGGCGCGCGCGGTCTCCTGGTCGGTGGCGATCACCAGGCCGCCCGCGTCCGGCACGCCCTGGCGCACCTGGGTGAGCCGGGTGTCGGCGGCCTGCAGCACCGCCGGGATCCACTCGCCCGCCGGGTCCAGCGCGGTGCGCCAGGCGCGGGCGTTCTGCTCGGCGGTGAGCGGTTCGCCCAGCCGCGCGGTGAACTCCTCCCCCGCGCTGGTGCGCCAGGACGCCTCGCCGGAGTAGGCGAGGAAGACCACCGGCCGGACCACGCCGTCGGCGAGCGCGTCGGCGTAGCCGTAGGAGTGGTCGGCCTTGCTGCGCTGGAAGCCGGAGCCGTCGGGCTCGTAGGTGACGAACGGGATCTGCGAGTCGTCGCTGCGGAACGGCGTCCCGGTCAGTGCCAGGCGCCGCACGGCGGGGGTGAAGGCCTCGCGGACCGCGTCACCCCAGGACTTCGCGTCGCCGCCGTGGTGGATCTCGTCGAGGATCACCAGCGTCTTGCGGTTCTCGGTGCGGACGCGGTGCAGCGTCGGGTGCGCCGCGACCTGCGCGTAGGTGACCGCGACCCCGCGATAGTCCGAGGACGTGACACCGGTGGTGTTGCGGAAGTTCGAGTCGATGTCGATCCCGGCCGCGGCGGCCGAGGCGGCCCACTGGTGCTTGAGGTGCTCGGTGGGTGTGACGATCGTGACGGCCTCGATCGTGCGATCCGAGAGCAGCTCGGCCGCGATCCGCAGGCCGAACACCGTCTTGCCCGCGCCAGGGGTCGCCACGGCCAGGAAGTCCTGCGGTTTCCGCGTCAGGTACTTCGTGAGCGCGCGACGCTGCCAGGCCCGCAGCGGCCGCGCCGTCGAGTCCTGCTCGGCGGCCGGTGCGCCGAACCCGCTCGTGCGTTCCGCGGTCTCGGACAAGCCCGGTTCACCCCCTCCGATAGGGCCGCTCAACGGCCGTGACGTGCGAAAACCCCCACTGTGCCACCGGCTTCGATGCCGGCAATGGCGGTGAGGGCACTCCGCAGAGCTTACCTTCCGGGTCCGACAGGGCAGGGCACCGGCAGGGGTGGTGTCGGCCGACACGCCCGGGGATCGTCGTGGTGACGAGCCAAATTCGCGCGAATGGACCATGCTGGACACGTCATGAGCGACGAGGTGAAGGCCGTGCCCGACGAGGGCGGCAAGGTGCGCCGCAAGGGCCCGCTGCGCCTGATCGCACGTACGTTCGCCAAGGCGTGGGACGGCAACATCTTCTCCGAGGCCGCCGAGGCCGCGTTCTGGCAGACGCTCTCGCTGCCGCCGCTGCTGCTCGGGCTGCTCGGCAGCCTCGGCTTCATCGGCGAGTGGTTCGGCCAGGGCGTGGTGTCCGCCGTCCAGAACAAGATCATCACCTTCTGTCACACCATCTTCAGCGACAACGCGGTGCGGGAGATCATCGAGCCGACGGTCACCAGCATCCTCACCGTCGGGAAGGGCGAGATCGTCTCGGTCGGCTTCCTGATCTCGCTGTGGGCGGGTTCGTCGGCGATGTCGTCCTTCGTCGACGCGATCACCGTGGCGCACGGCCAGTACGGGGTGCGGCACGACGTCTGGCAGCGGATCTTCGCGCTGCTGCTGTACCTGGGCGCACTGGTCATCCTGGTGGTCGGGCTGCCGCTGCTGGCGATCGGGCCCGACCTGCTGCCGCAGTTCTTCCCGGCGAGCTGGCGGGACACGGTGACCAGCTGGGTCAGCGCGCTGTACTACCCGGTGCTCGGCGCGATGATCGTCCTGGCGCTCACCACGCTGTACAAGCTCGCGCTGCCGCGACGGCTGCCCTGGCACCGCGGGCTGCCGGGCGCGATGCTCGCGATGGTGGTGTTCCTGCTCTCCAGCATCGGGCTGCGGATCTACCTGAACTGGATCACCAAGACCGGCTACACCTACGGCGCGCTCGCCGCGCCGATCGCGTTCCTGCTGCTGATGTTCTTCATCGGGCTCGCGGTGGTCGGCGGGGCGTATTTCAACAGCGCGATCCAGGAGCTCTGGCCGGCCAAGCCGACGCGGCGGCAGCGCCGGAAGTGGCGGCGGCTGGAGATGGAGCGGGCCAGCGAGAGCATCCGCGCCGACGAGGCGAAGCCCGGCTCGGAACGCGTCACACTGCCGTTGCGCCGCCCGCGTCCGTCCGATCCCGAACCCGATCACCACGGCGACGCCCCCGTGCCGCCACTTCCACCGTCCACAGAGGACGAAGGGGCCGCTGCTCAGGCCCAGCCCCCGAGCCGGGCCCGCGTCCCCCGCGCCGACTGACCGACGTGCTCTGAAGGCCACCTTGAGGGCGTTCAAGTCCCTCAAGGTGGCCTTCAGAGACCTGCGGGTCCCGAGGGTGTCAGGAGCGCTGGAAGCGGTAGGTCTTGCTGTCGAAGGCGATGCAGACGCTCGGCGACATGACGATGACGCGCAGGGTGCCGTCCCGTTCGTCGAAGTCGATGCCCTCGACCTCGAAGTTCCCGCCGCACGTGCTGCGCAGCGGCAACTGGCCGAGCGACGTCACGTGCCCGGTGACGTCCGAGCCGGACAGCGGGCCCGCGAGGTCGACCTGAAGCAGCGGCTTCGTGGTGCCGAACAGGCTGCCCTCGGGATCGTCCGACGCGCAGAGCAGCCGCGTCGCGGAGACGAAGTCACAGCCCTGGACGTCCCGCACCGGGTGGTCGAGCCGGACGGCCGAGGCGTAGGGCAGGTTCTTCGACGCGTCGGGGAAGGCGGCGCCGGGCATCGGGTGCACGAGCAGGCGGTCCATCGTGCCCCACTCCCCCGCGACCAGCCAGCGCGCGTCCGGCGTCACCGCGGCGAAGGAGTTGTTGTTCGCCTCCCAGGATTCCAGCGCGTGCTGGTACTCCGCCCACGAACCGTCCGGGGCCTGCACGCGGAACAGCTTCGCGCCGCGGTCGTCCCGCTGGTAGGGCTCGACGTACCAGCCCTTCGCGGAGCCGGGGTCGCCGACGTGGTTCCAGCCGCGCGAGGCCAGGCCGGCGGGGATCGTGCCGACGCCGGTGTAACGGATGGTGGTCCCCGACGACCGCACGACGGTGGCCAGGCCCTGGCTCTCGTCGAGCGGCCGTGCCCGGTCGGACCCGATCTCCTTCCAGCCGGTGACGGCCTGGGCGAGTGCGGGCGCGGCGGTGGCGAGGAGTGCGACGAGGGCGAGCAGGATCGCGGTTCTGCGCATGAGGGCTCCGTCCAGGCGGGAAAGGCTGGCGAGTCAGCACTTCTACCAGCGATCACCGCGCCGGACAGCCGCCATGTGAAGGATTTTCACCTCTGTTCGCCGTGCTGTCTCCCTCGCGCCATCGCGGCTCCGAACGGTCCGTGAATGCCACATTGAGGGACTCTGAGTCCCTCAATGTGGCATTCACGGACCTGCACGACGGTACGCGGGGCAGGGTGAGGACCGGCGGGGGGTGCCGCCGGTCGGAGCCCGGGTGGGTTATTCGCCGCCGCCGGGGCGGAGACCCTGGTAGATCTCCTTGCACGCCGGGCACACCGGCGAACCGGGCTTGGGCGACTTCGTCACCGGGAAGACCTCGCCGCACAGCGCCACCACGTGCGTGCCCATGACCGCGCTCTCGGCGATCTTGTTCTTGCGCACGTAGTGGAACATCTTCGGGGCGTCGTCGTCCGTCGAATCGGTGCCCTCGGGCCGGGTATCCGGCTTCGTCAACGTCTCAGTGCTCACCCCAGCAGGATACTTGCCCGTGTCCGCCCAGGTGACGACCGAGGAGAACCCGATGCGCTGGGACCGTGCCCTGACCCTGCTCGGCGGCGACGGCCGTGCCGCCGAGGACGCCTGGACCGACCTGGAGCGGCGGTACGGCGAGCCCCACCGGCGCTACCACGACCTGCGGCACGCCGAGGCCGTCGCCCGGCACGCGGCGGAGTTCACCGCCGACCCCCGGGTCACCCTGGCGGCCTGGGCGCACGACGTCGTCTACGACGCCACTCCCGGTGACGACGAGCGCGCCAGCGCGGCCTGGGCACGCGAGTGGCTGACCCGCGCCGGGCTCGCCGAGGCGGACATCGCGCGGGTCGAGGAGCTGATCCTGACCACGATCGGGCACGACGCGCCGGACGAAGACCTGCTCGCCACCGCACTGCTCGACGCCGACCTCGCGACCCTCGGCGCCCCACCGGCTGTATACGACGAGTACGCACGCGGTGTCCGCGAGGAGTACGCGAAGTATCCCGACGAGGTCTGGCGGCCCGGCCGCGCCGCCGTCCTGGAGCGGATGCTCGCGAAGCCCCGACTGTACCGGGGCGAGATCGCGCGGGAACGCTGGGAGGCCCCCGCGCGGCGGAATCTCACGGCCGAGCTGGAGCGCTGGCGCTGACCGCCACGAACCCGCACCGTCGGAGCGAGACGGCTCGGGAACGCCGAGAAGCGGCCACATCATCTCCGCCGAACCGCTGGCGCCGGGCGAGCCCGATCGTCGATGATCCACCGGTGACTCCCCGACTGTTCCCCAGTGACGAGGTCTCCACCGCGCTGCGCGAAGGCCGCCCCGTCGTGGCGCTGGAAAGCACGCTGCTGTCCCACGGCCTGCCGCCGGGCCGCAACCTCGACCTCGCGCGGCGGCTCGAACGGACCGTTCGCGACGGCGGCGCCGTCCCGGCCACCATCGCGGTGCTCGACGGGCGGCCGGTGATCGGGCTGTCCGGCGCCGAGCTGGAACGCGTGTGCGCGGCGGATTCCGGACTGGACAAGCTTTCCCTGCGCGACCTCGGACCGGCCGCCGGGCTCGGCCGGTCCGGCGCGACGACGGTCGCGAGCACCTCGGCGCTGGCCGCCGCGGCGGGCATCGGGGTGTTCGCCACCGGCGGGCTCGGCGGCGTCCACCTCGGGGCGTCCGACAGCTGGGACGTCTCGGCCGACCTCGGCGTACTGGCCAGGGTGCCGACGCTCGTGGTGTGCTCCGGCGTGAAGTCGGTGCTCGACATCGCCGCGACGCTGGAGGTGCTGGAAACGAACTCGGTGCCGGTACTCGGCTACCGCACCGGCGAGTTCCCCGCGTTCTACCTGCGTTCCTCCGGGCACCCGGTCGCGCACCGCGTGGACGACGCGAAGCAGGCCGCCGCGGTGGTCGCCGCGCATCGCGCCTACGCGGATTCCGGTGTCCTGCTGGCGAATCCGATCCCCGAAGAGTCCGAAATGGACAAGGGCCTGCACGACCGGCTGCTCGCGGAGGGGCTGGAACTGCTGCGGGACAACGACGTCCACGGCGCGGACGTCACGCCGGTGCTGCTGGAGCACTTCCACACCGCGAGCGGCGGCGTGAGCCTCGACGCGAACGAGGCGCTCGTGCTGTCCAACGCGCGGCTGGCCACCGAGGTCGCGGTCGAGCTCAGCTGACGGCCTGCCGGACGTCGTCGGCGACCTGGGTGATCGCGGCGGACAACGCCTGCTGGAACAGGGGGATCTGGCCGGCCTGCAGGGAGAAGTACTCCCCGTCGGGGCCGCTGATGCCGAGCGTCCCGTTGTTCGCCTCGACACCGCAGACGGCGAGGAGGAGATCGGTGTCCTGGCAGCGGACCAGCCACTCCCGTCGCGGCGGAGTGGGCAGGGACAGGGTGGCGGCTTCGTTACTCATCGGGGCTCCTGGCATCATGGTTGTGACGTGGACCACCGACGAAGCTACACTTGAAATGCAAGTTGCAGCTTCTCTAGAGGTGATGTGCACTCCATCGAGCGAATGTCGCCGGGAGCGGCCCACCCGCCGGGCCGCCGGGGGCAGACTGCCCGGCATGAGCGACACCGATCCCGGCCCGATCGTCCAGCGCATCCTGCTCGGCGCCGACCTGCGCGACGCCCGCGAGGCCGCCGGGCTGACCAACGCCGAGGCGAGCAAGGCACTCGGCTGGTACACCGGCAAGCTGTCGAAGGTCGAGCAGGGCGACATGAAGGTCAGCGACAAGGACCTGACCAAGGTCGCGAAGGTCTACCGGATCCCGGAGGACCGCGCGGGCACGCTCCGCCTTCTCGCCACGGACTCCCGCCGCAAGCTCCCACCCGCCCGCGTGCCGGAACATTCAGTCAAGTACGTCAACCTGGAACGCGCAGCCATCGAGCTGAAGACCTTCAGCAGCGATCACTTTCTTGGCATAGTCCAGACCGCCGACTACGCCCGCGCCATGCTGGAACGTTCGGTCACCGCCTCAGCCGCCGATGTCGACCGCATGGCCGAGGACCGGGCGCAGCGCATGGAGCGAATGAAGGGACCGAACGCGCCGCGGCTGTGGTTGATCGTGGGCGAAGAAGCGTTGTACCGCGAGATCGGCGGCCCCGAGGTACTGCGAGCCCAGCTCGAACACATCAAGGAACTGGCCAAACTGCCCCATGTGTGCGTGCAGGTGATCCCGTTTGATGGCGGCGCTCATGCCTCACACGGCACCACATTTACGATCGTAACGCTCTTGGAAGGCCGTCCCGGCATCGTCTATGTCGAGGGACTGACTGCCTCCGACTACCTCGGCCGGGAACACTTTCGCGTCTACAACCTCGCGTTCGAGAACCTACGTGCTAACACCTTGAGTCAGCAGCGGACTTTGGAGAGGATCAACCGACGCATCAAGGAGTTGAAGTAGGAGGCCAGGATGATCGCCCCGGATCTCACCAGTGCTCAGTGGCGCAAGTCAGCGCACAGTGGCGGCGCACAAAGCTGCGTCGAGGTCGCGACAGGCACGCAGTGGCACAAGTCTTCCCGCAGCGGCGGCGGTGAGAACTGCGTCGAGGTGGCCAACTCGGGGCGCTGGGCGGCGATCCGGGACACCAAGAACCGGGACGCGGGCACGCTGATCTGCACTCCCGCCGCGTTCACGGCCTTCCTTGCCGTCGCCAGGAAGGCGTAGCGGCGTAGTCGTCGTCGGGGACGCCGCGCTCGACGTCACGGCGCGGCACACCGGGCCGGTCGTGCCCGGCGGCGACCTTCGCGCGCGGGTGCGGTTCACCGGCGGCGGCGCGGGCGCGAACACCGCGCTGTGGCTGAGTTCCCTCGACGTCGACACCACGCTGGTCACGCGCGTCGGCGACGACACCGGCGGCGAACTGGTGCGCGGGGAGCTGTCCGAAGCCGGGGTTCGGTGCGCGTTCACCGTCGATCCCGAGGCGCCGACCTGCTGTGTCGTGGTGCTGGTCGACGAGCACGGCGAGCGCAGCATGCTCGCCGATCGCGGCGCGAACGCGCGTCTGCGCCCCGAGGACATCAAGATTCCCGACGGTGCCGCGCATCTGCACCTGTCCGGATATGTCCTCCTGGAAGAGTCGTCCCGCCCAGCGGGACTCGCCGCGCTGGCGGCGGCGAAACGGGCCGGGCTCACCACGTCCGTCGATCCGCAGGCCGCCGCGCTGATCACCGGCAGCTTCCTTGACGACATCAGCGGCGTCGATCTGTTGCTGCCCAACACCGGCGAACTCGTCGCGCTCACCGGCTCACCCGATCCCGAGAGCGCGAAAGCACTCCTGGACACCGTCGGCGCCGTCGCGGTCACCGCGGGCCGGGAAGGGGCGAGCTGGGTCGACCGGGACGGGATCACCACGGTGCCCGCCGAGCACGCGGACTGCGTGAACTCCACCGGCGCCGGGGACGCCTTCGACGCCGGTGTCCTCGCCGCGTGGCTCGCCGGAGCGTCCACAGTGGACGTCCTGCGGGCCGGGACGCGGCTGGGCGCCCGCGCGGTCACCCAGTCCGGGGCCCGGGTTCCCGGTCCGTGAATGCCACATTGAAGGACTCCGAGTCCCTCAATGAGGTTTTCTCACTGGGAGTGGTGAGTTCCGGCGCCCGGGGTGTGCTGAAGGACGCCTTCGCTGCCTTGCAACTTACGTTGTTAAACCATGTACGACTCAGGGTTGAAAAAGCGGCCTGGACCTGCGGTTCTGCGGGTCCAGGCTCCGCTGTCCCGTGTCCCGGCCTTGGCCGGGGATTACGGACAGGCTGCCAACGCTCCCGAGACCGAAAAATGGTCGCTGACCTGCGGTTTCACAACTAGGATTGATCGGCACGGCAGGTTCCTGCCCGTGCGGCAGGGTCTGTGTCGAGTCGCTGGGGGTTGTAGGTGAGGAGAGCGCTGAATCGTCGGGTATCCGATGCGGCCAGCGAGGGTGACCTCCGGCTGTCCGTCGTGATCTACGCACGTGCCTCGAACGATGGGAAGGGCCGTAAGGTCTCGATTGCCCAGCAGATAGAAATCGGACGACGCTGGTGTCAGCAGGCTGGGGCCGTAGTGGTCGCTGTGCTGGTCGACAACGACTTGTCCGCGAGCCGGTACGCGACCGAGACGCGCGGGGACTACGAGGAAGCGCTTCGGCTTCTCGCAATCGGTGAGGCCAACACCCTGTGGACGTGGGAGAACTCGCGTGCTCAACGCGAGTTGGGCACGTTCGTACGGCTGCGGAAGATCCTGGAAGACGTCGGCGGCTTCTGGGCCTACGACGACCGGCTGTACGACATGCAGGACCCCGACGACCGGATGCGTGTCGCCGAGGACGCGGTAGACGCGGAACGCGAGTCGGAGAAGCTGCGCAAGCGCGTCCTACGCGGCGTGGAAGCACGGGCCATGAGCGGAATGTGGGCCGGTCCGCTGTCCTACGGATACCGCATCGTCTACGACCGTGACACCGGCGAAGCTGGCCGGGAGATCGACGAGAGCACCCGCGACTACGCCCGGGAGATCGTGCTAACCCTGACCGAGACCGGAAACGAAACAGCACTGGCGAAGGACCTGGAGCGCCGCGGAATCCCCTGCGCGCGGGCGACCAGGTGGCGCGCCGATCATGTGCGCAAGCTGCACGCCCTGTCCCAGGACCCCGAAGGCTGGTCGAAGTTCACCGCCGCGCTGTTGCCCGAACAGCTCGACTCGGCATATGAGGCGCTGGTCAAGGTGCGCACCGAGTCGCCGTCTCAGGTGGCCAAGGACATGAACCGGGGCCACTGGACCCACCCGATGCCGGGCAAGTGGAACGCATCGAAGACGCGCAACATCGCGTTGAACCCAGCACTTGCCGGTCTGCGGGTGTACCGAGGGAAAGTCATCGGCAAGGGGACGTGGCCCGCGATCATCACCGAGGCGGAGCACGCCGAGGTGGTGGCGAAGCTGGGTGATCCCGCGCGGCGCAGCGTTCGAGACGGGGACCGGGTGAAGTACCTGCTCTCAGGAATCCTGCTATGCAGCGTGTGTGACGAACCGGTGACCAGCGCCAAGCCCGCCAGGCACCTGGTGTACCGGTGCAAGGTCGGGCACTTGAGCAGAAACATGGCGAAGACCGATTCGGTGGTGGTCGAGCGGTTGCTCGCCCGGCTCGCCTCGGATGTGGCGCGCGAGTTCTTCCGGTACGAGGGACAGGCCAAGGAACTAACCGAGGCGGTCAAGACGGCGCAGGAACTTCGCGCACGGCTGGACGGGTTCACCGACAAGGCCGCAGACGGCGAGCTGTCGCCGGAGCGGTTGGCACGGATCGAGGCGAAGCTCCTGCCGAAGATCGAAGCGGCGGAGGAACGCGCCCGTCAGATCGGAGTGTCTCCGGTGGTGGCAGAGCTGGTCGGCCCGCAGGCACCCGAGGTTTGGGAAACGCTCTCGATTACCCAGAAACGGGCGGTCCTGCGCGCAGTCGTGCGGCCCCGGCTGCTGCCTACGGTGGCTGGCCGGGCTCCGTTCAACCCGAACGCCATCGCCATGGCGTGGCTGGGACGGCCCGCACCGATCCCTGGCGTGGACGGCGCAGCCCTGGTAGACGACGCGGCCCCAGTGGACGAACCGATTCTGCGGGACGATGCCGCCCTTGTAGACAGCGCGGCCTGACCGGCCCAGGAACGACGGAAAGCGGCCCCGGTGCTCGAATGTGAGCACCGGGGCCGCTGTCGTCTGCGTTAGTTCTGCGGGTCGGTCCGCATCCGTCGCACGGCCGGGCCGAAGATCTGCCGCAACCGGTCGCGCTGGTCATCGGTGAACGGCTCCTGCGCGTCCTCTGCGGCGGCCTCGCGGACCACGGCGAGTTCGGCCGGGGTCAACGCGGAACGCGGGTCCAGCGGAACCGGGCCGGTCGTGGTGTCAGGCATCGAAGTTCCCCCAGTCCAACGGCTTGGCCTGCTCACGTACTGGTGACGACACCAGCGGGTCACCGTGCCGGTCGCGCGGGTCGGCCAGCGGAGTGACCTTCCGTTCGGCGGAGACGACCACGCCGAACGCGGCGAGCAGGGTGATCACGGCCGTGATGATACCGGTCACGGCGTTGCCCTGGTCGGACGTGACAAGCCCGGACCCGACGAGGCCGGACACCAGCGCGGTCAGCCCTCCGACGATGGAACCGGCGACGCGCAACGGAAAACGAGTGGTCAAGCGAGTACTTCCTTCCGGGTGAGGTACGACTCAAGGAGCCGAGGTCAGGCGGCGCCGAGGCCGAAGGAATGGGCGGCGGTGTAGCGGACGGTGGCCATCGCGGCGCCAGCGGGCACCTCCACCGGCCCCGGGCGGTTCGGGTCGAAACGCCAGACCTCGCCGCGCTCGAAACCGTTGTATCCGCCTCCGACGCCGTGGGCGGACCCGTCTGGGTTGGTGTCGCCGTAGAACAGGATCGCGCTGACGTCGACGGTCTGCCCCCACGAGCACGCGACATAGAGCCTGGTCCTGTCCTTGACGATGATGTCCGCGTGTTCGTCGGTGCCCGCCGGGGCAAGCATGCTGGTGTCCTCCAAAGGGTTCGGTGACGGCGAGGCGCCGCCGAGGATGAGTTGCGCGAGGGTGTGCCCGCCCACCGTGGCGTTGCGGTCGACAAAACCGGGGATGCCGGGGACGGTCCCGTTCTGGGTGTGCTGGTGCAGCGCCAGCCGCGGGTGTGCCCAGCCAGGGCGCCCGGGGTCGCCGTTGTAGTGGGCGACCCACAACCACACATCGTCGTCGGCCCACTCGTCAGGCCGCAGGACCTGGCTGTACCAACTGGCGTTCGCGTACACGAGCACCCGGCGGACGCCAGTCTCGGCGCGCAGGTGCCGGATGAAGTCGCGGACGAACCCGTTCGCGTTAGCGCGCAGTCCTGCGGCTTCCACGTCGAGCATCGGGGCGAGCGCGCCAGCGTCGAGCAGACCGGTGGCGCGGAGCTGGCCGGCAAATCGCGCAGCCTGCCCGGCGACATCGCCGGGCCGGGCGAAGTGGTAGCCGCCCGGGATGATCCCCGCGGCTCGGGCGAGAGGGACGCGGCCGGGGCTGGTGGTGTCGGTGAATCCTGTGCCCTCGGTCAGCTTGAACGAGCAGAACGACACTCCGTTGCCGCGCACTGCTCGCCAGTCGGTGACAGGATTCCAGTTCGAGACGTCAATACCGTAGTCGGTCAGTGGTCATTCTCCGTGCTGTATCGGGGTTTTGAGCTGCGCTCGCAGCGCGCCGACCTCGACCAGGAGTCGCGCATTCTCCGCGCGCAGCGCGCCGAGTTCGGTCTTCACGGCGGCGAGTTCGGCCAGGACATCGCGGGTGTGGGTGGCGCGGTCCTCCAGCAGCGCCTGATAGCCGGTGTGCAGGGCGGTCAGCGCCTGCTGGTCGCTGGCGGTGCGCGCGGTGCGGACCGCGCGGCGGGCGGCCAGGAGCCCGGTCAGCAGGCCGGTGGTGGGTCCGAGGACGGCGGCCAGTGCGGTGAGCCAGTCAGGAGTCAGTGAGCCACCTCCCTTTCACGCGGCGGTCAGCAGTGCGGTGACGTTGGTGTAGGCGGAGCCGCCGTGTTGCCAGCCGTCGCCGGGGCCGCCTGCCCATTTGATGACGCACAGACTGATGGTGCGGGTGCCAGTGAGGGTTCCGCTGGTGCCGGTGATCGGGTGGACGAGGCGCCCGCCCTGGTTGCCGACGAACCCACCGTTGATGGAAGTGATGGCCGACAGGTTCGCGCCGCCGACGGTCGGGCCGTCCTTGACCACGAGGTCAACTCCGGTTGGGCTGCCCTGCGAGATCCACGCTTGCCCGCTGAAGGTGAGCTGGTAGGGATACCCCGGGTCGGGAATGGCGATGGTCGACAGGACCATGCTTTCGTACTGGCCGATCTCGGCCCCGTCGATGCTGTCGGTCTTGTAGATCTTGGGTGTCATCTGGTTGAGGCGGGCGGCGGTGATGACTTCCCCCGCCCGCCACGGTGTGATCGGGATCGAACCTCCCTGGCGTTCATGGAGCCGGTGTTCAGCGGGCGGCGACCGGCGCGGGCGCGACGGTGACCGCGCTGCCCTCGGCGTGGGAGCGGGTCAGTCCGTCGACGCCGCGCGCGACGGTGAACGTCTGCGGTGACGCGGTTCCGGTGATGGCGGTGACGCGCATGGTTTCCCCGCCGACCTGGAGCAGGAACGGGAACTGCGAGGGGTGGGTCGCGGTGGTGATCCACAGTGGACCTCGGGTGGTGCGCACCTGGAACGTTGTCGTGGTGGCGTCCAGTGCGGTGGTGAGCTGTGCGTCGTCGGTGTCGGCGCGGGAGGGTTCGCCGTCCGGCTCGGGCGTCAGCTGCGCGGCCTGCCACGGTGCGGCGGGTGAGGCGTTGACCTCGGCGTCGATCCGGTACGGGCGCAGGGTTTCGGTGTAGCCCTGGGCGAGCAGCCCGACCGGGCCGGGCGGGTGCTGCGGCGGCAGCTCGGTCACGTCGAGGCGGTCGCCAAGGTCAAGGTCGAACCACGCGGGCAGCAGTGCCGGGTTGACGGTGAGCGCGAGCGTCACCTGCGGGTAACGCATCCCAGGATCGGTGCCCAGGTGCACCTGCCACGCGGCGATATCTGCCAGTTGCGCGTCACGCGCCACGTTCAGTTCGGCCTGGGCGTCGTAGCGGCCCCGGGCCCGCACGTGCGCGGTGTCGACGTAGCGGAAGGTGCCGCCGCCGGTGCGGCGCACGGTGACGTCGTTGTGCACTGACCGGTCGTCCAGCACCGGCGCGAACCCCGGCGCCAGGTCCCCGGCCCCGGCGTTGAGGATGAGCGCGGGCGGCTGGTTGTAGAGGGACATCCGGGTGCGGTACGACAACCCGGGCAGGGTGCGGGTCTCGGACAGGATTCCGCCGTCCGCTTCCGCGCAGGCGCGCAGCAGGTCCGGCAGCGTCGTCCCGGCACGTTGCGCGCCGAGCGGTTCGGTGTCGATCGCGCGCCCGGCCAGCGCCAGCGGGATCTCGTTCTCCGCGCACAGCCGCAGCAGCCGGGACCCGGCGGTCTCGCCGGACCAGCCGCGGGCGGCGTTCACCATCGCGGTGTCCACGTCCCAGGCCGCGTTGTCGCAGAAGAGATGCCCGATCGCTGTCCCGTTCAGGTCGGCGAACCCGGAGGGTTGCCCGACCCACCAGCCGCCACCGATGACGATTCCCTGCGGAGGGTTGTACAGCGTGGAGAACGGAGTGGTGTAGCCGATCCCGTAGGGCGCGTTCTCGTGATACACGGAGATGGCGGCGGTGGTGCGGTCCCCATCGCGGCGGAGACTGAACCGGCACAGCACCGTCACCCCGTTGAGGCCAAAGGGGATTGGGTAGTAGGGCACGACTTCCAGGTCGCCGCCGAGCGCGCTGCGGGTGCGCATCCGCAGCGCACCGTCCGGCCGCGTCTCCACCGAGTAGTAGGCGGCCACTCCCAAGCCGAGGCCGTAGAGGGTGATCACCGGGGTGTCCGGCGCCTTCACCCCGTCGGC
Source organism: Amycolatopsis samaneae (assembly GCF_039541975.1). Lineage (NCBI taxonomy): Bacteria > Bacillati > Actinomycetota > Actinomycetes > Pseudonocardiales > Pseudonocardiaceae > Amycolatopsis > Amycolatopsis samaneae. The sequence continues at coordinate 470,037 of NZ_BAABHG010000002.1, forward strand.
GGGCAGACGCAACAGGAACAACGCCGTGTACTCGCCGACGTCGGCGTAGCGGGCGAACATCGCCGAGGCCTGCCCGGCACGGAACGCGGGCAACGGCCCAGACGCGTCCACATCGGACACCGCCCCGAACGTGACGTCCCCGGCCGGGGACAGCGGGACAGCACCTTCGGCCGGGGCGAGCTTCTTCACCCCGGCCGGGTCCTCGCACGGCCAGTAGTGGCGCGGCGGCAGCCGCCTAGCGCCTTGGAGTTCGGCGCGCATCGGCGAGGCCGGGACGGTCTTGTTCTGCTCCAGTCGCCGCAGCACGCCTGCGGCGGTCACCTGCACCACCGATTCACCCGGGTCACCCGAGGCCGGGTCGGACAGGTCCCCGTGCGGCCAGGACGGTGCCCACTCGGCGACGAACCCAGAGAACCGGACCAGCCGGTCCACCACCGCCGCGCGGTCCTCGACCGTCCAGGCCCTGCCTGCCGCGTCGGTGAACGCGCTCGCACCAGCTGCGACGGTGGTGAAGTCCGGCGCGGCCACCAGCGGGCCGCCCGCGCCGCGCCGGACCTCGACACGGTGGACCTCGTCCAGCAGCGAGCCCGCGACGCCGGACAGCTGGCCGACGCGGATCGGGACGTCGCTGGCGAACAACGACGTCGTGATCGGCGCCGCGACCTGCCCGGCCACCGTCCACGGCCCGCGGATCGACGACGCGGCGTAGAGCGTGAGCACCAGGCCGCCGTGCCCGTCGTCGGCCACCAGCGACACCCGCACCGCCCGGTGCCGCCGCCGCAGATGCGCCGGGAACGGCGCGAAGTACGGCACCGGCACCGTTCCATCAGCACTCCAGACGAACAGCAGATCCTCATCCGCAGTCGTGCCCAACGCCCACGACTGCTTCCCGCCGCTGGCGTCCCACTTTCCGGCCAGCATGACCCCGGCCCAGGAATCCAGCGCGGCTTCCACCCGCACGTCCAGGTCCCCCGTGACCGCCGAGCCCGCCGGGTCTGCGCAGGCAGCGGCGCCCTGACGTGGCACGGTCAGGAACGACCGCCCGGCGGGCACGCTCACCCGCAACGGCGTGCCGAGCACGACGTTCGGATAGTGCGGTGACCCCGGATGCGCCGGGGTGTAGGCACCGGACCGGTTGTCCAGCGTCAGACGGCAGGACGACGGCGCGACGTGCGCGGCCTCGTCCTGCCGTCCCCGGCTGATCGCGATCGCCTGTGACAGCACATCCGGGGTGAGATCCGTCCACGACCAGTAGACCGGATTCACCACCGCTGGCGCGTCGAACGCGGCTTCCACGCGCACGTCCACCACATCCCCCATGGCGGTGACCTCCTTCCCTTGCTCGGGTGGCGGCTGCTCGGACTAGTGCCCGAACGCCAACTGGACGTTCCCGCCGCCTTGCGCGTGCACGGCGCCGCGCAGCCAGGCGGTCAGGTGCCGGTCCAGGCCGGACGCGTCGATGACCACCGTGACGTTCCCGGCGTCGCCGGTCGCGCCACCCGGCCCGGACGTGGCCGGCCAGCGGCGGGCCGACGCGGTGGCCCCGCCAGCAGGCGATACCGCGGAGCCGGGAGTGACCGTGCCGCTCACGTCGAGCGGAAGCGCCTCGGTCAGGCCGGTGAGGTAGTCCCGGATCTGTGGTTCGCCGTCCTGGAGGCCCGCTAGCAGCCCGCCCATGATCAGCCTGCCGTTGGCGGTCAGCAGGACCTTGTCCCGCGAGGGCGGTCCCTTCCACGAGGTGATCCAGGAGGTCAGTTCGCCGAGTTTGTCTTTCACCCAGCCGAACCCGGCCGTGAGTCCCTTGATCAGGCCCCGGATGATGTTCTTCCCGGCGTCGATCAGCAGGCCGCCGAGGTCGCCGAGCAGGCCGAGGAGCTTGCCTGGCAGTTCCACGAACAGGTTCCCCAGGAACTTCAGGGCATTGCTGACGATGCCCTTGATCATGTCCCAGATCCCGCCGAGCATGTTCTTCAGCCCGGACCACGCCCGATCCCAGTTCCCGGTCAGGACGCCCATCACCACGTCGATGACGCCGGAGATGTAGCGCATCGCCCCGGAGATGACCGCCACGATGCCCTCGAAGATCGGCTTCACCAGATCGAACAGCGCCTGTATCACCGGCATCAGCATCTGTCCGATTTGGACGATCAGTGGAGCGATCGCGGTCACCAGCTGCGCGAACAACCCGGCGCCTTGGGTGATGACCGGCAGCAGCGCGGTGACCAGGCTGAGCAGTGGCGGCAGCAACGCGGACACGATTTGCAGTAGCGGCGGAATGATCGGCAGTAGCGCCGTCACGATCGACAGGAACGCCTGCGCGAGCGGCGGCAGGATCGGCAGCAGCGCGGTGAGGACCTGTCCGGCGATCTGCCCGAGCAGTCCACCGACCTGAGCGAGCACCGGAGCGGCGACCTGGAGGGCGCTTCCGACGACGTCGGCTAGCTGCTGGATCGTCCCGACGATGACCGGAAGCACCGGCATCAGCGCGTTCAGCGCGTTCAGCAGCACCGAGGTGAAGATCCCGGACAGCGCGGACACCAGCGGCATGACGGCGGTCAGCACTCGCACGAGCGCGCCGCCGATTTGCGCGATGAACGGTGTCAGCGCGGAGACCAGTTGCGCGACCGCCGGGGCCGCCGTTTGCAGCGCCTGCACGAGCAGGCCGCCGAACCCTTCGATCAGCGGCGCGAGAACCTGCGCGAGCTGGACCAGCGCGGGCGTGATCGCGGTGATGGCCGCGCCGAGCGCGCCACCGAGCGCACCCACGACCTGGGTCAGCGCCGGGGCCAGCGCGGACACGATCGGCGCCAACGCGGCCAGTGCTGGAACGAGCACCGCGACCAGCGCTTGAGCCGCCGCGCCGAGCACCGGGGCCAGGGACGCGAGGATCTGGCCCAGTGGTGCGATCGCGGGAGCCAGCGCGGCGAACGCGCTGCCCAGGATCGGGCCGAGCTGTGCAATCGCCGGGGCGACCGAGGTCACGATGGCTTGGCCGATCGCGGCGAGCACCGGCAGCAGCCCGGCGAAGATCGCGTGCAGTCCGGTGAAGACTTGCGACAGCGCGCCCGCACCCTCGGCGGAGCGGACGAACGCGAGCACCTGATCGGTGACCGAGACCAACGTGGACAGCAGCCCGCCGCCTGATGCGTTGGCAGCGGAGAAGACCGCGCCGATGATCTTCGCCAGGTTGCCGACCACGGTCACCAGGTCCCCGACTGCCGACAGCCCAGCCGAGAGCCATTCGCGTAGCTTCCCCGACTCCCGAGCTGCGGCGATGAAGTCCGCGAACCGCTGCGTGGCCTCGGCGAACCCGACACCGAACCCGGGCAGGAACTCCGAGCCCACAGCCGCGATGTCCCGCAAGGCTTGCAGCAGCGGCCGGACTCCGGCCGAGGCGTTGCCCAGAGACTGTGCGGTGTTGTCCAGGATGACGCGGACGTCGGCGACGGTCCGGCCCTCACGCGCGAACGTGGCGAACCCGAGCGCGCCCGCGTTCAGCCCGCCCGCGATCTGCCCCAGCTCGGCGCGCAGCAACGGCAGATAGGTGCCCGCCAGAACGGTGATCTCTCCCGCGACCCCAGCGAACAGCCGTTGCTGGACGACCTGCCGCAGCCCGATCAGCTCGGGCCGCAGCGCGCGGGCCGCGTTCGCGGCTGCCGTCATCGACGGCGGGAACGTCGCGATCGCCTCGGCGTACTTCTGCGGGTCGGTCTCCTTGAGCGCGTCGGAAAAGCCCTCGACCCCGAGCTTCAACGTGGCGACCGCCGCAGCGGCGGCGATGCCGGCCGCGGGCACCACCAACAACGATCCCGAGGCGGTAGCCGCCGCCGAGCCCAGGCCGCCGAGCACGGTCACGGCCTGGCCCACGGCGGCGGCCAGCGCGGCATACTTGAGCACCGACGCGCCCACCGACAACGTCATCGCGGTGAACTGGGTGGTGGTGCGGTTGAGCCCGTCGTTCAGCTCGCCGAGGCCGCGCGCGGTCGAGCCCAGCGACTTGTCCGCCACGACCTTGAGCGAGACCGACCGGCCGTTCAGCTCCCGAACGAGCCGCTGAAACCGCGTCTCCGCCGGGGCGGCGTCCAGCTCGGCCAGCAGCCGGACCGCGCTGTCGTTGCCCTCCCGCGCGGCGGCGCGGATCTGCTCACGGAGTAGCGCCGTTTGCACCTGCGCCGCCAGGGTGATCGCAGGAGCTTCCCGCTCGGATTGCCGAACCTGGTCCCGGATCTCCCGGCCCAGCCCTTGCAGGCTCGGCAGCAGCTTGAAGTAGGCGTGACCGACCGTCGCCACAGACGATCACCTCCACTTGACTCTTTGGTGGAAGTGCGTCTGAGAGCAGGGAACTGTTCCTACCTTTACCGAGAACAGTTCCCTCACGCATTAGGACGCAAAGATGGGTCCTTCGCATACACGCAGCGAAAGACTTTTTGAAAGACCACCCGAGTGGACGCTCTTTAGCGATTCGGCGACCAGTTCCCGGTACCCTTCACCTGGAACGATGAGGCGCTTAACTCGCTGTGAACAGCCGAGACGCCGTTACGAATCCCTGCCCACTTGTCACTTAGAGGAGAGTGTGTGCCTTGAAGCCTTCTGCCTCCAACAGGGCCATTGCTGACCTACTCGTTACGCATCCACATCGCGATCTCACGCAGACTCGTCGGCTCCGTTACCGGGATATCCGGCTGTTGGGAGGTGGCCAAGGTCCGTGGGCTGTTGAACGCCTCGATGGGGTCGGCGAGTTGGGCGTCGGTGACCTCCTGGCCGAGTGCGGTTGCGACGACGGCCCACAGCGCGGTGAGTCGTCGTTCGGTGACTGAGGCCAGCAGGTCGGCGCGGGTCCAACCGCCGCGCGGGTCGAGCACGCGCCAGACTGCCGCGTCATCGGGCAGGTGGGCGACTAGCGCGCACACCCGCCGGTAGGACAGGGCGCCACGGTAGAGGTCGAGCAGATCGACGCCGTACCGCAGCAGGTCCGTTTCGAGCGCTTCCGCGGTCGCCTCGTCCGCGAGGAGTGCGGCGACCGTTACAGGTTTCCCCGGCCCAGCTCCTTCATCACCACGGCGGAGAAGTCCTCGGCGTCCGCGGCTGTGCTCGCGAGGCCGCGCCAGGTGGCGTACTGGTCGGCACCGAGGATGAGTTTCAAGGCGGTCAGGTGCTTGCCGTCTTCTTCGGCTTCGAGCGCTTCGAGTGGGAACTCGGCTGGGCTGGGCAGGGTGAACCGCTTGCCACGCCATGACACGGCCAGATCCGCGCTGGGTGAGGCGGGTTTGCCGGTCGCTTCCGCGCGCTGACGGGTTGCCATGAAGTGGGCTCCTTCAGGTGAGGTATGGATGGAACGTTTGGCTCTCAGGTTCGCCAAGATGAAGGTTTTTGTAACTTTCCCCCTGCTTGCGTGTGACCCTGTTAGTGCTTGGAGCAGCAGCCGAAAGGAGCGATGCGGATGTGGGCATGGCTGATATGGCTGTTCGCGCTGTTCGTCATCACTGTGAGCGGGGCGGCCTCCGCGGTCGCCCTGTTTGTGACCGACAAGCCCAGGCGCGAGATGGCCTACCGCGTGCTGAAGCTCGTGCTGGGGACAGGAACTGGCGCTGGAGGGGTGCTTACTGCTGCCCTCAAGCTGCATGACGTCGGTCTGCTGCCGTGAATACGTGGGTCTCAGGTCGGCGTGTCCTCGCTGATCACGTCCAGCAGGCCGGTGGCAACCGCTGGTGCGCCCATCAGCACGGCGGGGTCGTTGGTCAGCCACACCGCGACGAAGGTCTTCCCCTTCGGTGGTGCGAGAGCGGCGAAGGTCATGCCCCACCGGTTTTCCGCGACGCGGCTGAACTGGGTGTCCTGGGTTTCGGACACCTCGGCGCGCGGCAGCCACAGCCGGTGGCTGTAGATCTCGGTGTCGGACACGGTGTCGGTCCAGTCGATACACAGCGCGCGGACGTCACCACGGGGGACGGCGCTGATCTCGGCGCGGTAGTTCTTCGGGGTGCCGGTGCCCACGGCGGCGAACTTCATCCCGCCGAAGTACGCGGACAGCACTTCGCCCTTGGTCTCCTGGAACACCGCCGCCACGGTGAACTCCAGGGACTTGTAGATGTAGCGGGCGGGCGTGAGCTGCTGCCAGTGCTCGGTGCCCTCGCGCTCTACTTTCCGGTTCAGCGTCGTACCGTCCGATGTGGTCAGTCCCAGTCCCGTCCAGGGAGCTGCCAGAGGAGAGGTCGCGTCGGGCGGTTCCGGGGTGTCGGCCGGGGCGATCGACACTTCGCCTGTGCCAGGTACGCGCACGAGCGCGGAATTAATTGCCATATAAAGGGAATCCTCCAAGAATGATCATTCGCGGCACTCTTCCGAACGTGCGGTTTCTGAGTGCAGTAGATTATGATCTGCGCACAATCGAGTAACGAATCTCTCATGGCTGCAACGCTCGATAAGCAATGGGCGACCAATGTGCATGGGAAGCGTGGACTGGACAGAGCGAGAGACGATCTCGGCTTTTCTTAAGTATCGTCCGCCGCAGGGCGGAGCGCATTGGGTTTCCTGTCTAATTGCCGTGCTGCGCGATGCGAGACAGGCAACAGGACGTAACCTTAATACCGGGGAGGTTGAACCGGAAGAGGTGGAGCGCGTGGGCTGCTGGCTGGGCGCCGTCGGATATATGACGATGTTCGACCTTGTCGGCAGCGTATTCAAACCGGCGCATGCGATCGAACTTGCGGGCCAGCCCTTCATTCGAACGCTACAGTACTTTGCTCCGGAAATCGGCGAGGTCGAGCGGGACGCTCTTTACTCCTTACGTTGTTCGTTCGTTCATGACTTCTCGCTAGTGAACGTTCCTGCGACAGGGAGCCAACAAGCCCGCGAACGTCGTACCCATCACTTCATGCTCAACGACGCCGACGAAACTGGGCCAATTGTCAAACTTCCGCCGCAACGATGGGACGGGGACCTGAATCATGTCCGACTGCTCAATGCGACATGGGTAAACCTGCGCTCACTCGGCGACTTGGCCGAAGAAGTCTATAAAGAATTGGTTATGCTTCATGACAACGGGGAACTAGTTCTCGCACTTTCGGGCGGGCTGGACGAGCTCAAGCGTCGGTATGCAATGACTGTTAGACCGGGACTCCGTTTGCAGGAACCTTGAGGCCCTATGCAGGTGTCCGGGCGTAGACGGTGACGGCGGCGGTTGCCAGCGGCGCGGCCGTGTAGGGATCGAGTCCAGCGACGGGCGCGGCGACGGGTTCCCCGCGGAGCAACGCGGTGGCTGACTGCGGCGCACACAGCAGGCCGAGCGCGACCCCGGCAAGGTGCTTCGCCGCGTGGGTGTCGCGGTGCCAGCAGGTCAGCCGGATGACCGCGCGCTGGACGGCGGGCCAGTCCCAGCTGTGCCCGTCCTCGGCGACCAGCAGCCACGGCAACGACGGCGGACCGCCGTCCGTGCCGCGCCCGGTCTCGGTGGAGATCTTCACCCCGCCGACAGCCGGATCGGACACCGCCGTGAACAGGACGCGCAGGCGACGGACCACGAGTTCGGCCGCGTCAAGCGGGACCGGTACCAGCGGGCTCACCCGGCCTCGTCCGGGTCGAGCCCGGTCACCTCGAACCCGTTCGCCTCGGCCGCGCGCTTGAGCAGGCCGTAGCGGGCTTCCATGCCGACCCCGGCGGGGTGGGCGATCGCGACTGTGGCGGACACCCGGTCGGTCGGGTCCTCGGTGACGACCGTGACCGGAAGCCGTTCCTTGTTCTTGACGCGGTGGCCTTGGGCGTCGGCGGTGGCGGCCACCCGGTGCGCGGCGGCGCGGATGGCCTCGGCGACCTCCGGGGAGTTCAGCAGTTCGCGCGCGCCGTCTGAGTCGATCGTGATCCCGAAGATGCGCGGGACCGCCAAGGGTCAGCCCTCCGTGTGGGTCAGGACGGTTTCGTAGTGGACGAGGCCGGGATGGGGCGCGAACCGGGCGGGTTCGCCGTCCACGGTGAAGGTGCGGCCGTCGTGGACGACGCGTTCGCGCGGGTGGATCGGGTCGGTGGTCAGCAGCCACCAGCCGCTGGTGACCGGTGCTCGCCCAGGTGTGGGGTCGGTGCGGCTGGCGCGAACCGAGTCGCGGGGCAGCAGGAGCCCGGCGACGGCGCGGCGGGGTGCATCGGGCCCGTAGTCCAGGGTCGGGGTGGGGTTGTCGTAGGCGTCGGTGACTTCGCGGGGGCTGATGACCACGAGCTGGTGCGGCAGGTTCACAGCGGCGGTTCGTCCCAGGGGAAGGGCTCGGCCAGTTGGCCGTCCGGGTTGAGCACGGGCAGGGTGCGCGGTGGCGCGTTGTCGGGTTCGGCGGCGTAGGGGGTGCGGACCGAGCGCAGGCCGCTGCGGCGGCCGACGCGCCGCAGGACCTTGTGTTCGGCGTCGGTGAGGTAGACGCCGGTGGTGGTGTCGTCGCCGTAGCGGTAGGTGTACTGCCCGGCGGTCTCGCTCTGGTAGCCCTCGGGGTTGCGCACGGCCCGGCGCGCCGCCTGGCACACGACGGTGACGACGGCGGGCGGGACGGTCGGCGAGAGCAGGTCGGGCGGCAGCTCGGCGCGCACGAGGTTCGAGGCGTCCACCAGCGCGGTCAGTGCGCGAGCCTCGGCGTCGGGGCCGGTGATGGTGACTCCGGGGCGGGCCTTGAGCTGCGTGAGCGTCGCCAGCGGTTCCGGCTCCGCGGCTTGGGTCACGCGGCGGTGGTGGTGATCCGCACGGCGCGCTTGACCGCGCCGTCGTCCAGGGTGGTGCTCGCGCCCGCCAGCGTCGAGACCACGCTCCGGTCCTGCTGAAAGTTCGGGTCGTAGTCGCGGATGAGCCGCAGGGCGAAGTCGTTGTAGGTCATCGCCTGCCCGAACGTCGCTCCGGCCGGGACTTCCTGCGCGCGGGTCACGAGCGGGAACGCGGTCTGGTGGTAGGCCACGGCGCTGCCCTCGGCGAGGTAGTTGCTCGGCAGCACGGTGAACCCGTAGAGACGCCCGATGATCGCCTCGCGCAGCGCCTGCGGTGAACCGGAGGCGTCGACCGGGACCAGGCGCTTTTGCGGGTCGTTGAGCAGCATGGATTCCACCTCTGACGATACGGCGAACCACCGCTGGTCGAAGGGGACGCCCTGCTTGTTGAGCATCGCGCGGGCCTTGATCATCTGGGTGTGCACGTCGCTGCCGTCACCCTTGACCGTCAGGCTGGAGGTCAGCGCGTTCATCTGCGCGGCCACCATGGTTTCCACGCCGGTGGCCACGCTCTTGGCCTGCGGGGTCGCGACCTGCTTCACGAAGTCCTTGACCTGCAAGGTCAACTGCTCGTCGGGGAGGTTGATTCCCTTGTACAGGTAGGTGTCCAGCTTGACGTCAACGGACTTCTCGTCGGCGTCGTCGACGACGATCGGCTTGCCCTCGGCCCGGTTGAACGTGCGGGCCGGACCGACCACGGTTTCGGTGCGGACGGTCACGGTGTCGCCCTGCTTGCCGGTGAAGTCGGCTTCGGCGTCCCGCCAGGTCGTTCCGGCCAGGACGGTCTGCTGAGTCAGTGCCGCGATGGACGCGGCCGAGATCTGTTTCGGGGTAAGGAAATGGTTGGCCATAGGCGGTGGTGATCCTCCACAAGGGGACGGTGGGAAAGGGACGCGGGGTGCTGGTTACTTGCCCCAGACCAGGCGGCTGATCTGCTCGGGGGTGTCGGTCACCGGCTCGGCCGGGGCGCTGGCAGCCGGACGCAGCGTTTCCACCGGCGGCCGTCCCGCCGGAGCCCGCGGAGCCGGGACAGCGGCGGTGACCAGTGCGGAGATGACCTCGGCCAGCGCGGTGGCGTCGGCGGCCAGCTCCTGTTCGGTGGTGCCGCGCAGCCGGGCCGCGAGCGCGTCCGGCAGGTTCGCCGCGCGGACGACGGTCAGCCGGGCCAGGTCGAGTTCGGCGGCCTCGGCCCGCTGCTGCGCGGCCTCGGCCTGCGCGGTGAGCTGCTGCGCCTGCTCGCGCAGCGTCGCCACCTCCGCAGGCTCGGCGGGCTGCTCGACCGCCACGGCCGGCCGGGGCGTGGACGTGTCGGGCTCCGGCTGCGCGGCAGGCGCGGCCGGGGTGGTCTCGGCCGGGCTCGGGTCGGTCATGGGTACGGACCTCCAAAAGGGACGGGTAGGTGCGGGTGGAGGGTCGCCCGCCCGGTTTCCTCGCGGGGACAGCACGGAGTGGCTGTGAGGGGCTGTCCTGGGAATCCGGGCGGGCGGCCAGTCTGGGGGAAGCGCTTACGCATTGCGGGCGGCGTCGTGCGCGCGCCGGAACGCGCGGCGGGCCGCTGCGCCGGACAGGCCCTTGGTGGACTCGGCCCACACAGCGGCGAAGCGCTGGGAGGTGCCCGGCAGCACGGCGGTGCGAAAGAACGGTTCGGCCTGGCAGCCGCACCCGTCGTGGTAAGGCTCGTCGGTGCCGCCTCGAGTTCCGGCCGAGCGGCGCGACAGGTAGACCGCGCCCCGGCTGGCGAGCATCGCGCACCACCAGCATGGATCGGCGGCGGTGACGCGCAGCCAGCCGCGCGCGGCCGGGTCGGCGCGCAGCGCGGTGTCCACCACCGCGCGACCGGCTGCGAGCGCGTGCCGGGACGAAGCCGCCGCGACCCCCGGACCGGCCCGGTCGAGCGCGACCTCGGGGGCCAGGCCGCCCAGCAACAGCCGGGTGACCGCGCGGGTTCCGGTCACGCGCAGGGACGTCACCGCGCGGTCCCGCCACGGCGCGGAAGTGCCGGCCGCAGCGGAGCGCGGCGTGAACGCCGGGGCTGCGGGCACCTCGGCCCGCCGGAACGTCCGGTAGTAGTCGGCGGCCAGTTCGGCGGAGTCCTCGCGGTGCCGTGCGAGCGTGGCGAGGATCGGCCTCATCCACGCCTGATCGGTCAGCCGCAGCGGGTCCAGCGACCGCCAGAGGTCCAGCACTTCGGCCACGGCGCGCGAGGCGAGGCGGCCTTGCGCGAGCCGATGCCGGGTGGTGGCCGCTCGCCCTGCCGGGGTGGTGGCCACGGCTCACCTCCCGTCCGGGTCGGTGGTGGCGCGGGCCAGGGAATCGGCCAGCAGCGCATGACCATCGACCGGGCTGGGCATGTGTTCCCATCGGCGGACGTCCTGATCGGTGACGCCGGGCAGGCGCTCCCACGTCGCGCGCGGCGGAACGTCGAGCATCTGCACGGCCTTGCCCCAGGCGTCCACGACGGCGGCCAGGGACCGGGTCGAGGTGTCGCGCCAGCGGGCCACGGCCGTGGTGTCGAGCCACCCGGCCTCATCCCCGGCCGCGAGGCAGGACAGCCGTAGTGTCTGCTGCCACGACTCGCCGTAGGCGGTCTTGCGTTCGCCGACGCGGTTTTGAAGGCCCGCGTCGGCGGCGTCGATCGTGTCGGCCGCGATGTTGGCCAGCGACCCGTGTAACTGGTGCGCGGGGGTCTGGGTGATCGCGGCGAGGTGTCGGAGGATCTGCTCCAGCACGGCCACATAGCCGGACAGGTCGGTGGACTCGAACGTGCCGAACCGGGTTTCCGGCGAGTCGGAGTGCAGTAGCCTGTCCGGCCCGATCGGCGGTTCCTCGTCGTCGTCCAGCTCCAACCCGGCGGCCCAGCGCTGCCGGTGCGCGCCGTGCTCCCCGGTCGTCATCAGCAGGAACGTCTGGTAGTTCAGTCGGTCCTGGATATCCAGCACCGGCTCGACCACGCCGGGGCTGTCGCCGTCGAGGTCGTCCTCGTCCAGGAACCTGACCACCGGGCACACGCCGAGCCCATGCTCAGCGTGGTCGAGATAGCCCGGCCCCTTCCCCGGCTCGTTCTCCGCCAGGGTGTAAACGGCCTGGTCATCGAACAGCCGGTAGACCTGGCGCGGGCCGTCCGGTGCCCACGACGTTTTCCGCTGAAGCGCGTAGATCGGCCAGTGGTCGGCTTCGTCGGCGTAGACGGCGGTCAGATTGCGCGGCGAAACACCCCGGATCACCGGGACGGGATCGCCGGGCAGCACGGTGGCGAAGGCATGGCCGTACTTCAAGATGGCGCGGTGCACCGCGGACTGGCGTCGCCCCATGCCGTTCTGCTGCCAATGCCACCACCCCAGCGGCTCGTCCGCCTGGTCGTCACCCAGCGCGCGGTAGCCGTCCACGAACAGGTTCTGCGCCAGGAGTTGCACGAGCAGGCGGCACCAGTTCGTGCGCGACCGGTCCAGCATCCACCGGTACGCCGCACGAGCCGAACGCGGCGCGAACGGCAAATCATGATCACCCTTGACGTAGCGGTGGATGCGCTCGTTTCGGCCTTGGTCCGGCCATACGGCTTCGATCCGGCGAGCGATATCGACGGCTTGCACAGGTGACGAAGGCAGTTTGACCACCTCCCCTCTGTGCGCGACGTAACAAGCACTTGTCAAGCCGCGACTTATAGCCGACGTAGCGATTTCAAGATCGAAGAAGGCGGGTCAGCGCCATGGGGACGAAGCTTCCACCGCGAACAACCGGAGAGAAGATCGGGTTACTTTTTATGGTCATCCTCGGTGTAGTTGTGGGTGTTATATTTGGTGCTATTTCAGGAAGCATCGTCGCCGCAGCTGCACAGCTAAACGAAGTGCATCAAATAGTTTGGATTCTGCTTCTTTCAGTTCTCGGTGTAGCAATAGCGGTGCCATTTATGATTTATCAGGCTGACGAGCCCCGACGCAGGAAGGCGGCTCGAAATGCAAGGAGCGTCTCAGGTATTGCGCCACCAGTGGGCACAGCCGAATGGTATTTGTGGAAGCAGGACTTAGAAAGAAATTACCCGTGGGGAAAGCTTTAAAAACATCTTCCGAAGAGTGGTGATGGCGGTCTATTTGCCTACCTCTTGAGGTCAATTGAATACTCGCAATCGACCGGTGCGCCTGCGTCCACGCTTTGCCCACTCCGGGGACGCGAGCACCAGGCGCCGCACATGCCTAGCTCCGATGAGGCAGACGGCGAGGTCGATTTTGTGCGGTGACTCTCGGGACTCCTTGCGGATGAGCACGCCGTAGCGGCTGGGGCTTCGGCGTGCGTTGAGCACGTGCCGGGTAAGCCGGGCGTCTCCGTCATGGGTCAGGGCCTTCTGCCGGATCTCGGCGAGCGTGCGGCCCACGGCCGGGCCGAACTCCGGGGTCTTGACGCGCATGTCGAACGCCACGGCCGCGCGGTTGCGGCCGGTGGTGGCATCGACCAGCAGCCGGTCCCCGAACTCGAACCCCCAGGTGTCCACGTAGGACTCAAACTCGCGGACGTCGGCGAAGAACCCCACTACGTCGAAGCGGTCGAAGGCGGTGCGGACCGCCAGGTCGGCAGCCGCCCGGTCGACCTCCCAGCCGGCACCGGCGGGCCCTTCGGGCTTCTCCTGGCAGTGCAGCACGGCGGCGTGCCCGTCCGACATGCGCACGGCGAGCAGGCCCGTGGCGTCGTCGTTCTTGCTGCCGTCGAAGAACATGACCACGGTGTCGCCGTCGACCAGCGGGGGCCGGTCCGGGGCGTGGCAGGCGGACCACTCCGGCGCAGTGACCCACGCCGTAGCCGCGGACGACCGTTGGTTGAAGAAGTACCGGCGGGACTCTTCGGTGTCCTTGGTGAGGTCCCAGAATTCGTTTTCCACGATCCCGGGGAGATCCATCCAGTCGGCGGCGGGGCCGTAGACCTCCCGCAGCGCCGCCACCATCTGGTCCAGGTCGGTGAGGTCGACCTCGGCGGGTGCTTCGCGGTGGTCCCACAGCAGCCGCGCCGAGCGGGTGCGGCCTTCCCGGATCGCTTTCGCTTGCCGGTCGAGCGCTTCCAGGATCGAGTCCTCACCGGCCTGGTACATCGTGGACGTCAGCAGCCCCCAGGGCTGCGCGGCCTTGCGCTTGCGCAAGTTGCGGTCCACGGTCTTGAACATCCGGCGCAGCACGGGCGTGATGTAGAGGTGCGGCTCGTCGAAGATCGCCAGCGATTCCTTGCCGCCGTCTTTCGCGGACGAGCTGGCGGTGGACGGGACGATTTCCCCGCCGCCGGGCAGCAACACGCGCGTGAGCCCGGCGGCGTCCTTCGGCAGGTCCTCGCCGAGTGGTCCCTCGGTGAGATTGAAGTGGATGACGTCGTAAGTGTTGCCTGTCTGACTCTCTTCCGTTGCCAGGCAACGAATGTAGGGGTACGTGAGCGGCTGCCCCATCGGCTCGCCGGGCGCGTAGGCGTAGGTGAACCCGTGCCAGCGGTAGGTCTCGCCGCCTTCGGCCCACCCAGCGAACCGGCAGGGGCCGAACGCCTCGAACAGCCCGACAAACCCGGCGACCTCGGACTTGGCGCGGCCTTTCGCGCGGGAGAGCACCGCCCGGCTGTAGAGGCGGCGGCCGGTGCGGTCGAGCGCGTAGGCGTCGATGAGGAACCCGGCGAACTCGTCGTCCAGGTCGACGTCATCGCCTTGGACGTCGCCGGGGCCGTGGACGGTGAAGTGCTCGGTCCAGGCCGCCGCGAGCCAGCCGAGTGAGCAGGCGCGGTCGTGGCCGGGGGCGTAGACCAGCTCACGCACCGCTGCCCAGCCTCCTGCGTCGCTCGTCGAGCCGGGTCACCGCCGCCGGGTCCGGGGTCGCGGGCGCGTCGGTGTCCTCGCCGGGGGTGGTGTAGCGGATGCGCAGCTTGAGCCGGTCCTCGTGGGTGAGGCCGAGCTTTGCGGCGCGGAGCCGCAGCTCGGCGGCGCGGTTGGCTTCTCCGCGCCAGAACGCATCGACCAGTACGGCGGTTTCCATCGCGACCCGCCAGTCGGTTTCCGTCCACAAGCGGCAGTGGGGCATCCGGCGGACGGCTTCCCACCAGGCGAGTGTTTCGGCGTGCCAACGCTTCCGGCCGTTGCGCGGCAGGTCCGGTGACGGGCCGTCGAACGGCACGGCCTCAATCGAGGTCCAGTCGTAGGACTTCGGGTTGCGGTTGCGGGGGTTCGCCGAGGGAGGGCGGCCGGTGATCGCCACGGCTCACCCCCTCGGCTACGGCTTGGCCTGCTCCGGCTCGGAGCGGCGGGGGTAGGGCTTGGCCAGCGGAGTGACCGCGCGCCGAACTCGACGAGTGAGCGGGTAGAGATAGCGGTGCTTGACCCGCGAATCGTTCACGCGGCGAACCTCGGGATCGATGGTGCGCCGCACGAACTGCTCCGCGGTTTCCCCGGCTGGGCGCCCCACGGCCAGGTGCCGCAGGGTTCGGCCGTGCACCAGCTTGCCGTGCACGACGTAGCTCGCGTTGTGCGGGCTGGTCGTGCCGGTGTAGATCCAGGACCCGGCTTGGTAGACACCACCGTGGTGGCCCTGGGCGGTGTCGGCGTAGGACACGATCAGCCGCAGGCCGGGGCAGGCTGCGCGGAGCTGCCGCAGCGCCACCGTGAGCATCTGGGTGACCGGGTGTTCGTGGTCTCCCAGCGCGATGCGCAGCAGTTCCACGCATTCGGTCTGTCCGAGGCCGTAGGGGTTGCCGAGCCTCGCGGTGGCGCTGCGACCGAAGATGATCACGCCGATGAACTCGCCGTGTTCCCACACGCCGAACGGGGCGATCTTGCTGACGGGCATCTTCTCGGAGTAGTGCCAGCGCAGGACGGCAAACTTCGCCGCGGACCAGTGGCACGGTGCGACCAGCAGCGGCACGTCCGGGTCAGCGTGGGGTCCGCCGGGCGGCGGCGCGGGCGCGGCGGAGGAGGGTCCGCGGGGAGATCTGATCGAGGCGGGGAACGTGGTCGGTGGGGCGGAAATCGGGTTCGGGGGCATCCTTGGTCCGGGGTCGAGGCGGGGTTGCGGGCAGCGCGTCACCTCCGTGACGTGGGTGGATGTGGCGCCGCGCGGCCGGCCACTGGCGGGCCGCGCGGTGGCGGTGCGCAATCGCCGGAGTTTCGTACAGACGGCGAGCTGCTATGCCTAACCGGTAGGGCGTCGCGGGCGGCGGGGGTCACCCCCCAGGGGTGGCGCTGCGTGACGAGCGCCGCGCACGCGGCGCCGCGCTGGTCTCCGCCTCGGCGTCGTCGGCGGCGACCGCGTTACCTGTGGCCAGCAGCCATTCGGCGGCGGCCTGGTCGCGATCTACGACCGTGTTGGCGGGGTGTCCGCCGAGGCTGCGCAGCAGCTTCACGCGCATGGTTCACCTTTCGATCAGGCCGGGGTGCGGCTCGGTGGGCCGGTACGCGGACGCGCGGCGCGCGGCAGCGGCACGGCCGCCTTCGCGTCCGCTCTTGCTCGCGTGGCACGGCGTACAGATGCCTTGAAGGTTCGCGTCCGAGTGATCGTCGCCGGGGGTGATGTGGTCGACCTCGGTCGACGGTGCGCGCTGGCAGACACCACAGACGGGATCACGGCGCAGGATGCGAGCACGGCGGCGCGGCCAGTCGCGCGGGAGTCGGGAAGCTCGGTCGCTACCGGACCAGGCGAGCATGTGCTCACCGCCCCGGGACCGTCCTGCAGGCGGTCCGCGTGGCGAACTACCAGGGGTGGTGACGCGGGAGAGCCCCGGCAACCGTGAGGGAAGTTGCCGGGGCTCTCAACCGCTGTCCGTGCGGACCGTTGTGTGCGTACACGGGTCCAACATGAATGACTTTACGTTCGGTGCTGGTCAGACGCAACCGAGTTCTGTTCGCGGTGGGCTTTCACGTGCCGTTGCGCGGTGCGGTAGTTCACTCCGAGGCGGCGCGCGATCTCCGGTGTGGACAGTGGCTCGCCGTCGGGTTGCTCGTTCAGCAGCTCGGCCACGCGTGCGGCCAGCTCCCCGCGCGGTGTCTTCTCCGTGGTCCCTGCGGGACGTCCGCCGCCGCGTTTGCGGTCCGGGTCGGCGCGTTCGGCGCGGTAGGTCTCAACGGTGCGGCGGAACCAGAAGGGCTCGCCGCCAAACTCCCGGTTAGGTTCGGGCACCAACCGGTGTTCGCCCTCGGCGCGGGTTCGTTGCCGTTCCATGCTTTCGTACCGCGACCACGTAGCGGTGCTCAGCCCTGCCGCCTTGGCAGCCTCGGGCCGATCGAGCATGTCCTCGGGGTGTCCCTTCTCGGGTGGCTCGGGAACCGTGGGCAGCTCGGGTACCGCCTTGCCGAGTGCGAACGCCTTGGCCTGCTCGGCGTCCCACAGCTTGCGGTGCGTCTTGCCTCGATCCGCGTTGACCGGTGCCGGGTGGCCGGGCCGGTTCCATGGCGGAGGGTCGGCCCGTTGGGCGGTGCGCAGGCTCATGTCGTACAGCGCGGCGATGTCTTCCTGCGTGATCAGTGTCCGGCCTGCCGGTATCACGGGTCTGGTCCCTCCCTCGGCGCCTCTCGTGGTGATGGTGAGCCTAACGGGCCGCCCCGGTTCCGAGTCGGAACCGGGGCGGCCCGTGTGGTGCTTACTTGCCGTTCAGCGCGGCGTTGCCCTTGCCGCTGACCTTGGCCTGACCGGTGTCGGCGGTCCGACCGTCGCGGCGGCCCGCGATTGCTCCGGCCTCGTTGTGCTTGTCGGCGGCGGTGGTCTTGAGGTCCGGGAACCGCTTCTCAAAGGCGGCGCGGGTGCGCTCCGCGTCGGTCACCAGAACGAGTTCGCCCGGCTTGCCCTTGACCTTCTCGGCCATCTCCTGGCGCGACGCGGCGATCTTCTCGGCGACGCCGTTCCCGTAGCCGGGCAGGTAGGACCGGAAGAACGAGCGCCGTTCGATGTTCGCGTTCGCGGCGGTGTCGAACATGCCTTTCCGCTCGGCCATGTGCTTGCGGGCGGCCTCCGTTCCGGCGGTCTCGGCCTGGAGCAGGATGGAGGGCAGCAGCAGTTCCAGCGCCTTGAGTGTGGCGGCCGGGGCCATGATCAGGACCCAGCGAGGCGCACCGTTCATCTTGTTCCCGAGGGTGCAGACCTCGGCGCCGTAGGCCTCCGCGACGCGGTAGACCAGCGCGGCGCGAGCCTTGCCGTGCCAGCCCTGCCCGGACACCTCGAACTCAAGCAGCCGGATCGGCTCGGGACGCTTGCCTTCCTTGTGTCGGAGGATCGCGGCGTCCAGGTTGAACTTGGCGACCAAGGCGGCGGCTTTCGCCGAGTAGGTCTTCGCCTCTTCCTCGGTGACGGCGGCGTCCTCGGCCTTGTCCAGCAGCTTGCGGACCTTGTCGGCGATGTCGTGAGTGGTAGCCATGGTGGCGTTCCTTTCCGGTGATCACGGTGGTTGGTGGTGCCGGGCCCGGGGTTCTAGTTCCGTTCCCGACATGAAGAATACTATCTGAACTTAGCGACACTGGGAAGGATGTCGCAGGGTGATCCGCCCCACGTTGGTGGCTGAGGCGGATCGCCCTGCGGTCAGGTCCGGACAGCGCGGACTACTACGCGCCGGTGTCGCCGTCTCCGGTCGCGTGGTCGTTCTCTATGCGTCGCACCAGCAAGCCGTACAGGTGGTTCGCGCACATCAGCACGGACACGTGCGGCGGCATGCTGAACAGCTCCACGTGCAACGAGCGCAGGCCGGTGCGAACGCTCAGTTTCGCGCGTGCCATCTCTGCGTGGGCCTGCGCGCCAGGGCACGGGCTCACCGCCTCGATTGCCTCGCAGTAGCGACACTCCGAGGGGTTCGCGAGCACTGGAAACGTCCGCAGGATCGAAGGAACTTGCGGGTCCGGGAGTTCTGGCACGTGGTAGACCACCCAGACGTGGCGGTCATCAGAATGTCCATTGTGGTCGGTCATCTCCGACTTTCCTTTCAGGCGCAGGAAGTGTGCGCCCGGCAGCCGAGCAGCTTGCCCGGCCCTGCCGGGCAGTGCTGGGAAAGCGGGGCGGCGGAGGGGTTTCCGCCGCCCCGCGCGGGCTAGCGCTCGGGACTACTGGTCGGAGATGGCCCAGTCCGATGCCAGGCGGTGCCTGATCTCGCTCATTGCTTCAAACCAGCCCATTTCGGCAGGCAGCTCGAACATGGCCGTGTTCAGCAGCTCGGCGGTGTCGCATTCGGCGCGATCGCGCTCCATCGCTACGTGAAGCGTGATTCCCGGACACTTCGGGAGTCGGCGCTCGAAGCAGTAGGCGCACGGTTCGCCGTTGGTGATGTCGGCCAACAGGCGCACGATCACCGGCTCCCACTGCGGCACGATCACGGCCCCACGGTCCTGGGGACGCAGTCCCATCAGGTGACCGTCCAGTCGGATGGACGGGGTAGTGAAGCGGTACACCACGTACCACTGAATCATGTTGTCTCGCAAGGGAAATCCCTTCATCGCTGATCACGGTTTCTTGTCGTCGGGTCCGGGGTTCTAGGTCCGTTCCCAACAAGAACAATACTATCTGAACTTCACGACAAAGGGAAGGGTTTCCGGGTTGTGTGACCCGCCCCATATACTGGCGGTGCCCCTTCCGTTGATCACGGTGGAGCACGCGGGACCGGCGGGTTCTAGCCCCGTCTTCGCGGCGGGGTCGCCGGTCCCGCACCCGCCATCAGCCGGCCAGGAGAGCGCCGCGGCGACGCTGCCAGGACGCCAGCACGGCGTTGCGCTCGTACAGCGGCCGTCGCCGGGAACCGTGGTTGGTCCAGCCGTCCTCACTGCGCCAGCGCCGCAGCGTGCCCGGCGGAACGGTCAGCCACGCCGAGAGTGCCGCGACGTCGGACACCGGGGTGCCCTGCGCGTCGCTCAGCTCGTCCCAGCTCGCTCGCGGCCATCGTGTCCGGCAGCGCGGGCACGTGATCCACTCCGCGTTCGCGCGCACACGCAGTTGCGCCCCGCACGGCCAGCCCGGCGTCTCGCTCGGTACCGGGCACGTGCCGACCGGGATGGTGGCCTCGGCTGTGCCGGTCACCGTGCGCACCATGAACAGCAGGTCGCGGATCTCGTCGGCCAGGTCGGTCACCCAGTACTGGCGTGTGATCCAATCCAGCCATTCGACCAGGAACGCGGCTTCTCCGACGACGGTGCGCGGCGTCAGGCCGAGCTGTTCGGTGATCTCGTCGCGCAGCTTGCTCAGCGGGGTGTCCAGCTTGCCCGCCCAGGGCTGGTTCGCGGTGAAGTCCAGCCACCCGACCAGCAGGCTTCCCGCCTCGCGTGCGTTCGCGTCGGGCATGCCCATGCCGGTGTCCTCGCGGATGTTGTCGGCCCAGCTGGACAGGATTTCCAGGACCGAGTGGGGGTCGCCGTCGTCCTCGGCGCGGGTGCGTCGGTCGGTGAGCACCAGGACGGTGTCCCGCGCCGGGGAACGCGAGCCGTAGCCCGGTGAGGTCCGCCCGGTGCTGGGTGACCCGCCGCTGGGGACGGCCGCGTGGACCAGCTCGGGGAACAGCCGCGCCAGCTCTTGAATGTCCGTGCGCAGCGCGTCCGCGCACGGGTCGCATGTGCGGTAGCCGTGCTGGACCGGGAACGGCAGGCCCTCGCGGGTGCGGCAGCCAAGCACGCACCGGTCCTGGTCGTGGTTCTCGGCCGAGGCGGCGCGGGTGGTCATCGTGCGATCTCCTTGTGAGCGTGGGGTGTGCTGGTCGTCTGGCGGGCGCGTTCGAGACGGGAGGGGTGCATCCGGGTCACCGGGTCGCGCTTCTCCTTGTGCCCGGCGCGGTTGCGGGACAGCGGTCCGCACACCACCTCGGCCTTCGCCTTGCAGAACGGGCAGGGCACGGAGCGCGCTAGGTCGTGGTCCGGGTTGCGTTCCCAGCCCATGGCCGCGTAGGCGTTGCGGATGCCGCGCAGCCCGGCCTGCCGGTGGTACTCCCGCCGCGTCGTCGCGGTCGAGCTGGTGCTCGGCCGCCGCTGCTGCGGC
This sequence comes from Amycolatopsis samaneae, assembly GCF_039541975.1. Classification (NCBI taxonomy): domain Bacteria; kingdom Bacillati; phylum Actinomycetota; class Actinomycetes; order Pseudonocardiales; family Pseudonocardiaceae; genus Amycolatopsis; species Amycolatopsis samaneae. The sequence continues at coordinate 490,724 of NZ_BAABHG010000002.1, forward strand.
GGTATCGCCGCGCTGGCGGAGTGCCCCGCGGGGCGGTCCCGTGCGGCGTCGCAGCTTCCCGCGACGTCGGACGGGGTAGCCCGCCGCGCGGTGGTGCCCATCGCGGTCAGCGCCGCGTGGCACTCGGCCAGGGAGTACCCGGCCAGCCCGGCCAGCCAGGCCGTGACCAGCTCGTCGGTGACGTGCGCGTCGGTGTGCCGCATGAGCAGGCCGCGCACGTCGCTGCGGCTCATCACCGCGTAGATCGTGCTCATGCCGCCTGTCCTTCGGCGGCCGAGGTCAGCGCGGCGTCCAGGAGCGCGTGAAGCTGGTCGGCGTCGGCGTGCTGCGGCCGGGCCTGCCGGATCGCCAGGCCGACCCCGTGTTGGTCATTCTCGGCGATCGCGGACGCGCGCAGGTCCTCGAAACGGGCGGCCATCGCGGCGTCCCGAGCCCTCTTTTTCGGGTCGGTGCCCGCGACACGAGCCGCGCGCATCTGCTCACCGACCAGCATGGGCAGGAAGCTGGTCGGCAGGTTCTTGGTCGACCAGGCCGCCAGCCCTGCGCCGACGGCAGCGCCGGGTATGCCCTCGCGCAGGAGCGGGATCACCTCGGCCACGAGCTGCGCGCCGACGCGGGCGGGCACCGACTCGGCGTAGAACTCGACCAGCCGCGCGGCCTCGGCCCGCCGTTGCTGCCGGGCCGAGCCGGTGTCGTCGCTGTGATCGGCCTCATCTTGCCGAGCGTGCCAGGGCGCGGCAGAACGCGCGTCGCGCGTGGCGCGCGCGGGGAACCCCTCTTTCTTGCTACGCAAAGGAAGAGATGCCTCTCCTGTCTCCCCGCTCCCTTCTCCCTGGTCCTTCTGCGAAGGGTTCGCGGAAGGGTTCGCTCTCGAGCCGACGCGGCCGGCCTCGGCGGGCCGCGCCGACGCCGCCGGGCGGGCCGAACCGCGGACCCGCATCGCCGCCTCCAATTCTGGTGGCGCCTTATGCGTGCCGGTCTCCAGCGCCTCGGCCGCCACGAGCGGGGCCGGACCGGTGATCTCGACCGGCAGCCGCCGCAGCTCGGCCGCCAGCGCGGCCCGCAGAATCGGCGACTCGATCTCGAACGCGCGCCTGAGTGCGCCGCGCAGCACATTCGGCTGCTTGTACAGCTTGTCGTTGCGGATGAAGCTGCGGACGAGCAGTTCCTCGGTGTCCTGGTCGATCACCACGAACCGCGCGGCGTCCAGCTCGGCCAGCGCCGCGCGCACCTCGGCCAGGTCCAGGTCCGGGTGCGGGCGGCCCCAGCGCTTGACCGACAGGTTCAGCACCCCGGCGTAGGTGAGGTTCGATTGAGACACCAGTTGCAGGTAGATCAGCTTCGCCGACGCCGACAGAGCACAGAAGTCGTCGTCGTTCCAGATGTACAGATCCAAGCGGGCGTGATCGCGCGCCACAGGGAATCTCCTTGGTCAACAGAATTTCGGGCATGGCAAGGCACCGCCGTGAACGAGCACGGCGGGCCGGAGCGAAGTCAGGACGCTGCTGCGCGCTGTTCGGACAGCGCGGCGACGTCGAGGCAGTAAATCGGTTGCGGCTTGCCGCCGTTGCGGCCCCGGGTGTCGGTACACCGCGCGTAGCGTCCGGTCGTGACCAGTAGGCCAGCGGCGCGCAGGCGCGTCACGGTCGCGCCGATGAGCTGGGGTTGCACCCACGCGGGCAGCAACGGTCGCCAACGGTTCGCGGTGGTCTCCCGGAACGGGTCGGCCAGCGCGTCACCGATGATCACGGCCAGGATCGTCAGCACTTCGGATTCGTTGCGGGGTTCGCTGGTCAGCAACGCGGCGATAGTCGCCGCCGTCTCGTCAGCGCCCGCAGGACGTCCGCTCGTGCTGGTCTGGACCACCATGGCCTTGGCCAGCGTAACCAGCTCGCGCAGGGGCACGGGGCCGGTCATGGGTTCAGCAGGCGGAAGGTCCACACCTCCTGCTCGGCGCTGCACTCCTGCGCGATCTCGGGATAGCGCTTTCTCAAAGTGGTCTGGTCCAGCGTGGTCCGCTGCTGTGGGACAAAAGAAACGCTCGGGACACCGTCGACGGTGCCGACCGCGCCCATCTGCGCGTCGGTCGCGACGAGTGCGGCCTTGAGCAGGTTCTCAAGGTCCTGACGTCGTGCCTTGAGCTTGGCCTGCTGTGTCTTGACCCGCTGTAGGTCGCGGATGACGCGGGCGAAAGAGTCGAGGGGACGCGTGGGCGGACGCTCCGTGTCCAAACGATCACCTTCGAGTGCTGTGCTGTTCGTCACTACAGTGAAGCCCCTTGAATCGTTAACACACCGCAAAGACGCCCGATAAGGATCTCTGGGAGTGCAAGTCATTGCGTGGTCGGCCGGGTGGGCCGCGCATCGCGAGGATGTCGAATGTTTATGTACGTAAACACTTTCTGGTGGCGGGTCTGCGCTGGTGGGCAGCGCTTCCGTGTCCGAGGTTAGCGGGACTGTGTCCGCGCCTGTCAACTAAAAACACGGAACTCGGCCGAAAATGCTTACACCTGTAAACAAAATGGAGGAATGGTGACCGGGGCGGGCGTCTCGATCCAGGAGGCGCTGACGTTCCTGTACGCCAAGCGGAAGCGCGAAGATGGGAAGCCGTATAGCGATCGTGATGTTTCCGAAGCCTTGGCCGGTTATGCCGTAGAGGCTTCGCACAGCTATCTGTGGCAGTTGCGCAACGGGCGCAAGGACAACCCGCGCGCCAATGTCCTTTATGGACTCGGGAAGTTCTTCGGCGTCCCGGCGGGGTTCTTCCTCGACCTGGAGGTCTACGAGCGGTGGCGGATGCGCATCAGCGCGGGCGCGGACGCCGACATACCCGCGCCACGCGGCCAACACGCCATGCTGCTGCGGGGAGATCGTCGGGTATCCGATCGGTTTCAGGCGTTGCTGGACCAGCTCACGGATCACGTCAGTGAACTGGAGAACGACGACGGTACGGCGGACACCTATGGCTGAGCGCACCATGCTGCGCCGCCTGCTCGACCGGTTTCGCCGACCCCGCCGCGTGCTGATCACCAGTCAGGAGCGCATCACGCGCACCGAGGACGTCAAGCGGCTGGTGTCCGAACTGGACTTGTCCGCGACGGTCACCTACACCGAGCTGGCCGCGCGGCTGTCACGGCTGCGCGGGCGGCCTATCGTGATCAAGCCCTACCCCGAGTCGCTGGTGGCCGAGTCGCGGCGGATCGACGAGCCGCTGCCTCACGGGGTCTGGACGCCGCGTGCGAGCGCGGATTACGTGTTCTACCGGCAGGACACCACGCCCAGTCACCAGCGGCGCATCATCCTGCACGAACTCGGTCACATCTGCTGCCGCCATGTCGACGAGCAGGCCGAACCAGCGGGAATCGACGACGGGCCGCCCTGCCCGGCCGAGATCGCCCGCGCGGTGCAACGCGCGGGCTGCTTCGCTGCGGACCAGGAGCAGGCCGCGGAGACCTTCGCCTACCTCATCGAGCGCCGAACGCGCCCCAACTTGTCGGCCACGGGCGACACCCAGGCCGACCGCTACCGCCTCCTGGAGGACTAGAACCCCCATGCTCGTGCTGCTCGCGAACCTGCAATCGGTGCTGATCATCTTCGCCGTCACCGGCGCGCTGTACTACTGGATCCGCTCGTGGCGCCGATCCCGCACCCCCGCGCTGCTGGCCAACGTCAAGGCGCTGGCCGCGCTGGACGTCGCGCTGCTGCTCGGCGTCGACTTCGGCGCGCCGGGCTGGCTGTTCGGGATCACCACCCTGCCGAACTACGTCGTTCACGTGCTCGGGGTGCTCGCCGCGTACTGGCTCCAGGCGTTCGTGCTCTACCTCGCCGTCCCGGTCGCCGACGTTCCTCCGAAACTGCGGACCCGTCGACGGATCTTGATCGGCTCGCAGGTCACGCTGGCGGTGCTGTACGTGCTCGGCCCGATGCACGGCGACCTGCTGCCCGCCATCACCGGTCAAGCGGGCAACCACGCGCTCGCCGTCGCCTACCTCGCCGTGTTCGAGCTGTACCTCGGCCTCGCGATGCTGGACGTGGTCCTCGTCGCCCGCCACGCCCGCGAACTGCCCCGCGGCTACCTGCGCACCGGCCTGCGGCTGCTGCGCTGGGGCGGCATCCTCGGCTTGGCCTTCGCCGTGCACAAGGCACTGACGTCGGTCGCCGTCGCGGCCGGTCTGCCGTGGTGGGCGCAGGTCATCAACGGCGTGCTGCCCGGACTGCTCACCACCGCCGCGATCCTGCTACTGATGGCCGGGATCACCGTCCCCGCCGTCGCGCCCCGGCGCCTCATGCGCCGCCACTACCGCGAGATGGAACCGCTGTGGCGAGACCTGGTCACCTTCGCACCCGAAGTGCGGTTCGAGCAGATCGGCCGGGCCGACATCACCGACCGGGTCCGGCAACGGATGACCGAGATCAACGACGTGCTGGCAGGCGCGCTTCAACCGTGGATCGACCCGGCGGTCCACGCGCGCGTCCTGGCGGAGGCCGAGGCGCGCCCCGATGCCGGCCACCCGCCCGCCGCGACGGCGCAGGCCGCGACCATCGCCACGGCCTTGGTCACCGCGGAGCACGGCGCGCCGGTCAACGCCGAGCGGCCAGTATCGTTCACCCCGGCCGTCACCATCGACTACCGCGACGAAGCCGCGTGGCTGGCCGCCGTCGCCACGGCCTATAGCACCTCACCCGTCGTCGCCCAGAGCCGCCAGGAGGCCCAGCACCATGCCGACCCAGCCCACTGAGACCGCGACCGGCGGGACCCGGCGGACACTGGCCCGGCTCGCCACCGAGGTGCTGGCTCCGTGGGTGTGGGTGCTGGGCTTGCCTTTCGCCGTCGCGTGGAAGGTCACCGATTACCACCTCGGCCGCACCATCCTGTGGGGGCTGGTCATCGGCATCACCGGCGCCGTCGTCCCCATGGCCGTCATCGTGCGCGGCGCGAAACGCGGGAAGTGGGACAGCCACCACGTCACCAACCGAGCCGGGCGGGTCGTCCCGTTCGCCGTGTGCATTACCTCGCTCGCGACCGGGTTCGCCGCCCTGCTCCTCGGCGGCGCCCCGCGCGACCTGGTAGCGCTCACCGCCGCCGAACTTGCCTGCCTGCTCGTCGCCGTGCTGGTCACCTTCGGCCTGAAGTTCAAGATCAGCATGCACGCGATCGTCGCGGCCGGAGCCACCCTCATGCTGATCAAGGTCTACGGCCCCTGGGCCGCCCTGCTCGCCCTCGGCGTGCTCTGGGTCTGCTGGTCCCGCGTCGAACTCGGCGACCACACCACCGCCCAGGTCACCATCGGCACCGCCGCCGGACTCGTCGTCGGCGGCGGTGTCTACCTCGGGCTCGCCGCGATGCTGTAGTGACCAACTCCAGTTCCCGTTCCCGACGAACGTACAGTTCGCGCCGGGCACTGACTGCTGGGTCTGCTCACCCAGTCGTGTAGCGGCTACGCTGTTAGTTGCACCTCTTCGCGGAGGGACGCCCCCGGCTGATCACCGGGGGCAACGCGAAGAAGTCGACTCCGCGAACGAAGGTGGTGGTCTTCGTGACCGATCCTGAGATGCCGTTCGGCGCACGCCTGAAGACCGCACGTCTACGTGCTGGCATGTCCCGGCCGGTTCTGGCTGGGCTCGTGGGCAAGTCCGCAGAGTGGCTGAAGAGCATCGAGAACGGGCGGCTGCTGCCGCCCCGGCTCCCAGTCCTTCTTCGGCTGGCCGAGGTCCTGGGCATCGACAATCTCGCCGAACTCACCGGCGACGAACGGATGTCGACGCCGACGTTCGGCAAGGCGTCCCATGAGTACCTTCCCGATGTCGCCCGCGCTCTCGCGACCTATCCCGTGCAGAACGGTGATGGACCTCCCGATGTGGCGGGCCTCCTGGCCCGCGTCGCGCAGGTCTGGGAGTTGTGGCACGGTACGCGTCGACACCGCAGCGCCGTCGCAAGCCTGCTGCCCGGCCTCTTGCACGACGCTCGGACGACGGTCCGGCGCGTAGACGGCGACGCCCGGCGCGCGGTGCTCGTCGCGCAGGCGCAGATCTACCACCTCACCCAGCTGTACCTGTCCTTTCAGCCAGCGCCCGAGTTGGTGACGTTGACGAGCGACCGGGCGATGATCGCAGCGCAGGACGCGGACGACCCACGCGCCATGGCGGCCGCGGCCTGGTACGTCAACCACGTGTACCGCGACGGCGAGCAGCAAGCCGAGGCGCGCGTGCAACTCGCCCACGACGCCGCTGCCCTCCTGTCCCCGGAGAGCAGCGTTGAGGATCGTGCTCTGTTCGGGCTGCTGCACCTGGCGACGGCGCTGTCGCACGCCAAGACGGGGCGCGACGGCGACGCCTGGCGGCATTGGGACATCGCCGATCAAGCGGTGAACGCGCTTCCGACCGGCTATCGGCACCCCTGGCTGATCTTCGGGCGCAATATGGTCGACGCCTACGTAATCACGATGCTGAACGATCTGATGCGGCCTGGCGACGCAGCACGCCAAGCGGAGCACGTTCACCTTGATCACATGGGCTCGGCAACACGACAGTCCTTCCACACCATCGAAGTCGCGCGGGCTTACCACCAAAATAGGGAATCCGTCGCCGCGATACATCTGCTTCGCAAAGCAGAGGAATACTCGCCGGAGACGGCCCAGTTCAACCTGTTCACTCGCGCCGCAGTGACCGACCTCGCCGAGAACGGCGGGGCGACGGTGCGCGGCGACGCGCGGGATCTCTCGCAGAAGCTCGGCCTCGTCACAGCCTGACGGAGGGGTACAAAATGTACCCCTCCGCCACCGGGCGTATCTGTACCACCTTCGTGCTGATGTGCGTCGCATCATGATCTTGTGACGGCGCGAGATGGTGACAAGCCCCCTGCCAATAGGGGCGACAAGGGTGACCGGCGTTCTGACGGCCAGGCCGACACCGATTCCACCCGCTCTGCGCCATCGCACCCGACGCGATCCCGCTCCGTGGAGCCCGGCGAGCATCGGGGATGGGCGCGGGAGCGGGTAGTGACCACCGTCAACACCCTCGGGCAAATGGTCAACATCGTCACCGGGATATCCCGTAGCCCTCATGACGGGCACCCGGTCGCTGTGATCGCGCTCGGGCCGGGCCCGTCGCTCGTGCTCGACGAGGCGTTGGTGCGGCAGATCTGCCGCAACATGCGAGCCGCTGCGGCCGACGCGGTGCGGGCGGAGTCCAGCGCGCGACTGCGGATCGACACCGCCCAGCGTGCCAGGCAGGCCGGTGCGTGATGGCCGACGAACAACCCGCCGATGAGACGCCTGTCGACGTGGAAACCGAGATCGAGCAGCGGTGGCCGAAGCTGAACAAATGGCCCGGCGCCGCGCCGAAAGACGCGAAGTATCCCACGTGGGAGCCACGATGAGCACTGCACTGATCTACATCAACCTCGATGCCGTGCACCCGATCATCAACAGTGTGTGGCACCGGACGAACATCAATCGGTTGCCGAGCTCGGGCGAGCCGATCACGATGTTGTGCGGCGCGACCGCGCCCGCCGAGTTTGAAGGCGCCGCGCACCGCGACGTGATCCGTGTGGCTCGTCAGTGCTGGGACTGCGAGCGCGTGTATCGGGAGAAGCGCGGTCTCCCGGCACCCCCGAACGGCTATCCGGAACCGGCGCATCCGGTGCCGCACCCCCGCTAGCCCCCGGTCGGCGCGGTGGCGGCTGCGCCCCGGCACCGCGTCGCCCGGGTTCCAGAATCCGGCCGCTGGCCGCACCTTCCCCGGTGTTCGGCGGCCGGGCCGGTTCACCCGTCGTGCGAGCTTGGCCCCCCGGGCGAGCACGACGGGTGAACCTCGGAAAGCGAAGGATCATGAGATAGGTGAAGAAGTGCAGATGACAGGTCACGATACGGAACTGGATATTGACCGGTCGCTCGCGGTAATCCGGCCTGTCCTCGACACGTCGCCCGCGGATGTCGAGCGCCTGCTGGCCGAACTGGACAACGTGGTGCGAACGCCGTCGTTCACGGTGGATCTGTTCGTCGGCCCGGCTACGGGCATCGCCGAGCAGATCCGGAGCACGTTGCCGCCGCGAGACCACGAGGCCGCCGGTCTCGGGTTGGTCATAGGGCTCAACAGGGCCTTCACGGCCTACAACGACGAGCACCGCGCCAGCCGGGGCACGCTCGTCCTGCTGGGCAGCCTCGCCGGGCACGACCTGGTTCGCGTTGCCCGCTCACGAAAGCGACGCATGGAACCGCAGGCTCTGCGCGCCGACTACGAGAACGGTGTCCCTGTGACGAAGTTGGCCGAGCAGTGCGGCGTGTCGCTTTCCACCATGTACCGCCGCCTTCGCCGCGCCGGGACGACGTTCGGACCGCCCGGTCCTCGCTGCGAATAAGGCCGCGCTGACCCCGGTGGGTTCAGGCGGTCGGTGGGGCCTGCTCGTCGGTCCACTCGACATTCGTCGGGCGCGCTCCGGCCGAGGCAAGGAATTCGTGGGCTGCGGCGCGGGCGTCGGTGGCGGGGATCTCCGCGTCGTCGGGGTAGTAGAAGTCGGCGCGGTCGAGGTAGTAGATCACTTCGTCCCCTTCCGGCAGCGGGTACGGCGTGCCGGTGTTCTTGCTGTAGCTCACGCTCGGCAGGCCCTCACCCGCGTAACGAAGCGTGCCGCGCTCCCCGTTGAGTCCGACGTCCATGTGCGGCTTACGCACGTCCCCTTCGGTCAGGAACTGCACCAGTTGCGGCGCACCGGCCTTGACGACGTCGTCCAGCACCGCGTCCAGCTCGGCCCCGGTCGTGACGGTCACCGGGGTCTCGGTGTGGCCTTCGTACCACGCCTGGATCATTCTCGTGCCTTTCCGATGTAGGTGTCGACCGTTGATGCGCCGTCTTCTGTCGTGCCGTAGACGGTGAGCTTCGCGCCCGGGGGCAGCACCGCGGGCAACAGGGTGTCGCACCCCATCGGTCCGGGGCAGGGCAAGTTGTTGATGGTAACGGTGACATCGTCCAGACCCGTCCGGGCCATGTGCACCGCCAGCTTGGTCTCGACGTGCGCTGCGATGGCGTAGTGGCTCATCCCGATGGACGCGAGATACCTCTCGGTGTCCTGGTAGTAGTCATCCTTCCGGCCGCTGACGATCGGCGCCGGTTCGCTTTCCCTGCCCGCGCTGGTCCACCGGCCGTGGGTCTTCTGGCCGGTGTTCTTGGCAACCGGCGGCGGTAGGTGCGCGCGGGCGGCCCGGACGTGTTCGGGTTCCTCGGACGCCTGCGCGCCGCGCACGGGCGAAGGTGGTGTGGTGTGGCTCGTCGTCGGGCCGGGCGGCGTAGCCGGTGGCGTCGGCGAACCGGTCAGGCTGTCGCGGTAGGCCGCCAGATCCGCCATGGTCGCGCGTAGCTGCGCCGCGAGCGCGTCGGCGTCGACGCGGACACTCTCGGCGCCGCCTTCGGCTTCGATGGCCTCCTGTACCCGCCTGCCCTGCCACGCTTGTGCCCAGCCCTCGCGGACCGCCTCGGCCTGGTCGCGGGCCTGCTCCAGTGCTGCCGCGGCGCGGTTCATGGCGTCGAGCGCAGCACCGACCAGGGCGACCAGCTCTTCGACGTCGGCCACAGCGCCCCTCCTGGCGGTTCACCGCCAGGATGTCACCCACCACCGACAAGAACCGGGCTACCGGTCACCGCGTACCCGGCTTCCCGTCCGGGGTGTCGTAGATCGGGACATCCGGCGAGTGCCCGTCGTCGCGGGGCAGCAGCGCGGCGGGCAGGTTCTACGCCGGGTTGTATGAGCGGCAGGCACACTTCCCCGCACGCGCGGGGTCGACGTCTTGCACCACTTGCCGCGCGCCGCCGATGGGACCAGCCCCGCCCACGCGGGGACGACAACTTGACGTCCGGCTGGGCCTGGATGTCGTACGGACCAGCCCCGCCCACGCGGGGACGACCTTACGGGGTCTTCGGCCAACGACAAGATCCTCGGACCAGCCCCGCCCACGCGGGGACGACCACCCGCGATCGGCGAGCGGGTCACGATCTGGAGGGACCAGCCCCGCCCACGCGGGGACGACACTTCCTGACCAGCAGGTTTAGAGCGCAGATGCCCGGTTTTCATTCACTTTGCCGTCATCCTTCCACGTGTTGGGTGTCGACGCGGTGACGGCGGCCGGGCCGAGGATCGCCGCACCCACGGTGATGATCCACGCGGCTGTGCCCGGATCGATGTGGACGCCGACGAGCGGGAGCACACTGACCATCACCGGAACGGTGTGTGTTCCCCGCACCTGCTCAACGCGGCTTCGGACGTCTTCGTGCTCATGCTCGCGAACGTCGAAACAGCCGAGGTGTCTGGACGGCTGAGCTGCGGACACTGCGGGGCCCGTTCGATGGGACGACTGCCAGCACCGCCGGGTCACCCCCACCTACCCTAGGCCTCTGAACTGCGGTAATGGCCTCCGACCTTTTGGTGCGTCAGCTGCAATTTGACATTCGGTGCGCTCAACGCACTGAAAGCGTCCTTCAGCACCCCGCGTGCCCCACGAAAGCCCACCGGCATCGCTCGCCGCCCCCAACGCCCCGCTCAGGACGCGGGCTTCCAGCTCAGACGATGTCACGAATGCGACATTCGCGACGCTGAACGTCGGCAAGGCGTCCTTCAGGACGTGCTTGCGCCCGTCTCGCCCTGGCGCTCATATCGCGAACGCTCCATGGGGGACGTTGAACGTCGCGAAAGTCGCTTTCGGGACACCGACTCTCCTACAGTGATGCCCGCTCGTGCCGAGGGACGCCTTCGGTGCATCCAGCGCAGCGAGGGACGCCCTTGGTGCATCCAACGCACCTAGGGCGTCCCTCGGGCGCCGCGCCGCGCTGACGGAGTGTGCACAAATGACAGGTCTCGAATGCGACATTCGCGACACCAGCACACCCCAACCGCTACCGAGAAAACCCCAATGTGGCATTCACGGACCGCGCCCTTACCCGCCCCCGGCCGCGTTCACACCCCCGCCGTCCGCACGCCGGAGATCGCGGCGGCCAGCCCCTCCGCGTCGTCCGTGCTGATCAGCAGTTCGTCGAACCGGCCGCCGTGCGCCGCCCGGTCGAGCGTGACCCGCAGCGCGGGGACCGCACGACGGACCGACACCAGTTGACGCCTCCCCGTGCCCAGCCCCCAGACGCCGACCTTCACCAGCCCGCTGACCAGGAAACCCACCCGGCCCCCGCGAGTACGCGCCAGCGGATCGCCGACGCACTCGACCGCCCGGACGGCGGCCAGTGGAACGACCAGTCCGGCGCGCCGCGCCGCGAGCCGTTCCCACCGGGAAAACCCCACGCGCAGCTCGTCACCGACGACCTCGACCACCGCCATCACGATCACCCCTTCACCCGGAGCTCTGCTCCATCTGTTCTATGAAATGTATAGCAGATATCCTAGGTGCGTGTTGCTGACCCTGGACCTCGACAGCGAGGTGCCGATCTACCAGCAGATCCGGGACCGGATCGTCGAAGCGATCGCCGACGGCGCCCTCACCGAGGGCGACACGCTGCCCTCGACCCGACAGCTCGGCACCGACCTCGGAATCAACTTCCACACCGTGAACAAGGCCTACGACCTGCTCCGCGCGCAGGGCCTGCTCCGGATCAACCGCAAGAGCGGCGCGGTGATCCGCCGGGACGCCCGCTCCGGTCCCGCCGAACCCGGCTACGCCGACGAGTGGCAGGAACGGCTGCGCACGCTGCTCGCCGAGGCCGTCGCGCTCGGACTGGACGCGGACGAGGCGAGCGGCCGCTGCGGTGCCGTGCTCGCCGCGTTCGGCGCGAAGGCGAACGCCACCTCATGACGGTGTCGACCTTTCTCGACCTCGCGCTGATCGCGTTGATCACGGTGACGTTCTGGTCGGCACCGGCGCTGGCCCGGCCCACGCTCCCCTTCGGTGTCCGGGTGCCGGGGCGACGCGCGGCCGAACCGGCGATCGTCCGGGCGCGTCACCGCTACACCCGCGGCGTCGCCCTCCTCGGCGCGCTGACCTACGCCGTGGTCGGCGCCGTTTCGCTGGGGTTCGGGCGGGAACTCCCGCCCGCGCTCGTGCTGCCAATCCTGGCCGCGTGCTGCTGCGGGCTGGGGTATCAGGCGCACCGCGCGGTCGCCGCCGCGAAACGGGACGGCGACTGGTACGCCGGCACCCGCCAGGCCGTCGCCACCGACACGTCGCTGCGCACCGATCCTGTCCGTCCACAGTGGATACTGCTGGCGCCCGCGGTGGCGCTGCTCGTGCTCACCGCCGGGATCGGCGTGTGGCGGTACGGGGCGCTGCCCCCGACCCTGCCGACCCCGAACGATCTGGTCGTGGACGCCGGACGGCGAGGCACCACAACCTTCGCCGCCGCCTTCGCCACCGTCATCGCGCAGCTCGTGCTTGTCCTGCTGATCGGCCTGCTCGCCGTCGCCCTCCCCCGCGCGCGGCCCGAACTCGACGCCGCGCGCCCGGCGGGCTCGGCCGCCCAGTACCGGGCCTACCTCGGCGGCGTACTCCGGTTGCTGTTCGTCTCGGCCTGCGGCGTCACCGCGAGCCTGCTCGTGATCTCGTTGCAGGTGTGGGAAATCCTCCCGGCTACGGTGGCCGTCACCGTCGTCGGCTACCTGCCCCTCGCCGCCGCGACGGTGGCGTGGGCGGTGTTCGCGGTCCGGGCCGGCGACGCCGGGCACCGGCTCCCCGCCGGCGAAACGGACGACGAGTCGCCGCGTGTGCAACGCGACGACGACCGCCACTGGTACGCCGCCGGGATGATCTACCTCAACCGCCGCGACCCGGCCGTCCTCGTCCACCGGCGGGCGGGCGCGGTCTGGACGCTCAACCTCGGACATCCGGTCAGCTGGGCCGTGCTCGCGGCCATCGCGCTGGTCGCGGCCCTGGCCGGGTTCGGCGTCATCGAGCTGCCCACCCGAGGTTAGGCACACCGCGGAGCGAGGTCGGCGAGCGATGACGTACTTCTGCCATCATCGCCGTTATGACCGTTCGCAAGCCGCGACACCGATCCCGGTGGCTCGGCACGGCCCGCGTGGCCCAGACAGCCTGGTTTTTCGGCAACCTCTACGAGGGCGTGGTCGGGATACCGCAACTGCTCGCGGACGCCCGGCCCCGGCGGTCCAGCGGGCTGCTCGCCGCGGGAAGTCCCGTCCGGTACTTCGCACCGACCGGACCGGCGGCCCTCGGCTCGACCGCGCTCGCGCTGTCGCGGTGCTGGAGGTCGGGCGCCGACCGGCGCGTGATCGTAGCCAACGCCGCGTGTGTGGTGTCGGCGGCGGCGCTGAGCGGCTACCTGATCCGCACGGTGAACGCGCGCCTGTTGGCCTCCGGCGAGCCGCTGCCCGAGCCTGAGCGGCACCGGCTGGTCACCACCTGGCACGCCGTGAACGGCATCCGCCTCGCCGCGCTCGCCGGGGCGCTGGCATCGCTGTCCCGCGTGATCACGAACGACCGCGGTCCTCGACCCGAGTGACGTCGCGGCGTGGACCGTGGCGTCACCAGGGCACGGTCTGACCGAACCGGTCCAGGTAGGCGATCCCGGGTGTCCCCCGCCGGGAGAGCAGGACGTCCACCACGCGCGGCACGGTCTCCTCGATGGTGAGCGGCGCGCCGGGGCCGCCGAGCGTGGTGCGGATCCAGCCGGGCGCCATCAGCACGAAGGCGCGCTTCGTGTCCGCCTGCCGCGCCGCGAAACTCCGCAGGAACATGTTCAGCGCGGCCTTGCTGCCCCGGTAGACCTCGCGCAGCCCGGTGGTGTTGTTGGTGATGCTGCCCTGGCCGGAGGACATCGCGCCGATGAGCCCGTCCGGGGTGACGAGGTCTTCGAGCGCCTCGATGACCCGCAGCGGGCCGAGCGCGTTGGTGACCATCACCTCGACGAAGTCGGCGGTGGGCACCGCGCCGATCGGGGTCTGCTCGTTGCTCGTGGTCCCCGCGTTGACGAAGAGCAGGTCGAGCCGCCGGTGCGCGAGCCGTTCGCGGAGCGGAGCCAGCTGATCGGGCTCGGTGATGTCGAGGCGCTCGACGGTGACGTGCCCGCCGGAGCGGTCGGCGAGTTCGCGCAGCGGGGTCCGGGCGGTGGTGTCGCGGACGGTGCCGACGACGTCCCAGCCCCGGTCGAAGAGTTCGGCGGCGAGGGCGTGCCCGAGGCCGCGTGACGCGCCGGCGAGCAGCGCGACCGGCCGGTCGTTGTCCGTGTCTGGTGCTGTCATTTTGTCCCCTGGGGATTCGTGGATACGTCCCCAGTCTTTCCGCGCTTCCTCGTCCGGGTCATCTTTGAAGGGCTGATCCGTAGGATTGCCTTCATGACGGGAGCGTTCATGAGCGAATCCGGCGATTTGCAGCCCGATGATGTGCGAATCATTCGCTCGCTCCAGGTCGCGCCGCGGGCCTCCTTCGCCGCGATCGCGGACGTGCTCGGCCTCACCGAGAACGCGGTCGGCCGCCGATATCGCCGGATGCGTGCCGACGGCGTCGTCCGGGTCGCCGGGATCGTCGACCCCGGCGCGCTGGGGCAGGGCAGGTGGCTGGTGCGGTTGCGCTGCCGTCCCGGCAGTGTCGCGACGATCGCCGACGCCCTCGCGCGGCGCGACGACGTCAGCTGGATCTCCCTCGGCGCGGCGGGCTCGGAGATCACCTGCGCGGTCCGGTCACGGACGCGGGAGCAGCGCGACGACCTGCTCGGCAGGCGGTTGCCGCGCACCGCGGCGGTGCTCGACATCCACGCGTCCGCGCTGCTCCGCCAGTTCGTCGGGGGCCGCGGCCACTACTGGGCCGCGCTCAGCGGAACGCTGACACCGGAGCAGGAAGCGGCGCTGGGGAACGAAGGCGGCCCCTTCACCGAAGCCCCGGTCGTCGCCAGGGAACCCGTCCGGCTCGCGCCCGAGGACGAAAAGCTGCTCGACGTCCTCGCCGGGGACGGCCGCGCCAGTCTCGTCGACCTCGGCGCGGCCTCCGGCCTCACGCCAGGACGCGTGTCACGCCGTCTGCACGCGCTGCTGGCGCACCGGGTCGTGCACATCGACGTCGAGATCGCCGCGGCGGCGCTGGGCTATCACGCGCGGGCGAACCTCTGGCTCCGCGTGCATCCGTCGGCGGTCAAAAGCGTCGGGCGGACACTGGCGAAAATGCCCGAGATCGCTTTCGCCGCAGCGGTTTCCGGGCCGCACAACCTGCACGCCGTCGCCCACTGCCGGGATCTCGACGAGTTGTTCGAGTTCACCACGGATCGGATCGGTTCCCTGCCGGGACTGGAAAGCATGGAGGTCTCGCCGGTGCTGCGGCACGTCAAGCAGGCGGGCACGCTGCTGTCCGGCGACCGGCTCGCCTAACCGTCGATCACCTGGTGGTTCCTGCTCTCGACCGCCTTGGCCTCGTGCTGGTAGCGGTTGACCTTCTCGGACTTGCGGGGCGGACGGTCGTTGGCGATCAGCACCGCGACCCACGGCAGCGGCACCGAAATGACCAGGAAGATCAGCGCCAGCCACCAGGTGTGGTAGGTCAGCCCGGCCAGGATGAGACACGGGATACGGCAGCCCATCATGATGACGTACTTCCGCTTGCGTGCCGCCAGCTGGTCGTCGTACGACGGGGCCGCCGCGGTGATGAGCACCGGGTCGGGACCGTGGGCGGGCGCGTTCACAGCACCACCTCCGTATCCCATCGTCTCACCCTGGGGGACTACCCGACAGAGGGGCCGTCGAAACGGTGCAGAGCCGCGACCGTCAGGGTCTCGACGCCGGTCCGCAGTGTCGGGTGCAGGACCGGCGCGAACTTCGCCGAGTGGTTGGACGGGATGTCCTTCTCGAAGCGGCCCTCGGTCATCGCGCTGATCACCGCCTCCGCGTCCATTCCGCCGACCAGCCAGAACACCGAGGCCGCGCCGGTCGCGGTGCCGAAGTGGCCGAAGTCCTCGCTGCCGGTCACCAGCGGCGCCTCCATCACGCGCGAGTCGCCGAAGTGCGCGCGGAACACGCCGCTCAGCTCGCCGGTCGCGGCGTCGTCGTTGCGGGTCACCGGGAAGCTCGCGATCGTCTCGATCTCCGGCGGTTTCGGCGCGCCCGCGGCCTCGGCCTCGCCACGCACGATCCGGTGCACCGCGGCGACCACGCGGTCGCGGACGGCGGTGTCGAACGAGCGGATGTTGATCTCCAGCACCGCGTCGTCGGCGATGACGTTCGCCGCGGTGCCCGCGTGCAGCGAGCCGACGGTGAGCACGGCCGAGTCGGTGGCGGCGATCTCGCGGGAGACGATCGTCTGGAGCCGCAGCACGACCGAGGCGGCCAGCACCACCGGGTCCACGGTCGTCTCCGGGCGCGAACCGTGCCCGCCGCGCCCGTGCAGGGTGACGCGCAGCGAGTCGGTGGCGGCCATGATCACCCCGGGCCGGGTGAGCACCCAGCCCGCGGGACCCGGCGTGACGTGCTGGCCGAGCACGACGTCCGGCTTCGGGGCCAGGTCGAACAGCCCGTCGGAGACCATCCGCTCCGCGCCGGCGCCCTGCTCCTCCCCCGGCTGGAAGACGACGAGGAGCGTGCCCGACCAGCTGTCGCGGCCCGCGGCCAGCAGCGCGGCGGCGCCGGTGAGCCAGGTCGCGTGCATGTCGTGCCCGCACGCGTGCATCACCGGCACGTCGCGGCCCTGCTCGTCGGCGGCCCGCGCGGTGCTCGCGTAGGACAGGCCGGTCTTCTCCTCGACCGGCAGCGCGTCGATGTCGGCACGCAGCATGACGACCGGGCCCTCGCCGTTGCGCAGGATGCCGAGCACCCCGGTCCCGCCGATGCCCGTGTGCACTTCGTAACCGTCTTGTTCGAGCCGGGCGGCGAGGATCCCGGCGGTGCGGGTTTCCGCGAAGGACAGCTCGGGGTGCTGGTGGAGGTCGACATAAAGCGCTTCGAGATCAGGCAGGGCCGCTTCGAGCGGGGCCAGGACACGTTCGTTGCTCACGTGGTCATCGTGGCAGGCTTACCGACCGTGAGCACGTTTGCCGTCCCCGGCGCCCCCGACCTGTCCGACGACGTCTGCGCGCGCCTGCGCGAGGCGTTCCAGCGCACCGGATACGACGCGGACGGTGTGGTCGCCGTCCTCGGCGGTGCCGCGCACGCCGCGCTCGGGCGCGGAGAGCCGGAGCTGGCCCACCGCGCGAGCCTCGACGCGGGCGAGCTCGGCACCCTGATCCGGCTCTTCCTGCTCGGCAGCGCCGAGCCCGCTGCCGAGGTGAAGGCGGCCTTCGCGCCGCTGAGCACCGAAGACGCGGTCGCCGCCGGGGTGCTGCGGGGCGGCGATTCCTCAGGAGACTCCTTCCGCGCGGCGCTCGACATCCGCCCGCACGGCGACGACGACGGCTCGTGGTGGGTGGTGGCCGACCTCGACTCCGACGCGCTCGGCCACGCCGTGCCCGAGGACCACGTGCTCGGTGTCGGGCACGCCTCGCTCAGCCTGATCCGGGCGACCAGCCGCCGCCCGGTGGGCAGCCTGCTCGACCTGGGCACCGGCAACGGCGTCCAGGCACTGCACGCGACCCGGCACGCACAGCGGGTGACCGCGACGGACCTGTCCGGCCGTGCGCTCGCACTGGCGAGCGCGACCTTCCGGCTCAACGAACTCGACGTCGAGCTGGCCCACGGCGAATGGTTCGCGCCGGTCGCGCGGCGGAGGTTCGACCAGATCGTGTGCAATCCGCCGTTCGTGGTCGGCCCGGCCCGCGTCGACTACACCTACCGTGACTCCGGTCTCGCCGGGGACGACGCGAGCGCGCTCGTGGTGCGCCAGCTGCCCGGTTTCCTGACCGAGGGCGGCGTCGGGCAACTGCTGGCCTCGTGGCTGCACGTGGGCGGCGAGGACTGGGGCGACCGGGTGGCGCGCTGGCTGCCCGCGGAGACCGACGCGTGGTTCGTGCAGCGGGACGTCGCCGACCCCGGTCTCTACGTCGGCACCTGGCTGCGCGACGCCGGGATCGACCCGCGTTCGCCGGAGGGGCGGGCGAAGTCCGCGGCGTGGCTGGACTGGTTCGCCGCCAACGACGTCCGTGGCATCGGGTTCGGATTCGTCACACTGCGGCGGGCGAGCGGGGTCACCCCGACGGTCGTCTGCGAGGACCTGCGGCAGGCCTACGACGACCCGCTCGGCGCGGAGGCCGGACGCTGGCTCGACCGCGTGGACTGGTTGCGCCACAACGGCGATTCGCTCCCGGATGTCCGGTTCCGGGTGCCGCCGACGGTGCTGCTGGAGTCGGTCGACGAGCCGGGCGAGGAGGGCTGGCGGACCACCATCCGGCGCCTGCACCGCACCGACGGGCCCGGCTGGCAGCACGAGGTCGACGACCTCGCCGCGCGGCTGCTCGCGGGCTGTCAGGGCGCGCTGCCGCTGGAGGACCTGATCGAGCTGCTGGCCGCCGCGCAGGGCCTCGACGCGGACGAGCTGACCGCCACCGCGTTGCCCGTGGTCCGGGAGCTGGTGCGGCACGGAATGCTCGTCCCGGTGGCGGAATGAGGGCGGTGGCGGCCAGGGTCAGCCGGGCGAGCGTGACCGTCGACGGCACGGTGACCGGCGCCATCGACGAGCCGGGTTTGCTGGTATTGCTGGGAATTCACGTCGAGGACGACGTCGCGAAGGCGGCGGTGATGGCGCGGAAACTGCACGAACTGCGGCTGCTGCGCGACGAACAGTCGTGTGCCGGCGCGGGTGCCCCGCTGCTCGTGGTGAGTCAGTTCACGCTCTACGGGGACACGAAGAAGGGCAGGCGGCCCTCGTGGGGAAAGGCGGCCCGTCCGGAGGTCGCCGAGCCGCTCGTGGACGCCGTCGTCGCCGAACTGCGCGGGCGCGGCGCGACCGTGGCGACCGGGGTTTTCGGCGCGATGATGGCGGTGGAGAGCGTCAACGACGGACCGTTCACCGTGCTCGTGGAGGTTTAGACCACACTGGATTTTCCTCCCGCGCGCGGGGGACTTCCCCGTGCGCGAATTCCCCCGGCGCTCTCAGCATTTCCCCAGGTTTCCGGTTCCAGGCCGAGTTTTCTCAGGAAAGGCTCAGCATTGGTCGAGCAACCGGTGCCGCGGTACGCCCGTCTCCTTTTCAGCGAGCCGGGAACGTTTCGGAAACCCGGCGCGTTGACCCAAGTGTCCAGCCCAAGCCGGCTGGGCCCGCGCACCGGGTTTTCCACAGGGCCCGACGCGCAGGGTGCAGACCGGCGTGACACACCGCAGCACGTTCAGCCCGTGACCGGGGAGGCAGAATGTCAGTCCAGACTCTCGAACGCGAAGCGCGCGGGATTCGCGAACGCGGGATTCCCACCCAGCAGATCGACGAACCGGCGAGCGTGGGGGCGCTCACCGACGCCGACCTCGACGCGCAGAGCCCCGCCGCCGACCTCGTCCGCGTGTACCTCAACGGCATCGGCAAGACCGCCCTGCTGACCGCGGCCGACGAGGTCGAGCTCGCGAAGCGCATCGAAGCCGGTGTGTTCGCCCAGCACATGCTGGAGACCGGGGAGAACCTCACCACCAAGCGGCGCGGCGAGCTGGCCGCGCTGGTGCGTGACGGCCACCGCGCGAAGAACCACCTGCTGGAGGCCAACCTCCGCCTCGTGGTCTCGCTCGCCAAGCGCTACACCGGCCGGGGGATGCCGCTGCTCGACCTGATCCAGGAGGGGAACCTGGGTCTCATCCGCGCGGTGGAGAAGTTCGACTACTCCAAGGGGTTCAAGTTCTCCACCTACGCCACCTGGTGGATCCGCCAGGCCATCACCCGCGGCATGGCGGACCAGGGGCGCACCATCCGGCTGCCGGTCCACCTGGTGGAACAGGTGAACAAGCTGGCCCGCATCAAGCGCGACCTGCACCAGCAGCTCGGCCGCGACGCCACGCACGAGGAGCTGGCCGCCGAGTCCGGCATCCCCGCGCACAAGATCTCCGACCTGCTCGACCACTCGCGTGACCCGGTAAGCCTGGACATGCCGGTCGGCACCGAGGAGGACGCGCCGCTCGGCGACTTCATCGAGGACTCCGAGGCCACCGACGCCGAGAGCGCGGTCATCTCCGGGCTCCTCCAGGACGACCTCCGCCGGGTCCTGGCCACGCTGGACGACCGCGAACAGCACGTCATCCGGCTGCGCTACGGCCTCGACGACGGCCAGCCCCGCACCCTCGACCAGATCGGCAAGCACTTCGGGCTCTCCCGCGAGCGCGTCCGCCAGATCGAGCGCGAGGTCATGTCCAAGCTGCGCCAGGGCGAGCGCGCCGACCGGCTGCGGGCCTACGCCAGCTGACGCGGTTGTTGGGGCGAGCTGTGCTCGCGGAGCACGCTCGCCCCAATGCGTCAGCTGGGTGTCTTTTGGGGGTCGAACCCCCAAACCCCCGCCAGGGGGCAAGCCCCCTGGACCCCCTGCCGTGGTCACCTCGTGCGCTTCACTCACTTGCTTCACTCACTTGCGTTTCGGTCTTCACCGGCGTCGGGCTTGCCTGCGGTCGAGCGCCCCAATGTGGCATTGGGTGCGCTGGACGCACCCAATGTGGCGTTCGGTGCGTTGGACGCACCGAACGCCACATTGGGGCGCATGGGGGCCGCCCGGGAGAGGAGCTCCGCGCGAGTCCCCGGGGTATATGCCGGTAAGGACCCCTTCGCGGCGCTCAACGCTGTGAAGGA
Organism: Amycolatopsis samaneae; assembly: GCF_039541975.1. Taxonomy (NCBI): domain Bacteria; kingdom Bacillati; phylum Actinomycetota; class Actinomycetes; order Pseudonocardiales; family Pseudonocardiaceae; genus Amycolatopsis; species Amycolatopsis samaneae. The sequence continues at coordinate 511,341 of NZ_BAABHG010000002.1, forward strand.
GGCCTTCACGGATCGATGACCCGGCGGTGGTGATTCGATCAAGATCGGGGATCTTCGGGCGGGCGGGGTTTGAGAACTCCGGGGGCGGGGCATTGAACCGGACGGCTACACCCGTTCGGCCGCGTTGACTTCTTATGACCTGGGTCACGACACTGTCGTGTCAGGTGTCACGTTTCCGGCGGGGGTGGCACCGGGCCAGGCTTCGCGGTCGGATGTGTCCCCCACGTCCGGATCGCGCCCCCCGGGAGGTCGGGTCCGTCGGGGTGGGCCCGGCCTCCCGACCCAGCCACACACGGACTTTCCGCTACGAAGGCGCCGCTTCGGTCACCGAGGCGGCGCCTTCGATTTTCCCGCCACCGCCCGCAATTCGCGGCCCGCAAGATGCAGACGCGGTCCTGCCCTGTGACACACCGCCGGCATGCCGTATGGCACACGGTGCGCGACGGACCGGCCGGGTTGGGTACTTTGGGCGGGTTCCCGATTCGCCCGGCAAAGGAGCCGCGCTGTGGCGCCCACCACCCCGTTCCAGCACACCGAGGTCCTGCCGCTGGGCAAGGACACCACCACCGAGTACCGGCTGCTCACCACCGAAGGTGTCGAGCAGGTCGAGGCCGCGGGCCGGAAGTTCCTCCGGATCGACCCCGGGGCACTGACCCGGCTCGCGCGGACCGCGATCACCGACATCCAGCACCTGCTGCGCTCGTCACACCTCGAGCAGCTGCGCGCGATCGTCGACGACCCCGAGGCCAGCGGCAACGACCGGTTCGTCGCGATGGACCTGCTGCGCAACGCCGCCATCTCCGCCGGCGGGGTGCTGCCGATGTGCCAGGACACCGGCACCGCGATCGTGATCGGCAAGCGCGGCGAGGGCGTGCTCACCGGCGGCGATGACGAGCGCGCGCTGTCGCGGGGGATCTTCGACGCCTACCAGGAACTCAACCTGCGGTACTCGCAGATGGCGCCGGTGAACTTCTGGGAGGAACGCAACACCGGCACCAACCTGCCCGCCCAGATCGAGCTGTACCACAAGGATGGTCAGGACGACCCGGCGTACGAATTCCTGTTCATGGCCAAGGGCGGCGGCAGCGCCAACAAGACTTTCCTTTACCAGGAAACGAAAGCCGTGCTGAACCCGAAGCGGCTCGCCCGGTTCCTCGACGAGAAGCTGCGGAGCCTCGGCACCGCGGCCTGCCCGCCGTACCACCTGGCGATCGTGGTCGGCGGCATGTCCGCGGAGTTCAACCTCAAGGTCGCGAAACTCGCGTCGGCGCGGTATCTGGACACGTTGCCGCGGACCGGTTCCGAGCTGGGCCACGCCTTCCGCGACACCGATCTCGAACAGCAGGTGCTGGAGATGACCCGGCAGTTCGGGATCGGCGCGCAGTTCGGCGGGAAGTACTTCTGCCACGACGTCCGCGTCATCCGGCTCCCCCGCCACGGCGCCTCGTGCCCGGTCGGGATCGCGGTGTCCTGCTCGGCCGACCGCCAGGCGAAGGCGAAGATCACCGCCGACGGCGTGTTCATCGAGCAGCTGGAGCGCGACCCGGCGCGGTTCCTGCCGGAGGTCACCGAGGACGACCTGTCCGACGAGGTCGTCCAGGTCGACCTGAACCGGCCGATGACCGAGATCCGCGCGCAGCTGTCCGAACTTCCCGTCAAGACCCGGCTTTCGCTGACCGGGCCGCTGGTCGTCGCGCGCGACATCGCGCACGCGAAGATCGCCGAGCGGCTCGACGCCGGCGAGGAGATGCCGCAGTACCTCAAGGACCACCCGGTGTACTACGCGGGCCCGGCGAAGACCCCGGACGGGTACGCGTCCGGGTCGTTCGGCCCCACCACGGCCGGGCGCATGGACTCCTACGTCGCGCAGTTCCAGGCCGCGGGTGGCTCGCTGGTCATGCTGGCCAAGGGAAACCGGTCCCAGCAGGTGACCGCCGCCTGCCGCGAGCACGGCGGGTTCTACCTCGGCTCGATCGGCGGCCCCGCGGCCCGGCTGGCCAAGGACTGCATCCGCAAGGTCGAGGTGCTGGAGTACCCCGAACTCGGCATGGAAGCGGTGTGGCGCATCGAGGTCGAGGACTTCCCCGCCTTCATCGTCATCGACGACAAGGGCGACGACTTCTTCGCGGCCACCTCGGAACCGGTGCTGCAGATCAGTTTCCGCTGAAACCGCGGATCTCGCCCGGCCGTCCACAATGGCCGGAAACGGCCGTCGAGGCGGTGCGCACCGAGGCCGGACCGGTGGACGCCGGGCTCGCGGAGCGGTTCCAGGAACCGCTCCGCGAGCCCGGCGCGCTGAACTACCGGGGCTGGATTACTTCGGCGGGGAGTGCTTGAGGACGACGGTCCGCTCGCCCAGCGGCGCGGCCAGGGGCACCGAGATCACCGGGTAGCGGATGTCCATGGTGCACATCTGGCCCGTCTGGGCCTTCGTCTCGCTCAGGTCGACGACGACGCGCTGCGCGGTCTGCTCGATCGCCGAGCCGAGCGCGTGCCCGCAGCCGCCCTCCTGGGCGCGGATGTTCAGCACGGCCCCGCCGTTGGCGGTGTACGCCTCGTGCGGGAATCCCGATGGCAACGCACTGACGTCGAGTTTGCCCGGCGGCACCGGGGTACTGCCCTCGGGAACCTCGAGGCGGGGCTTGCCGGGCGGGTTCGCGTGGGGCGATTCGGGCGGTTTGGCGCCCGGTGACGCGGACGGTGACCCGGATGGCGCCGTCGAGGGCGACGCGCTGCCGCTGGGGGCCGCCGCGCCGTCGCTGGTCGCTGGCTTCGCTGTCGTGGTGTGACCGCCGCAGGCCGTCGCGAACACGAGGACCAGGCCTGCACCGGCCAGCTTCGCTGTGTACCTCATGCCCGTAAGGACGGAGCGGGGTCCGCCCCGGGTTGCACCGGATCCTGGATCCACGCGTTGCGGATCGCGTGCAGCGCCAGCTGGAAGCGGTTGGCCGAGCCGGTGCGGCGCATCAGGTTCTCCAGGTACCGGAACAGGGTCCGCCTGCTCACGCCCATCGCGCGGGCCGCCTGGTCGTCGGTCAGCCCGGCCGCGAGCAGGCCGAGCAGCCGTCGTTCGCTGGGCCGCGCCGAGGATCCCGGGGCGTCGGCGGCGATCCCCAGCGGCAGCGCGGCCCGCCAGCACATGTCGAACAGCCCGATCAGCGCGTCGAGCAGGCCGCACGGGCGGATCAGCAGCACCGAGGAGCGGTCCGCGCCGCTCGCCGGCGAGACCACCGCGTAGTCGTCGTCGACCAGGAGCAGTTTCACCGGAACCTCCGGCAGGATCCGGGCCTGTTCCCCGGCCTTTCCGCACGGCAGGACGTTTTCGGCGAGGTATTCGGGTCTTTCCAGGGCGAGCCGTCCGTAGACCGCGCGGTAGCGGACGCCGCGCGCGAGGTTCTCCAGCTCGACCTCGTTGGCGTCGGCGTCGGCGTAGTAGGGCGGCGAATCGAGACCACGCACCTCCGTGCGGGCGGAGCGTTCCAGCCGGCGCACGCGTTCGGCCGCGGCCGGTCCGCCGATCACCTCGACGAACTGCCCGGCGCGGTCGGCGCCCGGGCTCCGGCGACGCCGGTCGAAGGCGTGGGTGACGGCGATCCGCGCGCGGGCGAGGTCGGCTTCGCGGCGCCGGACGAGCGCCGCGAGCGCGAGCTCCGGGGGCAGCGCGACGACGGACTTCTCGTCGCCCTCGGCCGGGCCGGCCAGCCCGTGCTCGACCAGCACGGCCAGGCAGCGCAGGACTTCGGCGACGTCCCGGCCCGCCGCCGCGGCCAGGGTTCCCGGTGCGGCGGGTCCCGACGAAAGTAGGTGCAGATAGGTTTCCGCCTCGTCCTCTTTGAGACCGAGAGTCCGGAGATGACCGATTGAGTCCGGGACCATCCGGGCCTCCTCGACCGCGCGAATCGACACTTTTGCGCCACTGACACGACGACGTCACCGGCGGGAACCCACGCACTGTATACAACGTGACATCGATGGGTTATCCCCATTCGGATGAATCTCCCCTTGGAGGGTTCATGTCCCGTTCCGCTCGAAGATTCCTTGCCACGGCGGCCTTCTCCGCACTGGCACTGACCGCTCCCGCGTTGCCCGCGTCCGCCGCGCCCTCGGCACCGGCGGCCGCGCACCCCACCGCCTACACCTGCGACCAGCACGTAAAGCCAGGCATGGCAACGTGTTTCGCGCAGCGACAGACCGACACGATCCGGGCCCGGCTGGCCCCGAACGCCGCGCCGAGCGGCTACGGACCCACGGACCTACGCTCGGCGTACAACCTCACCGCCAGTGGAAGCGCTTCCGCGACAGTGGCCATTGTGGACGCCTACGACGACCCCAACGCCGAATCGGACCTGGCGAGCTACCGCTCCACCTACGGCCTGCCCGCGTGCACCACCGCGAACGGATGTTTCAAGAAGGTCAACGAACACGGGCAGACGAGCCCACTGCCCAAGGCGGACACCGGCTGGGCCGGGGAGATCTCACTCGATCTGGACATGGTTTCGGCGATTTGCCCGAACTGCCACATTCTTCTCGTCGAGGCGGACCAGCCGTCGATGGAGGATCTGGGGACGGCGGTGAACGCCTCGGTTTCGCTGGGCGCGAAATACGTGTCGAACTCCTACGGCGGCGGTGAGGACGGCAGCGAGAACACCTACGACACCAGCTACTTCCAGCACCCGGGGGTGGCGATCACCGCGAGCACGGGCGACAGCGGTTACGGCATCAGCTACCCGGCTTCGTCGCAGTACGTGACGGCCGTCGGCGGTACGTCGTTGTCGCGGAGCAGCGGTGGCCGCGGCTGGTCGGAAAGCGCGTGGAACGGCGCGGGCAGCGGCTGCTCGACGAGCGTGCCCAAGCCGTCGTTCCAGAACGTCACCACCGGCTGTGCCAAGCGGGCGAACGCCGACGTGTCCGCCGTCGCCGACCCGCAGACCGGCGTCGCCGTCTACCAGACCTACGGCGGCAGCGGCTGGGCCGTCTACGGCGGCACCAGCGCGTCCGCACCCATCATCGCCTCGGTCTACGCACTCGCCGGCACCCCCGGCACGTCGGACACTCCCGGCGCGTATCCCTACGCGCACACCGGAAACCTCTACGACGTGACCACCGGCAGCAACGGCAGCTGCCCGACTTCCGTGCAGTGCAACGCCGGTCCCGGCTGGGACGGCCCGACCGGGCTCGGCACCCCGAACGGGACGGCGGCCTTCACCAGCGGTGGCGGCACGCCCGGCACGGTGACGGTCGCGAACCCCGGCGGCGAAACCGGCGTCGTTGGCACGGTGGCGAGTGTGCGGCTTTCGGCGTCCGGCGGGTCCGGCGGCTACACCTGGACCGCGACCGGGCTGCCGCCCGGCCTCGCGATCGGCGCCGCGAACGGGCTGATCTCGGGCACGCCGACGACCGCGGGCACCTACTCGGTCACCGCGACCGCCAAGGACGGCGGCGGGCTCACCGGCAGCACCACGTTCTCGTGGACGATCACGACGCCTGGCGGGAACTGCACCGGCCAACTGCTGGGCAATCCCGGCTTCGAGAACGGCACCAGCCCGTGGACCGCGAGCAGCGGCGTCGTCAGCACCGCGTCCGCGGGTGAGGCACCGCATTCGGGCAGTCACGTGGCCTACCTCGACGGCTACGGCAGCACGCACACCGACAGCGTTTCCCAGTCGGTGACCATTCCGGCGAACTGTCACGCGGCGCTGTCGTTCTGGCTGCACATCGACACCGCCGAGAGCGGTTCGACGGCGTACGACAAGCTCACCGTGAAGGCGGGCTCGAAGACGCTGGCGACGTACTCCAACGCCGACGCCGCCTCCGGCTACCAGCAGCACACGCTCGACGTGTCCTCGCTCGCCGGGCAGACCGTCACGATTTCCTTCACCGGCACGGAAGACGCGTCGCTCCAGACGTCGTTCGCGCTGGACGACACCGCGCTCACGCTGAGCTGATCCCACGGTCCGTGGGGGCCTCCTTGAGGGACTCCAGGTCCCTCGGGGAGGCCCCCACGGACGTTTCGCGGGCCGTCCGACGAAAGTAGGCGCGGCGGGGATTTCCGTCTCGTCCCTTTTGCGGCCGGTATTCGCCGGATGCCCGATCGAATTCGGGACCATTCGGGAATCGCCGGGACGGGCGGGCTGTCCCGATCGCGACAGTGACACCCGTGCGCCACCGCGACCCCGCGAGGAGTTGTACAGATCGGGACACCGTTGGTTATTCCCCACCGGCAGACCCCTGGAGGGTTCATGTCCCGTTCCACCCGAAGGATCCTCGCCACGGCGGCGTTCTCCGCCCTGGCACTGACCATGCCCGCGCTGCCCGCGTCCGCCGCGCCCTCGGCACCGGCGGCGCATCCGACCGCCCATGTCTGCGACCAGCACGCGAAACCAGGCATGGCAACGTGTTTCGCGCAGCGACAGACCGACACCACCCGGGCCCGGCTGGCCCCGAACGCCGCGCCGAGCGGCTACGGACCGTCCGATCTGCGTGCGGCGTACAACCTGACCGGTACGGGAAGCGCTTCCGCGACAGTGGCCATTGTGGACGCCTACGACGACCCCAACGCGGAATCCGACCTCGCGACCTACCGGTCCACCTACGGCCTGCCCGCCTGCACCACGGACAACGGCTGTTTCAAGAAGGTCAACCAGAAGGGCCAGTCAAGCCCGCTGCCCAAGGCGGACACCGGCTGGGCGGGCGAGATCTCGCTCGACCTCGACATGGTTTCCGCGATCTGCCCGAACTGCCACATCCTGCTCGTCGAGGCGGACCAGCCGACGATGGACGATCTCGGCACCGCGGTCAACAGCGCCGTGACCCTCGGCGCGAAATACGTGTCGAACTCCTACGGCGGCGGCGAGGACGGCAACGAGAACACCTACGACACCAGCTACTTCAAGCATCCCGGTGTCGCCATCACCGCCAGCACCGGCGACAGCGGCTACGGCATCAGCTACCCCGCGTCCTCGCAGTACGTGACGGCCGTCGGCGGCACCTCGCTCACCAAGGGCGGTGGCGATCGCGGCTGGTCCGAGACCGCGTGGAACGGCGCGGGCAGCGGCTGCTCGGGCAGCGTGCCCAAGCCGTCGTTCCAGAACACCGACACCGGCTGTGACAAGCGGGCCGTCGCCGATGTGTCCGCCGTAGCGGACCCACAGACCGGCGTCGCCGTCTACCAGACCTACGGCGGCAGCGGCTGGGCCGTCTACGGCGGCACCAGCGCGTCCGCACCGATCATCGCCTCGGTCTACGCACTCGCCGGCACCCCCGGCGCGTCCGACACTCCCGGTGCCTACCCGTACGCGCACACCGGGAACCTGAACGACGTCACCGAGGGCAGCAACGGCTCCTGTGACGCCCAGCAGCAGTGCAACGCCGGTCCGGGCTGGGACGGTCCGACCGGGCTCGGCACCCCGAACGGGACCGCCGCGTTCACCGCCTGAGCTGATCCGGTGGTCCGTGGGGGCCTCCCTGAGGGAACTAGAGTCCCTCAGGGAGGCCCCCACGGAGCGTCGTCAGCCCCGGCGCAGGACGACCTTGCGGGGCCCGATCGGCGCGGTGAGCGTGACCGGCAGGGAGATCTCCCGGACATGGTCCGGGCAGATCTGGCTGCGCGCCGCGCGCACCACCGTGACCAGCACGACCACCTGGCGGTCGTCCTGCTCGGTGACCCGGGCGTCGACCTGGTCGCAGCCGCGCTGCTCCTCCTGGACGTACAGCGTCTTCCCGCCGTCGCCCGCGGCGACCGGACGCGGGTAGCCGTCACCCATCCCGCTGCTGTCGACTTGGGTCGCGGGCAGGGCCGTGTCGCCCGCCGGGACGCCCTGGGTCGGCCGGCTCTGACCCGGCGGGGCGCCGGGCAACGTGCCGGGCGGGGCCATCGGCGGGGTGGCCGACGTCGACGGCGGCGCCGTCGACGAGGGCGGCGGCGAGGCCGAATCAGTGACCTTCGCCGGGAGCGTCGACGGCGCCTCGCCCTGACAGGCCGCCGCCAGCACCAGCACCGCGCCGATCCCGAGTACCTTCACCGCGTTCCGCATATCCTCCAGACGGTACCGGGTGCCCGCCAGGTTGCACGTGTTCACCGACGCGCCGCGCGGCCGCGGACGAGCCCGAGCAGCACCACCCCGGCCAGCGTCACCGCGAGCAGCAGCACCGTGCTCGCCGAGGCGAGGAACACCTGGCCACGGTCGGTGAGCGCGAAGATGCTCGCCGGGAGCGTGCGCCAGTCCGGCGGGTACAGCATCATCGTCGCGCCCAGCTCCCCCATCGACATCGCGAGCGCGAGGCTCGCCGACGCCGACATCGCCGGGAGCAGCACCGGGATCCGGACCCGCAGCAGCACCCGCGCCGGGCTCGCGCCGAGGCTCGCCGCCGCCTGCGCGAGCAGCGGGTCGACCCTGGCCATCGCGGCGGTGACCGTGCTGTAGGCGAACGGCAGCAGGATCATCAGATGCCCGAGCAGCACGATCCAGCGGGTGCCGTTGAACGCGAGCGGCGGACGGCTGAACGCGACCAGCAGCGCCAGCCCGAGCACCACCGAGGGCACCGCGATCGGCAGGTGGAACACGGTGTCGGCCACCCGCCGCACCCGCGGCGGCGCCTTCTCCGCCGCCAGCGCCGCCCACGTACCGAGCAGCACCGCGGCGGCCGAGGCGAGCACCCCGGTCTGCACGCTCACCGACAGGCTCGCGAACGTCTCCCCCGACAACGCCCCGGCGAAGTGCGCGCCGGTGAACCCGCCCGGCAGCACCCCGGTCCAGTGCCCGGCGAACGACGCGAGCACGATCATCACCAGCGGTGCCAGCACGACCGCGATGAACAGCACGCCGAACACCGCCCACAGCACGACCTTGCTACGCCGCGTCCACAGCAGCACGACGCCCTCCCTCTGTGTCTTGCGGGACACCCGCACCCGGTCGGCCCGACGAGCGGCTGCGCGATCGTAAGCTCCTCGTGCCTCCGACGGCCCATCGGTAGATCCCGTACAGCGCAAGGGAAAGCGCCACGTTGACCATCGCGACCACGCAGGCGGCGGGGAAGTCGAAGGTCACGATCGCCTTGCCATAGATAAGCGTCGGCAGCGTGGCGACGTCCTTGGCGCCGAGGAACAGCACGATCCCGAACTCGTTCATCGCCAGCAGCGTGGTGAGACAGGCGCCCGAGGCCAGCGACGGCAGCGCCTCGGGCAGCACCACCCGCCACAGCACCCGGCCCGGCTTCGCGCCGAGGCTCGCCGCGACGTCGAGCTGCGCGCCCGGGACCTGCCCGAACGCGGCCAGCGCCGGGCGCATCACGAACGGGGTGTAGAAGGTGATCTCCGCCAGCAGCACGCCCCACGGCGAGTAGAGGAACCCGCCCGCGCCGAGGATTCCCGCGCTGCCGTAGAGGAACGTGAACGCCAGCGCGATGAGGAACGACGGGAAGGCCAGCACGGTGTCGACCAGCCGCGACAGCGTCCGCGCGCCGGGAAACGGCACGAACGCGATCACCAGCGCGAGGAACGTGCCGAGCAGCACGCACCCCGCGGTCGCGCCGAGCGCGAGCACGACGGTCTGCCAGAGCGCGTCGCGGAACTCGGCCGAACCGAGGACCTCACCCCAGACCGACAGGCCCACCGCGCCGGACTTCGCCGTCAGCGACTGGCCCGCGACGAGCACCAGCGGATAGCCGAAGAACCCGAGCAGCACGACCAGCGGCGGCAGCAACCAGGGCAGCCAGCCACGCCGCGAGCCGCCCCGCTCCCGGGGGCGGCTCCTGGTCGCTTCGAGCGCGATACCAGTCATGCGATCGCCTCGCTCCGCGAGACAGTGTCCAATTCCTTCTGGCGCATGATATCCATGATTCGCTCGCAAGCGTCGCTCATGTTCCGGCCCCGATCCCGACCAGCGGGCATCCGTCCGGAATGGACACCCCGACCGGTTCGCCGACCCCGGGCAGACCGTCCACACCGGACACCTCGGCGCGGATCTCGCTGCCGTCGTGCCGCAGTTCGAGGTCGACCCGGTAGCCGCTGCCCCGCCACCGCACCCCGCGGACCAGCGCCGGGAGCGCGTCCGGGGAACCGGCCGCGCGGACCTCGACACGGTGCGGCCGCACGCCGAGCGCGACGGCCTGCCCGTCGGCGATCGCACCGGTCGGCTCGGCGGCCAGCTCGCGCCCGCCGAGGCGGACGGTCACCAGCCGGTCACCCTCGGCGCGGATGAGCTCCACCGGGATGAGGTTGGCGGCGCCGAGGAAGCTCGCGGCGAACTCCGTCGCGGGCCGCCGGTAGAGCTGCTCGCACGGGCCGGTCTCGACCAGCCGCGAGTCCCGCATGAGCGCGATCCGGTCGGCCAGCGCCAGCGCCTCGCCCTGGTCGTGGGTGACGTAGACCAGCGTGGTGTCCGGCAGCTCGGCCCGCAGCCGCAGCAGCTCGGCGACCATGTCCTCGCGCAGCGCGGCGTCCAAAGCGGACAGTGGCTCGTCGAGCAGCAGCACGCGGGGGCGGATCGCCAGCGCCCTGGCGAGCGCCACGCGCTGCTGCTGCCCGCCGGAAAGCTCCCTCGGGTAGCGCCGTGCGTACTGGCCCATACCGACGAGGTCCAGCACCTCACCGACCCGGCGCGTGGTGTCCGATTTGGACACCCCGTGCGCCCTGAGCCCGAACGCGACGTTGCCGTCGACCCGCATGTGCGGGAACAGCGCGTAGCTCTGCACCACGACGCCGAGACCCCGCCGGTGCGGCGGGAGGTCGGTGACGTCCCGCCCGTCGAGCAGCACCCGGCCCGCGCTCGGGCGGACGAACCCCGCCAGGGCCTTGAGCGCGGTCGACTTCCCCGAACCGGACGGCCCGAGCATGGCCAGCGTCTCGCCGCGCGCCACGGTGAGGTCGAGCGGGGCCAGCGCCCTCGTCCGTCCGAAGCGGACTTCGATGCCGCGGAACTCGACCGCGGGGGTCATCGGCCCACGGCCTTCTTGTACGCGGTGAGGGAGGCGTCGAGGCCGCCGAGCACCGCGGTCCAGTCCGGTTGCCAGATGTCCACACCGGACAGCGCGGCCTTGACCTTCTCCGCCTTCGGGCCGCTGGTGGTGACGTCGGCGCGGGCCGGGATGCCGTACGCGTCGGCGGCCTTCGCCTGGGTCTCGGGCGAGAACAGGAAGTCCAGCAGCTTCTTGGCGTTCTCGGCGTGCGGCGCGCCGGTGACGAGCCCGGCGTAGTACGGCAGCGCGAACGTCGAGCGCCTGCCCTGCGCGTCGGCCGGGAAGAACACCGAGAACCCGCCGCTCTTGTCGATCTCGGCGAGGTTCATCTGCACGTCCCCGTTGGCCACCAGGAGTTCGCCCTTGGCGACCTTGGGCTGGAGCTTGCCGGTGGAGGAGGACGGGCCGACGTTGTTGGCCTCCAGCCGGTGGAGGTAGTCGAGCGCGCCCTGCTCGCCGAGCACGTGCTGGAGCTGCAACAGCACGGCGGTGCCGTCGCCCGCCTCGCCGGGGGTGGAGTACTGGACCTTGCCCTTGAGCGACGGCGCGAGGAGGTCGTCCCAGGTCTTCGGCGCCGGGCTCTGCGCGTTGTGGATGAAGCTCAGGTAGTTGTTCATCAGCGCGAAGTAGCGGCCCTGCGGGTCCTTCTGCGCGGCGGGCACCTGGTCGGTGCCCTGCGGGCCCGACGGGGCGAGCAGGCCCTGCGCGGCGGCGCGCTGGATGAACGGCGGCAGCGTCACCAGGACGTCGGCCTGGGTGTTGGCCTTCTCCTTCTCGACCCGGGAGGCCACCTCGCCCGAACCCGCGGTCACCGCCTGCACGGTGATGCCGGTCTTGGCCTTGAACTCTTCGAACCGGGCGGTGTACCAGTCCTCCAGTCCGTCCACTGTGTACACCACGACACTCTTGTCGCCGCTCGCGCCGCCCGCGGTGCCGCCGCAGGCGGTCAGCACGGCGAGCAGGGTCGCGGCGAGGGTGGCCGTCAGCACCCGCATGGTGGTGGTCTTCATGTCCTTCTCGCTCCTCAGGCAGGGTTCAGCAGGTCGGGGAGGTCACGGATCGAATCGAGGACGTGGGTGGCCCCCGCTTCGAGGAATTCGCCGCGTTTGCCGGCGCCGGTGAGCACACCGGCCACAATGGACGCACCGGCACGAAGTCCGGTGTGGACGTCGACAGGGGTGTCCCCGGCGACGGCGATGTTGCGCACATCGCCGATCTCCAGCCGCATCGCGGCGGTCAGCACGAGGTCGGGGTACGGACGCCCGCGGACGCCCTCCCCCGGCGCGAGCACGAGGTCGGCGAGGTCGTGCCAGCCCAGCGCGTCGAGGATGGCCCGCTGGGTGGCGGGGGCGAACCCGGTGGTGAGGGCGACCTTGACGCCACTCTCGCGAAGGCCGCGGATGACGTCCTCGGCACCGGGGATGGGCGCGCACTCGCCGTCGGCGACGAGTTTTTCGTACGCGCGCTGGAATTCTTCGTTGGCGGCGACGGCCTTCGCCTCGTCGCCGAGCATGGCGCGGAAGACGGTGATCTTCGACTGCCCCATGGTGTCCTTGACGTACTTCAGCATTCCCGGATACCGGCTGTCCTCTTCGGACACCCCGGCGGAGGCGATGGCGGCGGTGAAGGCGCGGACGACCAGCCCGTCGTCGGCGACGGTGGTGCCCGCCATGTCCAGTACGGCCAGTTCGGTGGTCACAGTCCCAGCTCCTCTGCGGTGTCTTCGGCGATGGCGGGTGAACAGGTCATGCCGCGGCCGCCGGGGCCGGTGACCAGCACGGCGTTTTCGGCGATCCGGGCGCGGTGCGCGATGCGCGCCGGGTCGGTGGCCTGGGCGTAGACCCCGGCCCAGCGGCGGCGGATCCGGGGCAGCGGACGGCCGAGCAGCGCGCCGGCGACCTCGGCGAGATGGTCGTACGGGTCCTCGTCGACGTCGAAGCCGAAGGGTTCGTCGTACTCGTGGGTGTCGCCGACGGTCAGCGAGCCGTCGAGCCGCTGCACCATCAGCAGTTGCATGGCGTGGCGCGCGGCCACCTCGCCCTGGGGCTGCCCGGCGTTGAGCGCGTCGAGGGCTTCCCCGCGATAGGCCGGGTAATAACGGAAGCTGTCGGCGTCGGCGACGCTCGTGGTGAGCGGCTCGCCGAGCGGTTCGGTCTGGGCCATCTGCAGGCGGACGCGGCGCACCGGGATCGGCCCGGCCAGTTCGCGGACGAGCCCGCCGAGCCAGGCGCCGGTGCAGAACACCACGAGGTCGCCGGTGTGCCGCTCGCCCCGGTCGTCGGCGACGCCGTCGCCGGTGAGCTCACGGACCTCGCGGCCGGGCAGCCAGGTGTAGCGGCCGGTGGCTTCGAGCGCGGCCCGCAGCGCGGGCTGCGCGACGCGGGGTTCGACGGCGCCGTCGCGGTCGCACCACAGCGCGCCGAGAAAGTCACCGCGCAGCGCGGGATTCAGTTCCCGGGTCTCGGCGGCGTCGAGGAGCTTGAAACCGCGGTCGGCCGCCTCGGCGCCCGCCGCCACCTGCCGCGCGACGGCGAGTTCCGCTTCGGTACGGACGACGGTGAGCGAGCCGTTGGGCCGGAACCCGGCGCCCGGCACCCGCTCCCCGATCCGCTCCCAGAGCACCCGCGCGCGCCGCGCCGTCGCCAGCTCGGGGCCGGAGGCGCGGCCCCCGACCCAGACCAGCCCGAAGTTCCGCACGGACGCGCCGCGCGCCTCGGGTTCGCGTTCGAGCTGGACCACTTCGTGACCGCGTTCGACGGCCTGCCAGGCGTGCATCGTGCCGAGCACGCCACCGCCCACAACAAGAATTCGCACGCCGCATACGCTCGCCGGGGGCCGCCAACGGAGCCTGGCCGCCGGACGAACGCCGGGTGAAGTACCCCCGAATATTGGACCGGACGAGTTATCTTTCCGTTATCTTATCCCCGGAAAGCCTCTGAAGGCCACCTTGAGGGAACTCAAGTCCCTCAAGGTGGCCTTCAGAGGCCGTGACTATTCGACGCGGCCGAGGCGGGTCATGAAGCTCAGCCGGTCGCCGCGGAACAGCGATCGGACCCGTTCGAACGGCTCGCCGTCGGGTCCCCACGAGATCCGGTGCATGAGCAGCATCGGCAGCGCCGGGTTCGTGCCGATCAGCAGCGCCTCCCGCGGCGTCGCGAGCACGGTTTCGACGCGTTCCTCGGCGCCGTCGAACACGACACCGAGCCGTTCCCGCAGGCAGGCGTAGAGCGACTGTTCCGGGTCGAACACGTCGAGCAGCGTCGGGAACCGGGCGGCACGCAGGTAGGTCGATTCGAGCCCGACGCGTTCGGCGTCGGCGAGCAGCACCCGTTCGATGTGGATGATCTCGTCCGCGGGCTCGATCCGCAGGTCGGCGGCGAGCGCGGGTCCGGCGGCGCGGCGTTCGAGGGTGATCACGTTCCGGCCGGGCTCGATCCCCTGCCGCCGCAGGCCTTCGGTGTAGCTGACGAGCGCGAGCGGCTGCACGATCTTCGGCGGCGCGACGAAGGTGCCGCTCCCCTGCCGCCTGCTGAGCCTGCCCTCCAGCACCAGTTCCCCGACCGCCTGGCGGACCGTCGCGCGCGAGACCTCGAACCGCTCGCACAGCTCCCGTTCGGCGGGCAGCGCGCTCCCCTCGCCGAGTTCGGCGATCACTTCCAGGAGGCCGACCTTGACCGCGTAGTAGCGCGGAATGCGGCCGTGTTCGGGGATCCCGTCGCGAACGGGGCCGTCGGCGGAGGGGCGGCTCAGCGAGGAACGTGCGCTCACGGGACCCGACACTAGGCCCTGCGGGCGCCGCCGTGGTTCGCTGTCCCGCGACCCGGCAGGCACGAGCGAAGGATCACCCGGATGACCTCACCCTCGATGGCCCGTCGCCTCGGCCTCGGCGACGCGGTGTTCCTCGGGCTCGGCTCGATGATCGGGGCCGGGGTGTTCGCCGCGTTCGCCCCGGCCGTGCGCGCCGCGGGCGCGGGACTGCTGCCCGCGCTCGCACTCGCCGCCGTGGTGGCCTACTGCAACGCGACGTCCTCGGCCCGGCTGGCGGCGCGGTACCCGGAGTCCGGCGGGACCTATGTGTACGGAAGGGAACGGCTCGGCGAATTCTGGGGATACCTGGCGGGCTGGGGGTTCGTGACCGGGAAGACGGCCAGCTGCGCGGCGATGACGCTGACCGTCCTCGCCTACGCCGCGCCGGGACTGGACCGGCCGTGGCGGAGCGTGGCCGCCGTCGTGGTGGTCGCGGCGCTGACCGGGGTCACCTACCGCGGAGTGCGCCGCTCGGCACTGGCCACGCGGGTGATCGTCACGGTCACGCTGCTCGTGCTCGCGCTGGCGGTCGCCGCGACGTCCTCGGGCGGGGCCGCGTTCGCCGTCGCCCCGTTCGCGGGCTTCCGCGCGGGCGGGGTACTGGAGGCCGCGGGGCTGCTGTTCTTCGCGTTCGCGGGCTACGCGCGGCTCGCGACGCTCGGCGAGGAGGTCCGCGACCCGGCCCGCACGATCCCGCGCGCCATCCCGCTGGCGCTCGGGATCACCCTCGTCGTCTACGCCGTCCTCGCCGTGGTGCTGCTCGTCCGGCTCGGCCCGGCCGGGCTCGCCGCGAGCGCCGACCCGATCGCGGCGGCGGTGTCCGGTTCGCCGTGGCCGTGGCTGACGCCGGTCGTGCGCGCCGGTGCCGCGCTGGCCGCGCTCGGTTCCCTGCTCGCGCTGCTCCTCGGGGTGTCACGGACGTCGCTGGCGATGGCCCGCGACGGGCACCTTCCCCGTTTCCTCGCCGTCGTGCATCCGCGGTTCGGCGTGCCACACCGGGCCGAACTGGCGGTCGGTGTCCTCGTCGCCGCGCTGGCCGCGTCGATCGACCTCCGCGGGGCGATCGGGTTTTCGTCGTTCGCGGTGCTCGCGTACTACGCCGTGGCGAACGTCGCGGCGTTGACCCTGCGCGAGGAGGAACACCGCGCGCCGCGCGTCATCGGGGCCGTCGGCCTGCTCGGCTGCGTCGTGCTGGCGTTCAGCCTGCCGTGGACGTCGGTGGTTTCCGGTTGCGCGGTGCTCACGCTGGGCGCGGTGGCCTACGGCGTGCGACGTCTCCGCCACTGACGCCGTTGTCCACTATGGACACTCTGGTTACGGGGGTGTTACCGGTCACCACGGTGACCCATTTGCCGGAAAGACCCGAAGAAAGTCGGTAGTCCCCGTGTGGGTGACTCTGGTGTAGTCGGTGAGCGGCCGCGCGCAGGTTCGTCCATCCATTGTGGACTCCGAGAGGAGTGGTCCCTTGGCCACCAAGCGTTGGTTCACCCTGCTCAGAAACGCCGCGATCGGCCTCGCGGCGGCCGCGACGGCCGCCTCCTTCGCCACCCCGGCGGTCGCCGACCAGCCGCCCTCCACCAATGTCGTCGGCGGAACCCGTGCCGCGCAAGGGGAATTCCCGTTCATGGTGCGGCTGTCCATGGGCTGCGGCGGCGCGCTCTACACCAGCCAGATCGTGCTGACCGCGGCGCACTGCGTCAGCCGGACGGGCGCGAACAGCTCGATCACCGCCACCGTCGGTGTGGTCGACCTGCAGAGCACCAGCGCCAAGAAGGTGAAGTCGACCTATGTGTACCGGTCACCGACCTACGGCACGGCCACCGGCGGTGACTGGGCGCTGATCAAGCTCGCGAGCCCGGTCACCGGCCTCGCGACGCTGCCGATCGCGACGACCTCGTCGCTCAACACCGGCAGCTTCTCGATCGCGGGCTGGGGCGCGGCCAGCGAAGGCGGCGCGCAGCAGCGATACCTGCTCAAGGCCCAGGTCCCGTTCGTGCCCGACAGCACCTGCAAGGCACAGGGCGGTTCGTACGGCAGGCTCATCCCGAACGCGGAACTGTGCGCGGGCAACGTCTCGGCGGGCGGCGTGGACACCTGCCAGGGCGACTCGGGCGGCCCGATGTTCCGCCGGGACGACGCGGGCGCGTGGATCCAGGTCGGCATCACCAGCTGGGGCGACGGCTGCGCCCGGCCGCACGCGCCCGGGGTGTACACCGAGGTGAGCACGTTCGCGTCGGCGATCGCGGACGCCGCCAAGAAGATCTAGCCGGACCACAGGGTTTTGCCGGTCCGTGGGGGCCTCCTTAAGGGACTCTAGGTCCCTCAAGGAGGCCCCCACGGACCTTCAGCGGGTTTTGTCCAGGCGGGACAACGCTTCCTCGTAGCCACCGACGAGTTCGGCGATGACCTCGGCGACGCCGCGGACGCGGTCCATCCGGCCGACGATCTGCCCGACCGGCATGGAAACCAGGCTCGGGTCGTGCACCGCGTGCATCCGGTTGTGCGCCGGCGACACGAGCAGGTTCTGCAACGGCATCGGCAGCGGCTCGGGGGCGTCCGGGGCCGCCCACGCCTCGGTCCACCGGGTCCTGAGCAGCCGCGCCGGCTTCCCGGTGTAGATGCGGCTGCGCACGGTGTCCGACGAGCTCGCGGCCACGAGCGCGCGCTGGATCGCGCCCGATCCGGTCATCGTCTGCAGGTACTCCTCGGTGGCCAGCCAGAACGAACCCATCCACACCCCGGACGCGCCGAGCGCGAGCGCCGCGGCGGCCTGCCTGCCGGAGCCGATGCCGCCCGCGGCGAGCACCGGCGCCCGCTCGCCGACGGCGTCCACGATCTCCGGGACGAGCACCATCGAGGCGATCTCCCCGGTGTGCCCGCCCGCCTCGTACCCCTGCGCCACCACGATGTCCACGCCGTTGTCGACATGTCGCGCGGCGTGCTCCGCCTTGCCCGCGAGCGCCGCCACCGGGACCCCGGCGGCGTGCGCCTGCGCGATGACGTCGGCGGGCGGGGAACCGAGCGCGTTGGCGATCAGCTTGATCGGGTGTTTCAGCGCGACGTCGACCTGCGACCGCGCGACCGAGTGCAGCCAGCCCAGCACCCCGTCACGCCCGGCGCCGCCGTCGTCCAGCGGCGGCACGCCGAGGTCGGCCAGCACCCGCTCGACGAACGCGCGGTGCCCCTCCGGGACGAGCTTGCCGAGGTCGGCCTGGTTCCCCTCGGCGGGGATCTTCGCGGGCATCACGACGTCGACGCCGTACGGTTTCCCGTCGGTGTGCTCGTCCATCCAGTCCAGGACGGCGTCGAGTTCGGCGGCGTCGTTGAACCGGACGCAGCCGAGCACGCCCATCCCGCCGGCGCGGCTGATCGCGGCCGCGACGTGTTCCGACGGGGTGAACCCGAAGATCGGCAGCTCGATCCCGAACCGATCGCAGAGCGAAGTGCGCATCCGTTGTCTCCTAGACGGGCTGGGTGGCGGGCGGGTGCTCGGCGGCGTACCGCTGGGCCCAGGGGTAGTCCGGTTTACCGCTCGGCGTGCGGCCGATCTCCTCGGCCAGCCACACCGTGCGAGGCACCTTGTACCCCGCGATCTCCCCGCGCACGTGCGCCTCGACGCTCGCGAAGTCCACCACGGCGCCTTCGCGCGGCTGGATGACCGCGGCCACCCGCTGGCCCAGCCGCTCGTCCGGCACGCCGATCACGAGCGCGTCGAAGACGTCGGGATGCGATTTCAGCGCACCTTCCACCTCCTCCGGGTAGACCTTCTCGCCGCCGGTGTTGACACACTGGGAGCCGCGGCCGAGCAGGGTGACCGTGCCGTCCTCCTCGTAACGAGCGTAATCGCCGGGTACGACATAACGGGCGCCGTCGACCTCGGCGAAGATCGTCCGGCTCTTCTCGGGGTCGTTGTAGTAACCGAGCGGGACGTGCCCGCGCCGGGCGATGAGGCCGATCGCGCCCGGCTCCGGGGCGACGGCGTTGCCCTCTTCGTCGAGCAGGATGGCGTCCTTGCCGAACTGCACGCGCGGGCCCGCGCTGTGGTCGGAGTCCTTGCCCACCATGCCGATCCCGGTGAACCCGCTCTCCGAGGAACCGATCGCGTCGGTGATCACGACGTTCGGCAGGATGCCGAGGAAATCCTGTTTGACCGAATGCGAGAACAGCGCGGCGTGACTCGACAGCGCGACGAGCGACGACGCGTCGTAGTCGCCCTCGCGGTAGGCCTCGATCAGCGGGCGCGCCATCGCGTCCCCGACGATCGTGAGGACCTGGACCTTGTTGTCCTGCACGGCTTTCCACACGTCGTGCGCGTCGAAGCGCGGGACGAGCACGACCGGGCTGCCGGTGAACAGCGCGCCGAACGCCGCCCACTGCGCGGCGCCGTGGATGAGCGGCGCGGCGGGCAGCCGCACGAGGCTGCCCGACCTGCCCTGTTCGGCGAGCGTCCATTCGTCCGGGACGTACTCCCCGGTGACGAAGTTGATGCCGCCGCCGAGCGCGCGCCAGATGTCCTCGTGCCGCCACAGCACGCCCTTGGGATAGCCGGTGGTGCCGCCGGTGTAGAGGATGTAGAGGTCGTCGGCGCTGCGTTCGCCGAAATCGCGTTCGGGCGATTCGGCGGCCAGCGACGTCTCGTAGTCGACGCCGCCGTAACGCCGGTAATCCCGGTCGCTGCCGTCGTCCACGACGACAACGTGTTTCAGTTTCGGGGTTTCCGGCAGGACGGCGGCGACCTTGTCCGCGTACTGGCGCTCGTGCACCAGCGCGACGAGGTCGGCGTTGGTGAACAGGTACTTCAGTTCACCGTGGACATAACGGTAGTTGACGTTGACGGCGATGGCACGCAGCTTGTACGCCGCGATCATCGCTTCCAGGGCCTCGATGGAGTTACGGGAATAGACACCGATGTGGGATCCGCGTCCCACGCCGTGCACGGCCAGGTGGTGGGCGAGCCGGTTGGCCCGCTCCTCCAGCTCGGCGAAGGTGACCCGCCGGTCACCGCACACGACCGCGACACGTTCCGGCACGGCGTCGACGGCGTGCTCGAGTAGATCCGCGATGTTGAGTGCCACGCCCCCAAAGTAGAACATGTTATCGTTCTGGGCAATATCGCCGAGGCTTTCCTGGAGGTTTCCGTTGAGCGAGCCGCACGCGCTGGTGGAGCGGGACGGGCAGACACTCGTCGTCACGATGAACCGGCCCGAAGCGAAGAACGCGCTGACCGGCGAGATGCTCGGGATCATGACCGAGGCCTGGGACCGCGTCGACGCCGACGACGCCATCCGCAGCTGTGTGCTCACCGGCGCGGGCGGCGCGTTCTGCGCGGGCGCCGACCTGAAGTCGATGTCCCGCAACGCCCCGAGCGACGCGTTCGAGCGCGGGGCGTTCGACCCGAGCCGGATCGACGGGCTGCTGAAGGGCCGCCGGCTCACGAAACCGCTCCTCGCCGCCGTCGAGGGTCCCGCCATCGCGGGCGGCACGGAAATCCTGCAGGGAACGGACATCCGCGTCGCCGGGGAGAGCGCGAAGTTCGGCGTGTCCGAGGCGCGGTGGAGCCTGTACCCGATGGGCGGGTCGGCGGTCCGGCTGCCACGGCAGATCCCGTACACCGTCGCGGCGGACCTGCTGCTGACCGGGCGGCACATCACCGCGGCCGAGGCACTGGAGTTCGGCCTCATCGGTCACGTCGTGCCCGACGGCAAGGCGCTGAACCGCGCGCTGGAACTGGCGTCGCTGGTCAACGCGAACGGTCCCCTCGCGATCCGCGCCATCCTCAAGACCCTGCGCGACACCGAAGGCATGCACGAGGAAGAGGCCTTCAAACTCGACGCCCAGTACGGCATCGCCGTGTTCGCCAGCGCCGACGCCAAGGAGGGCCCCCGCGCCTTCGCCGAGAAACGCCGCCCCGAATTCCACGGCCGCTGACAGCGAACTCGCGTGATCAGAAACAGAACTCACGTGATTGGGGGCGTAACTCACGAGTTACGCCCCCAATCACGCGAGTTGCGCCCTCAATCACGCGAGATCGCTGTTACGGGACGGGGTGGCCTTCCCAGTAGGGGGCGCGGAGGCGGCGTTTGTAGAGCTTGCCGTTGGGGTCGCGCGGGAGTTCGTCGAGGTAGTCGACGCTGCGGGGGAGCTTGAACTTCGCGAGCCGGGTGGCGGCGTAGTCCAGCAGTTCGGCGGTCAGCGCGCCGGAGGGCTCGACGCCGGGGGCGGGCTGGACGACGGCCTTGATCTCCTCGCCCCAGTCCTCGTGCGGGACGCCGAACACCGCGACGTCGGCGATCTTCGGGTGCATCACCAGCTCGCCCTCGATCTCCGCCGGATAGATGTTGACCCCGCCGGAGATGATCAGGTCCGCCTTGCGGTCGTGCAGGAAGAGATAACCGTCCTCGTCGAGGTGACCGACGTCGCCGAGCGTGAACAGATCGCCCACCCTGGCCTTCTCGGTCTTGTCCTTGTCCTTGTGGTACTCGAACTTCGACTCGCCCATCTTCATGTACACCGTGCCGGTCTCGCCCGCGGGCAGTTCCTCCCCCGCGTCGTCGAGGATCCGGATCGTCGAGCCCGGCCAGGGCAGCCCGACCGAGCCGGGTTTCCGCAGCCAGTCCTCGCCGCTGATCACCGTGCCGCCCCCCTCGGTCGCCGCGTAGTACTCGGTGACGACCGGGCCCCACCAGTCGAGCATCCGGCGCTTGACCTCCAGGGGGCACGGCGCGGCACCGTGGATCATCACGCGCAGCGAACTCAGGTCGTAGGCCGCGCGGACGTCGTCGGGCAGCGCGAGCAGCCGCCGGAACTGGGTCGGCACCATGTGACTGTGCGTGACCCGGTGCCGTTCGATCAGCCGCAGCATCTCCTCGGGGTCCCAGCGGTCCATGAGCACAGCCGGGTGCCCGAGCTGGATCGAGATCGCGACGAAGTTGAGCACCGCGGTGTGATAGAGCGGCGACCCGCACAGGTGGACGTGCTCGTCGAACGGCCCGATCCCGAACACCCCGAAAAACCACGTCGACGCGGCGGGCACCTGGTCGGGGTCGGCCCCGGTGAGCGGGCGGCGGACGCCCTTCGGCCGCCCGGTGGTGCCGGAGGTGTACAGCATCGGCGACCCGGCGGTGTGCCGCTGCGGCCTGCCCTCGCCCTCGCCCGCCCCCAGTTCCTCGACGCGGCGGAACCCGGGAACTGTGCCGACGGCGAACCGCGCGGACGCGGGAATGCCCGCCTCGTCCGCCGCGGCCACCGCCGTGTCGGCGAACCGTTCGTGCGCGAGGAACGCCTTCGCGCCGCTGTCGGCGAGGATGTAGGCGATCTCGGGTCCGACGAGGTGCCAGTTGACCACGACGATGTACAGCCCGGACTGGATCGCGGCGAAGTAGGCGGCGACCAGCTCCGAGCCGTTCGGTTGCAGCAGCACCACGACGTCGCCCGTTTCGAGGCCGAGCGCCTCGAGCCCGAGCGCGTACCGGTTCGCCTTGGCGACCAGCTCGCCGTACCCGACCGCCCGGCCGTCCGGGTCGATCAGGGCGGGCAGCTCCGGCTGCTCCCCGGCGATGTTCCACAGTCCGAGCGTCTTCGCGGCAGTCGTCGACATACCGCAAATCTAGAACGCGTTCCACTCACGGGCAATACGTCTTCAGCGCGTTCTTGCCGAGAATTCGAGAACGTGTTTCACTCAAGTCGTGACGGCCAGCGCATCCGAGACCCCCCTGTCGGCCCCGCTCGACATCGGCTTCGACTACACCCGATCGACCGGGCCGGTGCTCGGCCGGTTCGTCAACGCCCTGCGCGAGCGCCGCGTCGAGGGCGTCCGCGGGAGCGACGGACGGGTGCACGTGCCCCCGGTCGAGTACGACCCGGTCACCGCGGCGCCGCTGGACGAGTTCGTCCCGGTCGCCGCCGAGGGCACCGTGGTCTCCTGGTCGTGGTGCGCCGAGCCCCTCGACGGCCAGCCGCTGAGCCGCCCGTTCGCCTGGGCGCTCATCCGGCTCGACGGCGCGGACACCGCGATGCTGCACGCCCTCGACGCGGGCGCGCCCGGGAACGTCCACACCGGACAGCGGGTTCGCGTGCGGTGGGCCGACGAGACCGTCGGGCACATCCGGGACATCGCGTACTTCCTGCCCGCGGAGGCCCCCGACACCACCCCGACCGAGGCGCCGCCCCCGGTCGCGCAACGGGAGGACGGCGCGCCCGTCGCCGTCGTGATCACCCCGGTCCACCTGGGCTACCGGCACTCCGCGTCCCCGGAGGAGAGCCGCTACCTGCGCGCGCTCGCCGAAGGACGGCTGATCGGCCAGCGTTGTCCCGCCTGCGCGAAGGTCTACATCCCGCCGCGCGGGGCCTGCCCGACCGACGGCGTGCCGACCACCGAAGAGGTGGAACTGGCCGACACCGGCATCGTCACCACGTTCTGCATCGTCAACGTCCCGTTCCTCGGCCAGCGGATCCAGCCGCCCTACGTCGCCGCCTACATCCTGCTCGACGGCGCCGACATCCCCTTCCTCCACCTGGTGCTCGGCTGCGACGCGGCCGACGTGCGGATGGGCATGCGGGTGCGCGCGGCGTGGAAACCCCGCGAGGACTGGTGGACGTCGCTGGAGAACATCAGCCATTTCGAGCCGACGGGCGAGCCCGACGCGGCCTACGAATCCTTCGCCCATCACCTCTGAGTCTGTGAGGAACTGATGCCAGACGTCGCCGTCGTGGGGTTCGCGCAGGCCCCGAACGTCCGGGAGACCCCGGGCACCACCAACGGCGTGGAAATGCTCGTGCCGATCTTCGCCGAGGTCTTCGCCGCCACCGGACTGTCCAAACGCGACATCGGGTTCTGGTGCTCCGGCTCGTCGGACTACCTCGCCGGGCGCGCCTTCTCCTTCATCGCCGCGGTGGACGCGATCGGCGCGTTCCCGCCGATCCACGAGTCCCACGTCGAGATGGACGCCGCGTGGGCGCTGTACGAGGCGTGGCTGAAGATCCGGATGGGCGAGGTCGACACCGCGCTCGTCTACGGATTCGGCAAGTCGAGCGCCGGCACGCTGCGCCGGGTGCTGGCGTTGCAGCTCGACCCGTACGTCGTCGCTCCGCTGTGGCCGGATTCGGTGTCCATCGCGGGCATCCAGGCACGGCTGGGGCTCGACGCCGGGCTGTGGTCCGAAAAGGACCTCGCCGAGGTCGCGGCGCGCAGCAGGGCGGACGCGGTGGCCAACCCGGCCGCGCAGCGGTCCGGCACGCCCGACGTCGCGGAACTGCTCGACGCCCCGTATGTCGCGGATCCGTTGCGAGCCCACGACATCGCCCCGGTGACCGACGGCGCTTCGGTGATCGTGCTGGCCTCCGCTGAGCGCGCGAAGGATCTGACCGAGCGCCCGGCGATCCTCACCGGCATCGAGCACCGTGTCGACTCCCCCGTCCTCGGCGCGCGCGACCTGACCCGGTCCCCGTCGACCGAGGCCGCCGCGGCGGCGCTGGATCTCGACGGCGTCGAGGTCGCCGAGCTGCATTCGCCGTTCACGCACCAGGAACTGATCCTGCGGAGCGCGCTCGGGCTCGGCGACGGCGTCCGGATCACTCCCTCGGGCGGCGCGCTGACCGGCAACCCGATGTTCGCGGCCGGGCTCGCCCGCGTCGGCGAAGCGGCGCAACGGATTCTGTCCGGCGAGGCACGGAAAACCCTGGCGCACGCGACAAGTGGCCCGGCGTTGCAGCAGAACCTGGTCGCGACCATGGAGGCGATGTGAGCAAGCAGCTCGCGGCCGTGCTCGGCACCGGCCAGACGCACCACAAGGCCAAGCGCACCGACGTGTCGATGCCCGGGCTGCTGCGCGAGGCGATCGACCGCGCGATGCTCGACGCGCGGGTGGGCTGGGACGAGATCGACGCGGTCGTGATCGGCAAGGCGCCGGACCTGTTCGAGGGCGTGATGATGCCCGAGCTGTTCCTCGCCGACGCGCTGGGCGCGACCGGGAAACCGTTGCTGCGCGTGCACACCGCGGGGTCGGTCGGCGGGTCGACGGCGCTGGTGGCGACGTCGCTCGTGCAGGCAGGGGTGCACCGGCGCGTGCTGACCGTGGCGTTCGAGAAGCAGTCGGAGTCGAACGCGATGTGGGGGCTGTCGATCCTGCCGCCGTTCCAGATGCCGGTCGGCGCGGGCGCCGGTGGCTACTTCGCACCGCACGTGCGCTCCTACATCCGGCGGTCCGGGGCGCCCGAGCACATCGGCGCGATCGTCGCGGCGAAGGACCGGCGCAACGGCGCGCTCAACCCGTACGCGCATCTGCAACAGTCCGATATCACGGTGGAATCCGTTCGGGCGTCGCAGATGTTGTGGGACCCGATCCGCTACGACGAGACCTGCCCCTCCTCGGACGGCGCCTGCGCGATGGTGATCGGCGACGAGGCCGCGGGCGACGCCGTCGAAGGCGGGGCCGCCTGGGTGCACGCGACCGCGATGCGTACCGAGCCGACGACGTTCGCCGGACGCGACCAGGTCAGTCCCCAGGCCGGGCGCGACGCCGCGGCCGCGTTGTGGGCCGAGGCGGGCATCACCGACCCACTGTCCGAAGTGGACGTCGCGGAGATCTACGTCCCGTTCTCCTGGTTCGAGCCGATGTGGCTGGAGAACCTCGGGTTCGCCGAGGAGGGGCAGGGCTGGAAGGTCACCGAGGCCGGGGACACCGCGCTCGGCGGGCGACTGCCGGTGAACGCGTCCGGCGGCGTGCTCTCCTCCAACCCGATCGGCGCGTCCGGGATGCTGCGGTTCTCCGAAGCGGCGAAGCAGGTGATGGGCCGGGCCGGGGACTACCAGGTCGACGGCGCGCGCGTCGCGCTCGGCCACGCCTACGGCGGCGGGTCCCAGTACTTCTCGATGTGGGTGGTCGGCTCCGCCAAACCCGGCTCCTGATCGACGAGGTCGAACGCCCCAATGTGGCATTGGGTGCGCTGGACGCACCCAATGTGGCGTTCGGTGCGTCAGACGCACCGAACGCCACATTGGGGCGCATGACCGCCGGGCATCCTGACCCCGGTCGCCTCGAAAATCCTTGACACGCCGCGAGAATCCCGGGTACATGTTGACGGTTAGCCGCATGTGACAACGATGTCAGCCCCGGGAGGCCGTCATGCGTGCCCGCCTGCTCCTCGCCGCGACGCTCATGCTCCCGCTCGTCACCGCCGTGCCCGCGACGGCGCGTCCCCGGCCGTCGAACGTCGACCTGGTGAACCCGATGATCGGCACCACCGGCGCGGATCCGAGCGAGTACGGCGGCATGATCCCGAGCACCGCGCCGCCGTTCGCGATGACGCGCTGGTCGCCGATGACCAGGGAGAACCGGGTCAGCCGCCTGCCGTATCACCACGACGACACGAAGATCACCGGGTTCATCGGCACCCATCAGCCGGCGATCTGGATGGGCGACTACGGCTACGTGTCCGGGATGCCCGGGATCGGCGAGGTCAAGCCGGGCACGGACGCGCGGGCGATGCCGTTCAGCCGCGCCGACGAGAAGGCGTCGCCGCAGAAGTACACGGTCAAGATGCGAGCGGGTGACGGGAAGACCATCGGCGCCGAACTGACCGGGACGTCGCGCGTCGGGATCATGCGGTTCGGCTTCCCGGCGGACTCCGCGCCGAACTTCGTACTGGACGCGACCCGCGCGGGGATCACCGGCGGTGTCGCGATCGATCCGGCGCGCCGCGAGATCACCGGGTACAACCCCGATCGGCAGGATTCGAAGCTCGGGCCGTTCAAGGCGCCGCGTTTCAAGGGCTATTTCGTGGCGAGCTTCGACACGCCATTCACCGGCTACGGGACCTCGACCGGCGCCACGCTGCACGAAGGGGAACGGGCCCGCACCGACGCCGGACTCGGCGCGTTCGTGCGGTTCCCGTCCTCGGCGCGACGGGTGCAGGTCCGGATCGCCACCTCGTTCATTTCGGTGGAGCAGGCACGGGAGAACCTGGACCGCGAGGCCCCGGACCCGCGGGGATTCGACCGCGTCGCGGCCCGCACCAAGGCGGCGTGGAGCGAGAAGCTCGACCGCGTCGACATCGAGGGCGCGACACCGGACCAGCTGGCGACGTTCTACACCGGCATGGTCCACGCCCTGCAATACCCCTCCGAGATGTCGGAGTACGGCCGGTACTACAGCGCGTACGACGACAGGGTCCACAAAGGAACGAGCTACACCAGCTACTCGCTGTGGGACACCTTCCGCGCCGAAAACGCTTTCCTGACGCTGTTCGCGCCCGAGCGCGTCGACGACATGGTGACGTCGATGCTGCAGGACTACCGCGAGGGCGGCTGGCTGCCGATGTGGAAGAACCCGGCCGAAACCAACATCATGGTCGGCACGAACGCGGACTCGATCATCGCCGAGGCGATCGCCAAGGGCTTCACCGGTTTCGACCGGAACCTCGCCTACGAAGCGGTGCGCAAGGACGCGACGACCCCGCCGGACCGGGACACCGAGCTACGCTTCTCCGACCGCGAAGAGGGAACCCCTGTCGAGGCGCGCGCCGGGCTGACGACGTACAAGCGGAACGGCTGGGTCGCCAACGACCGCACCGCCGAGGCCGGTTCCCGCACCCTCGACTACGCCTACGAGGACTGGGCGGTCGCCCAGGCCGCGAAGGCGCTCGGGAAGACGGACGACGCGAAGTTCTTCCTCGACCGCAGCAAGAACTACCGCACCGTCTACAACGCTTCGACGGGTTTCATGCAGGCGCGGAACTTCGACGGCTCATGGGCGGACGGCGGCTGGACCGAGGGTGACCAGTGGGTCTACAGCTTCGACGTCATGCACGACGTCCCCGGCCTGATCTCCCTGATGGGCAAGGAAAGGTTCCTCGCGCTGCTGGACCGGCACTTCGCCGGGGGACACAACAACCACACCAACGAGCCCAGCCACCACATCGGCTACCTCTACGACTACGCCGGGCGGCCGTGGCAGACCCAGGAGCGGGTGCGGAGCATCGCGGCGGCGAACTACGCGAACCGGCCGGACGGGCTGACCGGGAACGACGACTGCGGGCAGATGTCGGCCTGGTACCTGCTGTCCTCGCTGGGGATCTACCCGGTCAACCCGGCGTCGGACCAGTACGCGGTCGGCAGCCCGTTCTTCACGAAGGTCACCCTGCGGCTGCCCGGCACGCGCCGCCCGCTGGTGGTCTCGTCGCCGGGCAACGCGGCGGACCGGCCCTACGTGGAGTCCTTGCGGCTCAACGGGAAGCCGGTCACCCAGCCGTTACTGAGCCAGCGCGATCTCACCGGCGGCGGCGAGCTGCGGTTCACGATGAGTGCCGTGCCGAAGCCGTGGGGTGGCGACGGCACCCCGCCCGGCGTCCGGTGACGAAGAGGCTCCCGATTCCGTGGTTCTCAGGACGTCCGGTCAAGACACGTAGCCGAAAGACTCGACTCACCGGTCGGCCAGGCACCTCCTGTTACGTTCGACAGGAACGCACTTTTCCTTGACCGGAAGGGCATTTCATGCTGCGCAAGACAATCGTGGGTCTCGTCGCCACGCTGCCGGTTCTCGTCGGCGTCGCCGTCCTCACCCCGGCTTCCGCGGCAGCGGACACTTACTGCTGCGCGGTCGGCGGCCTGTCCGGTGGCGGGACGACACCTCCGCCCCATGGGGGTGGCGGGACCACGCCGCCACCTCACGGTGGCGGGACCACACCGCCGCCTCATGGAGGTGGCGGGACCACACCGCCCCCGCGAGGGAACTGAGCACCTGGCCGGAGCGGCCAATCGCGGAAACCCGGGTGCCGCGTCGGCGCGGCACCCGGGTTTCTCCGTACTTTCGCCACCGGGCCCGGCCACGAGCCCGTCGGGGGAATCAGGCGTAGTTCACCGGGTAGTGCTTGATCCCGTTGAGCCAGCTGGAGCGGAGCCGCTGCGGCGGGGCCGCCTCGGTGATGTCCGGCATGACGTCGGCGATGGCGTTGAAGATCAGGTCGATTTCGAGGCGGGCGAGGTTGGCGCCGATGCAGTAGTGCGAGCCGGTGCCGCCGAACCCGACGTGCGGGTTGTCCTCGCGCAGGATGTCGAACC
Organism: Amycolatopsis samaneae; assembly: GCF_039541975.1. Lineage (NCBI taxonomy): Bacteria > Bacillati > Actinomycetota > Actinomycetes > Pseudonocardiales > Pseudonocardiaceae > Amycolatopsis > Amycolatopsis samaneae. The sequence continues at coordinate 540,160 of NZ_BAABHG010000002.1, forward strand.
GTTCGGGGGCGTCGAAGACCTCGGGGTCGAAGTTGGCCGAGCTGTAGAACATCCCGACCCGGTCGCCCGCGTGGATCTCCTGACCGCCGAGCACGGTGTCCCGGGTGGCGGTGCGCTGGAAGGCGACGACGGGGGTGGCCCAGCGGACGATCTCGTCGGGCGCGGTCTTCGGCCGCTGCGCGCGGTAGGTCTCCCACTGTTCGGGGTGATCCAGCAGCGCCTTCATCCCGTGGGTGATGGCGTTGCGCGTGGTCTCGTTTCCGGCGACGGCGAGCAGGATGACGAAGAACCCGAACTCGTCGGAGGCGAGCGCCTCGCCGTCGACGTCGGCCTGGATCAGTTTGGTGACGATGTCGTCCATCGGGCATTTTCGGCGTTCCTCGGCCATGTTCCAGGCGTAGCCGAGGATTTCGGCGGAGGCGGCGATCGGCTCGACGTCGTATTCCGGGTCGTCGTAGGCGATCATCTGGTTGGACCAGTCGAAGATCTTGAGCCGGTCCTCCTGCGGGATGCCGATGAGCTCGGCGATGGCCTGCAGCGGGAGTTCGCACGCGACGTCGGTGACGAAGTCGCCCGAGCCCTTCTTCTTCGCCTCGGCCACGATCCGCTCCGCACGGTCGCGCAGCGTGTCTTCGAGCCGGGAGATCGAGCGCGGCGTGAAACCCTTCGAGACGATGCGCCGGAGCTTCGTGTGCTGTGGCGCGTCCATGTTCAACAGGACCAGACGGTTGGCGTTGAGCATGTCGTCGGTCGTGTTCTCGTCGAACCGGATGATCGCGGTCTTCTCGCTCGACGAGTAGAGCTGGCTGTCCCGCGAAACCTCCTTGACGTCCGCGTGCCGCGTGACCACCCAGTAGCCGTCGTCGCCGAAACCGGCGGTGTTGCGGGGCTGCGGATTCCACCACACCGGTGCGGTACGCCGAAGTTCCGCGAACTCGGCCAGCGGCAGCCGGTGCGCGTACAGGTCCGGGTCGGTGAAGTCGAAACCGGCGGGGATCAGCGGAGCTGCCACAGGTGCCTCCTACGCGGTTCGCCGATGAAACACGTTCTAGAGGGGATTACAGCATACGGCGTTAACCAACGGAAGAGCGTGAAGTGAAACCCGTTAACTTAATCGATGTGGGCGACAGACCCGCAGGTGAGCGAGCGCTCACTCGATCAAGATCCAGATGGCGCCGATGCTGGCCACCCTTGCCAAAAACAGGAACATGTTCTAATTTTGGCCGAGTGAACGCTGTTGACGGACGAAAGGGACACGCATGGGCACGCCAGTGATCGTCGAGGCCGTGCGGACCCCGATCGGCAAGCGCCGCGGCTGGCTGGCCGGGCTGCACGCGGCCGAACTGCTCGGGACCGCGCAGCGTGCCGTGCTCGACCGGGCCGGGATCGAACCCGAGCTGGTCGAACAGCTCGTCGGCGGCGCCGTGACCCAGGCCGGCGAGCAGTCGAACAACGTCACGCGCACCGCGTGGCTGCACGCCGGGCTGCCGGAGACCACCGGCGCGACCACCGTGGACGCGCAGTGCGGCTCCGCGCAGCAGGCCGCGCACCTCGTCGCGGGCCTTATCGCGGCCGGGGCGATCGACGCGGGCATCGCCTGCGGGGTCGAGGCGATGAGCCGGGTCCCGCTCGGCGCCAACCGCGGCACCGAGGCGGGCACCCCGCGGCCGTCCTCGTGGTCGATCGACATGCCCAACCAGTACGGCGCGGCCGAGCGCATCGCCGGACGTCGCGGTATCACGCGCGAGGACGTCGACCGCTTCGGCACCGAATCCCAGCGCAAGGCCGCCGCCGCGTGGGCCGCGGGCCACTTCGACCGCGAGATCATGCCGGTCAAGGCACCCGTCCTCGGCGAGGACGGCGCCCCGACCGGGGAAACGCGCCTGGTCGGCCGCGACCAGGGCCTGCGCGAAACGACCGTCGAAGGGCTCGCGAAGCTCAAGCCCGTGCTGGAGGACGGGATCCACACCGCGGGCACCTCGTCGCAGATCTCCGACGGTGCCGCCGCCCTGCTGCTCATGGACGCCGACCGCGCGCGGGCGCTCGGGCTCCGGCCGCGCGCCAGGATCGTCGCCCAGGCGCTCGTCGGCGCCGAACCGTACTACCACCTCGACGGTCCGGTACGCGCCACCGAACGCGTGCTCGCCAAGGCCGGGATGACCATCGGCGACCCCGACCTGTTCGAGATCAACGAGGCCTTCGCCTCGGTGGTGCTGTCCTGGCAGCGCGTGCACGAACCGGACGAGTCGCGCGTGAACGTCAACGGCGGGGCCATCGCGCTCGGGCACCCGGTGGGCAGCACCGGATCACGGCTGCTCACCACGGCACTGCACGAACTGGAGCGCCGGGACGCCTCGACCGCGCTGATCACCATGTGCGCCGGTGGCGCGCTCGCGACCGCCAGCGTCATCGAGCGCCTCTAGAACTCGTGCGCGTTCCGGGCGAACCCCGGCGGCCGGAACGCGCACGGTCCAGCGGCCGCGGCAGCAGGGACGACACCGCTCAGCCTCGCTCCGCCCTGCCCAGAACGACGAGTCTTCTCAGCAGGTCGGGTCGATGCGCCAGCCTCTCCTCGCCTCCCGGCTGACTCAGAGCCGCGTGATGCGCACGGATCTCCACGGGCAACCGAGCGGCGGATATTCCCTTTTCGACGAGCGTGCACCACAGTTCCACAGCCTGCTCAAAGCTGATGTCTTTGCCGCGCAACACATCGTCAAGCATTTCCAGGAACGTTTCGTGGTTCGAGAGCCGGGGAAGCAGCACCAGGAGCAGCTTGAGGTTGTGCGCCCACAGAACCGGACTGGAGAATTCGCGGATGATGTTCAACTGGTCCAGGACGAACCGCGCCGGAACGGCGTCGTCGACGACCAGCAGATGACACACCTGTGCGGCCAGACGCTGACTCCAGCCCATATTGTAGGAAAGAGACGTGCGCGCGAACCGCACGATTCTCTCGTAAACGACCATTCGATCCCTGGTCGCGGTGTTGTCGGCGTTGAAGAGCGATGCCGCCACGAGATCACCGGCAACAGATCTCAGCTCACCGTTGTACGGAACGTACTCGGAGATGACTTCCGCCAACAGGCTTTCCGGCCCGCCGATCGCGTTGACGACGATGTCCAGGTTCAGGTCGCACACAATCTCCGCGGTGCGGAAAACAGTGGCCGGGAACTGGTTTCTGTCCAGCTTCCTGTCCCGGGGAGAGTACGGCCAGGAAAGCCTGAACGGTCGCACCAGATCGCTCCCCCTGCCCCGATGTCGCAGGTAGGCCACCCGCTCGTCGAAACTGCCGCGCCGGACCGTTTGATAGAGCTTTGTCAAACTGTCCCATTCACCCGGCTTGAGCTGCGACTGCAACAGCAGCATCGTGCTGACCCACTCGTCGAGATGCCGCACGGAATCGACGTAGAGTTCCTTCGAAGTCAGCTCCGATCCGACCGCCATGATGAGAACCAGCAGATTCGCACTGTAGGTGGCCAGCCGCGCGGTGGGCGTCATCCCCGCCGGACTGTAGCCCCGATAGGCCGTGTTGACCTCGGGTTGATGTACCGCCCGGAACACGGCCAGCAACATCCCGCGAAGCCGCGCCCGACGGCTCGCCGGCCATCTCGCCACGAGTTCCGCCAGGAACTCGATCGTGGTGGTGCGCACGGAAAGAAGTGACCAGGAGGTAAAAGCCCTGAGCTCCGCGTCGTCAACACAGGGTTTCCCCGGAAAAAGACTCGTACTTTCCCGATCGGCTTTGTGGATCATTTCGTCGAGGCACCGCCAGATCAGCCGGACCACGAGATACTCGCCAAAAGTCGCGTGCAGGAACTCATAGGTCCCCAGTTCGACGTCGTCCACCGAGGTCCGTGCGCGATGGACGAAGAAGAACCGTCCCAACGCGTTCTTGGCCTCCCCGGCCAGCCGCCGATGACCGGCCGTGATGTGCTCCTGCGAAGACGGTGTGATGCGCAGCGCCGTCAGATCCTCCGCGAGCTGCGCGTCGGTGACCCACTGCGCCCCTCGGTTGAACATGCCCAGTGCGACGATCGAGAGAATCATGATCTCGCGATCGACGGCCGGACTGTCGGCAAGACCGTCCCTGCTCCTCTTGCGCACCTGACGGTAGGCGAATCGATCAAGCAGACGCTCGTAGAGTTCGGTCCGGCTCAGCCTTCCGCTGACGTTGTGCAGGGCGCCGCTTTCCGCGTCGTAGATCGCCAACATCAACAGAAGCAGCGGCTGGGACGCGAGTTCCTGGTATGTCTTGATGAAGCTTTCCCCGAGCCGGCTTCGCCCCTTTCCGGCCAGATAGTCACCATTCGTCGCGTTCCACACATCGAGCCACTGGCCGATCTGATCGACACTGAACGGCTCCAGCCGGACCGCTGCGACATTTCCCGGAAGGCGCATCCGGTCAGCGACCGTGACCCGGCTCGTGACGACTATCGCTACATGCCGCCCCTGCGTGGCTTCGATCCTCTGAAACCGGCAGACTCTCACCAAGTAGTCCGACTTGCTGACGCCGGTGGCCTGAAGTAGTTCGTCGAACCCGTCGAGAAAGACCACGAGCAACGACTCGCCGGCCGACCTGGCGAACTCCGCCCAGGATACGGACTCGTGGGTGGCCAGGCGAATCGCCTGTTCGATCTGCTCGTGAACCTCCGCCTCCGCGGGGACGTCGCGAAGCGGCACGCGGACCGACACGAAGTCCGGGGAAGGCAGCGACGCCGAATACACCTCGGTCAGCAGCGACTTCCCGGCTCCCGGATGCCCCAGCACCACCAACGGCTTGCACCACGCCCAGGGTGTCGACAGATAACCGAGCAAGAACTTCTCGAAGTCCTCACGAACACGTAGCGAACTCCAGAAGTCCTCGCTGTTCACGGGAACACTGGCGTCCACTTCCGACATCCTGAAATGTGGATTCACATACGCGCGGTCGATCATCGGAGAGTCCAGCCCGTCGGGCAACTCGTCGATCGCGACGAGTTTCCGGCCAGGGGTTTCCCGGTTGAACCGGACAACCGCCTGCAACGCGGGCGCGATGTGCTGTACCGGCTCGGCCCGGCTCAGCAGATCCTGAACAGCGCGGTGAACACCTTCCAGGCGGTCATGGGTAGCGGAGTGACCCGAAATGTTCAGCCATATCGCGAACTCCGGGCATTGTTCGGCGAGTTGCTGTATCGAGGCATCGAACAACCGCATCGCCTCGGACACAGCGAGCTGCAGGGCACCGCTCACATGTGACCGCCGCGTGTCGTTCAGGGTGTCCCACACGCTCAGCCGCTGGAAGAACTCGTCCACGCGCGTACCGAGTCCCCGATAGAAGCGGGTGAGCTCGGCCTGTGCGCGGACCGTGTCCGTGTGCAAGCCCAGCACCGGCAGCTCGGTCTGCAACACCGCCTTCGTGATGGCGGCCAGCGAGTCCACATCCGGTCGCGAGCCGGACAGCCCCATCGCGTCCTTGCGTGAGATTCGCAGAGCATCGAGTCGAAAAGGCAACTCTTCACGCTCCAGCGCGTCGAAATACGCGGTCACCATCAGTACCCCGCGCGCCGCGTGAAGCCGCTGGATGCGGTTGAACTGGGTCAGTTTTCGACGTTTGTCTATCCCGCTTGTCACCAGTTCGTTGATCAACCGGGACAGCTCGCCCTTGATACCGAAGAACGATCGCAGGTCGGGCATCAAGGGCAGCGCACCGAGCAGAAGCCCGCCGAATATCCTGTCCAGCGCCTGAACGACTGGGCTGTTTCCGGCGCCAAGGATCTTGACCGCGTCCCGATAGGTCAACCGTGTCACGTCCGGCCTCCTCCCCCGATCGGACGCCGATTGTGTCAGGGCTCACGCCGGGCACGCCGATCCGACACGACGCTGTCGGGCAGCAGGGCGGGCGATCAGCCGAATGGCCGAACACCGATTCGGCCTCCGTGACAGCGGCCAGGCACACGGTTCACGACGAGGTCCTCACCATGCTCGCCGAGCGGCGAGCGGACACGGTGTTACCCGAGCACGGTGCGTTCGACGGGGCCGGTGCCCGAGCGGGTGAAACGGACGTGGTCCCCTCCCTCCTTCCAGTGCTCCACGACCATCGCGCTCCCCTCGACCCAGGTCAGCACGGCGTCGGTGACCTCGAGCCGGAACAGGTGGCACGGATCGGTGTTCCCCTGTACCGCGGCGATCTCCGCCGGATCGGTCACCTCCACCGCGATCCCGGCCAGCTTGGCGTCCCCGCCGTCGGTGATGCCCGGATACGCGTGGAGCGCGAACCGCCCGTCCCGCCGGAGATCGCGCGCCTTCACCGCGCCCGGCAGCGCCCCGACGTAGATCTCCGCGCCGTGGAAGTCGAGTTCGCCGCCGCTCACCCGGGGCGCGCCGTCCTTGCGCAGGGTGGCCAGCACATGCGTCTCCCCCGCGGTGAACCGCCGGTGGATCTTCGCCGCGAGTCCGGGAGCCTGTTCGGTGAAGCCTCGCCAACTGGTCATGCCCGCAGTGTCACATCCACCACCGACAGTTTTGGGCGCGAAAGCCGAGGGGCCCACCGCATAGGATTGCCCGGACCGCTCGCCCACCAGGACCGGCAGACGGGAGGACCGCCGTGGCGCTCTGGGAATCCGCGCTGCTCACGGGTCTCGGCGGCGCACTGACGGCCACCGGCGCCTGGCTCGGGTTCCGTTGGCAGGCCAGGGAAGCCAGGAAGGTCAAGGCGGCGGACCTCGCCAGGGAAGACCGGTACCGCCTCCACAACGACCGAAAGGAGTACTACCTGTCCTTCTACCGTGCAGCGGGGGAAGCCCGGCACGCACTGCACGCACTGCGGAAGCTGCCCGAAGGCGAAGAATCCGCCGAGGCGCTCAAGGAAGCACGGGCGGCACGGACAACGGTCTGGGAGGCGTACACGGCGGTACGCCTGATCGGCGCCGAGCCGGTGCGGGACAAGGCCAACCCGGTCTTCTCGTACGTGTCCGCGGCGGCCCGGCTCGAAACCAGGTTCGACCTCGATCGTTTTGACCGGTTGCTGCGGGAATTCATCGTCGAGGCCCGGGAAGAGCTCACCGGCCATGACGCACCGGCACGCACCATGCCATGATGACGACATGACGATCCGTTCCGGGAGCGATGCCGCGTAAGTCCGCGTCGCGCGTACGCGCCGATCTTCCGCTGAAGCACCACCGCCCCGGCAAACAACGAGTGATCCCGGGGATTTCCCTGGCCGCGCAACGGCAGATCGCGGATTTCGAGCGCCGCCGTGCCTCACCGGGCGCCCTCGCCGAGGCGCTGGCGACCTGGGCGCAGTGGGTGCGGCGGCCGGCACGTGACTATCACGGCGGAGTCCTGTCGCCCTGGCGAGACCACCTCGGTGAACGGTCGCTGCTGTCCGAGGCGCTGCACGCCGTGCCGCCACGGGCTCGGCGTGAGCTGCGGCCGCTGGTGAGACGGCTCGACGAGCACTACCTGCGCCGCACCTTCGACACCCGCTCGACGAGTACCGACGACTGGTGGCCCCACCGGCGGCGGCCCGCGGCCGAGCACTACGCCGAGTACGCCCTCCGCGACCACATCCCGTGGTGGCGGGACTGAAACCTCAGCGCACCACGATCTCCCCGGAGGAGGTCGCGATCCCGACCCCCGCGAGGCGCGGTTCGCCACCGACCCAGCGCACCGGCACGTCGATATCGCCCGTCCACGGCCGCAGCCGGGACTCGTCGCCACCGACTTCCAGCCACGTCACCCGTCCCGGCGCGCGGTCGTGCTCCGCCTCCGCGTACGCGCGCCGCCATCCCGCGACGCGACCCGCGCGAGCGACGTCGTATTCGATGAAGAACGGCCGGTCCCGGCCGACCTCACCGAGCAGGCGCCACCGCCCGGTGTCCCCGCCGCCGCTCGACGGCTCGATTCCCAGTGTGGCGGCGCGGGCGTCGAGAGCGCGCGGTTCGATCGCCCAGGTGAAGAGACGGTCGCCGTGCGCGGTGGCGTCCGCCAGCCGCGTCGCGGCCTCGCTCGCGCGGGCGTCGACGGCGGTGACGAGTTCCAGATACACCGGCGGTTCCAGGGGAACGACGGCGTTGACGACACCGGGCGCCGGCGAGCCGCCGGGCACGGTGCCCAGGCCCCACTCGCGACGAATCCGGTCCGCCGCGGCTTCGAGGTCGCGCACTCCGAGAAGGACGTGGTCGAGGAAGTCCATCCCGTGCACAGTAACGGCTCAGGCCGCCGGAACGCGCGCGTCGACCTCGATCTCGATCTTCATGGCCGGATCGGCCAGCCCGCATTCGAGCATGGTCGCGGCCGGGCGCACCGCACCGAAGCACTCCCGCAGGACCGGCCAGCACGGCTCGAAGTCCGCGCGGTCGGGCAGCAGGTACCGCACCCGCACGACATCGGCGAACGTGGCGCCCGCTTCGGCGAGCGCCGCCCCGATGTTCCGCAGGCACTGCGACGCCTGGTCGACGACGTCGTCCGAGATGGTCATCGTCGAGTAGTCGTAGCCGGCCGGAGGCGCGACGGGCTTACAATCGCGCAGCTCGCCCGGCGCGCCGACCGGGTGCGGGTGTCCCGCGCGATGCGGTACCGGACACGTGGATCCGGCCGCCCTCGACCACCGCGCGTGCGTACCCGATCTTCTCCTCGAAGGTCGAACCGCTGAGAATCGCCCGTCGTTCCACCATGCCGCGCACGGTATTTCAGGCCGCGCCCGCCCGTCCAGCGAATAGGTCAGGCGCCATACACGGGCTCCGGTTCGACGCCTTCGGCCAGCAGTTCGGCGACCACCGGCCCCAGCTCGGCCGGCGCCCACCGGGCGCCCTTGTCCCGCACCGGGCCGTGCCGCCAGCCCTGCGCGAGCCCGACCCTGCCACCGTCCACTTCGAACACCCGGCCGGTCACGCCCGCGGACTCCGTGCTGCCGAGCCACACGACCAGCGGCGACACGTTGTCCGGTGCCATCGCGTCGAAACCCGCGCCGGGCGCGGCCATGTCGTCGGCGAAGGCCTGCTCGGTCATCCTGGTCCGCGCGGCGGGCGCGATCGCGTTGACGGTGACCCCGTAACGGCCCAGTTCGGCCGCGGCCACCGTGGTCAGGCCGAGGATGCCCGCCTTCGCGGCGGCGTAGTTGCCCTGGCCGACGCTGCCCAGCAGGCCCGCCCCGGAGCTGGTGTTGATCACCCGCGCGGCCCGCGCCCGGCCCGCCTTCGCCTCCGCGCGCCAGTATTCCGCCGCGTGCCGCAGCGTCGCGAAGTGCCCTTTCAGGTGCACCCGCACGACGGCGTCCCACTCCTCTTCGGCGAGGTTGACCAGCATCCGGTCGCGCAGGAACCCGGCGTTGTTCACCAGTACGTCCAGCCCGCCGAACTCCTCGACCGCGTTGCCGACCAGCCGGGCCGCGCCCGCCCAGTCGGCGATGTCGTCGGTGTTCGCCATCGCCTCCCCGCCCGCGGCGGTGATCTCGTCGACCACCGACTGGGCGGGGCCCGCCGCGCCGCCGCGTCCGTCCAGCGCCGCGCCGAGGTCGTTGACCACCACCTTGGCGCCCTCGGCGGCGAACGCCAGCGCGTGTGCCCTGCCGATCCCGCGCCCCGCGCCGGTGACGACCACGACCCGTCCCGCGAGCAGCCCGCTCACGCGACCACCTCGCTCCACGAGACAGTGTTGAATTCCTTTTGGCGCATGACATCCATGGTTCGCTCGCAAGCGTCGCTCATGCCCTACCTCCGCTCGGATCCGAATTCGCCGCGGCCAGGAACGCCGGTTTCTCCCCGCCGCCGTGCACCGCCAGGCACGCGCCACTGACGTAGGAAGCCAAGGGGGAGGCCAGGAACGCCGCGCAGGCGCCGATCTCCTCCGGCTCCGCCAGCCGCCCCAGCGGGACCGTCCCGCCCACGGCCGCGACCCCGGCCTCGTCGCCGTAGTGCAGGTTCGCCAGCTCCGTCCGCACCATGCCGACGTCCAGCGCGTTCACCCGCACCTTCGGCGCCCATTCGACCGCGAGGCTCGCGGTCAGGTTGTCCAGCCCCGCCTTCGCCGCGCCGTACGACGCCGTTCCCGGCGAGGGCCGGGTACCGCTGACGCTGCTCACGTTCACGATCACCCCGCCCGTCTCCTGCCGCTGCATCACGGCGTTCGCCGCGCGCGCCACCGTCAGCGGCGCGAGCAGGTTGAGCGCGATCACCTTTTCGTGGAAGCGCGCGGACGCCGTCGCCGCCTCCGCGAACGGCGCTCCCCCGGCGTTGTTGACCACGACGTCGAGGGTGCCGTGTGCGGCGACCACCGCGTCGACCAGTTCGCCGACGGCGGCGGGATCCCGGACGTCGCAGGGCAGGAACTCCGCCACCGCCCCGCCGGCCTCCACCGGCCGCGCCGGGGGTGTGCGGGCGCAGGTGACCACGCCCGCGCCCGCCCGCAGGAAGGCGCGGGTGATCCCCGCCCCGACCCCGCGCACGCCGCCGGTCACCAGGACCACCGCGCCGTCCAGCCGAAGTTGCAGTGCCACGCGAGACCTCCGCCCGTGTCGGGGAAGAACCTGTACCCCGCGCCGGGTACCCTGCTAACGTACCAAGCAAGTGCTAGGTTTGGTAACCCGGAGGGGACCCGATGACCGTTTCGACGCATTCCCCGGAGCCCGGGGTCGCGGTGGTGACCGTGGACGCTCCCCCGGTCAACGCGCTCACCGTGCGGGGCTGGTTCGCACTCGCCGCCGCGGTGGAGGCCGCGGGCCGGGACGAGCGCACGCACGTGGTGGTGCTGCGCGCGGAAGGCCGCGGCTTCAACGCGGGCGTGGACATCAAGGAGATCCAGCGCGACCCCGGCTACGGCGCGCTGATCGGCGCCAACGAGGGCTGCGCGGCGGCGTTTTCGGCCGTCTACGACTGCGCGGTACCGGTGATCGCGGCGGTGCACGGCTTCTGCCTCGGCGGGGGTGTCGGGCTCGTCGGCAACGCGGACGTCGTGGTGGCCAGCGAGGACGCGGAGTTCGGCCTGCCCGAGGTCGACCGCGGCGCGCTCGGCGCGGCGACGCACCTGGCCCGGCTGGTCCCGCAGCACCTGATGCGCGCGCTGTACTACACCGCCTCGACCATCACCGCGCAGCAGCTGCACCACCACGGCTCGGTGTATTCCGTGGTCTCACGCGAAGAACTGGACGCGACGGCGCTGGAGCTGGCGCGGCGGATCGCGGCGAAGGACACCCGGGTGATCCGCGCGGCGAAGCAGGCGATCAACGGCATCGACGTCCAGCCGGTGCACCGCAGCTACCGCTTCGAGCAGGGGTTCACCTTCCAGCTCAACCTGGCCGGGGTCTCCGACGGGGCCCGGCAGTCCTTTTTGGATGACAAGGAGAAGCCTTGAGCGACAAGCGGATGACCGTCGACGAGGTGGTCGGCGAGCTACGCGACGGGATGACGGTCGGCATCGGCGGCTGGGGCTCGCGGCGCAAGCCGATGGCGCTGGTGCGGGCGATCCTGCGCTCACCGCTGAAGGATCTCACCGTGGTCTCCTACGGCGGTCCCGACGTGGGACTGCTCGCGTCCGCGGGGAAGATCCGGCGGCTGGTGTTCGGGTTCGTCACGCTGGACTCGATCCCGTTCGACCCGTGGTTCAACCGCGTCCGCGAGGCCGGGGACATCGCGGTCACCGAGTACGACGAAGGGGTACTCGGCACCGGGCTTTCCGCGGCGGCGCAACGGCTTCCGTTCCTGCCGACGCGGGCCGGGCTCGGCTCCGACGTCCTCCGCTTCAACCCGGAGCTGCGTACCGTGCGCTCCCCGTACCCCGACGGCGAGGAGCTGCTGGCGGTGCCCGCGCTGCGGCTGGACGCGGCGCTCGTGCACCTCAACCGCGCCGACGCGCGGGGCAACGCGCAGTACCTCGGTCCCGATCCGTACTTCGACGAGCTGTTCGCGCTGGCCGCGGACCGGTGTTTCGTGTCGGCGGAACGGATCGTGGACACCGCCGAGCTGACGGCCTCGGCGCCGGTACAGAGCCTGCTGCTGAGCCGCGCGAGTGTGCACGGGGTGGTCGAAACCCCGCGTGGCGCGCATTTCACCACCGCCGCCCCGGACTACGGGCGGGACGAACGTTTCCAGCGCCACTACGCCGAATCCGCCAAGGACCCGGACGCCTGGCCGGAGTTCGCCGACCGGTTCCTTTCCGGGGACGAGAAGGCCTATCAAGCGGCTGTGGACCGGTTCACCGAGGAGGCGGCGTGAGTGACGTGACCCGCGCCGAGATCGCCGTGACGGCGTGTGCCGAGCTGTTCCGCGGTGACGGGGAAATCCTCGTCAGCCCCATGGGGTTCGTCCCCGCGCTGGGCGCGCGGCTGGCTCGGCTGACCTTCGAACCCGACCTGCTGCTCAGCGACGGCGAGGCGTCGCTGCTGGCGAGCACGCCCGGCGCCGAACCGCCGCTGGTCGAAGGCTGGCAACCGTTCCGGAAGGTCCTCGACACCGTGGTACCGCACGGGAAGCGGCACGTCGTCATGGGCGCCAACCAGATCGACCGGCACGGCAACCAGAACATCTCCGCGATCGGCGACCACGCACGGCCGCGGAAACAGTTGCTCGGCGTCCGCGGCGGTCCCGGCAACACCGCCAACCACCGGACGAGCTACTGGGTGCCGAAACACGGCACGCGGGTGTTCGTCGAGGAGGTCGACATCGTCTCCGGCGTCGGGTACGCGCGGGCGCGGGAGGCCGGGCTGCGTTATCACGACGTCCACCGGGTGGTGACGAACCTGGGCGTGCTCGACTTCGGCGGCGCGGACCACGCGGCCCGGCTGCTGTCGGTCCACCCCGGCGTCACGGTGGACGAGATACTGGCGGCGACGTCGTTCCCGTTGGAGACCGGCGCGACGACCGAAACCCGGCTGCCGACCGACGACGAACTGCGGCTGATCAGGACGGTACTCGACCCGAAGTCGTTGCGGGACAAGGAAGTCCGGGCATGAAGACCGCGCTGACGGAGCTGGTGGGCGTCGAACATCCCGTCGTGCAGACCGGGATGGGCTGGGTGGCCGGGCCCCGCCTCGTCTCGGCCACCGCGGAGGCGGGCGGCCTCGGGATTCTCGCCTCGGCCACGATGGGTTACGACGAACTGGCCGCCGCGATCAGGGAGGTCAAGAGCCGCACCGGGCGGCCGTTCGGGGTGAACCTGCGCGCCGACGCCGACGACGCCGCCCGCCGGGTCGAGCTGCTCATCGCCGAGGGGGTCCGGGTCGCGTCGTTCGCGCTGGCGCCGAAGCGGGACATGATCGCGAAGCTGAAGGACAACGGCGTGGTCGTCGTGCCCTCGGTCGGCGCGGCGCGGCACGCGGAGAAGGTCGCGGGCTGGGGCGCCGACGCGGTGATCGTGCAGGGCGGCGAGGGCGGCGGGCACACCGGGGCGGTCGCGACGACCCTGCTGCTGCCGTCCGTGCTGGACGCGGTCGACATCCCGGTGGTGGCCGCGGGCGGCTTCTTCGACGGGCGGGGGCTGGCCGCCGCGCTGGCCTACGGCGCCGCGGGCATCGCGATGGGCACGCGGTTCCTGCTGACCAGGGAGAGCACCGTGCCGGACGAGGTCAAGCGGGCCTACCTCGCCCGCGATCTGAACGGCACCATCGTCACCCGCAAGGTCGACGGCATGCCGCATCGCGTGCTCCGCACCGAGCTGGTGGACGCGCTGGAACACTCCGGCCCGGTCGCGGGGTTCACGCAGGCCGTCCGCAACGCCGTCCGGTTCCGGAAGCTGAGCGGGCTGTCCTGGGCGTCGCTGGCTCGGGAGGGGCTGCGGATGAAACGCGGCGGCGACCGGAGCTGGGCGCAGGTCTTCATGGCGGCCAACACACCGATGCTGCTGCGGGCCGGGCTCGTCGAGGGCGACACCGGCGCGGGCGTGCTGGCGTCCGGGCAGGTCGTCGGCCTGCTGGAGGACCTGCCCGGCGTCGGGGAGCTGATCGCGACGATCGTGGCCGACGCGGAGGCCGCCGTGAAGCGGCTATCCTCCGGTTGACCGGAGACCGTGTTGTGCTTGACTGCGGACATGATCTCGGAAAGCCGGTGCCCGGTCTCCGGTGGTGAGCTGCGTGTGCTGCGCGGTGGTGACGGGCCGGTGCTGCTGCTGATCGCCGGCGGCATCGGCGGCGCCGACTCCTACCGCGCGCTCGCGAAGCAGCTCTACCCGCACTACACCGTCGTCACCTACGACCGGCGCGGGTACGGCGGCAGCACCGACGAGACCACCGGCCCGGTCGGCGTGGCCCGGCAGGCCGACGACGCGCTGGCCGTGCTCGAGCTGGTCGGCGCCGGTCCGGTCGCGGTGTTCGGGAGCAGCGCGGGCGCGTCGATCGGGCTCGACCTCGTCGCCCGGTACCCGGACCGGGTGTCGGCGTTCGTCGCGCACGAGCCGCCGGCGGTACGGCTGATGCCGGACGCGTCGGGCTGGCTGGCGGACGCCGCCGAACAGGTCCGGCTGGCACGCTCGGGCGACGTCCTGGGGGCGGTGACCCGTTTCGCCGACGCGATCGCCGGGGCCGCCCTGCCCGATCTGCCGCGTCTGCGGCTGCCGAACGAGGCCGCCTGGCTGCGGCTGTTCGACCGCGAGTTCACCGCGTTCTACGACTACCTGCCGGACCTGGCGGCGCTGCGCCGGGTGTCCACCGAGATCCTCCCGGTGGCGGGCGAGGGCAGCCGGGGCTGGTATCACTACCAGCCCGCGCGGCTCCTGGCGCTGGAGCTGGGCCTGCCGTTCACCGAGGTGCCGGGCGCGCATCTGGCGCCACAGCGAAACCCGGCCAAGTTCGCCGCCGCGCTGCGCGACCTGCTCGCCGGCGCCTGAAAGCGTTCGCCCGATTAGTCCACAAAGGACTCTCCGGCGCCGGGCTCCCGTCGGTCCGTGAATGCCACATTGAGGGACTCTGAGTCCCTCAATGTGGCATTCACGGACCACCGAAGGAATGAACGGAAGATTCAGGACACCCCGAGGTCCCCTTGCCGAACATCCTAGCGGTGGGCACCGACGAAGGCGTGGCGGGTTGTCCTTTGTGGACTTGAGTGCCCTGAAGGGGTCCTTGAGGGCGTTGAGCGCCCTCAAGGACCCCTTCAGGGCACGAGGTGTGTCTTGTGAGGTGTGACCTGTGTGGCGAGAGTTGTTCACCGTGGTCACTGATGCGAGAGAGCCACACGCGGAACGCCACATTGGGGCGCACGGAGCCGTGGTCAGAGCTGCCGGATGACGCGCGCGGGGTTCCCGGCGGCGAACACCCGGGACGGCAGGTCACGGGTGACGACACTGCCCGCCCCGACCACGGTGTCGTCCCCGACGGTCACCCCGGCGCACACGATGACCCCGCCGCCGAACCAGACGTTGTCGCCGATCGTGATCGGCGCCGCGGACTCCCAGCGCTGACGCCGCTTTTCGTGGTCCTCCATGGGATGCAGCGCGGTCAGCAGCTGGCACCGCGGCCCGATCGACACGTCGTTCCCGATCCGGATGGGCGCGCAGTCCAGCAGGATCGCGTCGTAGTTGAGGAAACTGTTCGTGCCCATCTCGATCAGGTACCCGTAGTCGCACTGGAACCGCGGCATGATCCACGACCCCTCGCCGAGCTTCCCCAGCAGCCGCCGCAGGATCTCGTCCCGCCGCCCGGTCTCCTCCGCCCCGGTCCCGTTGAACTCGTCGACGAGCCCCTGCGCGCGACGGCGGTCCGCGACCAGCTCCGGGTCGTTGTCCCGGTACAGCTCGCCCCGCAGCATGCGTTCCTTCTGCTCTCCCATGATCGCCACCCTAGCCAGAAAGACCCGCGGCTCACACCCGAGCCGGAGCCGAGGCGGGACGCCCGGCGAACGCGCGCGTCCCCAGCGCGACCACGGCCAGCACAACCACGTTCACCGCCAGGCCGATCAGCCCGACGTTGACCGTGCCAGCCAGGTGAGTGTCCACAAAGGTCAGCCAGACCACGGCGACCTCGCCCGCGACGATCCCCGCCAGTACCGGCACCTTGCCCACCGGCACCCGGCGCAGCAGGCCCAGCGCGTTCGCCGGCGCCAGCTGCACGGTCCCGGAATAGGTCAGCAGCAACAGGTTCGCCAGCAGATCGGGCCGGAAGATGCCCAGCAGCAGCGCCAGCGCGCTGGCCACCACCACGGTGCCGTGGTTGATCCAGAACTGCAGCCGCTCCCGCCGCACCCGGACGATGTTGCGCGCCACCAGCGAGGAGATCCCGATCAGGATCCCCGCCGCCGGAACCATCGCGGTCGCCGTCGCGGCGACCACCACCAGCCCGGTCACCCAGCCCGGCAGCGCCTGCTTCGACAACGTCAGCAGCACGCCGTTGGAGTCGGTCGTCTTCGGCAGCACCAGGATCGCGGCGAACCCGACGAACATCGGCAGCATCAGGCAGATCTCGTACACCGGCATCCAGGTGTAGTTGCGCCGCAGCACCTTCGGATCCCGTGCGGACATCAGCGCCGGCCAGGTGTGCGGCAGCGTCATCAGCCCGACCCCGATCGCGCTGACCACCATGCTGGTCACGAACCAGAGGTGATCGTTCGGCCCCGAATGCACGAACAGCTTCTCCGGGTGCAGCTGCTCGATCCGGTGGAACATCGCGGAGATCCCGCCGTGGAAGTACACCGGCACCGCGATCAGCAGCACCACGAGCACCACCAGCATGATCGCGTCCTTGAAGTACGACGTCGCCGCGACGCCGCGCAGCCCGGCCCACAGCACGAACGCCACCACCAGCACACAGCCGAGGACCATGCTCAGCGTCCCCGACGCGGCGTCGCCGGTCACCAGCCGCACGATCAGGCCGAGCCCGGTGATCTGCAACTGCAGGTACGGCAGCACACAGACGACCCCGATCACCGCCGACAGCGTGCCCAGCGCGCGGCTGCCGTACCGGTCCTCCAGGAAGTCACCCTGCGTCAGGTAGCCACGCTCTCGCCCCAGCGTCCACAGGCGTTTCGCTAGGAAGAACAGTACGACGTAGGCGATCGGCACGTACGGCAGCGCGTACATCGCCGCGACGCCGCCGCTGAACGCGAGCCCGGCCATGCCGAGGAAGGTGAAGGTCGTGAACACCTCCCCCGCCTGCAGGAACCACATGGTGAGCGCGCCGAAGCGCCGACCCCCGACCGTCCATTCGGACAGATCGGCCGCGGGACGGCGGCGCCCGACGAAGCCGAGTACCCCGATCAGGACGATCCCGGCGAAGGTGAACGCGAGGATCATCGGTCGGACTCCTCACCGTCACGGGCCATGAGCCGCTCGGTCAGCAGCAGCGCCGGGGTGAGCATGAGACACCAGAACCCACCCCACACCAGCATTTTCGGCAGCCCGAGCCACAGCCCGGTCGTGTTCACGAACGGCAGGAACGGCATCAGCACCAGCGCGAGCACCGGCAGCGCCGGGATGAGGTGATAGCGGCGCATCGCGCTCACCCGGCCAGCGTGGCGAGCTTGCGCACGGCCAGCTCGGCGAGCAGCGCCGCGCCGTCGGGCAGCACGCCGTCGTCGAACGTCGCCAGCGGCGAATGGTTGTCCGGTGCCCGCGCGGGGTCGTCGGCCGTCGACGCGCCGAGGAAGACGTACGCGCCGGGAACCGCTTCCAGCACGCGGGAGAAGTCCTCCGAACCGGTCAGCGGGTCGGGAAGCGCCGCGAACCGTTCCTCGCCGAACACCTCCCGCACCGTGCCGGCGAGGAACTCGTGCTCACCGGCGTCGTTGACGGTGAGCGGGTACTCCACCTCGTACCGCACCTCGACGTCGAGTCCGTGCGCGGCCGCGATGCCCTCGCAGATCCGCACCGCCCGAGCGCCGACCGCCTCCCGCGTCTCCGGTGAGAACGACCGCACGGTCGCTTCGAACGTGGCGTCGTCGGGGATCACGTTGCGCCGCGTCCCGGCCTGGAACACCCCCACGGTGACCACGACCGGGTCGAACACGTCGAAACCACGGGTGACCATGGTCTGCAGCGCGGTGACCATCTCGCACGCCGCGGGAACCGGGTCCCGCGCGACGTGCGGCGCCGAGCCGTGCCCGCCCGCGCCGAGCACCCGGACGAACAGGCCGCCCGACGCCGCCATCAGCGGACCGGGCCTGCCGGTGAACACCCCTCGCGGGAACTTCGCCGCGCTCACGTGCAGCCCGTAGGCGGCGTCGGCCGGGCGCCCGGCCGCGGTCAGCACGCCCTCCTCGATCATCCTGCCCGCGCCGTCGTGTCCCTCCTCCCCCGGCTGGAACATGAACACCACGTCGCCGGGCAGGTCCGCGCGCCGGTCGGCGAGCAGCCGCGCCGCCCCGACCAGCCCGGCGGTGTGCAGGTCGTGCCCGCACGCGTGCATGGCGCCCTCGTGCCGCGAGCTGAACTCGACCCCGCTGCGCTCGGTGACCGGCAGCGCGTCCATGTCCCCGCGCAGCAGCACCGTCCCACCCGGTCTCCCGCCCCGCAGCACCGCGGTCACCGAGCTGAGCGCCCGGCCCACGGTGACCTCCATGCCCAGCCCGTCCAGCGCGGCGAGCACCAGCTCCTGGGTCCGCGGCAGGTGCAGGCCGATCTCGGGGACGCGGTGCAGGGCACGCCGCAGCTCGACCAGCTCGCCGCGCAACTGTCCGGCATCGGAACGCAGGTTCATCCAGGACTCCTCGGGCCGAAGATCGTCGGCCCATCCTGATCCGGGAACGGCGCGATGTCGACCAGGGAACCCCGAGTGGATCAACCCGATCGGCCGAATGGCCGCGCGCGGCCTCGCCTCGGTCCCCGTGCGGGCACGGGAACCGCGGCGGTCCGGCCCGGCGGATGGTGGGGGTGAGGTGGAGGGAAGCACCCGCCGGGCCGGAGACGGGGAGACCGGTCAGCGCCCGTTCACTCGGCGCAGTCGCGGCCGCCGTTGACGCAGCCGACCACCCGGTTCATCAGGTCGCGGCTCATCACGTTGGCGAAGTCGTCGTGATCGGACAGCGGATTGTGCTTCTCCTCCGGGAACGAGTCCACTTTGTACTGTCCGGCCGCCTGGACCCCGCGGGGGATGTCGTAGACGAGGGTGACCCGCAGCTGCGGCACCGCGGTGAACCCGCGACGACAGCCGCCGTCCCGCTCCGGGAACACGATGTGCGAGCGGTGGTCGGCGCTGTCGGTGTGCCTGCCGTCCCAGCAGCTCGGGAAGTCGTGCACGCGCTCCACCTTGCTGCCGCCGGGGCAGATCGGATACTTCTCGGTGATCCGGTTCTCGAACCCGGTACAGGTCCAACTGGCCTTCGTGTTGGCCTTGCCGTTGACCGACGGCTTCGCGTCGCCGTAGAGGACGCGCAGGAACTTCGGCATGGCCGTCACCTTGCCCGCCGGGCTGCCGCGGAAGGTGAGCCGGGCGACCTCCGGCCGCAGAATCCGGCCGTCGTTGCCCGCGACCTCGTTCTTTTCGTTGACGCCCGGCAACTCCTGCTGTCCGTTCCTGCCGTTGTCCCCTTCGTCCTTGCCGCGTTTGCCGTTGTTCCGGTCGTCCTTGTCCTTGCTCCGGCCCCCGCCCTGGTCGTCGCCGCCCTGGTCATCCTTGCCCCGGTTGTCCTTGCCCTGGCCGCCTTTGCCGTTGTCACCGCCGTCGTTCTCGTCGCCGGTGTCGATCCGCACCACCGGCCAGAAGTACGTCGACTGGTCGCCGTTCTTGCACGTCGTGCCCGCGGCGAGCAGGCTCTCGTCGGTCGAATCGGCGTTCGTGGACAGGTTCCCGACGTAGTCGTGCAGGTGCTGCGCGCCGTTGCGGATCCCCGGCTGGGCGATGAAGTTGTCGGGGTTGAAGTGGCCCTCCTCGTTCCGTCCACAGTCGACGGTGAAGGTCCCGGTGGCGGCGCCGTCACGTGGCTTCGGCCCGCCGTCGCCCGGCCGGACCTTGGTGATGTCGACGAAGAAGGACTTGTCGGCCTCGTCCGCGCCGGCCTGCTGGGGAGTGCCCGACGTGGCGTAGACGGCGAGCGCGCCGACGGCGAGGGCGAGGCCGAGCGCGCCGGTCGCCAGTTTCGTCCGGCGGCCGATCCGGTGCCGGGGATGGTTCCGGGCCATAGACTTGTTCACCTCGTTCGTTTTCCCGGGTGTGCCGGAAAACCGGTACCCGGCCGTGAACTACCGAAAGAAATACGGGAGCGTGATACGCGGAGCCGGGAGCCGCCGTGGTGCGGTCCGGCCACCGGGCGGGCCCGGCACCGCTTCCCGGCGCCACGAGGTCCCGCACCCAGGAATACGGACGGCGGACCCGAACGGTTCATCCGAGATCTGCCCGTGATCGTCCCGTTATAGTAAGCTCAGCGCACGATGGCGACGAGCAGCGCGCCGTCCTCGGTCCACACTTCGAAACGCGTGATGTCCGAGAGCGAAAGCGAGGTGACCCCGCCGACCCGCAGCGGTTCGGGCGAACCCGCGACGCCGTAACCGCCGACCGGCACCCGCCAGTCGGCGATCCGCCTCGGCCCGTCGCGCGTGATCGCCCTGAGTTCGCACGTCATCGGCCCGGCGACACCGCTCAGTTCCAGCTCCACCTCGGCGCCCCACGCGCGCGGTGCGACCGTGACCTGGGCCCGCACCGCCGAGCCCTGATCCCCCCTGCCGAAGGAGGTCGCGCCACCCGCCTGCGCCGAAGGCACGGGCGACGGTTTTTCCGCCGGGGACGGCGGAAAGGACGACGCGACGGGCGGGCTCACCGGGCGCGCGACCGACGCCGCCGGTGGACCCGCCGCGCCCGCCGGACGCACGGCCATGGTCACGAACGGCGCGGCGAGCACCGCCACCGCGGCGGCCACCGCGCCGAGGAACCCGAGCCTGCGGCGCCGCTTCCGCGCGGCCGCCGACTCCGCCAGCAGGGCCCGCAGCACGCGGGGGCCGGGCGCCAGCCCCCGCGCCCCCTCCGCCGGGACCGGCGGATCCGGCCAGCTCCTCTTCACCAGTTCCAGGACGTCCGGCAGCCGGTGCAGCTCCAGCAGATCGAGCTGACAGTGCGGACAGTCCAGGAGATGGTCCTCGAACCGCGCGCTGTCGGCCTCGCCCAGCACGCCGAGCACGTACGCGGCGACGTCGGTGTGGGCGGTCCCGGCCACGCGGTTCACCCCCGCTCGCGCAGGGCCCGGCGCAGGGCCCGGACGGCGTGGTGGATGCGCGACTTGACCGTGCCCGGCGGCACGCCGAGGGTGGCGGCGACCTCGTTCACCGTCCGGTCCCGCAGGTAGGTCTGCTGCACCGCCTCCCGCTGCTCGGGTGAAAGTCCTTGCAGGGCCTCGTAAACGATCATCGCGGCGAGCGTCCGATCCGATTCGTCCGGCACACAGATCGCGTCCGAGGAGATCTCTTCCAGCTCCTGGGGCCGGGCGCTGCGGCTGCGCCAGCCGTCGATGACGATGCGCCGGGCCACGGTGAACAGCCAGGCACGCAGCATCTCCGGCTGGCGGTCGAGCCGGTCCGCGTTCCGCCACGCCTTGATCAGGGTCTCCTGCACCACGTCCTCGGCCCACTGCCGGTCATGACCGGTGAGCCTGAGCGTGAACGCCATCAAGGACCCGCCGAACTCCTCGTACAACGCCTTGGCCAGGTCGTCATGAGTATTGGAGCCGGAATCATGACCAGCGACCGGGCGCAGCGTCCGACTGTGCCGTCCCACGCCGGACATCCTTGTGCCCCACCCGGTTGTTCGTCCAGTACCAAAATCCTGGGCCATCCGGCGCAAAGTTTTTTGAACCGTTTCGCGGCTGTGACCGTATCCACTACCGAAGACCCCGACAGAGCGTTGTCCCCCGCAACGCACGGTATCCACGGGGACGGACCGTCCACTGTGGATCTTTCGCGCCCTTTTCCCGTTGCGCCGCCGCGACGGCGCGCGCCCCCGCCCGAGGAGAAAGCCGTGAACCGTATCCTTCGCCGCCTCACGCCGCCCGCGGTGGGCCTCACCGCGCTCGCGGCGCTCACCGGCTGCCAGGCGGGCGCCACGAGCCCGTCCGCCTACCCGATGGACCCCGGCGCCATGACACAGGGTGACGGCATGACGATGGCGCCGACCGACGACGCCGACCCGGCCAGGGCGGCGCTGCGGGCCGCCCGCCCGTTCGACCTCGGCCCCATGGTCGTGGACGGCAGCGGATACGCGGTGTACCGCTACGACCGGGACTCCGCCGCCCCGCCGCGTTCGACCTGTTCCGACGCCTGCGCCCGGGTCTGGACGCCGGTGCGGGCCGACGGCGAGATCCCGCTGACCGGCATCGACCGGGCGCTGGTCGGCAAGGTCACCCGCGCCGACGGGAGCGACCAGGTCACCCTCGCCGGCTGGCCGCTCTACCGCTGCGCCCGCGACGAAATGCCCGGCGAGACCGCGGGCCAGGGCACCGACCGCGCCTGGTACCCGATCACCCCGGACGGGCGCCGGATCGAAACGACCCAGGACACCTGGCGGGCCGATGCGTTCCGCCTCTGACCGTCGCGCCCGTTCCCGCGCGCTGGGCCTGCTCCTGCCGGTGCTCGTGGCGCTGGGCCCGGCCGGGACCGCCGCCGCGGTCGAGGAGTCCGACGCGACACTGGTGGTCAAGGTCCGCCAGGCCGGGCTCTGGGAGATGCCGTCGGGGACGTGGGCCCAGACGCGTTCGGAGAATCCCCGGGTGAAAGACGTCGGGCGGGCGCTGCTGATCGACCACGGCCGGCTCGACGTCGCGACCCGCGCGCTGGCGGGCGAACTCGGCGTCGCACTGCCCGCCGAGCCGACCGCCGAACAGCGGGGCTGGCTCGGCGAGGAACGGGCCGCGCGCACCCCCGCCGACTTCGACCGCGTCTTCGCCAACCGCCTGCGCGCCGCGCACGGCCAGATCCTCGCCACCATCGCCCAGGTGCGCGCGGGCACCAGGGACGACCGCGTCCGCGCCTACGCGACCACCGCCAACCAGGCCGTGCTCCGGCACATCACGCTGCTGGAGAGCACCGGGCTGATCGACTACAGCGCGCTGCCCCCGGCGAACGTGGCCGCGACGGCACCGGCACCCGGCGGCCTCGCACTGTCCACTATGGACGTCCTGACCGCGGCGGTGCTGGCGCTGCTGCTGGGCGGCGGCATGGTCGGTGGCCTGCGGCTGCTGCGGGCGGGCCGCGGCCGCGCCGCCGCGGCGTCCACCGGGACGGGGGCCGGCCGTGGTTGACACCTGGCACGACGTCGCGGCCGTACTGGCCCAGCAGCTCCAGCCGAACACCGATCCCGCCGCCCGCGGCGTCGCCGCCCTGTGCGCGCGCCTGTCCTACGCGGCCATGTGCCTCACCCTGACCTGGGGCGTGCTGACCGCCACCGGCTGGGTGCGCTCGGTGACCGGCCGCAAGGCGCTCCGCACCGGCCATCTGGTGCTGGCGACCATGACACTGGTGTTCGCCGGGGTGCACGCGCTCGGCTTCTTCTACCTGACCGTCGCCCCGTACGGACTCGGCTACCTGTTCGTCCCGTTCCTGCCCACGCAGGAGGCCCGGCACACCGCGGGCATCCTCGGCTTCGAGGTCATGCTGGCGATCGCGATCACCGCCGGGCTGCAACGCTGGACGTCCTACCGGCGCTGGCTGTGGCTGCACCGCTGCGCCTATCCCGCGGTCGGGCTCGCCGCGCTCCACGCCTGGTTCGGCGCGATCGCCAACGGTCACCTTCCGGTGCTGTGGCTGGGCGGGATCACCCTGCTGGTACCCGCGCTGACCGTGGCGGCGCTGCGGTTCCTGCCGGCCAGGACCCTGGAACGGCTCGGGCTCGTCGAAGAACAGGTGGCCTGACATGGGTGTGCGGATAACCCCGGCGAGCGGTACCCGGGTCGGCGTCGACAACGACCGCTGCGAGCTGTACGGAATCTGCGTGATGGAGGCCCCCGGGCTGTTCGCGCTCGGCGCCGACGGCAGGCTGCGGTTCCGGAAACACCCGCTCGGGCCGGAGGAAAAGGAGCAGGCCGTCGCGGCCGCCCGCGCCTGTCCCCTGCAGGCTGTCGTCCTGAGAGGGGACGTCCATGGCTGACGGCGACCGGATCGTCATCGTCGGCGCGGGTGTCGGCGGCCTCCGCGCCGCGGAACGCCTGCGGGAGATCGGTTTCGACGGCGAACTCGTGCTCGTCGGGGACGAACCGCGCCGCCCGTACCACCGGCCCGCGGTGTCGAAACAGCTGGTCATGGGAGCCGCCCGGCCCGCCGACGTCACATTGAAGGCCTACCGCGACCTCGACGCGCACTGGCGGCTCGGCACCCGCGCGACCCACCTCGACACCCTGGAGCGGGTCGTGTACCTGCCGGGCGGGGAGTCGCTCTGGTACGACGGGCTCGTCCTCGCGACCGGGGTGCATCCCCGGCACCTGCCCGGTTCCCCGCGCCACGACCCGCGGGTGCGGGTGCTGCGGACCGTGGACGACGCGCTCGCGGTGCGGCGCTGTCTCGCCGCGAGCACCCGGCCCGCCGTGGTCATCGGCGGTGGCCTGATCGGCAACGAGCTCGCCGCGAGCCTGCGCCACCTCGGCCGCGACGTCACCCTGGTCGGCCACGCGCGGGCGCCGCTGCACCGCTTCGGCGAGCGGGTCGCGAACTCCGTCGTCGCGCTGCACGACGAGCACCGCGCGAAACTGGCGATGCGCTCGGAGGTGCGGCACTGGATCAGCACCAAGGACACGGTCGGGCTGCACCTGACCACCAACCAGCTGCTGGTGGCGAGCGTGGTCGTCCTCGCGATCGGCAGCGTGCCGCAGGTGGACTGGCTGCGCGGGTCCGGCCTGGACGTCTCCGACGGCGTGCTCTGCGAGCCGACGCTGTTCGCCGAGGGCGCCGACGACGTCGTGGCCGCCGGGGACCTCGCCCGCTGGCCGAACCTCCGCTTCGACGAGCGGCCGAGGCGGGTCGAGCACTGGATCAACGCGGTCGAATCGGCCCGCGCCGCGGCGGAGAACCTCATGGCGGGCCGTTCCTCGGCGAAGCCGTTCACCCCGCTGCCCCGGGCGTGGTCGACCCTCTACGACGTCCGGCTGCAGATGGCCGGGCTCCCCACGCTCGGCGAGGACACCGTCGGTCTCGCCGACGGGGTGACCGGGTTCGTCCGCGGCGGCGAGCTGGTCGGCGTCTGCGCGTGGGACCGGCCCCGGGCGATGCTCGGCTGGACCGCCGAGCTGGCCCGCCGGCTGCCCGCCCCCGCCGACGCCCCGACCGGCGCCGTTCCCCTCCAGCCCCGCCCCGCGGTGCCCTCCGGCCCCTGGGCCACCGCCGCGGCGGGGTGACCGGGACGCGCCGCGCGCGGCGGCCGCGTCCCCACACCGGCCACTCGTTCTCCTACGCGGCGGGAGAACGGGTGGCCGGTCCCGCGAAACTCATGTGATCAGCGGCGTAACTCGCGTGTTCGGACCCGTACCCTCGTCCCATCACGCGTGTTACGCCTTCAATCACCCGTGTCACGCCTCCGATCACGGGTGTCCCGCGTTCACGCACACTGCTCGTTCCTAGCCGAGGCGCTCGACTATGGTGACGTTGGCGGTGCCACCGCCTTCGCACATCGTTTGGAGCCCATAACGGCCGCCGGTGCGGGCGAGTTCGTGCAGCAGGGTGGCGAACAGCTTCGTCCCGGACGCGCCGATGGGGTGCCCGAGCGCGATCGCGCCGCCGTTGACGTTGACCTTCGCCGGATCGGCCCCGGTCTCGTCGAGCCACGCGAGCACGACGCTCGCGAACGCCTCGTTGACCTCGAACAGGTCGATGTCCCCGATCTCCAGCCCCGCCCGTTTCAGCGCGTGCGCCGTCGCCGGGATCGGCCCGGTGAGCATCCACACCGGATCCGCCGCGCGTACCGCGATCGTGTGAATCCGCGCCATCGGTGTCAGCCCGTGCTCGCGGACGTAGGACTCCGACGCGATGAGCGTCGCGCTCGCGCCGTCGGAGATCTGGCTCGCCACGGCCGCGGTGATCCGCGAACCCTCGCTCAGCGGCTTCAGCGCGGCCATCCGCTCCAGGCTGGTGTCCCGGCGCGGCCCCTCGTCCCGCCGGAAGTCCCCGAACGGCGCGATCTCCGCGTCGAACCGTCCACTGTCGACCGCGGCGATCGCGCGCTCGTGGCTGCGCAGCGCGAACTCCTCCATCGCCGCGCGGGACACGTCCCAGTGCCCGGCGATCATGTCCGCGCTGCGGAACTGCGACACCTCGGCCCCGCCGTAGCGCTCCTGCCAGCCCTTCGAACCGGAGAACGGGTCGTCGAAGCCGTACTCGCGCCCGGCGAGCATCGCCGCGCCGATCGGCACGGCGCTCATGTTCTGCACCCCGCCCGCGAGCACCAGGTCCATCGTGCCGGACAGCACGGCCTGCGCCGCGAAGTGCACCGCCTGCTGGCTGGACCCGCACTGCCGGTCGACCGTCACGCCGGGCACCTGCTGCGGGAACCCGGCCGCGAGCCAGCACGTCCGCGCGATGTTGCCCGACTGCGGGCCCAGGGTGTCCACGCAGCCGAGGATCACATCGTCCACTTCGGACGGATCGACGCCGGAGCGCTCGACCACCGCGCGGATCACGTGTGCGCCGAGGTCGGCGGAGTGCACGCCGCTCAACGCTCCCCCACGACGGCCGACCGGGGTGCGCACCGCGTCCAGGACATAGGCTTCAGCCACGGTTCCTCCTCTTCGAGTCCTCTTTCCCGGCCGGCGGCGCGGCGATCCCGTCGAGCAGGATGCCGAGGTAGCGCTCGGCCACGTCGCGGGCGCTCAGCGCGCCGTCCGGGTTGTACCAGCGGACCGCGACCCACACGGTGTCGCGGATGAAGCGGTAGACGAGCTCGACGTCGAGGTCCTCGCGGAACACGCCCTCGGCGACGCCGTCGGTGAGGATCCCGTTCCACAGCTTGCGGAACTCGGCGTTGCGGTCGGCGAGGTAGGAGAACCGCGGCAGCCCCATGAGGTGCTTGGCCTCGTTCTGGTAGATCGCCACCTCGGCGGGCCGCCGGTGGATCGCGTCGAACGAGGCCACCACGACGGCCTCCAGGGTCTCCCTGGCACCGCGGCGCTCCGCCACGATCTCGGCGTAGGACCCGAACAGCTCGTCCAGGAACCCGGTCAGGATCTCGTCGGCCATCGACTCCTTCGAGTCGAAGTGGTGGTACAGGCTGCCGGAGAGGATGCCCGCCGCGTCCGCGATGTCCCGCACCGTGGTGGCGACGTAGCCGCGGTCGGCGAACAGCCGCGCGGCGAGCCCGAGCAGCTCGGCGCGACGGGATCCGGGGGTGTTCTTGGCGGCTGGGCTCATGCGATGGACTCGCTTCGCGAGACAGCGTTCGATCCTCTTTGGCGCATGATATCTACGATTCGCTCGCAAGCTTCGCTCATAACTGGACCTCACGCATGCTGACTGCTCACGGACACGACCTCGCCGGTGAGGTACGAGGCGTACTCACTGGCGAGGAAAACCATGACATTCGCGACCTCCCACGGCTCCGCCGCCCTCCCGGAAACCTCGCGGGCGGTCAGCTCGGCGAGCAGTTCGTCGCTGGTCACCTTGGCCAGGAAGGGATGCATCGCGATGCTCGGGGCGACGGCGTTCACCCGGACACCGCAGTGCGCGGCGTCCACCGCGGCGCACCGGGTCAGCGCCATGACCCCGGCCTTCGCGGCCGCGTAGTGCGCCTGGCCCTCCTGCGCGCGCCAGCCGAGCACCGAGGCGTTGTTGACGATCGCGCCGCCGCCGCCCTGCGCGGCGAACCGCCGCAGGGCCGCGCGGGTCGCGCGGAAGGTGCCGTTGAGCGTGACGTCGAGCACGCGCGACCATTCCTCGTCGGTCATCTCCAGTAACGACTTCGTCCCGCCGAGCCCGGCGTTGTTGATCAGCACGTCGAGCCTGCCGAACCGGCTCACCGCGCCGTCGATCAACGCCTGGACCCGCTCCTCCCGCGTGACGTCGCAGGCGATCGCGTACACCTCGCCGAACTCGGCGAGTTCCGCCGCCTTCTCGGCCAGCCGCCGTTCGTGCTGGTCACTGACGACGACCCGGGCACCCTCCTCCAGCGCGCGCCGCGCGACGGCGGAGCCGATGCCGGTGCCCGCGGCGGCGGTCACCACGACCACCTTGTCCCGCAACAGGTTCGCGCCCTCCGGATACTTCGGCACGGGAATCACGCCCTGGCCTCCCTAGGCAGGCCGAGTACGCGCTCGGCGATGATGTTGCGCTGGATTTCGTTGGAACCGCCGTAAATCGTGTCGGCGCGGGAGAACAGATACAGCCGCTGCCAGGCGTCGAAGCCGTCCGGCGCGACCATGCCCGCCGCGCCGCGCACGAGCATCGCCAGCTCGCCGAGCGATCGGTGCCAGTCCGACCAGACGAGTTTCGCCACCGACGCGGCGCCCGGCGCGGTGTCGCCGAGCGCGCGGACGGCGTGCGCCCGCATCACCTCTAGGCCGACCCAGGCCCGGTCGATCCGTTCGGCCACGAACGGATCCGCGTCCGCCCCGCTCTTCTCCGCCAGCTCGGTCAGCGCCTCCAGCTCCCGCCGGAACCCGACCTGCTGGCCCAGCGTCGCGACACCGCGTTCGAAGGCCAGTGTGCCCATCGCGATCCGCCAGCCGTCCCCCGGCTCGCCGACGACGAGGTCCTTCGCGGTGCGCGCACGGGAGAAGAACACCTCGTTGAACTCCGAGGTCCCGGTCATCTGCCGGATCGGCCGGACGTCCACTCCGGACTGTCGCATCGGGACCAGCAGATAGGACAGCCCGTGGTGACGCTTCGAGCCGGGTTCGGTGCGGGCCAGCACGAAACACCAGTCGGCGACGTGCGCGAGCGAGGTCCAAACCTTCTGCCCGCTGATGACCCACTCGTCGCCCTCGAGCCGCGCCGACGTCGACACGGCCGCGAGGTCGGACCCGGCGCCCGGCTCGGAATAGCCCTGGCACCACAGCTGTTCGACCGCGACGATCCGGGGCAGGAACCGGCGCTTCTGCTCCGCCGTGCCGAACGCGAGCAAGGTGGGCCCGAGCAGTTCCTGGCCGACATGACCGACCCGCGCCGGGGCGTCCGCGCGGGCGTACTCCTCGTGGAAGATCACCTGCTGCTCGAACGAAGCGCCCTGCCCGCCGTACTCGGCGGGCCAGCCGAGGCAGTTCCAGCCGCCGGCGGCCAGTTCCTTCTCCCAGGCGACCCGCTCCTCGAACGCCTCGTGCTCACGGCCGGGACCGCCGAGGCCGCGCAGCGCGGCGAACCCGCCACCCAGCCGCTCGGCGAGCCAGCTCCGGATCCGCGCCCGGAAATCGGTGTCCGCCAAGGCTCCTCCTCACTGAGCACTTCTCCATGGACTCCAGCCTCGCCGCGTACTCGTGCCGCTGGCCAAATCGGGGACTCCTGCGTAGGCTACCCTACCAAGCACTTGTTAGGGAGGTCTCGATGCGGGAGCCGACCATTCCGGCGGCACTCGACGCCGCGGCGGAGCGCTTCGCCCACCACGAAGCGGTCGTCGACGGCGACGTCCGGCTGACCTTCCCCGACCTGCGGCGGCACGTGCGGCGCTGTGCGCGGTTCTTCCAGGACCGGGGAATCCGGCCAGGAGACCGCGTCGCGGTCTGCTCCCCCAACACCTGGCACTGGGTGGTCGCGGCCCTCGGCGCGCTGTACGCCGGGGCGACCCTCGTGCCGGTCAGCACCCGCTTCACCACGCCGGAGATCACCGACGTCCTCACCCGCGCGAAGGTGTCCGCGCTGGTCGTGACGGGCCGGTTCCTCGGCGTCGACCGGGTCGCGGCGCTCGGCGGGGCACTGCCGCCGACCGTGCTGCGTGTCCCAGTCGAAGGCGTCGAGG
Organism: Amycolatopsis samaneae; assembly: GCF_039541975.1. Taxonomy (NCBI): domain Bacteria; kingdom Bacillati; phylum Actinomycetota; class Actinomycetes; order Pseudonocardiales; family Pseudonocardiaceae; genus Amycolatopsis; species Amycolatopsis samaneae. The sequence continues at coordinate 569,903 of NZ_BAABHG010000002.1, forward strand.
AGGAGCTGGCCGGCGTCACCGAATGGAAGGCGCTCGCCGCGTACGACGACGAGTTCACCAGCCCGGCCCGGCCGGACGACGTCAGCGACATCCTGTTCACCTCGGGCACCACCGGCCGCAGCAAGGGCGCGATGAGCAGCCACCGGCAGGTCCTCGGTGTCGCGGCGGCGTGGGCGGACTGCGGCCGGGTGCGCGCGGACGACCGCTATCTGGTGATCAACCCGTTCTTCCACAGCTTCGGCTACAAGGCGGGGATCGTCGTCGGGCTGCTGACCGGGGCGGCGATCCTGCCGCAGCGCACCTTCGACGTCGCCGAGACGCTGCGGCTGATCGACGCCGAACGCGTCACCGTGCTGCCCGGCGCGCCGACGATCTACCAGGTGCTGCTGGAGGCGCCGGAGCGCGCCGGGCACGAGCTGTCCAGTCTCCGGCTCGCGGTCACCGGCGCCGCTTCGGTGCCGGTGACGCTCGTCGAACGGATGCGGGCCGAACTGGGTTTCGCCACCGTGCTCACCGCGTACGGGCTCACCGAGGCCGTGGTCGCCACGATGTGCCGCCCCGAGGACCCGCCCGAACTGGTCGCCAGGACCGCGGGGCGGGCGACCGCGGGGTTCGAGGTGAAGCTCGGCGAGCGGGACGAGGTCCTGCTGCGCGGCCCGAACGTGATGCTGGGCTACCTCGACGACCCGAAGGCCACCGGGGAGGCGATCGACGCGGACGGCTGGCTGCGCACCGGCGACGTCGGGGAGCTGGACGCGCGGGGGAACCTGCGGATCACCGACCGGCTCAAGGACATGTTCACCTGCGGTGGGTTCAACGTCTATCCCGCCGAGATCGAGCAGGCGCTGGCCCGGTTGGACGGCGTCGCCGAATCGGCCGTCGTCGGCGTTCCGGACCATCGCCTCGGCGAGGTCGGCAAGGCACACGTCGTGCTCCGCCGAGGTCACGAACTGTCCACTGAGGACATCATCGCGTACTGCAAGGAAAACCTGGCCAACTACAAGGTTCCCCGTTACGTGGAGTTCCGCGACGGACTGCCGCGGAACCCGTCGGGGAAGGTGCTCAAGCGAGTCCTGCGGGAGGAGTCCGATGGATGAGGTGGTGCGCTACGAACGGCGCGGCCCGGTCGCCGTGGTGACCATGAACCGGCCGGAGTACCGCAACGCGCAGAACTCCGCGATGACCTACGCGCTCGACGCCGCGTTCACCCGCGCCGTCGACGACGCCGAGGTCAAGGTGATCGTGCTGGCGGGCGAGGGAAAGCACTTCTCGGCGGGTCACGACATCGGCTCGCCCGGCCGCGACGCGGACGTCTCCTTCGAGCGCAGGGCCGTGCTGTGGTGGGACCACGTCGGCGCCGAGGGCGGTGACCAGCGGTTCGCGCGGGAGTCCGAGGTGTACCTGGGGATGTGCCGTCGCTGGCGGGAAATCCCGAAACCGACGATCGCGAGCGTGCAGGGCGCGTGCATCGCCGGGGCGCTCATGCTGGCCTGGGTGTGCGATCTCGTCGTCGCCTCCGAGGACGCGTTCTTCGCCGATCCCGTGGTGCGCATGGGCATTCCCGGCGTCGAGTACTTCGCCCACCCGTGGGTGCTCGGGCCGAGGGCGGCGAAGGAGGTGCTGTTCACCGGCGAGCGGTTCAGTGCCGCGCAGGCGAAGGAATGGGGCATGCTCAACCGGGTCGTGCCCCGCGCCGAGCTGGAGGCCGAGACCCTCGCGCTGGCGGAGAAGATCGCGGTGATGCCCCGGTTCGGGCTCGCGCTGGCGAAGAAGGCGGTCAACCAGGCCGAGGACCTGATGGGCCTGCGGTCCGGGATGGACTCGGTGTTCGGGCTGCACCACTTCGCGCACGCCCACAACGCCGAACTGTCCGGCGGGGACTCGCTCGGCGGCCAGGACGCGCGGTCGATGCGGGACGCGGGAAGGAATGCCTGATGGATCTCGATCTGGACGCCGCGACGCGCGCCTTCCGCGACGAGGCCCGCGCGTGGCTCGCCGAACACGTGCCCGCCGAGCCGCTGCCCTCGTTCGACACCGCGGAGGGTTTCGCCCGGCACCGCGAGTGGGAGGCCCGGCTCGCGGACGCGCGCTGGTCGGTCGTCTCGTGGCCACGGGAGTTCGGCGGCCGGGACGCGAGCCTGCTGGAGTGGGTGCTGTTCGAGGAGGAGTACTACGCGGCGGGCGCGCCGGGGCGGGTCGGCCAGAACGGCCTGTTCATGCTCGCGCCCACGCTGTTCTCCCACGGCACCGAGGAACAGCTGCGCCGGATCCTGCCGAAGATGGCGCGGGGCGAGGAGGTCTGGGCGCAGGCCTGGTCGGAACCGGAGGCGGGCAGCGACATCGCGGCGCTGCGCAGCACGGCGTCCCGTGTGGACGGTGGCTGGCTGCTGAACGGCCAGAAGACGTGGAGTTCCCGTGCCGCGTTCGCCGACCGCGCGTTCGGGCTGTTCCGCAGCGATCCGGACGCCGTGCGTCACCGCGGCCTCACCTACCTGATGGCCGATCTGCGGGCCGAGGGCGTGACCGTCCGCCCCATTCCGCAGCTGGACGGCGAGCCGGGTTTCGCGGAGATCTTCTTCGACGACGTGTTCGTCCCGGACGAGTACGTGATCGGCACCCCCGGCGAGGGCTGGCGCGTCGCGATGACGACCGCCAACAACGAACGCGGTCTTTCGCTGCGGAGCCCCGGCCGGTTCCTCGCCGCCGCCGATCGTCTTGTCGACTTGTGGTCCGGCGCGGACCGGCCCGACGCGACGGCCGAGCGCGTCGCCGACGCCTGGATCGGCGCGCGCGCCTACCAGCTCTACACCTTCGGCACGCTCACCCGGCTCGCCGAAGGCGCCGAGCTCGGGCCCGAGTCGAGTGTCAACAAACTGTTCTGGTCACACCTGGACGTCGCGCTGCACGAGACCGCGCTGGAGGTGCTCGGCCCGGCCGCGGAGCTGCGCGGGCCGTGGACGAACGGCTGGCTGTTCTCGCTGGCGGGCCCGATCTACGGCGGCACCGACCAGATCCAGCGCACCATCGTCGCCGAACGCCTGCTCGGCCTGCCGAAGGAGGCACGATGAGGTTCGCGCTGTCCGCCGAGCAAACCGGTTTCGCCACCAGTCTCGGCGATCTTCTGTCCACTTTGGATACCGATGCCGCCAACCGGGCATGGGCCGCTGGCGACCCCGCTCCCGGGCTGAAGATCTGGCGCCGGCTCGCCGATCTCGGCGTCACGGCTCTTGCCGTCCCGGAAGCCTTCGGCGGGCTGGCGGCGGAGGTGGCGGATCTCGTCGTCGCCTGCGAAGTGCTCGGCGAGTACTGCGTTCCCGGGCCGTGGACCGACACGGTGGCCGTCGCGCCCGCGCTGCTCGGCGACGAACGGCTCACCCCGCTCGCCACCGGCGAGACCCTCGCGTCGGTCCTCTTCGCCCCGCACGTCCCCTACGCGCTGGACGCGGAGGTCGCAGAGATCCGGCTCGCCGTCGACGGAGCCCGCCTCCGCTCGTTCACCCCCGGCGCCGCACTGTCCTCTCTGGACGGTTCGCGGCGGCTGTCCCCCGGTACCCCCGGCGCCGATCTCGGTCCGGCCCACGACGCCGGACGCGCCTTCGAACTCGGCGTGCTGGCCACCGCGGCCCAGTTGCTCGGCGCAGGGCGGTGGCTCCTGGACGCGTCGGTGACCTACGCCGGGCAACGCCGCCAGTACGGTCGCGAAATCGGCCGCTACCAGGCGATCAAGCACCTGCTGGCCGATGTGGTCACCGCGCTCGAACTCGCCCGGCCGCTGCTGTACGGGGCGGCGGTGACGATGGCGCCGGAGGACGTCTCGGCGGCGAAGGTCGCCTGCGGGGAGGCCGCGCTGCTCGCCGCCCGCACCGGCCTCCAGGTGCACGGCGCGATCGGGTACACCGCCGAGCATCCGCTCGGCCTGCGGCTTGCCCGGGTCCGCGCGCTGGTCTCCGCGTGGGGGACGGCGGAGCTCCACCGGCGGCGCGTGCTCGAAACGGTGGCGCGATGACGTTCACCCCGGAGCAGGACGAACTCCGCGCCGGCGTCCGGAAGCTGCTGGGCCGGGAGGCCGACCCATGGCCCGCGCTGTGCGGGCAGATCGGCGTCGCCGCGCTCGCCGTCCCCGAGCGGTTCGGCGGGCTCGGCGCGGAAATCACCGACGTCCAGGTCGTCGCCGAGGAACTGGGCCGGGCGCTCACGGACACGCCGTTCCTCGGCTCCGCGGTACTCGCCGTGCACACCCTGCTGGCATGCGGTGACGAGGACGCGTGCGCGCGGCTTCTCCCCCGGCTCGCCGAAGGCACCGTGGGCGCGGTGGCGTGGACGGGCGACGAGGGCTCCTGGCCGTCCACCGGGCTCGCCTGCCGAGGCACCGAATCCACAGTGGACGGTTCGGCGCACTACGTCCTCTACGGCGATACAGCGCAGATTCTCCTTGTCCTGGCCGAGACCGGAAAAGGGCCCACACTGTACGAAGTGGACACTCGCGAGGACGGTGTGCGCCGGGTGGCCGTACCGGCGATGGACGAAAGCCGCGCGCTCGCCACCATCACCTTCGACCACGCTCCGGCACGCCCGCTCGGGCCGGTCGATCCGGCGCCGATCCGCGACCTCGCGTGCGCGGTACTCGCCGCCGAACAGGCCGGTGCCGCGGCGCGGGCGCTGGAGCTGACCGTGGAGTACACCGGGCAGCGTCACCAGTTCGGCCGCCCGATCGGGTCCTTCCAGGCTCTCAAGCACCGGATGGCCGACCTGCACGTGCTGGTGGAGACGGCGCGTTCGGCGGCGTACGCGGCACCGGAGTCGCCACGACTCGCCGCGGTCGCGAAGGTGCACTGCTCGGAGGCGCTGAGCACGGTCGCCGCCGAAATGATCCAGCTGCACGGCGGGATCGCCGCGACCTGGGAACATCCGGCCCACCGGTACTTCAAACGCGCGCACGGCGCGGCGCAGCTCTTCGGCGCGCCACACCGGCACCTGCCGCGCGTACGCCCGATCGGCTGACCCCGGCGCGCTACAGTTCCCTCATCGCATTCCGAGGGGGAACCAGCGTGCCGAGATCGACGCAGTGGGCAAGGACTCAGTGGGCGAGACGGGTGATTCCGGGGCTGGTCGTCGTCCTGATCCTGCCCTTCCTGCTGACCGGTTCGGACGGGCCGGCGGGCGCCGGGCCGGATCCCGCCGCCGTCGCCGGGCAGGTACGGACCGTGCCCGGCTGGCGGCTGCGGTCGGGCACCGAGGCAGGGGACGACGGCGCCGCGCTGTCCTCGCCGTCCTACGACGATGGCGCGTGGACCGCCGTGCCGGCGCGCTCGACCGTGCTCGGCGGGCTCGTCGCGGCGGGCCGTTACCCGGACCTGAACTATTCGGCGAACCTGCGGGACAAGGTGGATCCGAAGGACTTCACCGTGCCGTGGTGGTACCGCACGACCGTCACCGCCGCACCGGCGCCGGGCAGGCACACCTTCGTGGATCTGCCCGGCGGCGTGATCCCCAAGGCCGAGGTGTGGTTCAACGGCACCATGATCGCCGGGACGGACGTGGTCGCGGGTGCTTACCCGGCGCACCGCTTCGACGTCTCCGGGCTGCTGCGTCCCGGGGCCAACGCGCTGGCCGTCAAGGTGTTCCCGTCCTCGCTGTGTCTGGACCCCGACACCCAGCCCTGTCCCGACCTGTCGATCGGATTCCTGGACTGGAACCAGCCGCCGCCGGACAACAACATGGGTGTCTGGCGGGACGTCCGGTTCGTCGAGACCGGGGCGGTGTCGCTGCGCGATCCCCGCGTGGTCACCCGGCTGGCACTGCCGGGCCTGGAGTCGGCCGAGCTGACCGTCCGGGCGGAGCTGGCGAACAACACCGACCGGACGGTCGCGGCGCGGGCCACCGGGAAGATCGGCACGCTCTCCTTCGCGAAGGACGTCACCCTCGCACCCCACGAAACCACGACGGTGACCTTCGAGCCGATCCATCTCGACCGGCCCCGGGTCTGGTGGCCGGCCCAGATGGGCGATCAGCCGATGTACCGCCTGGCGATGGCGGTGTCCGCGGACGGCACCCCGTCCGACGGGGCGAGCACGGACTTCGGCGTCCGTGACGTCCAGTCCCGGCTCAACGGCGGCGGGGACCGGTACTACCTCGTCAACGGTAAACCGTTCCTCGTGCGCGGGGCGGGCTGGGTGCCCGATCTGTTCCTGCGTTCCGACGCCCGGCGGCTCCAGGACGAGTTCTCCTACATCCGCGATCTCGGGCTGAACACGATCCGGCTGGAGGGCAAGGGCGAGAACGACGAGTTCTACCAGCTCGCCGACCGGCTGGGCATCATGCTGCTGCCCGGCTGGGAATGCTGCACGAAGTGGCAGGCCTACGCCAAGTGGACCCCGGCCGACCACGCCGTCGCCAGGGCCTCCGCCGTCACCGAAGGGCACCGGCTGCGCAACCACCCGAGCATTCTGGGGTTCTACGTGGGCAGTGACACCGCGCCCACGCCCGAGGTGGAAAAGGAATACCTCGACGGGCTCGCCGCGTCGGACTGGCAGGCGCCGGTGATCTCCTCCATCGGCTGGCGCACGAGCCCTCTGCTGGGCGCGTCCGGGAACAAGGGCCTCGGCCCGTACTGGTGGGTGCCACCGTCCTACTGGTACGGGAAGCAGAAGGGCGGTGCGTTCGGCTTCGAAGCGGAGCACGGGCCCGGGCCCGCCATCCCGGAGCTGGGCAGCCTGGAGAAAATCCTCTCGCCCCAGGAGCTGGCGGATCTCTGGCAGCACGGCGACAAGCCGCAGTTCCACCTCTCCTGGTCGGAGAACTTCGACCGGCTGGCCGAGTACTCCACCGCGCTCGAACGACGTTACGGGAAGCCCACCGGCCTCGCGGACTTCGTCGAGAAGTCGCAGCTGGCCAACTACGAGGTCAACCGCGCCCAGTTCGAGGCGTACGGCGCCGAGCAGTCCGCGACGGACAGACCGTCGACGGGCACGATCTACTGGCTGCTGAACAACGCCTGGCCTTCCCTGTTCTGGCATCTGTACGACCACTCGATGGCGCCTTCCGGCGGATACTTCGGGGCCCGGACCGCGCTGCGGCCGCTGCACGTGCAGTACCGCTACGACAACGCCGCCGTGGCGCTGGTCAACACCGGCCTGCGGGACGCGGGACCGTTGTCCGTGCAGACCACGGTCTTCGACCTCGACGGCACTCAGCGCTACGACCACACCACGAACCCGGTGACCGCCAAGGGAAACGCGGCGTCCACGCTGGACACCGTGCCCGTCCCGGACGGGATCTCCACCACCTACTTCGTCCGGCTTCTGCTGCGTGACGCACAGGGAAACGTCGTCGACCGCAACGTCTACTGGCTCTCGACCCAACCGGACGAGGTGAACACCGAAGCCGACGAATGGCGGCTGAGCCCCCAGACCGCGTACGCCGATCTCAGCGGCCTCCGGCGGCTCGCCAAGGGAACCGTGTCGGCCACGGCGTCCAGCGAAGCCCGCGGGGACGACGTCACCACCCACGTCACCCTCACCAATCCCGGAGACCAGGTCGCGTTCTTTCTCCGGGCCACCGTCATCGCCGGGGACACCGAGGTCGCGCCGGCGATCTGGAGCGACGACTACGTCACCCTCTGGCCGGGCGAATCGATGACGCTGACGGCGAAGTACCGCCGCGCTCAGCTGAACAACACCGAACCCGCGGTCCGGCTGAACGGCGTCAACGTCGACACCCGGCAACTGGCGGCGCCGCTGGGCTGAGCGCCTGGTGGGGCCTGCCCCCGTACGAAGCCTGGTGTACACAGGATTCTCCACGGTCACGCCGCTCGAAAGACTCGGGGCGTGACCACAGACAATCTCGTGCATCCCGCGCCCCCGGGTGCGAGCACCGACTACGCCCGGCTCTCGCGTCGTATCGGCGAGGCCGGGCTGCTCGCGCGCCGCCCCGGCTACTACGCCGCCCGCGTCACTCTGGTGGCCGCGCTGTTCAGCACGGGCTGGGTCGCGTTCGCGCTGCTCGGCGCATCCTGGTGGCAGCTCGCGGTCGCGGTGTTCCAGGCGGTGATGTTCGGACAGATCGCGCTGCTGTCCCACGACCTGGCGCACCGGCAGGTGTTCCGCACCCGACGTCCGAGCGAGATCGCCGGGCGGATCGCCGGCAACCTCGGCATCGGGATGAGCTACGGCTGGTGGATGGACAAGCACACCCGCCACCACGCCAACCCGAACCACGAGGAGCTCGACCCCGACGTCGACCCGGACATCCTCGTGTGGTCGAAGGGCCAGGCCCGCGCGAGCCGGGGACTTCCCCGGTTCATCGGCCGCTACCAGGCTTTCCTCTTCTTCCCGCTGCTCACCCTGGAAGGCCTGAACCTGCACTGGTCGGGAATCCGCGCGGTGCGGAAGCCCGGCCTGAAACGGCGTGGGCTGGAAGCGGCTCTGCTGTTCACGCACTTCGCGGTCTACCTCGGCGCGTTGCTGATCGTCCTGACCCCGCTGCAGGCGCTGGTCTTCTTCGCCGTCCATCAGGGACTGTGGGGTGTCTACATGGGATCGATCTTCGCACCGAACCACAAGGGCATGCCGACACTGACCGGGAAACCCGAGCTCGACTTCCTGCGCAAGCAGGTGCTGACCTCGCGCAACGTCCGCGGCAACCGGTTTGTCGACGTCGCACTGGGCGGGTTGAACTATCAGGTCGAACACCACCTTTTCCCGAGCATGCCTTCCCCGCACCTGCGGCGGGCACAGCCGATCGTCGAGGCGTACTGCGCCGAGAAGGGCATTCCGTACACCCAGACGGGACTATTCGACTCCTACCGGCAGGCACTGCGACACCTCCACGAAGCGAGCGCCCCCATCCGAGAAGATTCACGATCCGGGCACCGTTGACACTCCACACACTGTTGCTTACGTTCAGTACATGCCACCTCACCACCCCACACGAAAGAGGCACACCGCTGCGAGATACCCGCGTTGTTCTTGTCGCTGAGTACTCGAGTCACCCGACCGACGAACTCGCGACGAGGAGTACCGATGCCAGGTATCACCGAGGAGACGACCGGCACGTTCGCATCCGCCCTCCGTGCCGCCATTACCGCCAGCGGCCTGTCACTGGACCGGATCCAGTACCGCCTCCGGATGCGAGGCGTCTCCATCAGCGTGCCGACACTGAGCCACTGGCAGTCCGGCAGGCGGCGGCCGGAACGCCCAGAGTCCCTCCGGGCCCTGGTCGAACTGGAGCACGTCCTGGCGGTCCCGTCGAGGTCGCTGCGGTCGCTGTTGGGACCGCCGCGCCCCCGTGGCCGTTACGCCCGACCGGCTTCAGCGTTCCCCACGACCGGCCTCACTCCGCTGAGTGTGCAGGACCGCGCCGAGGTCGGTGTGTTGGGCGGACTCGAGTCGGTGTTCGTCCGGCAGGTGCTGCGGGCGGATCGGGACGGGCTCGACCGTTGGCCTCTGCGATGGGACGTGGACCCGGCTCACGTGCCGGAGGTGATCGCCGTTCGCCACTGCGCGACCGGCCGGATCGCAGTCGACCGACATGACGGCGTCCTCAGCGCGGACCTGCTGTTCGTCTCGCCGCTACGCCGCGGCGAAACGATCATCATGGACTACCGGATCGCCTATCCGCCACGGCGTTCCTGGCTCTCCGGTGACGGGTTCGCCCGACACTTTCCGATCGCCACAAAGAATTACCTCCTCGACCTGAGTTTCGACCCGGCGCGAACGCCCGTGCGGTGCGTACGGTCGCATGGCCCGTCCGGCACGCACGCAACACATTTCGCCGAGATACCCGCTAACGCGACCGGCTCCGCGCAGCACAGGGAAGCCGACGTCGTCGGCCGGATCGGCGTTCGCTGGGAATGGTGACGCGAGGGAAACGGGCCGACGGGAGTCCATTTCAGGGCTTCTTCGTTTTCCGCTTTTCCGTTCTCCTTCGCGACCGGCTCATGGCGGCGGGGCGCCTGGACCGACGGGTGCGAGGCTCATGGAACGGTTGGGCATGGTGAGTGTATTTGCGACCCGTCGGTGTGACGATCAGGTCGCTACCGTTACGACGGGGAACAGGCCGCTCGCCAGGCTCGCGCTTCACTTCGCGATGGAAGGCACAGTGACCATCCAGGGCATCGGCGCTGCTCTCGCCCCGTTCGCCATGCCTCTCGTCGGCATGATCAAGTTCGGCGAACCGAGCCGGACGGCGACAACCCGGGGTCGCGCATTCGCGGTCGCGGACCCGGAGGTCGCAGTCCGGCTCCGACGGCGGCCGATACGTGTCGCGCCCGACGGACGGGTGATGCCCTGTGTCGGCGTCGGTGATCAGCCGTGTCCAGGTCGAGGACGGCGAGGTCGCGATCCGTCTGGCCAGCCACGCGGGAATCGACCCGTACCCGGCCAGCTCGGCCGGCTCCTGATTCAGCCCCGCCAAGGTCATCAGGTCGACCTGGACCTGGATGTCCGCACGCACGCTGGCATCTCCGCCATGGGCCACCAGCAACCGGTCGGCGAACACATCGGCCCGCAGCTGGCCGGTCGTGCGACCCTCCCCCGGGACACGCCGCAGTTCCCGGGCGGCACGATCGACAGAGGCATAGATCGCGCTGGCCTGCTCGACCGGCAATCGCGCGGCCAGCCTGCTCATCGTCTCGCCCTCGGGACGGAGCCGGACCTCCCGGCACCGCCGTCGTTCCAGGGACCGGGCCCGGTATCCGTCCGGATCCAGGCTCAGCACCACCCTGTTGACCGCCCTCCGCAACGAACCGGAGTCCTTCCCCGTCAGTCTGCGCACGATGATCTCGTCCGCCCGTCTCGCCAGCACATCGGACAGGACGACGGTGGACTCGACGATCTTGGTGGCCTTGAGTTCGTCGATCTCGGCGCGCTCCAGCGACGCGAGCGTGCGCGGCAACCGGCGCACCAGCGCCTCGGCCATCACGAGCTTCCGTTCCGCCTGCCGGGGCGTCATCGCCCCGGCGCGTGCGAGTTCGGCGGTGGCCGATCTTCGGGACCCGGCACATCGGAAATATCGTTCCAGGGCACGCATCTGACGCGCCCGCAACCGGCACACCTCCTTCTCCAGAGCACATACTTCGGACAGGGCCGCCTCGGCACCTGAGGCGCCGGGCGAGGTCAGGGGAATGGTCGAAGTGGACACGGGGCCCACGGTACACCGAACATCTGTGCGATAAATCACACGAAATGATGAACCTGTCAAAACAAATGTCCACAAAGGACATAAATGCCGAGAAATAGCTACCAGGAAAGGGAAATCGGCAAATCCGGATCGCGAAAAGACATGTCCGATCCAGCTTTTTCTGCTTAACCAAGGGAAGACAGAGTCGAGGTAACAGCGAATCCTGACCGGTGGAGCTGTCGGCCCAGGTCACCGGCTACGACCGGCGACTTCCGAAGGCTCAGAGCCAGTCGTCCGGGCGAGGCCACGGCCTGAGGGCCGCCAGCGCGTCGGGTACCGGCTCCGTCACCGTGTAACGCCCGCGGTGAAAGAGCAGCGGGCGCGCGTCGGAGACATCGCCGAGCGCCGTGACACGGCCGATGACGACGTAGTGGTCGCCCGCCGTGTGCACGGCTTCCAGCGCGCAGTCGATCCAGGTCAGCGCGCCGTCCAGCAAGGGAGAGCCGGACGGCGCCGGGGTCCAGGGCGCCGTGGCGAACTTGTCGGTGCCGCGGGCGCCGAAGACCGCGCTGACCTCTCGCTGCTCGTCGGCCAGCACGTTCACCGCGAAGACACCGGACGACTCCAGTACCGGCCAGGTCCGGGACGTCTTGGCGGGGCAGAAAAGCACCAGCGGCGGTTCCAGGGACACCGCCGCGAACGACTGGCAGGCGAAGCCGACCGGAGCGGTCCCGTCGTGGCCGGTGACCACGGCGACACCCGTGCAGAAGTGGCCCAGCACGGACCGGAACCGCGCCGGATCGATTTCGGTCATGGCGGTCATGACGACCCCGGCGGGCGGGCGCCGACGGAGAAGTCGTGTCCCCACAACGAAACGGCGGTGCTTTCGCGAGCGATCCAGCTCTCGTCGTCCACCTGGCGGCCCTCGCAGCCGAACTCCACGTCGAAGCCGCCCGGCGTCTTCATGTAGAATGAGAGCATCAAGTCATTGACGTGCCGCCCGAGAGTTGCCGACATCGGAATCTTCCGGCGAATCGCACGGTCCAGACACAGCCCGACATCGTCGGTGTTCTCGACTTCGACCATGAGGTGAACGATCCCGCTCGGTGTCGGCATCGGCAGGAACGCCAGCGAATGGTGCCGTGGGTTGCAGCCGAAGAACCGCAGCCACGCCGGCGCCCCGTCGGCGGGACGGCCGACCAGCTGCGGAGGCAGCTTCATCGAGTCGCGCAACCTGAAGCCCAGCACGTCGCGGTAGAAGCGCAGCGCGGCGTCATCATCATGTGTGGAAAGGACGACATGCCCGAGCCCCTGCTCCCCCGTGACGAAACGATGTCCGTACGGGCTGACGACACGCCGATGTTGCAGCGCGACACCGTGGAACACCTCCAGCTCGTTGCCCGAGGGATCCACAAAGGACACCAGGCCGTCCACCCTGCGGTCGGCGAGCTGTTCCGGCGTGCCTTCCTTGTACGGCACGGAATGCGCGTCGAGCCGATCGCGGATCTCGTCCAGCTCTCCCGCGTTGGCCACCTCCCAGCCCGCCTGCGCGAGCCGGTCCTTTTCGCCGGGGAAGACGACCAGCCGCGCCGGGAAGTCGTCCATTCGCAGATAAAGCGCGTCCGGGTCGGTGCCACTGCCCTCCACCATGCCGAGCACCTTGAGCCCGTATTCCCGCCACGCGGCCATGTCCGTGGCTTCGATGCGGAGGTAGCCCAATGAACGGATACCCATCACGCACTCCCGAGAAAGTCGAGGGCGAGCCGGTTGAACTCGTCGAACTTCTCCAGCTGCGCCCAGTGCCCGCAGCCACCGAAGACATGCAGTTGCGCGCGCGGGATCGTCTTGAGCGCGAGCAGCGCGCCGTCGAGCGGGTTGACCCGGTCCTCCCGGCCCCAGATCAGCAGGACCCGCTGCCGAAGCCGATGTGCCTCCCGCCAGAGCATGCCCTCCTCGTACGAATCCGGTCGCATGAACGACATGCCCATCGCCCGCATCGCGGCCAGCGATTCGGGCGTGCTCGCGGCGGCGAGCCGTTCGTCGATCAGCTCGTCGGTGATGAGCGCCTGGTCGTGCACCATGATCCGCAGGAAGGCTTCGAGGTTCTCACGCGTGGGAGCGCCACCGAACCGCGAGAGGTTCTTGACACCCTCGGTGGGGTCGGGTGCGAACACGTTGACGCTCAGCCCGCCCGGCCCCATCAGCACCAGCCGCCCCGCGCGCTTCGGGTGTTCGAGTGCGAGCCGCACCGCGGCACCGCCACCCAGCGAGTTGCCGACGAAGTGCGCCCGTTCGATCCCGAGCGTGTCCATCAGCCCGGCGACCGCACCGGCGCTGTGCCGGAAGTACTGCGGATGCTCGGTCGGCTTGTCCGAGCGGCCGAACCCGGGCTGGTCGACGGCGATCACACGGTACGACTTCGCGAACACCGGGAGGTTGCGGCCGAAATTGCTCCACGCCGACGCGCCGGGGCCGCCGCCGTGCAGGAAGATCACCGTCTCCGGATGCTCCACCCCGGACTCGTGGTAGTGCAGCCTCACCCCGCCGGGGGTTTCGGCGTATTTGCCCTCCATCACACCATCGCATTCTCGACGGGCAGCCCGAAGGCACCGGTACCGAACATGACGTACGCGCGCTCCGCGTCGTTGGCCGCGTGCACCCGGCCCGCGTGCGCGTCGCGCCAGAATCGCTGGATCGGCGTACCGGCCTGCAATGCCCGGCCGCCGGAGTTCTCGAAAAGCCGGTCGATCGCCGATATGGCGCGCTCGGTGCCGCGGACCTGGTCCCGGCGCACGCGCAGCCGCGTGCTGAACGGAAGCTTCTCGCCACGGCACGCGAGCTGGTACAGCTCGTCGATGTTGTGCGTCAGCTGGAGCCACGCGGCGTCGATCTCGCTGGACGCCTCGGCGATCCGCACCTTGGCGAACGGATCCTCTTTGGACTGTTCACCGGCGTACGCGGCCCGCACCCGCTTGCCCTGGTGCTCGACGTGCGCGTCGTAGGCACCCTGGGCCATCCCGATGATCGGCGCGGTGATGGTGCTCGGGTGCACCGAACCGTACGGGAGCCGGTACAACGGGCCCGGGTTGACTTCCTGTCCCGGCGTTTTGCACTTCGACGTCGCCATGAAGCTCAGCGCACGGTGCTGAGGGACGAACACGTCCTCCACGACGATGTCGTTGGATCCCGTGCCGCGCAGGCCGACGGTGTCCCAGACGTCCACGATGGAGTAGTCCGCGATCGGCACCAGGTAGGTGCAGAAGTCGACCGGTTTGCCATCGGCGAACACGGGTCCGCCGAGCAGCACCCAGCTGCAGTGGTCGCAGCCGGAGGAGAAGCTCCAGCGACCGCTGAGCCGGTAGCCGCCGTCCACCACGGTCGCCTTGCCCATCGGGGCGTAGGAGGACGAGATCCGGACGTCCACGTCGTCGCCCCAGACCTCCTCCTGCGCCTTCCCGTCGAACAACGCGACGTGCCACGGGTGCACACCGAGGATCGAGGCGACCCAGCCGGTGGACCCGCACGCGCTCGCGATCAGTTTCACCGCGGTGTAGAAACTCACCGGATCGGCTTCGACGCCGCCGTACCGCTTCGGCTGCAACAGCTTGAAGAAACCGGTCTCCTGCAAGGCCTTGACCGACTCCTCGGGCACGCGGCGCCCGTCCTCGGCTTCCTGTGCCCGCTCCCGCAGGACCGGGAGCAGCTCACGGACCCCGGCGATCACCTCGTGGGCGGTCTGCTCGCTCATGCACTGTCCCTCTCTCGTGTCCCAACCAGGCCAAGACTAGAACACGTTCTCGTTTTTGTCGAGAACCCCCTGCGCAAGGGCACTGTTTATTCCCGCACGACGGCCGGAAAACACGCAGTCGGCGAGCGAGAGCCCGCTCACGTAGGACCTAGAACAGATTCCCACCGCGGTACGCCCGGCCGCGTACAACCCGGGTATGGAGCGCCCGTCCGCGCCCCGTACCGCGCCCGTGTCCTCGTCGACCACCAGCCCGCCGAGCGTCAGCATCGGGCACGGATAGCCGAGGTTGGGCTTGACGGAGACGTCGATCAGCGAATACGGCGGCGCGTCGAGCGGCCGGGCGAACTCAGCCGGCTTCCCGGTCGGGTCGGGCCCGGCGCGGTAGGCCTCCACCGCGGCCAGCAGCCCGTCCGGAGCGACACCCGCCTTGCGGGCGACCTCGTCGACGGTGGCGCCGGTGACCCGGCCACGCCGCAGCAGGTACCGCAGTTGCAACCACTGGAACCACTGGCTCTGCGACCGCCCGTCACGTCGTGCCTCGGCCACGATCTTCTCGTCCACCAGCAGCCAGCCGCGCCCGCCGTGCGCGGCGATCATCCGTTCGCCGATCGCCGCGCCGTACCGCGACTCGTCGATGATCCGGCCACCGTCGGCGTCGACGAGGATGCCGCCGAGGAACGCGGCCGGCGGCGAAAGGAACCGCCATGCCGAGATCCGCTCCAGCCCGGCGGTCGCGCCGCCCGCCTCGACGCCGAGCCGGATACCCGACCCGTCGTCGGCCGAGGTCCCGAGAGCGAGCCCACCCCGGTGATCCGGCGCGTGCTCGCGCACCATCTCGCGGTTCGCGATGAACCCGCCCGCCGCCAGGATCACCCCGCGGCGCGCCGAAATCCGCAGTTCCCGCCCGTAACGACGTTCGAGCTTCGCGGCCCGGCGATGCAGCGCCTTGCGCAGCGCGGGCACGTAGATCCCGGGTTTCGCGGCATAGCGGGCGAGGTGGCGGTGCGCCGCGCGCGCCCACCTCGGCGCGTCACGCAGGGTGTCGACCACGACGCCGGTGACCGCGCCCTGGTCGTCGACCGTCAACGTCCTGGCGTGTGCCTGCGGGAGAACACGAACTCCGCGGTGGCGCACGGCGGCGGCGAGCCGGGAGAACAGGAGCTTTCCGGATGTTCCGGGTCCTTTGACCCGGTGCCCGCGCGGCGCCGGTTTGGCGATGTCGCGGAAACCTCCGGCGGCCTCGCTGCCGGAGTAGTAGAGGTAGTGGTCGTCGGACGGATACGACGTCTTGTACGGGCACAGGCTGCCCTCGAACGGAACGCCGTTGCCCTCCAGCCAGGTGATCATGTCCCGGCTCGACGTGCAGAACCGCCGCAGTGTCTCCTCGGACACCACGCCGCCGGTCTCCTGGCGCAGGTAGTCGAGCATCGCGTCGGGCGTGTCCTCCACACCCGCGTCGAGCTGCTGCGCGGTCCCGCCTCCGGCGTAGACCACGCCACCGCTCACCACGCTCGCGCCCCCGCCCGAGAACCGGTCGAGCACGAGCACCTCGGCGCCGGCGTCGGCGGCTTCGATCGCCGCGCACGCGCCGGCCGCGCCGAATCCCACGATCACCACGTCCACGACGAGTTCGTCCATGTCGACTACCCTAGAACTGAAACACGTTCTCGTCTATGGTGACGAGGACAGCCCCGAGCAGGCCAATGATCCGATGGAACACGTTCCAGGTGAGGTGGGATGGATAACCAGTTCGACGTGGTTGTGGTCGGCAGCGGCGCCGCCGGGATGACCGCTGCCCTCGCCGCGGCCCACCTCGGCCTCGACGTCGTCGTCGTGGAGAAAGCGTCGCATTTCGGCGGTTCGACCGCACGTTCCGGCGGCGGTGTCTGGATCCCGGGCAACCACGCGCTGCGCGCCGCCGGGATCGACGAACCGCCGGAACGCGCCCGTGAGTACCTGGCGTCGATCGTCGGCGACACCGTCCCGCCGGAACGTCGTGCCGCCTACCTGGCCCGCGGCCCCGAGGTGCTCCGGTTCGTCTGCGATCACTCGCCGCTGCGTTTCCGCTGGGTACGCGACTACAGCGACTACCACCCCGAAGCACCCGGTGGGCGCCCCGGCGGCCGGTCGGTCGAACCCGCCGCGCTCGACGGCCGGCTGCTCGGTCCCGAGCTGGCCAACCTCGAGCCGCCGTACAGCGCTCCCCCGCTCGGCGTTCCGCTCACCCAGGCCGACTACCGCTGGCTGAGCCTCATCGCCCGGCACCCGCGCGGCATTCTGCGGCTGCTCGGACTGGGGATGCGCTGGCTCGCCGGACGGGCCCGCGGGCACCGCCAGCTCGTGATGGGCCAGGCACTGGCCGCCGGGCTGCGTGCCGGGCTGCAACGCGCGAACGTGGAGGTCTGGCTCGACACCCCGCTGCTCGACCTGCGTACTGAGGGGAACAAGGTCACCGGCGTGCTCGTCCGCCGCGACGGCACCGAGACGCTGCTGCGCGCACGCCGGGGCGTCATCCTCGCCTGTGGCGGGTTCGAACACAACGAAGAGATGCGGACGAAGTACCAACGCGCCCCGATCGGGACGGAATGGACCGTCGGGGCCAAGGCCAACACCGGCGACGGCATCACCGCCGGGCTCAAGCTCGGCGCGGCGCTGGACCTGATGGACGACGCGTGGTGGGGGCCGTCGATGCCGCTCACCGGCGGCCCCTGGTTCGCGCTCGCCGAGCGGTCGCGGCCCGGCTGTCTCATGGTCGACGCCGGAGGCGAACGGTTCGTCAACGAGTCCGCGCCCTACGTCGAGGCCGTGCACGCGATGTACGGCGAAGGGGACGGGCCGGGCGAGCACATCCCGACCTGGCTGGTGTTCGACCAGCGCTACCGCGACCGGTACATGTTCACCGGGCTCGGCCCGCGGCAACCCCTGCCGGGACGGTGGTTCAAGGCCGGGATCGCGGCGAAGTCCTCGACGCTCACCGGGCTCGCCGACCGCATCGGTGTCCCGGCCGAAGCGCTGACCTCGACGGTTTCCCGGTTCAACGACTTCGCTCGGCGTGGTGTCGACGAGGACTTCCACCGCGGGCGCAGCGCGTACGACCACTACTACGGCGATCCACGCAACCGGCCGAACCCGAGCCTGGGCCCGCTGGATCGCGCACCGTACTACGCGGTGAAGATCGTGCCCGGCGATCTCGGCACCAAGGGCGGGCTGCTCACCGACGAGCACGCACGCGTCCTGCGCGAGGACGGTTCGGTGATCGCCGGGCTGTACGCGGCGGGCAACACGAGCGCCGCGGTGATGGGCCGCACCTACGCCGGGCCCGGCGCGACGATCGGGCCCGCCATGGTGTTCGGCTACCTTGCGGCCGAGCGGCTGGCACACGAAGATCAGGGGACCATGGAGGACCGATGAACTTACCATTGCGCAGCTGTTTGTCGGGCCGACCGGGTGCGGGTGTCCCGCAGGACACGGAGGTTGAGCGATGACGCAAACACCCAGGTCTGGCGGCGAGTCCGTCCGCACGATCGACGCCGGGGCGCCCCCGGCGCGGTTCGCGCGCGGCTGGCACTGCCTGGGGCTGGCCGAGCAGTTCCGCGACGGGAAGCCCCACGCCATCTCGGCCTTCGGCGAGAAACTCGTCGTGTTCGCCGACTCGTCGGGCGCGCTGAACGTGCTGGACGGCTACTGCCGGCACATGGGCGGCGACCTCACCCAGGGCACGGTCAAGGGTGACGAGATCGCCTGCCCGTTCCACGACTGGCGCTGGAACGGCAAGGGCAAGTGCGTGGCGATCCCTTACGCCAAAAGGGTTCCGCTGCGGGCGCGGACCCGGTCCTGGATCACGATGGAGCAGAACCAGCAGCTGTTCGTGTGGCACGACCCCGAGGGCAACCCGCCGCCGGACGACATCGTGATCCCCCGGGTCGAGGGCGCGTTCAGCGACGAGTGGAGCAACTGGTCCTGGGACTCGATCCTCATCGAGAACGCGAACTGCCGCGAGATCATCGACAACGTCGTGGACATGGCGCACTTCTTCTACATCCACTACGCGTTCCCGACGTACTTCAAGAACATCTTCGAGGGGCACATCGCCACGCAGTACCTCAACACCAAGGGCCGCCCGGACAAGGGCATGGCGTCCAACTACGGCGGCGAGGAGAACCTGCTGCGGTCGGAGGCGTCCTACTTCGGCCCGTCGTACATGATCAACACGCTGCTCAACACGTTCCAGGGCTTCGAGATCGAGAACGTGCTGATCAACTGCCACTACCCGGTGACGGCGAACTCGTTCGTGCTCCAGTGGGGCGTGATGGTGAAGAAACTGCCCGGGATCTCCGACGAGCACGCCGACAAGATCGCGGCGAAGCTGGCCAAGGGAATCGGTGTCGGCTTCCTGCAGGACGTCGAGATCTGGAAGAACAAGACCCGCATCGACAATCCCCTGCTGTGCGAGGAGGACGGCCCGGTCTACCAGCTGCGGCGCTGGTACGAGCAGTTCTACGTGGACGCCGCGGAC
This sequence comes from Amycolatopsis samaneae, assembly GCF_039541975.1. Classification (NCBI taxonomy): domain Bacteria; kingdom Bacillati; phylum Actinomycetota; class Actinomycetes; order Pseudonocardiales; family Pseudonocardiaceae; genus Amycolatopsis; species Amycolatopsis samaneae. Next base: position 589,285 of record NZ_BAABHG010000002.1, read on the forward strand.
GTCACCGAGGACATGACCCGCCGGTTCGAGTTCGAGGTGGACACCAGCAGGGCGAACGAGGTGTGGGCCGCCGAGGTCGCGGAGAACCTCGCCAGGCAGCGCGCCGAGGAAGAGGCGGGCGTGTGAAGGCCGAGACCGTTGAGTTCCTGACCGCCGGGCTGCGACCACACGAGTGCCGCAGCTGCGGCACCTGTGTGCTGGTCAAGAAGAACAGCATCCAGCACACCAGCATCCAGTGGACCACCGACGCCGGGCGCAGCTGCCCGGTGTTCGCCGAGCAGGCGGCGGGCGGGGCGCAGACGGCGCTGCTCGACAGCTGCTCACGGCTGTCGGAGAGCATCGACGACGCGGTGCGGGACGGGACTTTGGCGGTCTCCGATGGCTGATCGCTACACGGTCACCGTCGCCGACGTCGTCACCGAGACGGCGGACGCGCGGTCGATCGTCTTCGAGATCCCCGCCGAACACGCGGCCGCGTTCGCCTACACCGCGGGGCAGTTCCTCACGCTGCGGATCCCGAGCGAGCGGACCGGGTCGGTGGCGCGCTGCTATTCGCTCTCCAGCGCGCCCCACGAGGACCGGGTGCAGGTCACGGTGAAACGCACGGCCGGGGGCTACGGCTCGAACTGGGTGTGCGACGAACTGAAGCCCGGCGCCCGGATCGAGGTACTCGCCCCGTCCGGGGTGTTCTCCCCCGCTTCGCTCGACGAGGACTTCCTGCTGTTCGCCGCGGGAAGCGGGATCACCCCGGTGATCTCGATCCTGAAGACGGCGCTGGCACACGGATCCGGCCGGGTCGTGCTGGTGTACGCGAACCGGGACGAGCGCTCCGTGATCTTCGCCCGCGAGCTGGCGGATCTCGCGGCACGGCACGCGGACCGGCTGACGGTGCTGCACTGGCTGGAAAGCGTCCAGGGTCTCCCCACCGCGGAGCAGCTCCGTTCGCTGGCCGCGCCCTACCACGCGCACGAGGCGTTCCTCTGCGGTCCGGCGCCGTTCATGGACGCCGCGCGGCAGGCACTGTCCGCATTGGACGTGCCCCGCAGGCGAGTGCACGTGGAGAAGTTCAGTTCGCTGGCCGGCAACCCCTTCGACGTCCCCGAACCCGCCTCCGCCGGGAGCACCGGGGACGCGGGTGGCGACGACGCGGGCGAGCCCGCCCGGCTGACCGTCAGCCTCGACGGCGAAACCCGCGAGGTGAGCTGGCCGCGCCGCCGGAAGCTGCTGGACCACCTGCTGGACCAGGGGCTCGACGCACCGTACTCGTGCCGGGAGGGCCAGTGCAGCGCCTGTGCGTGCCGCCTGGTGTCGGGCGAGGTGAAGATGCTCGAGAACCAGATCCTCGACGCCGACGACATCGCGGACGGCATCGTGCTGGCATGCCAGTCGGTGCCGCTCACCGACGAGGTCGAGATCAGCTACGAATAACGACGAGACCAGCAGTAAACGAACCGAACCGGTCCACTCGCTTTCGGCCGTTCGGTACCTCTCAGCACAGTAGGAGTCACCCGTGCCCATCGATCCCGCTGTCGCCATCGGCGCCGACCTCGGCGAGGTCGCCTTCTCCTGGACGCCGTCGGACGTGCTGCTCTATCACCTCGCGCTCGGCGCCGGCGCGGATCCCGCGGACGAACGGGAACTGCGCTACGCGTCCGAACGCGGCCTGCGGGTGATCCCGACGTTCGCCACCGTGGCGGCGAATCTGCGGGTGTTCGATCCGCCCGCGGTGTCGTTCCCCGGCGTCGAGATCGACCTGGCGAAGGTGCTGCACGGCAAGCAGGAGATCGAACTGCACCGCCCGATCCCGGTCGAGGGCAAGGCCGTCGCGCGCTCGCGGATCGCGGACGTCTTCGACAAGGGCAAGGCCGCGGTCGTGATCCAGGAGACGGCCGTGACCGGCGAGGACGGAAGTCCACTGTGGACGGCGAGGTCGAGCATCTTCGCCCGCGGCGAAGGCGGCTTCGGTGGTGAGCGCGGCCCGTCCGACCGCGTGGAGTGGCCCGATCGTGAGCCGGACGCCGTGCTCGACACGCCGACCCTGCCCCAGCAGGCGTTGCTGTACCGGCTCTGCGGCGACCGCAACCCGCTGCACTCCGACCCGGAGTTCGCCCGCGCGGCCGGGTTCGACCGGCCTATCCTGCACGGGCTGTGCACCTACGGCGTCGTGGCGAAGACCGTGATCGACGCCTTCCTCGACGGCGATCCGGACCGGGTCCGGTCCTACGGCACGAAGTTCGCGGGGGTGGTGTTCCCCGGCGAGACGCTGCGCACCCGGGTGTGGCGCGAAAACGACCGCCTGCTGGTCACCACCACGGCACCGGACCGCGAGGACGCGCCGGTGCTCGCGGACACGGTGCTGGTGCCGGTCCCGGCGTAACGCCCCGGCGTTTACGCCCCGGCGGGCTCGGGCAGGGTGTCGCCGGTCTCCAGCAGGGTCTTGAGGTTCGACAACAGGTGCGGCCAGCCGCCGCTGACCGCCGCCAGGACGACGCTGTCCGGGTCGAAGCCGTCGTGCACGACGGTGAGCTTGACCAGCGGACCCTGCGGTTCGAGCGTGAAGGTCACCTTGGACCGCGGCTCCGCGGCGGCCCTGGCCCGGAACTCCTCGTCCAGCCCGTGGGTTTCGGCGTGTTCCCTGGTGAAGGTGTGCCAGCGGTAGGACAGCCTGGTGTACGGCTCGGCTTCGAGGACGACCTGCTCGGGATCGGCGATCGTGAACTCCGGCTCGACCCAGGCCATCGCCGAGCCGGGCTTCCAGTCGGTTTCGAACGTGGGGCCCCAGTAACGGCGTGTGAAGGCGGGCTCGGTCAGCGCCTGCCAGAGCTTCTCCGGCGTCGTGCTGATGTAGCTCGTGTAGACGAATTCGGGCTTGCTCATCGGATCTCCTTCGAGTGCTTTCTTCAGGTCGGCGAGCGCGTCCACCCGCGTCCGGTGGTAGCGGTCGATCCACCGCTCGGACAGGGCGTTGATCGGCTCGGCGTTGAGGTAGTGCAACTTCTCCCGGCCGCGCCACACGGTGGTCACGAGGTTCGCCACTTCGAGCACGGCGAGATGCTTGCTGACCGACTGACGTGCCATGTCCAGCCCGGCACACAGTTCGCGCAGCGTCTGGCCGTTGTGCGCGTTCAGGCTGTCCAGCAGCGCCCGGCGGCTGCCGTCGGCCAGCGCCTTGAACACCTCGTCCATCGATCACCCCACTCATGCAGCCAATCGGCTGCCTGAACTATAGGCAGCCATCTGGCTGCATGTCAACCGGGCCTTGAACCTCCCGCTACGTGAGGTTCTATCGTGGTCCAGGTGAGCGGACCCGGGGGTGCTGACCAGCGACGATGGAGTGTCGGGGCGCTGGCCAAGGCGACCGGCACGACGGTGCGCGCCCTGCACCACTACGACGAACTCGGCCTGCTGCGGCCGAGCGAGCGCACCCGTTCCGGGCACCGCCGGTACACCGAACGGGACCTGCACCTGCTGTACCGGATCCGGCTGCTGCGCCAGCTCGGGATGTCGCTGGAGGAGATCGGCGGCGTACTCGCCGATCCCGGTGTCCTGCGCGAGGTACTCGATCGCCGTCTCGAAGAGATCGACGACGAGGTCTGGCGGCTGACCGCGCTGGGACGCCAGATCCGCGGCCTGCTCGAGCAGCTGAACGACGCGAGGCCGCGCCCGGACACCGGCGAACTGCTCACCCTGCTGGGCCGCACCAGCCTGTTCGACAGCTACATCACCCGGGAGCAACGCGACCTGCTGGACGAACGCGCCGGCGAACTCGGCGACGACGGCCGGAAGTGGCTGGACGCGGAATGGCCGCAGGTGCTGACGAAACTGGCCGAGCACTGCCGTGCCGGCGATCCGGTGGACGCGCCCGAGGTCGTGCGGACACTGCGGCGTCTGTTCGTGGTGCTGGACATGTACACCGGCGGCGACGCCGGGCTCAAGGATTCGGTCGCGCGGTTCTTCCGGGAGCGGGGGCTCGGCGTGCTGCGGGACGTGGCGCCCGAGGGTACGGACGTCGCGCTCGGCGACGAACTGTGGGACTACGTGGCCAAGGCCTACGCGGCGGCGTTGTCCGCCGGCTGAAGACGGGCGGGTGACCGCCCACGTAGCGAGGGGGAAGAAATGTTCCGACGATGGATGCTGCTTCTTTTCGTGCCGTTTCTGGCGAGCACCGGAGTCGCGCAGGCGGCCGAACCGGTCGTGCCGCGGCTCCCGGCACCGACCGGCCCGCACGCGGTCGGCGTCACCGAGCTGCACCTGGTCGACTCCGTGCGCCCGGACCCCGGAAGCCCGACCCGCACCCGGGAGGTGATGGTGTCGGTGTTCTACCCGGCCGGGGAGGTCGGGGGTTACCCGGAAGCCCCGCAGATGACGCGCAAAGCCGCGGAGTGGTTCGCCACCACCGACACGGTGATCCTGCACCCGGAGCTTTCGTCCACAAAGGACAAGGTGGGCTGGGCGGCGACGAGGACGCACGCGCACACCGGGGCCCCGGCGCGACCGGGCCGCCGTCCGGTCGTGCTCTACAGCCCGGGTTTCGGTGATCCGCGCACGCTCGGCACCGGTGTCGCCGAAGAGCTGGCCAGCCGCGGCTTCGTCGTGGTGACCATGGACCACCCCGGCGAAACCAGCCTGGTCGAGTTCCCCGGCGGGCGGGTCCGGACGATCCTCGAACTGAACGGCCGCAACCCGGGGACCGACCCCGCGGCCTTCCGCGCGATGATCACCACCAGGCTCGCGGACACCCGGCTCGTGCTGGACAGGCTCGAAAAGCTCGCCGAGGGCGAAAACCCGGACGCCGAACACCGCCCGCTGCCGAAGAACCTCGGGCGAGCGCTCGAACCGCACCGGATCGGGATGTACGGGCACTCGGCGGGCGGGACGACGGCGGCCGAGGCGATGCACGAGGACCCGCGCATCGACGCGGCGGTCAATCTGGAGGGCTTCCTCGACTATCTGCCGGAACAGCCCGGCCAGGCCGGTGAGCTGCTTCCGATCGTCCGTGCGGGCACCGGCCGGCCGCTGCTGCTGTGGGGCACCGACGGCTACCGCACCGAGCGCTACGACCGCGCCTGGTCGGCCATGCTCGCCCGCTCGCCGGAGCGGACGTGCCGGCGTCAGCTCGGCGACGCCACGCACTGGGTGTTCACCGACTTCGGCGCCGTGGCCCCGCAGCTGGAAGCGGCGGGCCTGATGACCGGCGCGCAGCGAAAGTCGCTGATCGGCGCGATCTCCCCGGCGAAATCGGTCCCCGCCGTCCGCGACGGTGTGGTCGCCTTCTTCACCCGGACTCTGCGGCGTTGACGTCCACTGTGGACACGTGAGTGACGGCGCCGTCCTCGGGCGCGGCCGCGACCGCGTCGGTTCGCTGCCGCGACGGCGAGGTAACCACGGCGACCCCGAGGGCCGTCCCCCGCCTGATGATCCCCGTCACGTCGGCTCCTCCCGCCGCACCCGCCGCGCGGACTTTCCCGAGCTAGGCGGGGGGCGGACCAGGACCAGAGAGTGGACCCCCTGATCAGGAGTAGCGCCACCCCCCGTGCCGCCGGTTACGGTGTCCAGAGGGCAACGACGGCAGGACGGACGACAGATGCCAGACGAGCAGGATTTCTTCGTGGTGCGCGGCCAGGTCGAATCCGGCGACAAGCGGGGGCGGGAGCTCGGCTTCCCCACCGCCAACATCGCGCTGCGCGACCAGGACGACGTGGTCGGCGACGGCGTGTGGGCGGGCTGGGCCGAGCGCGCCGACGGCACCCGGATCGCCGCCGCCGTCTCCGTGGGCCGCCGGCCGACCTACTACGGCGCGGACGGCTACCGGCTGCTGGAGGCCCACCTCCTGGACTTCACCGGCGACCTGTACGACGAGGAGCTGACCGTGTGGCTCGGCGAGCACCTGCGCGAGCAGCGGGCGTACTCCTCCGCCGAAGAGCTGATCACGGCGCTGAAGAACGACGTCGCCGCGGCCGCGGCGTGGACGGCCGCTCATCCGGCGGCCGACCTGCCCGATCCCGGCGGCCCCAGGCTCGGCGAGGTCCGCAGGCTCCGGCGTCCCTGATCCGCCTGCCGGAGCGGGGCGTGCCCGGCCCGGCGGCGTCCTGTTCCACCGAGGCGGCGAAGCCGCGTGCGCGGCGGGCTGGCTCCGGTCACAGCGCGGCGACGAACAGGTAGCCCATACCGGCGCCCATCACCGCGCGGCACACCGCGCGCGAGGTCTCACCGACGACGACACCGTCGTCACCACCGGCGCGTACCGCCAGTACCCCGGCACGCGCCGCGTCGAACACGAAATACGCGGCGACCACGGCGGCGGCCACGGGCCACCACCGCCACGCCGGAGAGTCCATTGTGGACATCGTGAGCCACGGGCCACGGTCGCCGGCGCCGTGCGGCATCACGGTGACCATGGCGAACATCGCGAGCGCCGACAGCGCGTGGTGACCGCAGGGGGGACGTCCCGCGTGACAGGACACCACCTGCCGGTGGCGGGCCCGCCACCAGGCGACAGCGAACCAGCCCGTGACGAGCGCGAACACGGCCTGCCAGCCCGCGGCCGGGATGGGGCCGCCCGCCGGGGACAGCATCACGACCATGGCGACCACGAACAGCAACTCGACGAGATCGCCGTGGCGCACCTGGGCGCCGAGCCGCGCGTAGTCGAGCCGGGCGAGGCGCCGCACGCACGGGACCAGCAGCGCGACGAAAACCCCGGTCAGGATCCAGTCCACCGCGACGAGACCGTGCATCGGTCCCGCCTAGGCACCGCGTGCCGGGGACGGCGCGCCGCCGCACTGGAACCGGTCACGTCCTGGCATGCCACCCTCACCACGCGTCGCGAATGATCTCTCCACGGTGACATCCGCCGACGGCCCGCACCAGCCGTCATTGTGGTGAACCCGATGCGCCACCCGAGGGCACGCGACGTGTCCCGCTCGCCGGGAAACCGGCGCGGCTACTCACCTGTCAGGACGAGCCCGCTCGTCGGGACACCGGTGCCCGCGGTCACCAGCACCCGCGCGGCGCCGGTGACCTGGTTGACCGCGCTGCCGCGCACCTGCCGCACGCCCTCGGCGATGCCGTTCATGCCGTGGATGTACGCCTCGCCGAGCTGGCCGCCGTGCGGGTTGAGCGGAAGCGCGCCGTCCAGTTCCAGCGCGCCGTCCGCGATGAAGTCCTTCGCCTCGCCGCGCCCGCAGAATCCCAGCTCCTCCAGTTGCATCAGCACGTACGGGGTGAAGTGGTCGTACAGCACCGCGACGTCCACTTCGGACGGAGCGAGCCCGGACTGGCCCCACAGCTGCCTGCCGACCACGCCCATCTCGGGCAGCGCGGCGAGCTCGTCGCGGTAGTAGCTGGTCATCACGTACTGGTCCGGTCCGCTCCCCTGCGCGGCCGCCGCGATCACCGCCACCGGCTGCGCGAGATCGCGGGCCCGTTCGACGCTGGTGACCACGAGCGCGACACCGCCGTCGCTTTCCTGGCAGCAGTCGAGCAGGTGCAGGGGCTCGGCCACCCAGCGGGACGCCTGGTGTTCCTCCAGGGTGATCGGGCGGCCGTGGAACCACGCGTTCGGGTTCGTCGCCGCGTGCTTGCGGTCGAGCACCGCGATCCGGCCGAAGTCCTCGCTCGTGGCGCCGTATTCGTGCAGGTAGCGGCGGGCGACCATGGCGACGGTCGCGGCCGGGGTCGCGATGCCCATCGGGTAGTGGAAGGCGTTGTCCACCCCGGAGGAGTTGACCTGGCCCGCGGCGGCGGAGGACACCTGGCCGAACCGGTGCCCGGACCGTTCGTTGAACGCGCGGTAGGCGACCACGACGTCCGCGACACCGGTCGCCACCGCCATCGCCGCCTGCTGCACGGTCGCCGCCGCGGCGCCGCCGCCGTAGTGGATCCGGCTGAAGAACTTCAGTTCCGGGATGCCGAGTTCGCGGGCCACCGCGATCTCGCTGTTGCCGTCCATGGTGAACGAAACCAGACCGTCCACATCGGATGGTGCGAGCCCGGCGTCGGCGAGCGCGTGCGACACGCATTCGGCGGCGAGGCGGAGTTCGCTGCGGCCGGAGTCCTTGGAGAACTCGGTAGCGCCGATCCCGGCGATGGCGGCCTTTCCGGAAAGGGTCACGACGCACCGCCCGGCATGGTCAGCTCCACGGTTCCCGTCACGTGTTCGCCCAGACTGTCCACAGCGGACACCGAGAGCACGACCTCCGCGCCGTCGCGTTCGATCACCCGGCCGGTGAAGGTCAGCGTGTCGTAGGCATAACACGGTACCCCGAGGCGGATCTTGATCGAACGCACCAGCGCCTCCGGCCCGGCCCAGTCCGTCACGAAGCGCTGCACGAGCCCGGTGTCGGTCAGGATGTTGAGGAAGATGTCCTTGGATCCCCGCGCGACCGCCGAGTCGCGATCGTGGTGGACGTCCTGGAAGTCCCGCGTGGCGAGCGCGGTGCTCACCACGAAGGTCGGCGTTGCCTCGATCGTCAGCGGGGGAAGCTCGGTGCCGACGGCGTAGTGCACGGTCATCGCGCCACCTTCCACGCGGGCAGGGTCAGGTCGTCGTCGATCCGGACGAACGCGGCCTCGACCGGGAGTCCGATGTGGACCTCTTCGGGCGAGGCGTCGAGCAGTTCGGCCATCACCCGGACGCCCTCCTCCAGTTCCACGAGCGCCACCACGAACGGGAGTTCCTTCCCCGGCACCGGCGGGTGATGGTGCACGACGTAGCTGTACACCTTGCCCCGGCCACACGCGACGACGTGGTCCGGCACGGTGTCGAGCGAGCCGTCGGGCGGCATCGGGCCGGGCGGGTGCCGCAACGTCTCGCCCCAGCGCTGGATCCGCAGCTCTCCCACCTTCAGCCCTTCCCAGAAGAACTCGGTGTCCCTGCTGATTACCGGCCGCAGCACCGGCGCCTTCACCGCGGGCGCCGGCGCGGCGCCGGGCGGACGGAACTTGAGCACCCGGAACACCATGTCCGCCACGGCTTCCTCGCCGACGTACCAGGTGGTCCGCGTGGTGACGAACCAACCTTCGCCAAGCGCGGTGCGCTTCGGGCCGACGACGCCCTCCAGCTTCGTGGTGGCGGCGACGTGCTCGCCGTGCCGCAGGTAGCGGTGGTAGGTCTGCTCGGAGTTGGTCGCCACCACCGAGGTGAACCCGGCCTCGTCGAGCACCGCCATCATGGCGCCGAGCGGATCGTCCTCCGCGCGGGTGCCGTGCAGCCCGTTCATCGTCCACACCTGCGCCATCGCGGGCGGGGCGACGAGTCCCTTGTGGACACTGTCGGCGGCGAAGCCCGGGTCCGTGTACACCGGGTTGTGATCGCCGATCGCCTCGACCCAGTTGTTCACCATCGCCTGGTTGACCGCGTCCCGCGCGAGCCGTGGTGAGGATTCCCCTTGTGCGGCAATACGTTCCGCGGCTTCTTGGACGCCGACTTCTTGGCCGCTCATCGCGGCACCCTCGGCAGTCCGAGACCGGTGGTGGCGATCAGTTCCCGCTGGATCTCGCTGACCCCGCCGCCGAAGGTCAGCACCAGGTTCCGCTTGGCGAGCACGTCGAGGAACTCGGCCAGTTCCGCCGTCGCCGGGTCGGCCGGATCGCCATGGCGTGCCACGATCTCCTCCAGTCTCCTGCCGATCCGCTGGATCCGCTCCGAACCGAACACCTTCGTCGCGGAGGCGTCGGCGACCGCGACCGGCGCGGTCGCCGAGGACACCGCGACCTGCCAGTTCAGCAGTTCGTTGACCCGCGCGGTGGCCATCGCCTCGGCCAGCACCGCCCGGACGTCGGACAGGTCGAGCAGCGGCGTCCCGTCCGGGGCCCGGCGATCGGCCGCCCACGCGCGCACCCGGTCGTACAGACCGCCGATCCGCCCGGCGGGCCCGAGCATCACGCGTTCGTGGTTGAGCTGCGTGGTGATCAGCTTCCAGCCCTCGTTCTCCTTGCCCACCAGCATGTTCGCGGGCACGCGGACGTCCGAGTAGTAGGTCGCGTTCACGTGGTGCGCGCCGTCGCAGGTGATGATCGGGGTCCACGAGAACCCCGGATCGCGGGTGTCCACGATGAGAATCGAGATGCCCTTGTGCTTCGGCGCGTCGCTCGCGGTACGCACCGCGAGCCAGATGTAGTCCGCGTCGTGCGCCCCGGTGGTGAAGATCTTCTGGCCGTTGACCACGTATTCGTCGCCGTCGCGCACGGCCGTGGTGCGCAGCGAGGCGAGGTCCGTCCCGGCCTCCGGCTCGGTGTACCCGATCGCGAAGTGCACCTCCCCGGCCAGGATCCGGGGCAGGAACAGGGATTTCTGCTCCTCGGTACCGAAACGCTGCAGCGTCGGCCCGACGGTCTGGAGCGTCACCGACGGCAGCTGGATCTCGGCGCGCGCGGCCTCGTCGACGAACAGGTGCTGCTCGATCTCGCCGAACCCTCGGCCGCCGTACTCCTTCGGCCAGCCGACGCCGAGCCAGCCGTCGCGGCCCATCCGGCGGACGAGTTCGCGGAACACCGTCCCGTGCCGCTCCCGCAGCATCGACCGGCGCTCCTCGGCGCTGAGCAGCCCGGCGAAGTACTTCCGCAGTTCCGCGCGCAGCTCCTGCTGCTCGGCGGTCAGCTCCACGTGCATCCCGTTCACCTCGCCACTCGTTCGCCGAGCCTGCCGAGCCGGTCGGCCGCACCGCCGACCGCGCGGGCCAGGTCCTTGACCGCCGAGGAATACCGGTGCAGCGGATAGGTTTCGTCGACGCCGACGCCGCCGTGCAGGTGATGGCAGATCGCCAGCGCCGCGGGTGCCTCCTCGGCCAGCCAGTACGCGGCGACGTCGAGGTCGGTGTCCGCGTCCAGTCCCCGCGCGAGCCGCCACACCGCCGACGTCGCGGCCAGGTGCACGGTCCGCGACGCGACGTAGACGTCCGCGATCTGCTGCGCCACCGCCTGGAACGTCGCGAGTGGACGGCCGAACTGCGTGCGTTCGCCGACGTGCCGGGAGGTCAGCGTGAGCGCGCCGGCCAGCAGCCCGTCGCCGAGCGCGGCGGCTCCGGCGAGCGCGAACCGGTGCAGGGCCGCGAGTGCCTGTCCCCCGCCGCGTTCGGTGAGCTGGTCCGCCTCGGACACGGCGACGCCGTCGAGCTTCACCGTGTACTCCGGCGTTTCCGAGGAATTCCTCGACGCCGTGAGCGTGACCCCGTCGGCACGCGGATCGACCAGGAAGACCCCGGTGCCGCCGGGCATCGACACCGGGATCAGGATCCGCGCGGACTCCGCGGCGTAGGGCACGGCCGTCTTGACACCGTCGAGCCGCCAGCCGCCGTTCGCGACCGCGGTCGTGCCGGGCCGGACGGTCAGTGGTGCGGACGGCTCGTGCAGGGCCGCGGTCAGCAGGGTCTCCCCGGCCGCGACCGGGGGAAGCAGCGCGGCGCGTTGCCCCGGGCTGCCCAGCGCCTCCACCGGCAGCACGCCGAGCGCCAGCGCGGCCAGCGCGGGCACCGGCGCGGCCACGCGGCCGACCTCGGTGAGCACCTGGGCGACCTCCGCGACGCCGAGCGCGTCACCGTCCAGGTCGGACGGCAGCGCGAGCGCGAGCAGCCCGGCCTCGGCCAGCGCGTGCCACACGCCGCCGGGGTCGCCGTCCTTGCCGAGCACCTTCGCGGTGAGCGCGATGATCTCGGTCTGCGTATCGTCAAGGGTGAAGTCCATCCACCGCCTCCGGATGGGCGCAATATTGAAACCTGTTCTAGTTTTAGCCGGAACGGGCGAGATCGGCAACCCCCGGAGGAAAGCGCATGGACCGCGGCACCATCGGGGACGCCGGCTGGCTGCTCACCCGGAGGCTGGTGACGATCCCGCCGACCGCGGGCGTGCCCGACCCCAAACCGCTCACGCTGCCGGGCCGGGGAGAAACCGTTTTCGTCGACGTCGGGCCCCGGCACGCCCCCGCGATCGTGCTGCTGCATTCGGTCGCCTGCACGGGCTTGCTGACCTGGTATCCCGTGCTCGAGCGGCTCTCGGCGCGCTACCGGGTGGTGGTGTTCGACCAGCGCCTGCACGGCCAGGGCATCCGGTCGGAGCGGTTCCGGCTGACCGACTGCGCCGAGGACGTGGTCGCCGTCGCGGACGCGCTGGGCATCGGCACCTTCGCCGTCGGCGGCTACTCGATGGGCGGGATGGTCGCCCAGCTCGTCGCACACGCGGAACCAGAACGTGTTACAGGTCTCATCCTGTGCTCGACCGCGAGCAACTTCCGGCGCGGGCTCCGCCAGCGGGTCGCGCTCGACGTCTTCGGCCGTGCCCTGACGCGGTTCCGCGAGAGCGCGCGCATCGGCGCGGTGCCGGGCGAGCCCCGGCGCGCACGGCTGGCCCGGCTGGAGGACCACCGCTGGGCACTGGCCGAGTTCCGGTCCACCAGCGCCTGGGAGATCGCGGTCGCGGTCGACGAGATCGGCCGGTTCGACTCGCGGCCGTGGCTGGCCGCGATCCGGCAGCCGACGTCGGTCGTGGTGACCGGCCGCGACCGGTTCATCGCCCCGGCGCACCAGCGGACGCTCGCGCGGCGCGTCCCCGGCGCGGCGAGCTACGAGATCCCGGCCGGGCACGCCGCCTGCGTGCTCGACGCGAAGGAGTTCGTGCCCGCGCTCATGGCCGCGGTGACCTCGGTCCACGCCCGTTGACGGTGTCCCGCGCTAGTCTTCCGGCACCGAACGAACCTGGGGGCACCGATGACCGGTCTGCGTGACGTCCTGGAGAAGCACGTCGGTGGCGCGGGGGCGCCCGGCGCGGTCGCGCTGATCGCGCGCGGCGACGAGACCGAGGTGGCGGCCGTCGGCACGCACGACGTCGAAGGCACCACCGCGATGGCCCGTGACTCGATCTTCCGGATCGCCTCCATCACCAAGCCGATCGTCGCCGCGGCGGTGATGACCCTGATCGAGGACGGCGGCGTCCGGCCGGAGGACCCGATCGGGAAGTGGCTGCCGGAACTGGCCTCCCCCAGCGTCGTGCGCACACCGGAGAGCCCGGTCGGCGACGTGGTCCCGGCCGACCGGCCGATCACGGTGGCCGATCTGCTCGAGTTCCGGGCCGGGTACGGCTTCGCGGCCGATTTCTCCCTGCCCGCGGTGCGCACGCTGTTCGAACAGGTTCAGGCGAACCCCATCGAACCGGCGGGCTTCCCCGCACCGGAGGAGTGGCTGGCGAAACTCGCCCGCGTACCGATGCTGCACCAGCCGGGCGCGGCCTGGCTGTACAACACCTGCTCCGACCTCCAGGGCCTGCTGATCGCCAGGGCGTCCGGCCGGTCGCTGCCCGAGTACCTGGCCGAGCGGATCTTCACGCCGCTCGGCATGACCGACACGGGATTCATGGTGCCGCCGGAAAGCCGCGCCCGGCTGGCCCGCCTCTACCGCCCGGGCGGCGACGGCGGTCCCACGCCCGTGGCCACCGCCGACGAGAGCTGGCACACGATGCCGCGCTTCCCCTCCGGCGGGGGCGGGCTGGTCTCGACCGCCGACGACTGGGCCGCCTTCGGCCGCATGCTGCTGGGCGGCGGGGTCCTCGACGGGCATCGCGTGCTCTCGGCCGAGTCGGTGCGGCTGATGACGACCGACCACCTGACCCCGGCGCAGCGGGAGGCCGGCACGCTGTTCCTGGAAGGACAGGGCTGGGGTTACGGCGGCTCGGTGGACGTCGCGGCCGTCGAGCCGTGGACCGTGCCCGGCCGCTACGGCTGGGTCGGCGGCACCGGCACGACCGCGCACATCGTCCCCGCCACCGGCACGGTCGCGGTCCTGCTCACCCAGCTGGCGATGGAGACGCCGGTGCCGACCACGTTCATGCGGGAGTTCTGGCGGTACGCGGCGACGGCGTGAATCAGTGTGGCGAGACCAGGTCGGCGGGGCGGAGCGTCAGCGCGTACGGCTTCTCGAGCCGGACCTCGTCGCCCCCGCGGCCCTCGCCCACCAGCGCGTAGGACTCACCGGCGAGGTCGAAGCAGCTCAGGCTCGGCACCCGCGGGTCGATCACCCAGTAGTGCGGGCAGCCCGCCGAGGCCAGCCGGGCGGGCTTGAGATGGCGGTCGATGTGCTCGCTCGAAGGCGAGACGACCTCGACGGCGAGCACCGGCACACCGACCAGCGCGCGGTCGGTGAAGCTGTCCCGCCTGCCCACCACGACGTCGGGGATGAGCACCGTGTGCTCGTCGAGCACGACGTCCACCGGTGCCGGGAGTACCTCGCAGTCCGCGGGACACCCGGGGGTGAGCGCGGCGAGCAGGCGCGCGACCACCCGCTGGTGCAGCGGGCGCGGGGACGGGCTCACTAGAAGTGTCCCGTCGACCAGTTCGTACCGACGACGTTCATCGGTGATCAACTCCAGGTCCCGACGGGTGAGACGGTCTCCGTGCGCGAACATCGGGACGGTCTCCATGCTGCCCCCACCACCTGCCAGGACGGGAATGGACTCGGCCAGCGTAGTCGTGCACGGGCCGCAGCGCTAACCCGCTCACCGAGGCGGTCCTGCTCGACCGGACCATTGTCCCGCCGCCATTCCCGCCGTCGCCGTCACCAGGCGTGCGCGCCATTGTCGCGACCCGCCCGAACAGAGCAGAATAACCGGTTACGGCGTCCATTCGAGTAAAGATCGAGAATTCCCGATTACGCCATTCGCTGTCGTCCCGCTGGTTACTCGATCACCACCTCGCGGACTCCTGACCAGTGTGGACACTGCCCCGAAACCCGCCGGGTCCGCGATTTCACGCCGTCGGCGAAGTGTACCGCGAACATAGCGGGGAACTCACGACGGGATAACGACGAATCCGCGTTCAACCGGATTTCACCGATTGGGTTCCCGCCCGGGGCTCGTTCGTCATCGGCGGTGACGATCACCGGCGTATTCTGGAGCGAGGCAGTTGACCGTGCCCACGCCACCGATCACCCACGGTGTCTCGGTGTACGTACGACCGGGTGGTTCCATGGCCGCTTCGCCCGCCCCGAGCAAACCCGCCTCCCTCTTCCGCCTCGACGGCACCGAAGCCGAGACGCTGGTGTCCCTCCGGCCCGAGCAGGTCTCCGTCGACACCGCCGTCGACCTCTCCGGCACCCCCGCGCGGCTGGTGGCCGGCGCCTTCCACACCGAGGTCCCCCAGTGGATCCCGCACGCCGCCTCGCTGACCGGCAGCGAACTCGACCTGTCCGCCGAACTGCCCTTCGCCGTGCTGCTGGTCCCGCGTCCACCGTGGACATACGCGGTGACCTGGGGCGCCGGGCATCTGGCGCTCAACGACGAACACGTCGAGCAGGGTTTCGGCCTGATGTTCGGGATCCGGCGGCTCGACCCGTTCGACCTCGGGCTGATCGCCAGCGCGGCACTCGACGCGTCGGCGCGGGCCACGCAGATCTCCATCCCCGGCGGCGGCGACCTGTCCGCGTTCCGGCTCGAACCCTACGGCGAGCTGGTCAACCGGCTGGCGGGCGCGGCCGACCTCACCGAGCTCACCTACGGCCGGGTCACCGGGAAGCGCTACCGGATCCGGGTCGGCAACGCGCTGTGGGTCCCGCTGGCCAAGGAACCCCGCGCGTTCCTGGCCGACCTCGACGCCGTCGGCGCGGTGGTGGACGAACCGGACCGGGACTCGGCGCTGCGCTTCATCGCCCAGACCCGGCCGCTCGACCGGCACCACCGCCTGCTGCCCACGCTCGAAGACCGGCTCGCCGGGGCACTCGGCGGCGAGGAGAACGGCGCGCTGGGCCTGGCGTGGCCCGCGACGGCGGTCCGCGAGGCGGAGCACGCCGGGTCGTTCCGGGTCACCGGGCTCGGCGCGGGTGGACCGTTCACCGTGGCGGGACGGCTGGACCTGGAGCATCTCACCGGCCGTCTCGCCACGCTCGACGCCGAGAAGCGCGTCAAAGCCCTGCGCGCGGGGCGTGTCGTCACCTGCGCAGACGACGCGGGCGAGGAGGAGTCCGGCGCCGCGATCCCGGCCGCGAAGTGGGTGGTCTTCGAGACCACGATCGACCACGTCCGGTACGTGTTCCACCAGGGCCGCTGGTACCGGATCGGGGAAACCTACGTCGAGCAGATGCGGGCCCAGGTGGCCGCGCTGCTGGCCCGGCGCTACCCGTGGCCCGAGGTGAAGTGGACGCCCAGCGGCGAGCCCGACGACGAGCATCGCTACTGCCGGAAGGTCGCCCGCGAACCCGGCTTTCTGTGCCTGGACAAGGATTTCGCGACCACGCCGCTGCACCCCCGCTTCGAGCTGTGCGATCTGCTCGGGCCCGGTGGCGAGCTGATCCACGTCAAGTGGCTCGGCCGTGCGACCGCCGCGAGCCACCTCTACACGCAGGCGCTCGTCTCGGCCGAAGCACTGCGGGACGAACCCGACGCGCTCGCCCAGCTCGCCGCGAAGGCCGCGGCGCTGGATCCGGCGCGGGTCGTCACCGACCCGCCGGGGACCGTGGTGCTGGCCGCCGCCGGGCGGTCGTGGCACGTCGACGAACTGTTCACGTTGTCCCAGGTCGCGTTGCTGCGCCTGGACCGCGCGGTCCGCGCGCTGCGGGCCGAGCTGCGCTTCGCCGACATCCCGTACGCGCCGAAGTCGCGGACCCGGGCGAAGGCCGCGAAACGCCGGCGTTAGGCGGGTGCCGCGCCGAGCAGTTCGGCGAGCGCGCCGGGCAGGGCGTCGGCGAGCGGCCAGAGATCCTTGACCAGCTCCTTGGCGCCGAGCAGCCCGACGTCGACCCGGTCCGCGTTCGACAGCACGGTGATGTTCAGCCCGGCGCCGTGGAACACCGGCCCCAGCGGGTAGAACCCGGTGATCCGCGCGCCGAGCAGGTACAGCGGCATCGGCGGGCCCGGCACGTTGGAGACGACGAGGTTGTGCACCACCGGATGTTTTTCGGCCAGCCGCAGCGCCGAGTACGCGCGCACCGCGAGGCCGAACATCGACGCCGCGGAGAACTGCGCCCAGTCGGCCAGCATGTCCGCGTCGATGTCGTGGTGGTGTGCCTTGGACAGCCGGTTCGCCTCGGCCAGGAAGAACACGCGCGCGGCGGGATCGGGCAGATGGGTCGGCAGCGAGGCGAAGAACGCGGACACCTTGTTGCTGCCGCCCTCCCGCTCGGTGCGTTCGTGCACCGACACCGGGACGGTGGCCACCAGCGGATCGCCGGGCAGTTCGCCGCGCTCGTCGAGGAACCGGCGCAGCGCACCGGAAACCAGCGCGAGCACGACGTCGTTCACGGTGACGCGGAAGGCGTTCTTGACGCGTTTGACCTCGTCAAGGTCGAGTGTCGCGTACGCGACGCTGCGGTGCCCGGTGATGGTCCCGTTGAACGAGGTCCTCGGCGCGGTGAACGGCACGGGCATTCCCTTGCCCCGCAACGCTTTCCCCAGCCAGCCCGGTACGAGACCGACCAGGTCGGGCAGCAGTTTCGCCAGCTCGTAAGGACGTTTGACGACCGTGGTGAGCCCGGAGCGCAGCAGGTCGAGCCTGCCGGGCATGAGCCCGTTGTGTCGTGCGGCGGGTTCGATCTCCGGCGGCGGCGCGTCCGGGGAAAGCCCGGCGAGGTACGCGATCAGGCTGGCGCCGCTGACACCGTCCACACTGGCGTGGTGCATCTTGATCAGCACCGCTATCCCGCCGTCGGCCAGCCCCTCGATCACGTAGAGCTGCCACAGCGGACGCGCCCGGTCCAGTTGCTGGCCCGCGATGTGCGCGCACAGCTCGGCCAGTTCGGCGCGGTCGCCGGGCGCGGGCACGCCGATGCGGTGGACGTGGTGGTCGAGGTCGAAGTCCTCGTCCTCCACCCACACCGGATGCCCGACGTTCCAGAGTGGATTGTGCAGTTTGCGGCGGAACGCCGGGATGAGCAGGACCCGTTCCGCCAGCTGCCGTTTGAACTCCGCGAACCGGTACCCGCCCGGCATCGTCGAGCCGTCGAGGGTGATCAGGCCGCAGACGTGCAGGACCTGCGAGGACGTCTCGAGGTAGAGGAAACTCGCGTCCAGCCCGCTCAGTCGCTGCATGGCGCCAGCGTAGGCCAGATCGAGTGACCCGGCCGCCGGGCGCGCGGCGGGTAGCATCGGGCGGGTGCAGCCGAACTTCCTGACCCGCCGCGCGATCCAGCTCGCCCTGACGGCCAACGCCGTGCGCCCGGTGCGTTCGAAGCGCGCGACGATCCCGTTGTTCTTCGCGGGCTGGCTGGCCGACGAGCTGGCGCCCCAGCAGCTCGCGCTCACCGCCGCCGACACGGCCGTCCACCTGGCACGCCACGGGGCCCGCCGCCCGTCCGACCGGATCGGGCTGGCGCTGGCCGGGCTGACCGCCGCCGGGCTCGGCGCGCTGATCACGACCGCGCAGCGCGCCCGCGGCGAGGTCGAGGAGGCGCTGACCACCGCGCTCGGCGAGGACTACGGCGCGCGGCTCGCGCATCCGCCGAGCCCGCGTGACCTGGCCACGCCGTGGGGTCAGCTCGCGCTGCCGTTCCGGATGCGCGACCCGGAGGTGGTCGTCGAGCGGAACATCGCCTACGCACCGGGTGGCAAGCGGTACCTGCTCGACGTCTACCGCCCCCGCCGTCCGGTGTCGGACGCGCCGGTCCTGCTGCAGGTCCACGGCGGGGCCTGGGTGATCGGCAACAAGGAGGAGCAGGGCAGGCCGCTGATGCTGCACATGGCACGGCGCGGCTGGGTCTGTGTCGCGATCAACTACCCGCTGGCACCGGCCGCCCGCTGGCCCGCGCACATCCTCGGCGTCAAACAGGCGCTGATCTGGATCCGCGAGCACATCGCCGCCTACGGGGGCGACCCGCGGTTCGTCGCCGCGACCGGCGGCTCGGCGGGCGGGCACCTCGCCGCGCTGCTCGCGCTGACCGCGAACGACCCCGCCTACCAGCCCGAGAACCCCGATGTCGACACGAGTGTGCAGGCCTGCGTCCCGCACTACGGCGCCTACGACTTCGCCGCGACCACCGGTTCGCGGGCGAGCACCTTTCGGCGGGACCAGCTGCTGGCCCGGCGGGTGTTCGCCCCGGACCGCGACCCGGTGAACCACCTCGGCGACTACATCGCGGCGTCCCCGCTGGACCGCATCACCGACGAGGCGCCGCCGTTCTTCGTCATCCACGGCAAGCACGACTCGCTGATCCCGGTCCGGGAAGCCCGCGAGTTCGTGCGGCGGCTGCGGGAGAAGTCGAAGGAACCGGTCGCCTACGCGGAACTGGCCGGGGCACAGCACGCGTTCGACGTGTTCCCGTCCATCCGCAGCGCGCACGTGGTCCGCGGCGTCGAACGCTTCCTGGAACACGCCTATCGGAGCTGGGCCTCGCGGTAGCGGCGCCCCGGCGGCCGTCCGCACGAGCCGGGTGGCCCGGGCGGCGTGCGTGATCGGACAGCGCACTCGCGTGATCCGGTAGCGAACTCGCGTGATTGAGCGGCGAACTCGCGTGTACCGGGACGGACGGCTCGCGTACTTGGGCAGTCGGCTCGCGTACCTGGGTGGTCGGCTCGTGTGATTCTGTGGCGTACTCGCGTGATCAGGCGGCACACTCGCGTGATTGGACGCGTAACTCGGGTACCTGGGCGGTCGGGTCAGGGTGGGTAGGTGAGGTTCAGGGGGTCCTCGGACGGTGGGGCGTCCAGGTGCCAGTCGGGGCCTTCGCGGACGAAGCGGTACCAGTGCGCGTCGCGGCCGTAGCGGAGCTGGACCTCGCCCCGGGTGACCCGGTTGCGCCAGATCCTGACCTCGCCGGGCAGGCCGGACTCGGCGAGTTCGGCGCGGGCCCGCGCGAGCGGGCCGGGGCCCGGCTGCCAGGGTTCCCGGAGCGCGGCGAGGCCACCGCGGCCCCCTTCCCGCCAGGCGTGTGCCCAGCGGGCCAGCTCCCGGGGCGTCACCTCCCCGGCCGCGGCCAGCGCGGCGAGGTCGCCTTCGGCGCGGGTGGCGGCGCGGCGGGCCAGGTCCTCCTCGAAGGTCAGCTCCGTCCCGGCCGGCGCGCCGTGGACGAGCAGGTCGCGGGCCAGCGCGGCGGCGTCGGCGGCGAGCGCGGCCAGCCCGGCGGCGGTCCAGCCGGTGCTCACCGGCGGGTCGAGGTCGAGCACGGCCGGGGGCCCGGCGGCCTCGGGAACCGGCGGCAGCGGCGGTACCTGCCCCACCCGGCGGCCGTAGGCGGCACGCGGGGTCAGGCCCGGATTCTTCTTCCGGGGCAAGGGCTTCCCGGACTTCCCGGCGCTGTCACCGCGTGGCGCGCGGCGGGCACGCAGTTCGGCGAGCACGTCGTCGCGGGGCCTGCCACGCAACAGGAACAGCACGAACGGATCGGCGTCGACCTCGTCGGCCACGACGTAGTACACGGCCGCGACGTGCTTGCACGGATTGGCCGGGTCCGGGCAGGAACACCGGGGGCGCAGATCGCCGGGGCCGGGCAGCAGATCGGCCCCGGCCTCCCGGGCCCGGTCGGCCAGTTCCTCCGGCAGCTCGCCGTCGAGCAGCGCCGCGGTGTGCCCGAGCCGGGTGCCCGCGACACCGAGCAGCGCGTCCCATTCCGGCGCGGTGAACTCCCGCATCCGGATGCTCACCCGGTACGGCGACGGGCGGCTCCCGCGCACCCGCGCGGAGATCTCCCCCGCGCCGAGCGCCAGCTCGCCGACGGTGCCCTTGCGCGCGTAGGTCCGTCCGCGCGGCAACCGGTTCGGATCCAGCTTCGCCCGTTGTTCCAGCGCTTCGACCCAGGCTCGCCCCCACCAGGTGCGGCCGAACGTCCGCCGTGGCGGCATCAGCCGGAGCCCAGGCGGACCAGATCGGCGAGCTGATCGTCGGACAGCTCGGTGATCCAGTCCTCGCCCGCGCCGACGACCGCGTCGGCCAGCCCCCGCTTCTGTTCCAGCACGGCCGCGATCCGCTCTTCCAGGGTCCCTTCGGCGATCAGCCGGTGCACCTGGACCGGCCGCTCCTGGCCGATCCGGTACGCCCGGTCGGTGGCCTGGTCCTCCACCGCGGGGTTCCACCACCGGTCGTAGTGGATGACGTGGGTGGCCCTGGTCAGGTTCAGTCCGACCCCGCCCGCCTTGAGCGAGAGCAGGAACACCGGGACCTCCCCCGCCTGGAACCGCTCGACCATGTCCTCCCGCTCGGCGGGCGTGTTCTTCCCGGACAGCAGCGCCACCGGCAGCCCGCGCTCGGCCAGCCTGCGTTCCAGCAGCTCGCACAGCTTCACGTACTGGCTGAACACCAGCACGCTGTCC
Organism: Amycolatopsis samaneae; assembly: GCF_039541975.1. Classification (NCBI taxonomy): domain Bacteria; kingdom Bacillati; phylum Actinomycetota; class Actinomycetes; order Pseudonocardiales; family Pseudonocardiaceae; genus Amycolatopsis; species Amycolatopsis samaneae. The sequence goes on from NZ_BAABHG010000002.1 coordinate 610,501, forward strand.
CCCTCGTCGAGGATGACGTCGAGCAGTTCCTCGAACGCGGCGAACTTGCCCGAGCGCCCGGTCAGCGTGCCGCGTGGCTCCTTGAGGTACTGGGCGGGGTGGTTGCAGATCTGCTTGAGCTCGGTGAGCAGCTTGAGCACCTGACCGCGCCGCTGCACGCCCTCGGACTCGCGGATCAGCGCGAGGTTCTCCCGCACCACCGCCTCGTACAGGGTGGTCTGCTCCGCGGTCAGCGGGACGAACCGGTCGGTCTCGGTCTTGCGCGGCAGCTCCGGCGCGATGTCCGGATCGGTCTTGCGGCGCCGCAGCAGGAACGGCCGGACGGTGGCGGCGAGCCGCTCGGTGACCGCGGGGTCGTGATCGCGCTCGATCGGCCGGGCCACCGTGCGGCGGAAGCGGTCCAGCGGGCCGAGCAGCCCCGGCGTCGTCCAGTCCACAATGGACCACAGCTCGGTGAGCCGGTTCTCCACCGGGGTCCCGGTGAGCGCCACCCGCGCCGACGCCGGGATCTTCCGCAGCTGTTTCGCCGTGGCGGACAACGGGTTCTTGACGTGCTGCGCCTCGTCGGCCGCGACCAATCCCCAGTCCACTTCGGACAGCGCGGCGTGGTCCCTGCGCAGCACGCCGTAGGTGGCGAGCACGACCTCACCGGGCAGCAGCTCGTCCAGATGCCGCTTGCCGCCGTGGAACCGGCGGACCGGGACCCCTGGCGCGAAGCGGGCGAACTCGCGTTCCCAGTTGCCCAGCAGCGAGGTCGGGCACAGCACCAGCGCCGGGGCGGCCGAGGATTCCCGCCGGCGCAGGTGCAGCGCGATCAGCTGGATCGTCTTGCCCAGCCCCATGTCGTCGGCGAGACAGGCGCCCAGCCCCAGGCCCGTCATGGTGGCCAGCCAGGCGAGCCCGGCGCGCTGGTACGGGCGCAGCGTGGCGTGCAGGCCGGGTGGCGGTTCGACGGGTTCCCCGGCCCGCGCCCTGATCCGCTCGGCGAGCCCGCCCAGCACCGGCGGCGCGGTGAACTCCACGCGTTCGCCGTCCAGCTCCAGTTCCCCGGTCAGCGCGGCGGCCAGTGCCTGCGCGCCGGTGAGCGTGCGCTCGCGCCGGGCGCGCATCCTGGCCAGCAGCCCGGGATCGACCCGGACCCACTGCCCGCGCAGGCGCACGAGCGGACGCTTCGCCTCGGCGAGCGCGTCCACCTCGGCGTCGGTCAGTTCCTCGCCGCCGAGGCTGAGCCGCCAGCGGAACTTCAGCAGCCCGTTGAGGTCGAACACCGGACCGGTGACGCTGCCGGGCTGCTGGGTGGCCCCGGCCTTCGCCTTGACCTCGCCGCTGAACAGGCCCTTCTGCCACAGCACCTCGATCCCGGCGCCGCCGAGGTCGCGGCTGCCGTCGGTGAGCAGGTCGACGACCTCCTCGTCGCTCAGCGGCAGTTCGGCGGGCGCCGGTTCGGCCAGCACCTTCCCCAGCGGCGCCCACGCCCGCGCGCCGCGACGAAGGCCGAGCAGCAGCTGCGTCTCGACGCCGTCACCGAGCCGGTGCAGCACCGCGTCCGGCGCGTCCCACAGCGTCGCCGCCTCGACCACCAGGCTCGGCTCCGCGGTGCTGCGCACGGCCAGCACCCCGGCGAACGTGGGTTCCGGGCCCTCCTCCTGCCGGGCTTCGACCCGCAGCAGGAGCTGGGCACCGCGGGGCTGGCGCGCGTCCAGCTCGGCGAGCCAGGCGGCGCCGTCCGCGCCGACCAGGGTCGGCTGGGCCGCCGCGAACGCGGCGGGCCCCTCGGCGGCCGGGGTGCGCACCAGTACGTCCGCGGTGGCGTCCCACAGCGCGCGCACGAGTGACTCCGGGGAATGCAGCCGGACCCGTTTCAGCCCGGACAGCGGCAGCGCGTGCGCCTCGGGCGGCAACGCGCCGGCCAGGCCGCGCAACAACTCCTCGTCCCGCGCGTCGAGCGGGCCGACCCGCCACGAGCCGACCCCACCGGGCGAGACCGAGGGCCGCAGCCTGCCGCGCGCGACGAGGTTGACCCCGGCGTTGACCGCGGCCGACCAGGCGGCCACCGCCGGGCTCGCGTCCTCGCCGACGACCAGCAGCCGCGGGATGGCGCGCGCCATCGGGACGACGTTCGCCGCGACCTTCGCGCGCCGGAACTTCTTGCCCTCCGGTAGCACGAGCTCGATGGCGGTGTCGCCCTCGACTCCTTCGCCCCACAGCGCCAATACCCCGTCTCTCGGCGGATCCGAGGGGACGTAGGTGGCCTGGGTGCCTGCTGGGAACTCCACGCCGTGCACGGTATGCCACGGGTACGACAAACGGCGGTACCGCACCCGCCGGGCGGCCCGGCCGGACGCCTCAGCGGGGCAGGCCGAGCAGCCGTTCCGCCGTGAGCGAACGCAGCACCTGGGTGGTACCGCCCGCGATGGAAAGGCAGCGGGACACCAGGAACTCGTGCTCCGCGGCCGCCGCTTCCCCGCCCGCCACGAGCACGTCGGTGCCGTGCAGGTCGAGCGCGAACTCCGCGACGTCCTGCCGGTGCCGGACACCGAGCAGCTTGCGGACACTCGATTCGGCGCCGGGGTCCTGCCCGTCGAGACGCCGCAGCGTCGCGCGGAGGTCGAGGACCGCGCACGCGCTCCCCTGGCCGATCAGGCCGCCGAGCCGGTCCCGCGCGACCTCGTCCAGCCGCACGGGATCCAGTGCCGCCACCAGGTTTTCCACGCCCTCCCCGACCGAGGAACCGCTGCCGAGCGCGACGCGTTCGTTGGCGAGCGTGGTGCGTGCCAGCCGCCAGCCGCCGTCGATCTCCCCGACGACGTCGGTGTCCGGCACGAAGACGTCGTCGAGGAACACCTCGTTGAACACGGCCTCGCCGGTGATCTCGCGCAGGGGCCGGGTCGTGATGCCCTCGGCGCGCATGTCCACCAGGAAGTACGTGATTCCCTTGTGTTTGGGGGCTTCCGGGTCGGTGCGGGCCAGGCAGATGCCCCAGTCCGCTTCGCGCGCGAGCGAGGTCCACACCTTCTGCCCGGTGATCCGCCAGCCGCCGTCGGCGCGGCGCGCGGCCGTGCGCAGTGAGGCGAGGTCCGAACCGGCGCCGGGCTCGCTGAACAGCTGGCACCAGGTCAGTTCCCCGCGCAGCGTCGGCAGCGCGAAGCGGGCCCGCTGTTCGTCCGAGCCGTGTTCGAGGATGGTGGGCACGGCCCAGGCGCCGACGACGAGGTCGGGACGGCGCACGCCGGCATCGGCGAGCGCGGCGTCGATGCGGAGCTGCTCGGCGGCGCCCGCGTCCCGGCCGTACGGGGCGGGCCAGTGCGGCGCGAGCAGACCGGTGTCCGCCAGCGCCGTCCGCTGTTCTTCCGTTGGCAGGCAAGCGATCCCGGCGACCTGTTCGCGCAGCGCGGCGTCCTGTCCGACGTCGACGGCGAGGGTGCGGCGCGTACCGCCGACGGTCAGATCGGCCGCGCGGCGGCGCCAGCGTCCCGACCCGCCCAGCCACCGTCGCAGCGCGATCGCGCGGCGCAGGTACAGGTGCGCGTCGTGCTCCCAGGTGAACCCGATGCCGCCGAGGACCTGGACACAGTCCTTGGCGTTGTCGACCGCGGCGTCCAGCGCGACCGACGCGGCCGCCGCGACGGCCAGCGGATGCCCGGTGGCGGCGGCGTCCCAGGCGAGCGCCTCGGCGGCCTCGGCGCGGCTGAGCATCTCCGCGCACAGGTGCTTGACCGCCTGGAATGCCCCGATCGGGCGACCGAACTGCTCCCGGACCTTCGCGTATTCGACCGCCGTCGTGAGGCACCAGCGGGCGACCCCGGCCGCCTCCGCGACACCCAGCGTCGCGGCGAGGTCCGTCAGGTCGCTGCCGGACACCGGCAGCACGGCCTCGGCCGCGACCTCGACGCCGCTGAACCGGACCCGGCCGAGCGGACGGGAGAAGTCGAACGCCGTCACCGGCTCCACCGTGACCCCGGGGGTCCCCGGCGCGAGCGGGACGTACCCGCCTTCGCAGGGCACCAGCAACCAGGACGCGGGATGCGCGTCGAGTACCGGTCTGCTCTCGCCGTCCAGGATCAGAGCGTCGCCCGAAGTGGTGAACACCGCGTCCAGCACGACCGCGGCGTGTGCGGTGCCCTCGGCCAGTGCGGGCAGGATCTCCTTGGCACACGGGCGATCCGGGTCACCGGCGAGCAGCAGCCCGGCCAGCGCGGTGCCGAGCACCGGGCCGGGCACCAACGCCTCGGCGGCGGCCGCGATCCCGGCGGCGAGGTCGGCGGGCGTGCCACCCGCGCCCCCGGCGTCCTCGGGGAGCGCGACGCCGAACAGCCCGAGCTCGGCGAACCCCGGCGGGACCGTCGCGCCGCAGGTGGCCTCGGCGGCGCGGACGACGTCGACCGGATGGCGTGCCGCCGCCCAATCCTGGATGGCGGCGGCCAGCGCGGCCTGTTCTTCGGTCAGCGCGACCGGCATCGGCGACCTCCTCGCGGTAGCACCGGAACAAACTACTCACGAGTGTAGAACGTGTTACAGTTTTTCGGCCAGTGGGTCACCAGTCGGACAGTCCGCCAGGACAGGTACGCTATGCCGGAGAACTGGAACAAGTTCCGAAGAATCCCACAGGAGCCTCTTCGGGAGAGCGGGGAGAAGCCAATGCCAGGAAAGGCGAAGGCGCCGGTGGCCGCGAAGGGGCGCGGCAACGGGCTGAGCGGCGCGGGCACCGAGGAGCTGGGCTCGGCCGCCCAGCGCGACCGGCGGCGCCGGATCATCGACGCGACCCTCGCGCTCGCCGCCAAGGGCGGGTACGACGCGGTCCAGATGCGCGCGGTCGCGGAGAAGGCCGACGTCGCGCTGGGCACGCTGTACCGCTACTTCCCGTCCAAGATCCACCTGCTGGTCTCCGGGCTGGCCAGGGAGTTCGAACGGGCGCAGGAAAAGCTGGAGCGCTCGGCCATCCCCGGCGACACCCCGGCCGAGCGGCTGATGTTCGTGCTCGGCCGCAACACCCGGCTCATGCAGCGCGACCCGCACCTGACCGAGGCCATGGTGCGCGCGTTCATGTTCGCCGACACCTCGGCCGCCGCCGAGGTCGAACAGGTCGGGCGGCTCATGGAGAACATGTTCGCCAAGGCGATGGGCATCTCCGACCCGACCGAGGCCGACCGCGACATCTTCCACGTCATCGCCGACGTCTGGATGGCGAACCTGGTGGCCTGGGTGACCCGCCGCGCGTCGGCCGCCGACGTCGCGCACCGCGTCGAACTGTCCGTGCACCTGCTGCTGGACAAGAACTAGCTACGGTCGAGTGCCCCAATGTGGCGTTCGGTGCGTCCAACGCACCGAACGCCACATTGGGTGCGTCCAACGCACCCAATGCCACATTGGGGCGTTCGAAACCCCCTTACGCGGTGAGTTTCGGCAGGACCTCGCGGCCGAAGGTCTCGACGAACGCGTCCTGGTTGCGTCCCACGTTGTGGACGTAGATCCGCGTGAACCCGGCGTCCACGTACTTCTGCAGTGCCGCGCGGTGCACGTCCGGATCGGCCGAGACGACCATGCGGCCCTCGAAGTCCTCGCGCCGCACCAGCTTCGCCATCTGCGCGAAGTCGAACGGCGAGCGGATGTCGGCCTTCGGGAACTTCATGCCGCCGTTGGGCCACTGGTCCAGCGCGTTCGCCCACGCCGTCTCGTCGTCCTCGGCCCAGGACAGGTGCACCTGCAGCAGCTTCGGCATCGCGTCCGGGTCCTTGCCCGCCTTCTTCGCGCCCGCGTTGAAGTTGTCGAGGATCCCGCCCAGCTTCTCCAGCGACGCGCCGGGCGTGATCAGGCCGTCGGCCAGCTCACCGGTCTTGCGCGAGGTGTACGGGCCCGCCGACGCGATGTAGATCGGCGGCGGCGCCTCGGGCAGCGTCCACAGCCGCGTGGTGTGCAGCTTGAAGAACTCGCCCGCGTGCTTGACGTCCTTGCCGCTGAACAGTTTCCGGATGATCTCCAGCGCCTCGAACATCCGCCGGACCCGTTCCGGCGCCTCCGGCCAGTACCCGCCGATGATGTGCTCGTTGAGCGCCTCGCCGGAGCCGATCCCGAGCCAGGTGCGGCCGGGGTAGGTCGCCTCCAGCGTCGCCGCGGCCTGCGCGACCATCGCCGGGTGCAACCGGAACGACGGGCAGGTCACGCCCGGCCCGAGGTCGCCGGTGGTGTTCTCCGCGAGCGAGGCGAGCACGCTCCACACGAACGAAGCCTCACCCTGCTGGGGGACCCACGGCTGGAAGTGGTCCGCCGCCATCTGGCCGGAGAACCCGTGCTGTTCGGCCAGCGCGGCCAGCCGGATCGACTCGCGCGGCGAGAACTGCTCCAGCGCCGCGGCCAGCCCGATTTGTACGTCACTCACGAGGTCATCAAACCCTTCAGCGGTTGGCCTGCGCGAACGCGGCCAGTTCGTCCAACTTCCGCAGCGTCTCGCCCTCCGGCAGGGTCGGCAACATCAGGTTCACCTGATCGACGCCGCCCTCGACGTAGCCGTCGAGGACCGCCTGCTCGGCGGGCGCGCCCCAGACGACGAACGGGACGTCGGTGCGGCCCTGCTCGGCCAGCCACTTCCGGACGCGCCGCAGTTCCTCGGGCGGGGCGCCCGGGGTCGGGATCCAGCCGTCACCGTGCGCGGCCAGCCGGTTCAGCGCCGCCTTGCTCGCGCCGCCGACGAAGATCGGCGGATGGGGCTTGGCCACCGGCTTCGGCCAGGAGAAGATCGGGTCGAAGTCGACGTGCTCGCCGTGGAACTCGGCCTCGTCCTTGCCCCAGATCTCCTTGAGCGCGGCCAGTTGCTCGTTCAACAGCGCGCCGCGGGTGGCCGGGTCGGTGCCGTGGTTGCGCATCTCCTCCCGGTTCCAGCCGACGCCGACACCGAAGTCGAACCGCCCGCCGGAGAGCAGGTCGAGCGTGGCGACCTCCTTGGCGGTGTGGATCAGGTCGCGCTGGATCAGCAGCGTGATCCCGGTGCCGAGCCGGAGGTTCTTCGTCGCCACCGCCGCCGCGGTCAGCGCGAGGAACGGGTCGAGCGTGCGGTAGTAGACCCGCGGCAGGTCGCCCCCGGTCGGGTAGGGCGTTTCCCGGCTGGCCGGGATGTGCGAGTGCTCGGCCAGCGACAGCGCCGTGAAGCCCCGCTCCTCCACCGCCCTGCCCAGCACGTCGGGCCGGATTCCCTCGTCGGTCACAAACGTTCCAATGCCGAAGTCCATGTCAGTGACCTACTCGCGGGGCACTCCCGATATTCCCGCCGTTCGTGTTGACATCCCACCGGCACCGGTCGGATGATGGAACTCATCAAGCGTTGAATATTGGGAGGACAGCGTGACCGACCAGGGGATCGACCTCAAGGACGTCGACTTCGAGCAGTGGTACCGGGACAGCGCGGGCAGCACGACCATGCCGTGGGACATCGGCGCGCCGCAGCCCGCGCTGGTCGAACTGGAAAGCGCCGGGGAGTTCGGCGGCGAGGTCCTCGACGTCGGCTGCGGCCTCGGCGAGAACTCGATCTTCCTCGCCTCGCGCGGGCACCGGGTCACCGGCGTGGACGGCGCGCCCTCCGCGCTGCGCCAGGCACGGGAACGCGCCACCGCCAGGGGCGTCGAGGTGGAGTTCGCCGAGGCCGACGCGACCCGGCTCGACGGGTTCGAGAACCGCTTCGACACCGTCCTGGACAGCGCGCTCTACCACTGCCTCACCGAGGACGCGCGGCACGAGTACGTCGCCGCGCTGACCCGCGCCACGAAACCCGGCGCCCGCCTGCACATCTTCTGTTTCTCCGACGCGCTGCCCGAGGGCTTTCCCACGCCGTTCCGGATCAGCGAGCGCAACCTGCGCGAAACGGTCGGGAAGAGCTGGACCATCACCCGGCTCGTCCCCACCCTCTACACCACCGCGACGACCGCGGCGCAGATGGCGGCGCTCGTCGAAAACATGGTGCCGGACCACCGGCTCGACCGGGCCGCGCTGTCCTCGCTCGAAACCGACGACCGCGGCCGGGTCCGGGCGGCCGTGTGGCAGCTGACCGCGATCCGTCCCTAGTTCCGCACGAGGGGCACCCCGGCCGGCCTGGCCGCCTTCTGCTCAGTCCCGGAGCTTGCAGGCCTCCAGCGCCCATTCCTGACGTCCGTACTCGTCGCGGAAGGTCCGGTAGCAGTCGAGGAGCGAGCCCTGGGTGCAGGCCTGGAAGGCGACGTCCACCTCGGCGTCCCCCTCGTCCACCGCGTACCCCACGCAGTCCGGGACGCTCTGGGTGCTCGCCGCGGCGCTCGGCGCCATCGGCACCAGCGCACCGGCCGCCAGCACCAGCACGGGAATCGCTGCCTTACCGAACATGTCTTCACCCTCCGGTTCCGTGCGACGGGGCCGTCGGCACGTGCCCAGTCCACTGCCCCGGTGGCCGGGGACACCAGGGGTCCCCGGCACGATCAGCCGAGTTCCCCGGCACGTCACCGCACCGTGCCGGGGAACTCACCGGACGTACCCCGCGCCGAGCGGGTGCGTTCACTCACCCGGGCGGGAACTCTCCCCTGCGGGTGACTCTCGGATCACGGGCGGGAAAAGTCGCGCACGAGCCAGCGCACGATGTCCTCGGTGGCGCGCACGTTCGAGGCGAGATGTGTCGATCCATTGTGGACGGACGTGGGCAGCGAAACCACCTGCGGACGGGCCCCGGCGGCACCGAACCGCGCGGCACAGCTGCCGGTGTTCGCCGCGATCGCCTGGTCGTCGCCGGGCATCACGTACAACCGCGTCGGCACCCGCGGATTCCAGCCCGCGCAGACGCCGTCGGTGACCCGCAGCGCGGCCGCGAAGCGCGGCGACGGATTCCGCAGCAGCTCGATCGCGGCCGGGGTGAGCAGCTCACCGACCGTGCCGGGCGTACCCGCCATGAGCTGCCGGCCGGTGTGCTCGCCGTCGAAGAGCCCTTCGATCGTCTTGTCGTACGGCGCGCGGAACATCTCCGACGGTGACCGGTAGAGGTGGTGCGACCGGTTCCAGGACACGAGCAGGTACGCCGCGTACAACGCGCTCGACTTCTTGTCGAGTTCACCGGCCAGCAACGCGGGGATCTCGACGTCACGGAAGGAGTAGGCACCGCTGATCGGGGCCAGCGCGCGGAGCCGGAACCGCGGGTCCGCGCGCTCGTCCAGTGCCCGCGCCAGGCCGAGCCCCGCCGAGGCACCCTGGGAGAAGCCGGTGACGACCACGTCGGAGCCCATCCGCCGCCCGAGGAACTCCCGCGTGGCCCGCAGCATGTCCAGTGACGCGGTGGTCTCGGACGGCACGTCCATCCACGGGTGGTATCCGGGCCCGGTGCCCAGCCCGAGGTAGTCGGGCGCGACCGCGGCGAACCCCGCCGACCCGTAGGTCAGCGCGGGCGAGGACGCGAAGTCCTCGACGCTCATCGAAGGCGCGTCACCGCGATACGAGGTGGTCCCGTGCTCGGTGACCACAGTGGACAGTTCGGCCGGCCCGCCGGCGGGCAGCACCAGCAGGCCGCTCGCGGTGGTCGGCCGTTTCCGCGCGTCGACCGTCCGGTACTCCAGCCGGAAGGTGTCCACGCCGTACCGCACCGCGGCGGCGGAAAACCCGGTCGCGGTCAGCTCCGCCTTCGTGTTCTCGGCGCTCACCGAACGCAGCCGCACGACGTCGGTGAGCCGTCCCCTTTCCTGTGCTTCGGCCGTCCCCGGACCGGCGACGAGGGTGCAGGCGACGGCACCCGCGACGAGCGCGGCCCCCCAGCGATGTATGGAAGTCATGCTCGTGAAGTTACGAGCCCGCCGCCCGGCGCACACTGCGGACAACCACCCGCTCAGGGTGGGGTTTACCCCAGGAAGGGCTTGCGCTGGAGCGCACTCCAGCCCGTACCGTCCCGCCCCGTGACCACTCAGCACAGGATCGGCTCGGGCTTCGGCGCCCACAGCACCACCGGCGACGTCCTCGCCGGGATCGACCTCTCCGGCAAGCTCGCGCTCGTCACCGGCGGCTACTCCGGCATCGGCCTCGAAACCACGCGCGCGCTGGCCGGGGCGGGCGCCCGCGTCGTCGTCCCGGCCCGCCGCCCGTCCTCCGCCCGCGACGCGCTCGACGGCGTCGAAGGAGCCGAGATCGGCGAACTCGACCTCGGCGACCTCGGTAGTGTCCAGGCCTTCGCGGAGAGTTTTCTCGCCACCAAAAGAAAAATAGACATCCTCGTCGCGGGAGCCGGGATCATGGCCTGCCCGGAAACCCGGGTCGGACCCGGCTGGGAGGCCCAGTTCGCGACCAATCACCTCGGCCACTTCGCGCTGGTCAACCGGCTCTGGCCGGCGCTCGCCCACGACGGCGCGCGCGTGGTCGCGGTGTCCTCGGCCGGCCACCAGCTCAGCGGGATCCGCTGGGACAACGTGCACTTCGAGACCGGCTACGACCGCTTCCTCGCCTACGGACAGGCGAAAACCGCGAACGCGCTGTTCGCCCGCCACCTCGACACCCTGGCGAAAGACGTTGGCGTGCGGGCGTTTTCCCTGCACCCCGGCAAGATCCTCACCCCGCTGACCCGGCATCTCGACACCGCGGAGATGGTCGGCAACGGCTGGATCGACGAGCACGGCACGGTGATCGACCCGACGTTCAAGACCCCGGCGCGGGGCGCGGCCACCCAGGTGTGGGCGGCGACGTCCCCGGCACTGGCCGGACTCGGCGGCGTCTACTGCGAGGACTGCGACATCGCCGAACCCACCGATCGCGACGACATGGTCTCCGGCGTCCGCGCCCACGCGACCGACCCCGGTGAGGCCGAGCGCCTCTGGGCGTTCTCGGCCGGACTCACCGGGGTCGACGCGTTCGCGTGAAGCGCCGGGGCGTCAGACGTTGCGGCGGTACTGCCCGCCGACCTCGAAGAACGCCTCGGTGATCTGGCCCAGCGAGCACACCCGCGCGGCGTCCATCAGCACCTCGAACAGGTTGCCGCCGCGGGTGGCCGCCTCGCGCAGCGCCTTCAGCGCCTGCTGGGCCTCCTCGCGGTGCCTGCCCTGGAAGTCCTCCAGCCGCGCCAGCTGCGAGCGCTTCTCGTCCTCGGTGGCCCGCGCCAGCTCGATCTCGACGTCGTCCTCGCCCTCGCGCGGGTTGCGGAAGGTGTTGACGCCGATGATCGGCAGCGAGCCGTCGTGCTTCTTACGCTCGTACAGCAGGGACTCGTCCTGGATCTTGCCGCGCTGGTAGCCGGTCTCCATCGCGCCGAGCACGCCGCCGCGTTCGGAGATCCGGTCGAACTCGGTGAGCACGGCCTCCTCGACCAGGTCGGTCAGCTCGTCGATGATGAACGAGCCCTGCAACGGGTTCTCGTTCTTCGACAGGCCCCACTCCTTGTTGATGATCATCTGGATGGCCATCGCGCGCCGCACCGAGGCCTCCGACGGCGTGGTGACCGCCTCGTCGAAAGCGTTGGTGTGCAAGGAGTTCGCGTTGTCGTAGAGGGCACACAGCGCCTGCAGCGTGGTGCGGATGTCGTTGAAGCTCATCTCCTGCGCGTGCAGCGAGCGGCCCGAGGTCTGCACGTGGTACTTGAGCTTCTGCGAGCGCTCGTTCGCGCCGTAGCGCTCCCGCATCGCCACCGCCCAGATCCGCCGCGCGACCCGGCCCAGCACCGAGTACTCCGCGTCCATCCCGTTGGAGAAGAAGAAGGACAGGTTCGGCGCGAAGTCGTCGACGTCCATCCCGCGCGCGAGGTAGGACTCGACGTAGGTGAAGCCGTTGGACAGGGTGAGCGCCAGCTGCGAGATCGGGTTCGCCCCGGCCTCGGCGATGTGGTAGCCCGAGATCGACACCGAGTAGAAGTTCCGGACCCCGTGGTCGATGAACCACTCCTGGATGTCGGCCATCATCCGCAGCGAGAACTCGGTGGAGAAGATGCAGGTGTTCTGGCCCTGGTCCTCCTTGAGGATGTCGGCCTGCACGGTGCCGCGGACGTTGCGCAGCGCCCATTCCCGTAGTTCCGACATCTCCTCGGCGGTCGGCTCGCGGCCGTGCTCGGCGCGGAACGCCTCGGTCCGCTGGTCGATCGCGGTGTTGAGGAAGAACGCCAGGATCGTCGGGGCGGGCCCGTTGATGGTCATCGACACCGACGTGTTCGGCGCGGTCAGGTCGAACCCGTCGTAGAGGACCTTCATGTCCTCGACCGTCGCGATGGACACCCCGGCGGTGCCGACCTTGCCGTAGATGTCGGGACGCGTGTGCGGGTCGTGACCGTACAGGGTCACCGAGTCGAACGCCGTCGAGAGCCGTTTCGCTTCGGAATCGGCCGAGAGCAGCTTGAAGCGCTGGTTGGTGCGGAACGCGTCGCCCTCGCCCGCGAACATCCGCGCCGGGTCCTCGCCGTCCCGCTTGAACGGGAAGACGCCCGCGGTGTAGGGGAAGTAGCCCGGCAGGTTCTCCCGGCGCAGGAACGAGAGCAGCTCACCGGATTCGGTGTAGCGCGGCAGCGCCACCCGCGGGATCCGGTTGCCGGACAGGGTGTCCCGCCACAGCGCGGTGCGCAGCTCCTTGTCGCGGATCTTCACCACGAACTCGTCCTCGCGGTAGGCCTTGGCCAGCTCGCGGAAGCGGGCGAGCAGGTTCGTCGACTCACCGTCCACATCGGACTCGGCGGCGGCGAGCAGGCCGTCGAGCGCGTCGGTCGAGGCGTCGGCGCCCAGCAGCGCCTCCCGCGCGGCGGCCAGGTGCTCCCGCTTGCGCAGGGCGGCGACCTCCCGCTCGGTCTTCGCGTGGTAACCGCGCACGGTCTCGGCGATGTCGGCCAGGTACCGCGCCCGGCTGCCGGGGATGATCGTGCTGGCGTCGGTGGACACCTTGCCCTCGACCTTCGGCAGCACCCCGGCCGACACGGTCAGGCCCCGCCCGGCCAGCGAATCCCGCAGGTGCTGGTAGAGCGCGGTGACGCCGTCGTCGTTGAACTTCGCCGCGCTGGTCCCGAAAACCGGCATGTCGCCGGGGTCCACCCCGAACGCCTCGCGGTTGCGGACGAGCTGGCGCGCGACGTCGCGGCGCGCGTCCTCGGCGCCCCGGCGCTCGAACTTGTTGATCGCGACGACGTCGGCGAAGTCGAGCATGTCGATCTTCTCCAGCTGCGACGCGGCGCCGAACTCCGGCGTCATCACGTACAGCGATTCGTCGACGTAGTCGACGATCCCGGCGTCGCCCTGGCCGATACCCGGCGTCTCGACGATCACCAGGTCGTACCCGGAAGCCTTGCAGGCCAGGATGGACTCGGTCAGCCCGGCCGGGATCTCCCCGCTGCTCCCCCGCGTCGCCAGCGACCGGAAGTACACCGGCGAGCCGTCCAGGCAGTTCATCCGGATCCGGTCACCGAGCAGCGCGCCCCCGCCCCGGCGGCGCGTCGGGTCGACCGCGAGGACCGCGATCCGCAGCTTGTCCTCCTGGTCGAGCCGGAACCGGCGGATCAGCTCGTCGGTGAGCGAGGACTTGCCCGAGCCACCGGTGCCGGTGATCCCGAGGACCGGCACCGGACGCTTCTTCGCCGCCTCGGTGATCGCGTCCAGCCACTCCGGCGCCAGCGTCCCGGCCTGGAGCTGGGTGAGCACCCTGGCCAGCGCGGGCACGTTCCCGGAGAGGAACTCGTCGATCGAGGACGGCTGCCGAGCCGAAAGGTCGACGTCGCACGCCTCGATCATCGAGTTGATCATGCCGGGCAGCCCCAGCCGGTACCCGTCCTCCGGCGAGAAGATCCGCGCGACCCCCCGCGAGTGCAGCAGCTCGATCTCGGCGGGCACGATCACGCCTCCCCCGCCGCCGAACACCTTGATGTGCCCGGCGCCGCGCTCGGCGAGCAGCTCCACCAGATAGGAGAAGTACTCGACGTGCCCGCCCTGATAAGCCGAGATCGCGACGCCCTGCACGTCCTCGGCGATGGCGGCGGTGGCCACCTCGTCGACCGAGCGGTTGTGGCCGAGGTGCACCACCTCCGCGCCCTGCGACTGCAGGATCCGCCGCATGATGTTGATCGACGCGTCGTGCCCGTCGAACAGGCTCGACGAAGTGACGAACCGGACGGGGTTCGCGGGCCGGTACAGGTCGCTGCTCATCCTTCCAAAATACTTGGACTTCCTACTATTGGAAACCCTAGAAGCGGTGACGCGGCTCTCACGGTCCGTCGCGTGCGATTGACAAACCCCAGCTCGGCACTATATTCAACCCATAGGTTAATTAACTGACCGATTGAGATCGAGATGCCGACGGATCAGCTCAGCACCACCTTCGCCGCGCTCGCCGACCCGACGCGGCGCGCCATCCTCGCCCGGCTTTCGGCGGGCGAGGCGACCGTCAACGAACTGGCCGCCCCGTTCGAGGTGAGCCTGCAGGCGGTGTCGAAACACCTGAAGGTGCTGGAGAACGCCGGGCTCATCAGCCGGGGACGCACCCGCCAGTGGCGGCCGTGCCGGCTCGAAGCGGGGCCGCTCGCCGGCGTCGCGGACTGGGTCGCGGCCTACCGCCGGTTCTGGGAGGACGGGTTCGACCGGCTCGACGAGCACCTGCGCCTACTGCGCAACCAGGAAGGAAACCCGGATGCCTGACCACGAACTGACCATCACCCGCGTGTTCGACGCGCCGCGGGAGCGGGTGTTCGCCGCGTGGACCGACCCCGACCAGTTCGCCGCCTGGCTCGGCCCAAAGGGGTACACCGCGCCGGCGGTCACCCTCGACCCGCGGCCCGGCGGCGCGTGGCGCGCGTGTATCCGCAACGAAGCGGGCGACGACGAGCACTGGATGCACGGCGCCTACCGGGAGTTCTCCGCGCCGGACCGGCTGGTGTTCACCTTCGCCTGGGACACCGAGGGCGACCTGCGCGAGCAGACCCTCGTCACCATCGACTTCGCCGACCTCGGCGGCAAGACCGAGATGACCTTCCGCCAGACCGGGTTCCCGTCCGTCGCCGAGCGCGACGGCCACGACACCGGCTGGTCCGAAGCGTTCGACGACCTCACGCGGCACCTCACCTGAAGCACGAGCCCTGGACAAGGAGAGCACCATGACCCTGCCGAAGATCGCCTCGCCCGAAGAGTGGCAGACCGCCCGGGACGCCTTGCTGGTCAAGGAAAAGGAGCTGACCAGGGCACAGGACGCGCTGGCCGCCGAACGACGCGGGCTGCCGATGGTGCGGTTCGACGCGAAGTACCCGTTCGACACCCCGTCCGGCACGGTGAGCCTGCTCGACCTGTTCGAGGGACGCCGTCAGCTGATCGTCTACCACTTCATGCTGCACCCCGGCGACGACGCGGGCTGCCCCGGCTGCTCGCTGCTGGTCGACAACATGGGCCATCTCGCGCACCTGCACGCGCGCGACGTCACCCTCACCCTCGTCGCCCCGGCCACGCTCGCGGAGATCGAGCGGTACAAGACGCGGATGGGCTGGACCGTGCCCTGGGCCTCCGCGTACGGCAGCGGCTTCACCGAGGACTGCGGCGTCGGCGGCGGCTTCGGGATCAGCGTGTTCCTGCGCGACGGCGAGGACGTCTACCGCACCTACTTCACCTCCGGCCGCGGCGGCGACCAGCTCGTCGGCACCCTGCGCTACCTCGATCTCACTCCGTTCGGGCGCCAGGAGGCCTGGGAGGAGAACAGCCCCGGCACGGACGCGCCCGGCTCGTGGTGGCGTCGTCACGACGAGTACTGACCCCGGCGCGGAAAGAAGTTTCCGGCGAGGATGTCAAAGCCGCGCGGGGTGCTCCGACCACCCGGTGAAGGCACACTCCACCGAGCGAGGAGCACCCCATGCGCGAGATCGTCCACCTGGTCCACACCTCCCTCGACGGCTACGTCGAAGGGCCCAACGGCGAATTCGACTGGCCGGTCATGGGCCCCGAGCTGTCCGCCTACTCGCAGGCCCTGACCGACCGGAGCGGCACCTTCGCCTACGGCCGCCGGGTGTGGGAGATGATGGCGGCGTACTGGCCCGAGGCCGAGTCGCACACCGACCACCCGCACGACCTGGCCTTCGCCCCGGTCTGGCGCGCGACCCCGAAGGTGGTCTTCTCGCGCACGCTGGAGAAGGCGGACTGGAACACCCGGGTCCTCGGTGCCGACCTCGCCGCGGAAACCGCCGCGCTGAAACGGGAACCCGGCGGGGACATCGTGCTCATGGGCGGCGCGGAACTGGCCGGGGCGCTCACCGGGCTCGGCCTGATCGACGAGTACCTCGTCGTCGTGCACCCGGTCGTGCTCGGCGGCGGGAAGCGCGCCTTCCCCGGCGCCACCGGCCGGTTCGGCCTGGAGCTGGCGGATTCCCGGGTCTTCGACGGACAGGCCGTCCTGCTGCGTTACCGCCGCGCCGAGAACCGCGGATGATCCGGACGGGCCAAGGGAAAACTCAGGGCACACCAGGGGAATTGCCCTGATGTCCGATCCCGGTACCCGGCCGAGACTCGTCGTGACGCGGTCGGTGCGGATACCCGGCCGGGCAGGGGAATCAGGGGGACGCTGTGCGAAAAGTGCTGACTGTTCTGGCCGCGACCGTGGCGCTGGCCGGTGTCGCCGCCGCTCCGGCTTCGGCGGCTCCGGGGACGCCCGAACTGGCCTTGACCGCGCCCACCGGCGGACATCCGGTGGCGCGGACGGAGCTGCACCTGACCGACCAGGCCAGGGCCGATCCATGGCTGCCGGATCGCCGCCGGGAACTGATGGTCTCGGTGTGGTACCCGGCTCGACGGCCGTCGGACCGCCCCGCCGCCTACGTCACGGCCCAGGAGTCGGAACTGCTGACCAGGCAGTTCGATCCCGGCCTGCCGCCCGATCTGGTGGCCGGGGTACGGACCCACGCCTCGGCCGACGCTCCATTGTGGACACCCGGGCACCGGCTTCCGCTGGTGCTGCTCTCGCCCGGCTGGTCGCTGCCCCGCGCTTCGCTGTCCGGGCTCGCCACGGACCTGGCCAGCCGAGGCTATCTGGCCGTGACGGTCGACCACACCTACGAATCGACCGCGACCGAGTTCCCCGGCGGCCGGATCACCGACTGCGCGGCCTGCCGGGTACGTGACGGGATCCCACCGGCCGGACAGGACGAGTTCTTCGCACGGATGACCGCCAACCGCGCGGCCGACTTGTCGTTCGTACTCGACGCACTGCCCCGATCCTGGTGGGGAGGCCGGTGGATCGACCGGCACCGGATCGCCGCCGTCGGGCACTCCGCCGGCGGGTCCGCCGTCCTCGGCGGCCTGGTCACCGACCGGCGGATCCGCGCCGCGGTGAGCATGGACGGCAGGCTGTCGCCGCCGATCCCCAGCCCGCTGAACCGGCCGGTGCTGTTGCTGGGCGAGCAGAACAGCGTCCCGGGCGGCGCCATCGGCTGGGATCCGAACTGGCGCGAGCTCACCGGGTGGAAGCGGTGGCTGACCGTGACGGGAATGGGCCACGAATCCTTCAGTGACGTCGCACTGCTGTCCGAGCAACTCGGCCGCGTACCGCAGCCACTGCCCAGTGCGCGCGCGA
This sequence comes from Amycolatopsis samaneae, assembly GCF_039541975.1. Classification (NCBI taxonomy): domain Bacteria; kingdom Bacillati; phylum Actinomycetota; class Actinomycetes; order Pseudonocardiales; family Pseudonocardiaceae; genus Amycolatopsis; species Amycolatopsis samaneae. The sequence goes on from NZ_BAABHG010000002.1 coordinate 627,997, forward strand.
CGCGGATCGTGCGTGACTACGTGGCCGCGTTCCTCGACCTGCACCTGCGGGGTGAGCCACAGCCACTGTTGAACGGCCCGGACGAGGACTACCCGGAGGTCCGCTTCCACTGGCCGACGAGGTGACCACGCGGGCCGGGCGGCTCACCGCGCTCCGGTGAGCGCGACGGCCCGCGTGGCTTTCACCGTGGGGACGCGCCGATCTGCTCTCGCAGGATGTCGCCGTGTCCCGCGTGCCGGGCGAACTCCTCGATCATGGCGAGCAGGGTGAAGCGCAGGCTGATCGTTCCTTCGCCGGGGATTTCCCTGGTGTCGTCGAGAGCGAAGCGGGCGGCGATCTCCCGCGACCGACGGCTCGCGCGCTCGAACTCGGCGATCACGTCGGCCAGGGTCTCCTCGTCGGTGACGGTGAAGGTGCCCACGTCCCGTTTCGCGTATCCGTCGCATTCGGATTCGTCCAGACCCGCCCAGAATCGCTGGAACCAGATCCGTTCGGCCGCCGCGGCGTGCTTGAGCACGGAAATCGGCGTCGTCAGCGAAACGACGAGCCGGCGGCGGGCGTCGGCTTCGGAGAGACCGCGCGCGGTCTCGATCAGGGCTTCGCGGTTGCGGTCGAGCGTGTTCTCGAGGAGCGCTCGTTCGCCGCCGTCGGTGATCCTGGTGGTACCCATGGGTTTTCACTCCGTTCTTCGTGATCGGTCTGTCGGCGACCTGGCCATGGTTCGACGCCGGGTTCGCGGACCGGCACGACGCGGCCGGAACGGAAACGGCTGGGGACGTCGAAGTGCGCGCCGCTTTGTCTTCGCGGGAAGCGCGTCGATGCGGGCAGAAGGAAACACCGCGATCGAACTCGGGCACCGGGCAGATCCGGTGCGGCGCCGACACCGGTACCCTAGCGCGTCCTCGGAAGCGGGTCGAGACAGCGCGACGGAAAACGTACTTCCCGGCGGTGTCAGCAGTCCTCGACGACCCAGCCGCGATGAACACAGCGCAGCAGTTCGGCGATGTCCTTACGGCGATCCGTCCTGGGGTCGCCGGCAAGCCGCGCCAGCTCGGGCGCCTTCTCGCGAACCCGGAGGACGATCCCCTCGGTGATTTCGACAGGCCCGGCCTCCGGATCGGGGTACCCGGGGAACCCCGGTTCCGGCCGGAAGAGTCCCCACCAGTCCAGCAACGTCGTGAGTGCCCAGTAGCGCGGCTCGCCGGGCCGTTCCAGGATCACCTGGACGAACACGCTAGTGGCCGGGACGGCGGCGGGATACAGACTGCCCGCGTGGTCGTTGCTCACCTCGTGCCGCAGGTCCGCCACGGCCCGACCCGCCCGGTACTCGGTCGCGGCGTCCGCCAGGGCACGCTCCGCCGCGGCGGCCCGCTCGGGCCGATACCGCTCCGGCCCGGGAATCCGCGTCCAGTCCACCGTCGACACGGCAGAAATCCTAAGCTGTCATGGTGAGGATCCGGCCCGCCGCCCCAGCCGATGTGGACGCCCTGGTTCCCCTCTTCGAGCACTGGGGACATCCCCACGGCCGCGAGGGTGTCGCCGAGATCCTGCGGCAGTGGCAGGATCTCCCGCACGGCGCCGTCCTCGTCGCCGACGACCGAGGTGAGGTCGTCGGGATGGCCGCGGTCGTGGCGAGTCCCCGCCTGGCCGACGCGAAACGCAACGCCCACCTCCAGGGGCTGGTGGTCGCCCGGCGGCGGTTGCGCACCGGCGTGGCGAGCAGCTTGCTGACCGCCACGGAGGACCTCGCGCGTGAGTGGGGCTGCGTGCGGCTGGAGCTCACCACGACCCGCACCCGGGACGCCGCACAGCACTTCTACCGGGCTCGTGGTTATCACGAAACCTCGACCCGGCAGGAGCGCTTCGTCCGCGAACTCCCCGGCCGGGCCGTGGACGCGGCGGGCTGAACGGTTCCGGCCAGCCGCCGAAAATCGGGCCGTGCGGTGCGGGTGCGATACCGCCTAGTCTGTCCGCATGCGACGCTTCGAGGACGAGGACCTCACCGGCGCGGAGTTCCGCGAGTGCGACCTGAGCGGAGCCCGGCTGGTCGGCGTGGTCATGCGGAACGCCGAGATCGACGGCCTGGTCACCCATCTCGTCGTCAACGGGGTCGAGGTCATGCCGTATGTCGAGGCGGAGCTCGACCGCCGCCACCCGGTGCGGCTACTGATCCGCTCCGATGAGCCGGCCGACCTGCGACAGGCCTGGCGGCAACTGCGAGAAGGCTGGGCGACGACCACCAAGCGTGTCCGGTCCATGCCCGAGAACAGCGAGCACCACAGCGTCGACGGCGAGTGGTCGATGGTCGAAACGCTGCGGCACCTCGTCTTCGTGCACGACTCGTGGTTCCGGCGCTGCGTACTCGGGCTCACCGAGCCGTTCACGGCCATGGGACTGGGCCCACCGCTCGTCATGGACCGGGAGAACGAGCTCGAACCGTCCGCCCGACCGAGCCTCGACGAGGTACTCGCCGTGCGCGACCGCCAGGCTTCGGGGATCGAGACGTGGCTGGCCGAGGTCACGCCCGACCAGCTCACGCAGACCGCGCCGGTACCCGACGACGACCGGTGGCCCCCGTACGCCAAGGGGCGGACGGTGCGGCAATGCCTCGGTACCGTGCTCGACGAGGAATGGGCTCACCACGGGTTCTGCGAACGCGATCTGGACAAACTGTCGCGTCAGGAGCCCGCGTCGGGTTCATGACCGGGATCTCGCCGGGCGAGCAAAGGCCGGTCGGGAGTAAGTCGCGGTACAACCGATCAGCTGACCACACGTCCATCGAGCATGCCGCGAACGACGGAATCCCGACGACCACACCTGTTACCGGCCGTGGCCGTCTTCCTCCTCGGTTGGCTCATCGTGGCCGCCGTGAACTACTTCGCCATGACCATCAGCCGGGCGATCCCGCTGCCCCTCATCGTCATCACCGGGGGTGCCTGGCTGATCGGCGCGGCGGCCACCGCGGTTGCCGCCCTGCTGACGTGGCGACGGCTACGCTGGCCCGGTCTGGCCGCCTGCGCGGTCACCACCGTCGCGGTGGCCGTGCTGATCGCCGGTACCAACTGGACTCATTTCTATGCCACCACCTGGTACGCGACGCATCGATCCGAGTTCGCCGCCGTGACGCGGACGATCAGCGACGGCCAGCGGGACTCGCGCCTGGCCGCGGGCGCTTCGCGGATCGACAACGGACATGACCAGCCGGTGTGGTTCCTCACCGCCTGGACCGGAATTCCCGACTGTGCCGCAGGATTCGCCCACTTCGCCGGTAATCCGGAGAAGTACTCCCCTAACCATCCGGTCGACCCGTACGACTATCTGGACGGCCAGGGCTGCGCCGTCCATCCCACCCTCGACCTGGGTGAGGGCTGGTGGTGGGTGGAATAGCGTCGATGTGACAGAAGCGCCGGGTGCGCACCATGACCGAGCATTGCTACGTTCCCGCACCGGGCACGAAGATCATCGAGCCGGGTCCACGGACGGCCACGCTCGGCCAGAACTGCGTCACCCGCGCGTGATCGTCTGGTGCGACCAGGACCCCGACCCGCCGCGTGAGCGCCGGACAGAGTCCCGGCTACAGACGATCCGCCGGGATCTCGTAGATGATCCCTAATCCGTCCTCGTCGTCCCAGTCTTCGCCGACCTTGACGAAGCCGTACTGCGCCGCCAACCGGTAAGAGGCGGAGTTGCCGGGACTGATCGTGACTCGCACGGTACGCACCTGCGGCTCCTTGACGGCCCGCGCCAGCAACGACTCCAGCGCCGCCCGCGCGTAACCGCGTCGCCGGTATGACGGGTCGACGGCGTAGCCAATCTCCACCATCCCCGATGTGTCGGGAGGCCCGTGATAGCCGGCCGTTCCGACGGCCAGGAGCTGGTGCTGATCCCAGATGATGCCGGTGACCCAGGAGGCGCTGCCGGGATCCGCCGCGACCTGCCTGCTGCGCCTCTGCCACAACCTTCGCCGGTCCGATCCGGTCAGGTAGGCCGTCAGCGGTACCGGGCTGGTCGCGGTCGCTCCGGCCAGATCGCCGCGCGCGAGCGAATCGAGCACGGGGCCGGTCAGATGCACGATACGGACCTCCGGCTTCGGCCTGTTCGAGGTCACCGCTTGATCCTTGTCCGGCACGGAAGCGAACCTGCCACGGATCCGAGCACGACGCATCCGAAATACCACGACCGCCCATCGGCGTTACCGAACACCAGCCTCCCCGCCGAACCGGGTGCGGTCGACGGGGAGACGCGCACCCGGTCCATTTCCTGAACAGCGCCACGCTCATGTCGCTCCGGTGCTTTTCCGTCCGAAGATTGACTTCGAGTCCACTGGAGATCACAGAATCAGCGGCATGACCACCGAGTTGACCATCCGCGCCGAGCGACGATCCCTGTGGCTGTGCTTCGAACCGTGGGCGAACGAATACACGGTCCCGCCGCACACGGCGGTGGTGGTCCGCTTTCCGGGCCTGCCCGTCGAACTGACGCATCACCCCGACGGGATCACCTTTCTGAGCTTCGGCCGGCATCCGGACATCTGGAGCCAGGATGGCCGACCTTTGGAGATCTTCAGCAACCACATGCCCGAGACGCCACCGGACGTCGCCGAAGAGGCTGTCCGGCGCGTCATCGGCGCCGTCCCGCCGATCCGCTCTCGCGAGTGACGGCGGTGCAGTTGGTGTACCTACTGGAACGTCAAGTACACGAGCCGTAACGTTGTGTTCATGGGCAACGACCGGCTGCGGGCACTCCTGACCGAGGCGGGCTGGCGCCCGGAAGCGTTCGCCAAACGCATCGCCGCACGAGCACGCAAACTCGGCTTCCGGGTCACCGTCCACGAGAAGACGCCATACTCCTGGATCCGCGACGGCCGCTGTCCGCACGATCCCCTCCCACACCTGGCCTGCGACGTCCTCGCCGATCAGCTCGGCCGCGCCCTCACCCCGGCCGATCTCGGCTGGAAACCCAAGCCGGGCGGCCTGGTCCGGGCTGATGACGGGCTGGCTGATCTGTGGTTCCCTGAAGGGACGATCCTCGGCCTTGAGGAGGTGTCATCGGGCGTGCACCGGCGAGATTTCCTTGCGCTGACTGGTTCGGCGCTGACCGCGGTGGCGCTCCAGGCCATCGTGGCGGATATCCCACGGCTAAGCGCAGCCCTCGAAGGTGGTCGCAGAATTGACGAGCACATCGTCACGGATCTGGAACGGCTTGCCGACCTCCGCCGCCGCATGGACGACCAACTCGGTGGCGGTGCGCTGTATGAATCGGTCACGGCTGATCTCCGGCTCGTCACCCGGCTTCTCGCGAACAGCAGCTATCCCGAGGCGATGGGACGCCGACTGTACGGGGTGGCAGCCGAATTGGCACGGCTCGCGGGTTACGCATGCCATGACAACGGGCACGAAGGCACGGCCCAGCGATTCTGGATGGTCGCGCTCCGCGCGGCCCACCAGGCGCGCGACAGGCCGCTCGGCGCGAACATCTTGACCTTCATGGGCGTCCAGGCCCTGGGGATCTGCAATGCGCGAGAAGCCGTCACCGTGCTCGCCTCGGCTCAGCACGCGGGCGGCACGGGGATCGGGGCCACCCAGCGGGCGGCCATCGCGAGCCTGGCGGCGTGCGCACACGCCAAAGCAGCGGATTCCGCGTCCACCGTGAGGAGCATCGACGAGGCGTTCACTTGGCTCGACCAGTCGCGGCCGACGAACGATCCGGCCTGGATCTACTGGGCGGACAAGGCCGAGCTGTCCGGAAACGCGGGCTCGGCGTTACTCCATCTCGGTGAGAACTCGCAAGCTCTGCCTTATCTGCGAACAGCGACGGAAAGCCTTCAGCCCGGCAACTCCCGGGACCGCGTGTTGTGGATGTCCACGCTCGCTTCCGCGCAGCTACGCAGTGGCGACGCCGACCAATCCCTTGCCACCGCCCACGAAGCGATCGACATCACCGCCCGGCTCTCGTCGGACCGGATGCGGCACCTGCTCGGCGACTTCTGTCGTGAGGCCACCGGAACGCTCGGCAACCCGGCGGCCGCCGCGCTCGTGGATCACGCCCGCACCACCGTGAAACTCTGAGCACCCCGCCCGCACGCACCACAATGGAAAGGCCCTGTCCCGGCTGCTGACGGGCTGGCTGATCTGTGGTTCCCTGAAGGGACGATCCTCGGCCTTGAGGAGGTGTCATCGGGCGTGCACCGACGTGGTTTCCTCGCACTCACCGGTTCGGCGCTCACCGCGGTGGCGCTCCAGGCGATCGTTGCCGACACTCCCCGGCTGGCGGCCGTGGCGCGCGGCAGGCACGGTCTCGACGAACAGGTCGTCACCGACCTCGAACGGCTGGCCGAACTCCGCCGCGGCATGGACGACCAGCTCGGCGGCGGCGCCCTGCACGACGCGCTCACCAGCGATCTCCGGCTCGTGACCCAGCTGCTGTCGAACACCAGCTATCCGGAGGGGCTGGGCAACCGTCTCTACGCGGTCGCGGCGGAACTGGCCCGGCTGGCCGGGTGGTGCTGCCACGACGCCGGTGCACAGGGTGCCGCTCAGCGGCACTGGCTGGTGGCCCTTCGCGCCGCCGAACAAGCGCAGGACAGGGCACTCGGCGCGCACGTGTTGACGGTCATGGGTGTCCAGGCCGCAGCAGTCGGCAATCTACGAGAAAGCATCACGCTCTACAACTCCGCCAAGCACATCGCGGGCACTTCGCTCGGCGCCACCCAGCGAGCGGTCATCGCCGGCGTATCGGCCGGCGCCTACGCCCGCAGCGGCGACGCACGCGAAACCGCCGCGCAGGCCGACGAAACGTTCACGTATTTGGAGCAGTCACGACCGGAGAACGACCCGCCGTGGATCGTCTACTGGGGCACGAAAGCACAACTGTCCGGCGATGCGGGCGCGGCCTTCCTCCACCTAGGCGATCCGACGAAAGCCGTCCCCCATCTGCGAACCGCGGTGGACAACCTCCCGCCGTCCTGCGTGCGGGACCGCGCGCACCGGCGCATCCGGCTGGCCACGGCGCAGTTGCGGACCGGCGACGCCGACCACGCCCTCGCGACCGCGCACGAAGCCACTGATATCGCTTCACGGCTCAGCTCCGGCAAGGTCCGCGACATTCTCGGCGACTTCTGTCGTGAGGCCACCGGAACGCTCGGCAACCCGGCGGCCGCCGGGCTCGTGGATCACGCCCGCACCACCGTGAAACTCTGAGCACCCCGGCCGCACCGCACACACCATTGTGGACAGTTCACGCACCGGCTCGCGCGCGGTTGGCTGACGACATGACTCCAGAGCCGGACAGTTCCGACCTCGTGTACCGCATTCTGCGCCTCGTGAACAACAGGTACCTGCCCCGCACCACGAAGGCGGCCGTGCTGGAGTGGCTCGCGGCGGAGCTGGAACCCTTCGCCGTCGGCGAAGGGTTCCGTGAGCGCTATCTCCGTGAGCTGTGCGCACAGCTGCACCGGACGATCCGTTCCTACCGGCCGGCCGGAGCCGCTCCGCACGATCGGCCGCTCTCCTGTGCGGCAGCCCTTACCTGGATTCAAGGGTGAAGACCTGGCGCGGCCGGTGTTCCCGCTCATCGAAAACGACCAGCGGGGCGAGTTGCTCGCGGCTGTCGGCGAACGCCGCGTCGAGCGCGCCCTGCGACTCGAACTCCACGGTGGAGACGGCCGCGCCGTCCGCCGTGACCCACGAGCGGGCCGCGAGACATCCCGGTCGCGACCGCAGGATCTCGGCGACCTGACCCACCCGGGCGACGAACTCCTCGAAATACTCGGGACGCGGGTAGTGAACGCCCACGAATCCAATCGTCATGGTGACCTCTCCTCCTCGTGCCGCCGCTCGGCCGGAGCCTCCCAGCACTGTTATACGCAACCGTATAACAAGACTAGCCCAGTTATACGGTTGCGTATAGTGGGCGCGGAAGCGGAAGGAGACACCGTGGGCGCGAAACGCACCACGCGCGAGGCGTGGGTCGAGGAAGGCTTGCGAGCGCTCGCCTCGGGCGGTGTGGACGCCGTGCGGGTCGAGGCTCTCGCCAAGGCACTCGGGGTCACCAAGGGCGGTTTTTACGGCTGTTTCCCCGACCGGGCCGCGCTGCTGGAGACGATGCTGGACACCTGGGAACGTGAAGCCGTCGACGATGTCCTCGCTCAGGTCGAGCGTGAGAGCGAGAACGCGCGCGAGAAGGCCCGGCTGGCCGGTCCGCTCACCTTCTCCGGCGATCGGTTGCTGCCGATCGACCTGGCCGTCCGGGACTGGGCACGACGCGACGACGCGGTCGCGGCGCGCCTGCGACGTGTGGACAACCGGCGCATGGCACTTCTCCGCGAGGCCATCGGCTCCTTCTGCCCCGACCCCGAAGAGGTCGAGGCTCGCAGCCTGCTCGCCTTCTGCGCCGCCATCGGCAGCCATTTCCTCGCCGCCGACCACAACGGCCGCACCCGCGAGCAGGTCATCGCCCGAGCCGCGAGCCTGCTGCTCAACCCCTAGCCCGGCCGCGCCACGCACACGACGGTGGACGGGTCACGACGCGGCCGCGCCGGACGGTCCGGTTCCTGCCGACGGCAGGAACCGGATCAGCGAGCGTTGGCCGCCCGCAACGCGATCCACTGCCGCATCGCGTACTCGACGAGCGTGATCAACGTCTGCTTCGTCGACTCGCGGTCCCGCGCGTCGCACCGCACGATCGGGATGTTCGGGTCGATCGACAACGCCTCGCGCACGTCGTTGATGTCGTGCTCGAGGATCCCGTCGAACGTGTTGACCCCGACGATGTAGGGCAGCCCGCGGTCCTCGAAGAAGTCGATCGGGGCGAACGAGTCCGCCAGCCGTCGCGTGTCGGCGAGCACCACCGCGCCGATCGCGCCGCGGACCAGGTCGTCCCACATGAACCAGAACCGCTGCTGCCCCGGCGTGCCGAACAGGTAGAGGATCAGGTCCGCGTCCAGCGACACCCGGCCGAAGTCCATCGCCACGGTGGTCGTCGCCTTGTTCGGCGTCTTGTCGAGGTTGTCGATGCCCCGGCTCGCGTCGGTCATCATCGCCTCGGTCGTGAGCGGCACGATCTCCGACACCGAACCGACGAACGTCGTCTTGCCCGCACCGAAGCCGCCGGCCACCACGATCTTCGCCGAGGTCATAGTGGGAGGCGCGGTCTCCCGCGGTGCCTTATAGCCGACGGAGTCCACTCAAAACCCTTTCCATCAACACCAGATGTGCCTCGGCGCCGTCATTCCCGGTTATCGTCTTGTGCACCGTGACCAGCCCCGCGTCCGCCGCGTCACTGATCAGCACCCTGGCCACACCCAGTGGTACGCGCAGGGCCGCCACGATCTCGGCGACCGAGCGCGGGGTCCGGCACACTTCCATGATCGAGATGCTTTCGATCTGATCCGCGGCCACCTCGGGGAAGCCCCCCGACGCGGCGTAGTCCTTGGTGGAGATCAGCGTCTCCAGCTCCAGAGCATAGTTCGCCCGCGTCCGGCCACCGGTGAGAGCGTACGGCCGCACGATCGCCGTCTCCTCCGCCGGGTTCGGCGGGGGCGGCTGGTCCAGTACCGGTGGCAGGACGAACTCGCCGCTGGGCGGCCCCGGGTCGAACGGGCCACGCCGTCTCGGCCCGTCGGAGTCGGTACCGCTCGGGGGAGAGACTAGTGAGGTCACGCGGTCTCCTTGCTCGGCAGGCGGCTGCCTGATATCGCTCTCATCCGCGGCCGCGTGTGCTCCGGCGGCCGGGGGGTGCGGGGACTCCTTGTTCTTCTTGCGTTTCCGCCGGGCACGGCCCGAGTCCAGGGTGAAGCCGTTGAGGACGTCGGCGAACGTGCCGTCGTCCCCGTCACCGGGAGCGCCGCGCGCTGCCGGCTCTTCGCCGAATCCGGACCCCGTGCTCATCGCGGTATCATCCCACCGGTTCGCCGATCAGCGACCCGCCCGCGCCCTGGAGTTGTGCGCGAAGTTCCGGGGTGAGGATCTGGCCGACCCGGTCGACCAGCATCGTCATCTCGTAGGCCACCTGGCCGATGTCGCAGTTCGGCGCCGCGAGGATGGCCAGGCAGGAGCCGTCGCTGATCGACATCAGGATCATGATGCCGAGCTCCATCTCGACCACGGTCTCGTTGACCGCGCCCGCCTCGAAGCACCGCGCGGCGCCCTGGGTGAGGCTGACCAGGCCCGACGCCACCGCGGCGAGCTGGTCGGCACGGTCGAGCGGGAGCCGGTTGGAGGCGGTCAGCAGCAGGCCGTCCGCCGACACGACGACGGCGTGTGCCACGCCCGGTACCCGCTCGGCGAAGTCGTTGACGAGCCAGCCGAACTGGTTCTGCTGCGGCTGCCCGGTACTCGGCGAGGTCATTCACCCTCCAGTGTTTCGTGATTGCTTTCGGCCGCCCGTGCGGTGTGATGCCGTCCGCGCTGGATGCCCTGCTGGAAGCTGCTCAGGCGACCGCGCACGTCGTGTGCGTCGCGTTGCGGTCGGGGGTTGGACCCACCGGCGAGTGGTGCGACGCTACCCGGAAGCAGTTGCTCCCCGCGACGCCGCCGGGGCAATCCTGCCGAAGTGAACGCCGACGGCGTCGACCGGGACACCGATTGCGCGCTTCGCCAGCCCTCGTCCGATCCGAACGACCAGGCGGCCTCCGCGGTCCCGTCGGCCACTGCGGTGGCCGGGACGTCGGTCCGCGGCGGTTCGGCCCGCGGCGGGGCCGCCTCGGCGGCGGGTGCCTCGACGGGCGGCTGCGCGGCCGGTTCCGGCTGCTCCCCACCTGGTTCCGGCTGCTCCGCGGCCGGTGGGGCGGCGGCGGGGTCACCGGCCGGGGCGGCGGGCGGCGGCGTGGCAGGGCGACGCCGCGACGGCGGCACCGACGGCGCGGTGGCGGGCCTGCCCGCGGAGTCGGCGCCCGACGCGGCCTGCTGCGGCTGCTGAGACTGCTGTGGCCCGGCGGCCGGATCCGGCCGCTGCCCTGGCGTGGCAGGCGTTTCCGGTGTCGCGGCGGGTGCCTCCGGAGCGGCCTGCCGGACCTCCAGGCGGCCGCGGTGCACGCCCTGCTGGAAGCTGCTGAGCCTGCCCCGGACGTCGGCCGGATCGCGCACCGGCAGATCCGGTTTGGCGTCGGCGGCGGGGGCGGGCGGCTCCGGGACGGCGCTGCCGGGCAGCAGCCGCTCGCCACGACGGCGGCGCGGCAGGCCGGCCTGGGTGAACGACGGCGGCGTGGCCTGCGCCTGCGTCACCGCCTGCACGGTCCGCCAGTTCTCGTCGCTCGCGAAGTCCCAGCTGCGCCGTTCCTGCTCCGAAAGCTCCGCCTCGGCGCTCTTGTCCTTGTCGCCCTGGGGTTTCCCCGTGTCCTTCCGGGCGTCCTTCTCACTGTCCTTTTCGGACTTCGCCGCCGCGTCGGCGGTGGGCGCGGCAGCACTCTGCTCGCCGTCCGCGGCGGGCTTGGCCGGCTCGCGGAACCACGCGGAGAGCATCTCGTCGAAGATCGGCGTCGTCTCGGAAGACTTCGTCGCCTTGCTCGTCTTCGCGGTGTCCGGCGCCGGCGGCGCCGCGGTGGCGGCCTGCTGCCACCAGTCGGACAGCGCGGTCCCGTTGTTGGCGGAGAACAGGTCCTTCCCCGAAGGCAGCTCCGCGGGCTCGTCCGCGGCCTTCGGCTCCGGCGCGGGTTCCGGCTCGGGCTCCGGCCGCCGTGGCGGGGGCGCGACGGGCGGCGCGGGCGGGGGCGCGGTGAGGTCGTCGCCGGAGATCGGGCTGAACAGGTCGGTACCGGAGATCTCCAGATCCGAGGGCGGCCGTGCCGCCTCGCCCGGCGCGTGCCCGTTGGTCGTGTGCCCGGCGAGGTCGTTCGCCGAGGGCCAGCGGTTCTCCCCCGCCTGCGTCGGCAGGTGCACGGTGGTGCCGTTGACCGCGGGGAACCGCTGCGGCAGCCCGCCCGGATTCTGCGCGGGCTGGCGGGTGATCGGCCCGGTCACCGTGCTCGCGTCGAGAGCGGTGACCAGTTCGGCGGGGACGACCACGGTCGCTCGCACGCCGACGATGTCCTTGCCGCCGTGCAGCGAGACCCCGATCCGGTGCCTGCTGGCCAGCCGCCCGACCACGAACAGGCCCATCCGGCGCGAGGTCGCCAGGTCCACCGACGCGGCCTCGGTGAGCCGGGTGTTCGCCTCGGCGACCTCGGCGGCGTTCATGCCGATGCCCTTGTCGAGGATGTCGATGTGGAGCGAACCGTCCTCGCCGAGCCTGCTCGCCACGGTCACCTGCGTGGCCGGGGCGGAGAACGCGGTCGCGTTGTCCAGCAGCTCGGCCACCAGCCGCATCAGGTCGCTGGCCGCGTAGCCCACGATCGTCGCCGGGGGCGGCGGCTGCACGACCACGCGCTGGTACTGCTCGATCTCCGAGACCGCGGCGCGCAGCATGTCCTTGGTGCCGACCGGCCTGCCCGACCGGCGGCCCGGTTCGGCGCCGGAAAGCACCATCAGGTTCTCGTTGTTGCGCCGCATGCGGGTGGCGAGGTGGTCCAGCTGGAACAGCGTGGCGAGCTGGTCGGCGTCCTCCTCGTCCCGTTCGAGCTGTTCGATGAGCTGCAGCTGCCGCTGCACCAGGCTCTGGCTGCGGCGCGACAGGTTGACGAACACGCTGCCGTAGCCGGTGCGCATCGCGGCCTGCTCGGTGGCCAGCCGCAGCGCCTGGTGGTGCACCTTGTCGAAGGCGCGGGCCACCTCGCCGATCTCGTCGTCCACGGCGACCGGGACCGGCCGCACCTCGGTGCTCTGCGCCCGGCCCTCCTGGATGTTGCGGACGGCTTCGGGCAGCTGTGTCTCCGCGACGTCGAGCGCGCTGGTGCGCAGCACCTTCAGCGAGCGCAGCAGCTGACGGGTGATGAGGAAGACGACCGCGACGGCGAGCACGAGCGCGCCGAACAGCAGCACCGCGAGCAGTCCGGCGCCACTGCTGGAGTCCTCGACCAGCCCGGCCGACGCGCTGCCGACCTGATCGCCCATCCGCTTCGCGACCGCGCCGAGCTGTCCGAGCATCGCCGAGGAGCTGTCGTTCCATTCCGCGGCGGACAGCCGCCGCAGCGCCTGGTCGGCGGGCACCCCGCTGACCCCGCGCGCGGACTTGGCCAGCCGGTCCCGGGACTGGGCGGTGCCCGCCTGCACCGTCCGGTCGAAGTCCGCCCGCTGGGCGTCGGTGGCCGAGGCGCGGAACGCGGCGAGCCGGTCGGCCAGCCGCAGCTCGGCCGCGTTGAGCTGCTCGAGCGCGCTCGGCGGGAGACCGGCCCTGGCGATCCCGAACGCGACCAGCGCCTGGCTGGTCGAGAGCTGGTCGCCGGCGACGGTGAGCTCGTGCAGCGCGTTCGGGGTCCCGCCCAGCGCGTCGTCGGTGGACCCGGCCGCCAGCGCGGTGTCCAGGTCCATCAGCGCGCCGGTCATCGTGGAGTACTCGGCGATGGCCCGCATCGGCTCCAGCTGCCCGGCACCCACCTGCTGGCGTACCGCGCCGAGCCGGTCGAGTGCGCCCGCGGCCGCCTTCACCAGCCCGCCGACACCGGGCGCGGTCTCCGCGGCCCGCCCCGCCGCGGCGATGTACGGGCCGACCGCGCCGTCGACCTCCGCGCGGGCGGCGGCCAGTTCGGGGGTACCGCCCACGGTGCCCGCGGTCAGCGTCGCCGCGGTGACGGTGCGCTCGTGCTCCAGCCCGGTGGCCAGCGCGCGGACCCCGGAGCCCAGCGCGACCAGCCGGTCGATCCGCTGGTAGCCGCTCGACCGCCCGACCTGGCTCGCGATCGTGGTGACGCCGAGGACCAGCGCGATGAGGATGGGCACCACGGTGACGGCCGACAGCTTGACCGGCAGGCTCCAGTCCCGCCAGCGCACCAGCGCCTGCCAGGCCGCCGCCCAGCGCGAGCGCTGTGGCGGGCGGCCGAGCAGCTTGCCAACAGGCACTTGGCCTTCTCCTGCAACGGTCACGTAAGTGACTCCCTGTCCGGCGTCGTGGAGCCGCGGCGACGGCGCCCGGTGCTTGCGGCGCGGTCCCCGGCCTTGCGGAGTGCCGCGCGATCATCCCGTGCCGAGCACTGTAGGCACCGGTGGCACACGACGCGGCTCTCCCTCCCGGGCCGCCGCCCGGCTCGCTGCACGTGCACTGCGCAACTTGCGTACTGCACGGTCGTGGAGATCAACTTTTCGGTGCCTATCGATCGCTGCGGTCAGCTGGGCCAAAGAATCGTACACCAATGAGGACCTGGTCAATTCCACTCAACATCGGGGTGCTGACCAGGGAAAATGCGTTCACCACCCGGTGACTCGCGCGATCATTCCGCTCCGCCGGGGGACAAACGGGTAATTCCGGTTACCGGACGCGTCGGGTTGCGACGGCCGGACGTCACCCACTTAGCCCACAAAGGGTAGTCAGCTCCCTCATAGGGCGTACTGAGCGTACCCCCATCGGGTGGGTCAAGGGATGAGATGTGCCCAATGTTGTGGCCTTGCGCCCCAACGCCACCCGACCCGGTGATTTCCCACTGGATCTTCCGCTGGGCCTGGGGATCTTCACCGGAGCATCACTCCCGGGACCGGCCACGCGGGCCCGGGAGGGTGAACCGGCTACCAACGGTCACCGGAGGGCACGGGTCCCACCAGCCACTACTCCGTTCGCCGCACCACGCGGAACTGCCCGCGACACGACGTGACAACTGCACTCACTATTCCGAGTGATCTGACCGTGATCGTGCGGTCAACGGCGTTTACCGTTATTTTCCGTACGGGAAATCGAATACCCATCGTGTCCCGTCGCGAACCCCAGGTGCCTATTCCCGGTCACCGGGGCCATGGCTACCATGCGAGCTTCGAAGTCCGGCCGGGCGAGTGGACCCACTCGGCGAGCGAGCCAGCCCCGCGGCGGACGCAAGTTGCCGGAGGCACCCATGCACAACGTCGCGCGTCCCGACGCGACGAGCAGCGCCCTCGAGGAGACCGGCCGGATTCCGGTCCTGTTCGCGGGCGAGCTGCCCAGTTCCGAAAACCCCGACCGGGCCCGCACCCGCTCGGCGCGGCCCGCCGGGCCGGGGAGGCCGGACTACGACCGGATCCAGCACAGCCAGGAGTTCGGCTCCCTGCGCAGGCGGTTCCGCTGGTTCGTCTTCCCGCTGAGCGTGGCCTTCTTCGTCTGGTATCTCACCTACGTCCTGCTCGCGGCGTACGCGCACGACTTCATGAGCGCCAAGGTGTTCGGCCAGGTCAACGTCGGCATGGTGCTGGGCATCGGCCAGTTCGTCAGCACCGCGCTGATCACCTGGCTGTACCTGCGTTTCGCCCGGCGACGGCTCGACCCGATGGTCGCCGACATCCGCGAGCGCGCGGAGGTGGGGCCCCGATGACGCACACCCTCGCCGCGGGACTCCCCGACAACAACCCGGTCCTCAACACCCTGGTGTTCGCGCTGTTCGTCGCGATCACGCTGTTCGTGGTGTACCGCGCGAGCACGCGCAACTCCTCGACGTCGGACTACTACGCGGCCGGGAGCACGTTCACCGGGCGGCAGAACGGGATCGCGCTGTCCGGCGACTTCCTGTCCGCGGCCTCGTTCCTCGGTATCGCCGGCGCGATCGCGATCCACGGCTACGACGGCTTCCTCTACTCCATCGGCTTCCTCGTCGCCTGGCTGGTCGACCTCCTGCTGATCGCCGAACTGCTGCGCAACACCGGCCGCTTCACCATGGGCGACGTGCTCAGCTTCCGGATGAAACAGCGCCCGGTCCGCGCCGCGGCCGCGACCTCGACGCTGGTCATCTCGTTCTTCTACATGCTCGCGCAGATGGCGGGCGCCGGTGGCCTGGTGGCGCTGCTGCTGAACATCCACGGCAAACTGGGCCAGGCGCTGGTGATCGGCGTCGTCGGCCTGGTCATGGTGCTGTACGTGCTGGTCGGCGGGATGAAGGGCACCACGTGGGTGCAGATCATCAAGGCGACCATCCTGCTGCTGGCCGGCGCGCTGATCACCGTGTTCCTGTTCGGCAAGTTCGGGTTCAGCTTCTCCAACCTGCTCTCGGCCGCCGCGGAGAAGAGCCCGCTCGGGGACAAGCTGCTCGAACCGGGCGGTTCCTACGGCAAGGACGGCACCACCAAGCTCGACTTCGTCTCGCTGGCGCTCGCGCTGGTGCTCGGCGCCGCCGCGCTGCCGCACGTGCTGATGCGCTTCTACACCGTGCCGAACTCGCGGGAGGCCCGCCGCTCGGTGGTCTGGGCGACCGCCTGCATGTTCGTGTTCTACCTGTGCACGCTGGTGATCGGCTTCGGCGCGGCCGCCCTGGTCGGCACGGACGAGATCAAGGCCGCGCCCGGCGGCGAGAACTCCGCCGCTCCCCTGCTCGCGCTGCACGTCGGCGGGACACTGCTGCTCGGCGTCATCTCGGCGGTCGCGTTCGCGACGATCCTCGCCGTGGTCGCCGGGCTGACGATCACCGCGTCCGCCTCCTTCGCCCACGACGTCTACGCCAACATCTTCAAGCACGGCAAGGCGGAACCCGCCGACGAGGTCCGCGTCGCCCGGCTCACCGCGGTCGTGGTCGGCGTGCTGGCGATCGTCGGCGGTGTGCTCGCCAACGGCCAGAACATCGCGTTCCTGGTCGCGCTCGCCTTCGCCGTCGCCGCCTCGGCGAACCTGTCGACGCTGCTGTACTCGCTGTTCTGGAAGCGCTTCAACACCACGGGCACGCTGTGGGGCATCTACGGCGGGCTCGCCGCGTGCCTGGTGCTGGTGTTCTTCTCCCCCGTGGTGTCCGGCGACACGGATTCGATCATCAAGGGCGTGGACTTCCACTGGTTCCCGCTGAAGAACCCCGGCCTGGTGTCGATCCCGTTCTCGTTCCTCTGCGGCTTCGTCGGCACCCTGCTCGGCCGTTCGAAGGCCGACCCCGCCAAGCACGCCGAGATGGAGGTCCGGTCCCTGACCGGGATCGGCTCCTAACCCCGCTCCACCCGGAGGCCGTCGAGCACGACACCGAGCATGCGCTCGACGTCCTCCGGTGCGGCGTACTGGCTGACCGAGCCGACCCCGTGACACAGCCGGAGCACGTCGGTGCCCGTGACGTCCGCCCGGATCAGCCCGGCCTCCTGCGCGGCCGACACCAGCGCTCCCGAAGCCGTCTGGGTGCGGGTGCGGCAGAGCGCGAACGTCTCCGACTCGTGGTCGAGCGCGGCCTTGAGCGCGACGGTCAGTCCCCGTCGCTCGGCGTAGTAGCGCACCTGGTTCCGCATCCACGCCTCGAGCGCCTCGCCCGGCGGTAGCTCGGCGAGCAGGTCGAACGCGTGCTGCGCCAGCGTCTCGACCTCGTCGCGGTAGACCGCCTCGAACAGCTTCTCCCTGGTCGGGAAGTGCCGGTACAGCGTGCCCGCGCCCACGCACGCCCGCTTCGCGATGTCGTCCAGCGGGACGTCGGTGCCCTCCTCGGTGAAGGCCTCCCTCGCCGTCGCGATGATGCGCTCGTAGTTCCGCCGCGCGTCCGCGCGCATCGGACGGGCCGCGTCGGCGGTCATCCGGCACCTCCTCGTCGACGAACCGGAGAGATTCTCCGAATTCACTTGCTTAACCGGAGAGCTTCTCCATATTATCACTCCGCACACCAAGCGGAGAAGTTCTCCGGTTACCTCTCGTTCTCGCACTGGGGAGTATTCCTTGACCGAGCACACCCTCACCACCGAGCCCGCGGCCGGGCGGCCCGCCCGCGCGCCGGTGCGCAGCGGGCTCGCACTGGCGATCATCCTGATCTGCCAGCTCATGCTCATCCTCGACGCGACGGTCATGAACGTGGCCATCCCCCGGATCCAGGCGGACCTGGGCTTCAGCCCCACCGGGGTGTCCTGGGTGATGACCTCCTACAGCCTGGTCTTCGGCGGGCTGCTGCTGCTCGGCGGCCGCGCGGGCGACCTGTTCGGCAGGCGCCGCATGTTCGTCGTCGGCACCGCCGTGTTCACCCTCGCCTCGCTCGCGGGCGGGCTGGCCGGTTCGGCGGAGCTGCTCATCGCGGCCCGCGTCGCGCAGGGCATCGGCGCCGCGATGGCGGGCCCGAGCACCCTCGCGCTGATCACCACGACCTTCACCGAGGCCAAGGCCAGGATGCGCGCGCTGTCGTTGTTCTCCGCCATGGCCAGCGGCGGTTTCGCCATCGGCCTGCTCCTCGGCGGTCTGCTCACCGAGTGGATCTCCTGGCGCTCGGCGCTGTTCATCAACGTGCCGTTCGGGCTGGCGATCGTCCTGCTCGCACCGCGGTTCGTGCCCGACCCGCCGCGACGGCGGGCGCACCTCGACCTGCCCGGCGCGATCGCCGGGACGCTCGGGGTCAGCGGGCTCGTGTTCGCCTTCACCCGCGGCGGTTCCGCCGGCTGGGGCGACCCGGTCACCCTGGCCTCGCTGGGCACGGGCGCGGTGCTGCTGGCCGGGTTCCTGGTACTGCAGGCCCGCGGCAGCCAGCCGCTGATCCCGTTGCGGCTGTTCGCCGAACGCAACCGGGCCGCGGCCTACGCGAACTTCTTCCTCGGCCCGATGGCGATGATGTCGATGTTCTTCTTCCTCACCCAGTTCCTGCAGGACATCCAGCACTTCGCCGCGTTGCAGACCGGGTTCGCGTTCCTGCCGATGGCCGCGATGGTGTTCGCGCTGAGCCGGTCGATTCCCCGCCTGCTGCCCCGTTTCGGGCCGAAGCCCCTCGCCGTCACCGGCACCGTGCTGATGATCGCCGGCGCGGGCTGGCTCACCCAGCTCACCCCGAGCAGCGGCTACTTCGAAACGCTGTTCGGGCCGATGATCCTCATGGGCGTCGGCGTCGGGCTGGCGTTCTCCCCGATGAACGTGCTCGTCATGGCCAGCGTGCCGACCGAGGACGCGGGCGCCGCGGGCGGCGTGCTGCAGACCATGCAGCAGGTCGGCGCGGCGCTGGGACTGAGCATCCTGATGACGGTGTCCGGCTCGGTCACCCGCTCGGCGGCAGGCTCCGGAGTGCGCGGGCCGCAGCTCATGGTGGACGGGATGACCGCGGCGTTCCTCGGCGCGAGCCTGCTGGCCGGGCTGAGCTTCCTGGTGGCGCTCACCTTCCGCCGCCACCACACGACCGCCTGATCCGGGGCCAAGCGCCCCAATGTGGCATTGGGTGCGTTGGACGCAGCGAATGTGGCGTTCGGTGCGTTGGACGCACCGAACGCCACATTGGGGCGCACGACCGTCAGAGCTTCTGGCCCGCCTGGACGCGATGGGTGACGCGGCGCTCGACCAGGAACGAAACGAACGGGACGCAGCCTGCGAGCAACACCAGCACGGTGCCCTTGATGGAGAACCGGGCCTTGATCGCCAGGTCGATCGTGAGCACCAGGTAGATCATGTACAGCACGCCGTGGATCGGCGAGTAGACCGCGGACGGCCCCGGGGTGTCGAAGGCGTACCGCAGGACCATCACGAAGCACAGCCCGAGCAGGCCGACGCCGGTGACATAGGCGGAAACCCGGAACCGGGTCAGCGGGCCGGTCAGCGAAGGCGCGCCGGGCCGGGCGGCGTCGGTGCTGGTACTCATGCGATCGCCTCGCTCCGCGAGACAGTGTCCAATCCCTTTCGGCGCATGATGTCCATGATTCGCTCGCAAGCATCGCTCATGCGGGTCGTCCTCACTCTGGCCTGCTGGTCTCCTGGTCACGAGCGTGCAGCTCGCGCAGGTATCGGTTGTAGGCGGCCAGCTCGTCGTCCTCCTCGGCCACCGCGGGCGCGGCACGGCGCGGGGCCGGGACCTCCACGCGCGGCGCGGGTTCGGGGGCCCGCTCGGCCGCGGGCTTCTCCTCCGCGGCACGCTGCCGCAGCTGGCGGATCCGCCAGAACATGAACGCCGGGAACAGCCCGAACAGCGGCCACTGCAGGACGTAGCCGAGGTTCTGGAACGTCCCGTTCGCCGAGGTGAAGCGGTCCCACTGCCACCAGGCGAGACCGCAGGCACCGGCCAAGCTCACCAGGCAGACGCCGACGATCAGGAGACGGCGCCCGATGCTGGATCCCGCCGGGGCTGAACGTGCTGGCACGGCCTCGACGCTAGCACTGGGAACCTGAGAGCCGGCGGCTCGGTCCGGCCTCAGGCCCTGCCCTTGACCGCCTGCGCCGCCTTCGCGTACCCGTCGGCGAGCCCGAAGACCTTCTGCGCGTACTCGGTCGAGTTGTTGTAGGACAGGATCCCGGCCCACCAGCCCGACGGGCTCGCCATGTCCCGGCCGCCCGCGCACAGGTAGCGGGCCGCGGAGAGCGCGGCGTCGTCGATCTGCTGCGGATCGCCCATCCCGTCGCCGTTGCCGTCCGAAGCCCACTTCCGCCAGGTGCTGGGGATGAACTGCATCGGGCCCATCGCGTGCGCGGGGCTGTCACCCTCGTTGATCGCCTCGACGCCGGGCGACCCGTCGAGCGGGACGCCGACGATCGGCTTCGACGGCAGCCCGTTCTCCTGGAGCACCGCCCCGCCGTACTGGCCGTGGTTGGACTCGATCCGGCCGATGCCGGCGAGCGTGGCCCACGAGATCTTGCAGGCGGGCTGGTTCGCGCGCAGCGCCAGCTCGGCGTTGCCGTAGGCACGCAGTGCCCGCGCCGGGATCCCGGTCGCCCCGGCCACCTGGTTCGCCCAGGTGGCGAGCGGGTTCTTGTCCGCGGGCTTCGGCTGTTCGGCCCGCTGCGGCGCGGTCGGCTGCTCGCCGCCCGCGACGACGGCGCTGACCGGCACCACCGAGCCCGGTTGCACGTCCGCGGCCTTGACCTGCAGGGCCGGGATGTCCGTGGTGGTCGGGCTCGCCACCGGCGCGGACGCCTTGGTGACCAGCCACACCCCACCGGCCGCGACCGCGGCCACCGCCACCACCACCGCGAGCCTGCCCAGCACGGCGGCGCCCCGTTTCGGCCGCACCGGTGCCGGGGCGTCCGGGGAGGTGACTTCGGCGTCCTCGGTTTCTCCGGTGATGCGCACGGAACTCCGGTCCTCCAGGCGTGACGGTCTCGGTCGGCTTGGCTATCAGCACAGTTAACGAGCCCGCGCAGGTTAGCGTTACGCGGGCCGTCCCGAGCATTTCGGCACGCCGGGTTCACCCGGTGAAACGGGGAACGGTCTTCAGGCGGTCTTCTGCTGACGGGCCAGGCGGGCCACGCACCAGGCGGGCGCGCTGCCCCGGCGCAGGTGCTGGAGCACCGTCATCGGGCCCAGCCTGCGGGCGAGGTCGGACGGCGCGAGACCGGCCGCCCGGTAGTCGAGCGCGCGCTGGTCGAGCGGGCTGATCCCGGCGTCCCACCACTGCTCGGCCTCGGCGACCCCGCCGACCATCTGCCACCAGCTCGCGGCGGCGACGAGCAGTTCCTCGGGGACCTCCGGCAGCCTGCGGCGCATCGCGTCGAGGTAGCCGGGGTCCGCGGCCTCGACCGGCGCCCAGCGGGCCGGTCCGGACCGCTCGCGCTGGCCGGGAATCCCCGGCGCCGCGGGCCGCGGGGCTTCGGCGAGCCACGCGGACGCGATCCGGTGGACCTCACGTTCCTCGGCGCTCTGCTCGCGCTCGGCGGCCCACTGCTGGATCAACGCGTCCACTCCGGGATCTCCGGTCATCCCTGCCTCCTCATTGGTCCCCGACTGGGCGAGCCCCGACGCTCGCCACCCCGCACGCTGTGCGGCACCACGTAGAACTGCACCAACGACCGACAATCCGCGTGCCCGGCGCGGAATCCCGGGGAGCGGGGAACCGGCCGATCACGCAATGTGAGGACCGTAGGGCCGGAGCGGTGTTCTCCGCCATACCTCAGCTGCTACGAATTCGTTGACCTGGGGTTTCCGGGGGCCAATCCACCCGGATGGTCGAGTGCCACTAGCAGGATCCGGAAATGGTCACGGTCCGTAATCCACCCGATCAGGGACGCTCAGTAACCGGCGGCGGGACAACGGCCCGCCGCCGGTCACGCAGAGCGCGGATTTACTGGAACAGGCTCCGGAAGAACGTCACGATCGCTTCGGCGCCGTTCTTGAGCCAGCCGAGCGCGGTGTGGACGACGCCCGCGGACTGGTTCGGCTGGGTGATCAGGAAGAACAGCACGAGCAGGACCACCGCGATGACGAGGACCTTCTTCAGACCGCTGGACATCTCTCCCCCTTCGTCCGCCGCGACGCCGCCCCGGCAGCCACTGCGTCACCTGGAACCCCGCGAGCACCGCGAGGCGTGGTCCCTACTCTAGGAGTCCGGAGCCGCGAAAACACCCGAACACCACCCACAGGAGCAGCGATGGCGGAAAACGTCCTGGTCGAGCGCGCGGACTCGGTGACGACCATCACGATCAACCGTCCGGCGGCCCGCAACGCCGTCGACGGACCGACCGCCGCCGCGCTCGCCGACGCCTTCCGCGCGTTCGACGCCGACGACGAGGCCTCGGTCGCCGTGCTGACCGGGGCGGGCGGCGCGTTCTGCGCGGGCGCGGACCTCAAGGCCGTGGGCACCGAGCGGATGAACCGCACCGCGCCCGGTGGGGACGGCCCGATGGGCCCCACCCGGATGACACTGGGCAAACCGGTCATCGCCGCGGTGCACGGCCACGCCGTCGCGGGCGGGCTCGAACTCGCGCTGTGGTGCGATCTGCGCGTCGCGGACACCACCGCGGTGTTCGGGGTGTTCTGCCGCCGCTGGGGCGTTCCGCTGATCGACGGCGGCACCGTGCGGCTGCCCCGGCTGATCGGGCAGTCGCGCGCGATGGACCTGATCCTCACCGGCAGGCCCGTCGAGGCCGACGAGGCGCTCGCCATCGGCCTGGCGAACCGCGTGGTGCCCGCCGGGGAAG
Organism: Amycolatopsis samaneae; assembly: GCF_039541975.1. NCBI lineage: Bacteria > Bacillati > Actinomycetota > Actinomycetes > Pseudonocardiales > Pseudonocardiaceae > Amycolatopsis > Amycolatopsis samaneae. The sequence continues at coordinate 650,812 of NZ_BAABHG010000002.1, forward strand.
CGGTTTCCGCGGCCACGGAACTGGCCCGGCGGCTCGCCGCGTTCCCGCAGACCTGTCTGCGGGGTGACCGCCGTTCGGTGTACACCCAGCCGGGACTGTCCGAACAGGACGCGCTGCGTGCCGAGTTCGCCGGGGCGATGGGCGCCGGTGTGCTGGCCGAGGAGGCGGCCGAGGGCGCGGCGCGCTTCGCCGGGGGCGCCGGGCGCCACGGCGGCTTCGACTGAACCGCCGGGACGCGCCCGGGGCGGCACGACGTCCGGCGTTCGCCCGGCTACGCTCCGCCCATGGACGAAGCCGACGGCGACGCAGCCGACAGAGTGGCACTGCGCCCGGTCACCGAAGAGGATCTCGGCCTGCTGGAGGCGCTGACCAACGATCCCGAGGCGACCGGCGAGTTCCAGTGGTACGGCTGGCACGACCCCGGATATCTGCGCCGCCGCTGGCGCGAGACCGGCATGCTGGACCCCGACGGCGGCATGCTCATCGCGACGCTCGGCGCGCGCCCGCTCGGGCTGGTCTCCTGGTACCGCAGCCGCACGAGCCCGATCTCGTACTGCTGGAAGATCGGGCTGGTGCTGGCGCCCGAGGCGCGCGGACACGGCTACGGCGTCGAGGCGCAGCGCCTGCTCGTGCGTTACCTGTTCGCGCACACCCAACTCAACCGCGTCGAGGCCACCACCGAGGTCGGCAACCGCGCCGAGCAGCGCGCGCTGGAGAAGGCCGGGTTCACCCGCGAAGGCGTCCTGCGCGGTTACGGCTTCCGCGCCGGGAAATGGCATGACAACGTCGTCTACTCCGTCGTCCGCGACGAGCTCGCGGACGACGGAGCGGACCAGCCGCGAGTCAGGCGATAACGCCCGCTTCCCGCAGTTTCGCGATCTCCTCGTCGCCGACACCCAGTTCGCCCAGGACGTCCAGGGTGTCGGATCCCTTGTCGCGCGGGGCTTCCGGCGTGCCGGCCGGGGTCCGGTCGAAGCGCGGCGCCGGCGCGGGCTGCACGAGGCCACCGACGTCGACGAAGGTTCCCCGTGCCGCGTTGTGCGGGTGCGCCGCGGCCTCACCGGGGGACAGCACCGGCGTCAGGCACGCGTCGGTGCCCTCGGCCCTGGCGCAGAGCTCGTCGCGCGTGTGCTTGCCGATCGCCCCGGCGACGATCTCCCGCAGCTTCGGCCACTGCGACTTGTCGACGTGCAGCGGCAGTTCCTCCGGGTCGAGGCCGAGCACCTTGACCAGATCGCCCCAGAACCGCATCTCGATCGCGCCGACCGCGACGTACTTGCCGTCGGCGGTCTCGTAGGTGTCGTAGAACGGGGCGCCGCCGTCGAGCATGTTGTCCCCGCGCTCCCCCGGCCACACACCCGAGGCGCGCATCCCGTGCAGGCTCGTGGTGAGCAGCGCGGCACCGTCCACCATGGAGGCGTCGACGACCTGCCCCTTGCCCGAGGACGTCCGCTCGTACAGCGCGGCAAGCACGCCCATGGCCAGCAGCAGCCCGCCGCCGCCGAAGTCGCCGACCAGGTTGAGCGGCGGCACCGGCCGCTCGCCCGCCCGGCCGATCGGTTCCAGCGCGCCCGCGATGCCGATGTAGTTGATGTCGTGTCCGGCGGCCGTGGCCAGTGGCCCGTCCTGGCCCCAGCCGGTCATCCGGCCGTAGACCAGGCGCGGGTTGCGGGCGTGCACGGCCTCCGGGCCGAGGCCGATCCGTTCGGCCACGCCCGGGCGGAACCCCTCGATCAGCACGTCGGCGGTGTCGGTGAGCTTGAGGACGAGCTCGACGCCTTCGGGGGTCTTCGTGTTGATCCCGACCGACCGGCGGCTACGGGCCAGCGGATCGTTCGCGAAGGTGAGCACGTCCGCGCCCGGGGTGGCGCGGTCGACACGGACGACCTCGGCGCCGAGGTCGGCGAGGATCATCGTGGCGAACGGCCCCGGCGCGAGCCCGGCGAGCTCGACGACCTTCAGCCCGCTCAGCGGACCAGCCTTCATGGGTGTGTCCTTTCGTTGCGGCACAAGCGATTCAGAGCGTACGGGAAATGATCTCCTTCATGATCTCGCTGGTGCCACCGAAGATCCGCGAGATCCGCACGTCGGCCCATGCCCGCGCGATCGGGTACTCGGTCATGTAGCCGTAGCCGCCGAACAGCTGGACGCAGTCGTCGACCACCTTGTTGACGCGTTCGGTGGTCCACAGCTTCGCCATCGCCGCGCCCTGCACGTCCAGCTCGCCCTTGAGATGCCGCTCGACGCACTGGTCGAGGAACGCCCGCGCCACCGCGGCCTCGGTGGCGGCCTCGGCGAGGGTGAACTTGGTGTTCTGGAAGGAGAAGATGGGCCTGCCGAACGCCGTGCGCTCCTTGGTGTAGTCCAGCGTGAGGTCGATCGCGGCCTCCATCCCGGCGACCGCGGTGACGGCGATGATCAGCCGTTCCTGCGGCAGCTGCTGCATCAGCTGGATGAAGCCCTGGCCCTCCTGCTCGCCGAGCAGGTTGGCGGCGGGCACCCGGACGTCGTCGAAGAACAGCTCGGCGGTGTCCTGGCCCTTGAGCCCGACCTTGTCCAGCACGCGGCCGCGGCGGAAGCCGGGGGTGTCGGTTTCGACCGCGATCAGCGACACGCCCTGCGCGCCCGCGTCCGGGTCGGTCTTGCACGCGACCACCACCAGATCGGCGTGATAGCCGTTGGTGATGAAGGTCTTGGCGCCGTTGATGACGTAGTGGTCGCCGTCGCGGACCGCGCGGGTCTTGATGCCCTGCAGGTCCGAGCCGGTGCCGGGTTCGGTCATCGCGACGGCGCCGACCAGCTCGCCGCTGGCGAACTTCGGCAGCCACTCCCGCTTCTTCTCCTCGGTGGCGTATTCGAGGAGGTAGTGCGCGACAATTCCATTGTGGACGGTGACGCCCCACGCGCTGTCCCCGGCACGGGCCTGCTCCTCGTACAGCACCGCCTCGTGCGCGAAGGTCCCGCCCCCGCCGCCGTACTCCTCCGGGATGGACAGCGCCAGCAGGCCGACCTCGCCCGCCTTGGTCCACACTTCGCGGTCGAGCCGCTGTTCCTTGGCCCAGCGCTCCTGGTGCGGCACCAGTTCCTTCTGCATGAACGTCCGGGACAGTTCCCGCAGGTCTTCGAGCTCGGTGGTGCTCCACGAACTCTTCCGGATCTGCAACGGCACGGCGACGCCTCCTGAACACGAGCGGTACTGGAAAACATGACGCTTGGCAGGTAAGTTCTGCCTGGAATGTACATCCGTGCCGGACTGAACGTAAAGTGCCAAAGCGAGGGATCCCGGTGACCCAGGTAACACGGCCGCCCACGGCGAAGGCCCACCGCACCCAGGCCGAACGGCGCGAGCAGACCCGCACCGCGCTGCTCGACGCGACGATCGACTGCCTGGTCGAACTCGGGTACGCGCGGACCACCGTGCAGGAGGTCTGCGCCCGCGCCGGGGTGTCCAAGGGCGCGGTGCAGCACCACTTCGCCACCAAGGCCGAACTCATGGCGACCGCGGTGGAACACCTGACGACGAGGCTGCGCGAGCAGCTGGCGTCTTCGCTCGCCGGGCTCCCCGGCGGCGGGCACGGCGTCGCCGCGGCGATCGACCTGCTCTGGAAGGGCTACTCGGGCACGTTGTCCACCGCGGTCACCGAACTGTGGGTGGCGGCGCGGACCGATGCCGAGCTGCGCGCGGCGATCCGGCCGGTGGACCGGGCGCTCGGCCGCGCCACCCTGGAGCACGTCACCGAGGTCGCGGGCGAGCTGCCACCGGAGCGCGCCCAGCTGTTGTTCTGGCTGACGGTGAACCTGACCAGGGGACTGGCGCTGGACGCCGAACTCGGCGGCGATCCGAAACGCCGCCGTCAGCTGCTCGACGAGTGGAAGCGGATCGCCACGATGCTCTACGAGGACGCCACCCAGTAACGTGAATCTTATTCATGTCTCGCCATGGCTCGTACCGCCGGTATGGTTTACTCGCGGGTAACACCTGTGCGGCGCCGGCGTGCCCGGTCGCCGTCTCGGCGAACGGGAGCGGCCATGACCAGCACGACACCGGCGAACGTGGGCCACGACGGCATCGACCCCGTCCACACCGGAACGGTCGGGGACCTGCCCTCCGGGCCTTCGGCGGCCCGCGCGGCCCGACTCGTCGCCCGGGTGACCGGCGGCGCCGACAGCGCGCCGATCCGGATGCCCGCCCCCTTCACCGGGAAACCGATCGCGACGCTGCCGCAGGCGGACGACGCCGAGGTCCGCGCGGCCTTCGCCACCGCCCGCGCGGCACAGCGCGACTGGGCCGAGCGCCCGGTGCGGGAACGCCAGCGGGTCCTCGTCCGGCTGCACGACCTGGTGCTGCGGCGTCAGCGCGAGGCGCTCGACCTGGTCCAGATCGAGGCGGGCAAGGCCCGCCTCGACGCGTTCGACGAGGTGAGCGCGGCCGCGCTGGTCGCCGCGTACTACGGGAAGCACAGCGCCCGGATCCTCGCGCCGCGGCGCGCCGCAGGTGTCATCCCCGGCCTCACGAAGACCGGCGAAGTCCGGCACCCCAAGGGCGTCGTCGGGATCATCTCGCCGTGGAACTACCCTCTCGCACTGACCGCGATGGACGTCTTCCCCGCCCTCGCCGCCGGGAACACCGTGGTGCAGAAGCCGGACAACCAGACCGCGCTGTCCGCGCTGTGGCTGCACGAACTCGCGGCCGAGGCGGGACTGCCGGAGGGCGTGTGGCAGATCGTGCTGGGCCGCGGCTCCCGGATCGGCACCGCGCTGGTCGAGGAGTCGGACTACCTGTGCTTCACCGGGTCCACGCCCACGGGCAAGGAACTGGCCGGACAGGTGGCGAAGCGGCTGACGAGCTACTCGCTCGAACTCGGCGGCAAGAACCCGATGATCGTGCTGCCCGACGCCGACGTCGCCAAGGCCGCGGCGGGCGCGGTGACCGCGTGCTTCTCCTCGGCGGGTCAGCTGTGCGTGTCGGTGGAACGGATCTACGTGCACGAGGACATCCGCGAGGAGTTCACCCGCGCTTTCGTCGCGAAGACGGCCGCGCTGCGGCTCGGCGGCGCGCTGGACTTCCACGCGCAGATGGGATCCCTGACCTCCGAGGCCCAGTTGCGGACGGTGTCCGCGCACGTCGAAGACGCCCGGTCGAAGGGCGCGCGGGTGCTCACCGGCGGCCGGGCCCGGCCGGAGCTGGGGCCGCTGTTCTACGAGCCGACCGTCCTTTCCGGAGTGACGCCGGGGATGACGCCGTTCGCCGAAGAGACGTTCGGGCCGGTCGTGTCGGTCTACGGCTACACCGACGTCACCGAGGCGATCGAGGCCGCCAACGACACCCCGTTCGGGCTCAACGCGAGCGTCTGGTCGCGCAACGGGCGCGCGGGCTGGGAGGTCGCGGCGCGGCTGAAGGCCGGGACGGTCAACGTGAACGAGGGCTACGCGGCGACCTTCGGCAGCGTCGGCGTGCCGATGGGCGGGATGAAGGAGTCCGGCGTCGGACGGCGCAACGGCGCGGAGGGCCTGCTGAAGTACACCGAATCCCAGTCGATCGCGGTGCAGCGCGGCCTCGCGCTGCGGCCGGGGCGCGGCGTGCCCGGCGGGCTGTGGGCCCGCGGCCTGACCGCCGGGCTCAAGGCGTTGCGGCACCTGCCGTGGCGGTGACGCGGTGCTGATCGAACTCGCTGTCGGCGACGCCTACGGCGCGGGCTTCGAGTACGCGGACCCCGAGTTCGTCAAGGCGCACAACACTTTGGGCGGCTACGTCCAGCACCCCCACCATCGGGGTGTGCTGCCCGGCCGGTACACCGACGACACGCAGATGACGCTCGCGATCGCCGAACAGCTGGTGTCCGGCGAGCCCTGGACCGGCCGGGCGCTGGCCGAACGGTTCGTCCGCGGTTACCACCGCGACCCGCGCGACGGCTACGCCGGACGTTTCCACCAGCTGCTCAGCGATGTCGGCGACGGCGCCGAGCTGCTGGCCAGGATCCGGCCGGACAGCGACAAGAGCGGTGCCGCGATGCGGGCCGCGCCGCTCGGGCTGCTGCCCACGGTGCCGGAGGTGCTGCGGCACACCGAAATCCAGGCCCGCATCACGCACGACACCCCGGCCGGGGTCGGGGCCGCGCAGGCGGCGGCGCTGGCCGTGCACTACTGCCACTTCGGCCTCGGCCCGGTTTCCTCGGTGGGACAGTGGATCGCGCGCGTCCTCCCCGACGGCGGCTGGGACCGGCCGTGGCAGGGCAAGGTCGGGCCGAAGGGCTGGATGAGCGTCCGCGCGGCGCTCACCGCGCTCGCGGGCCACGACAGTCTCAGCGCGATGCTGCGCGCGTGCGTCGCCTACACCGGCGACGTCGACACCGTGGCCACGATCGCGCTGGCGGCCGCCTCCCGTGCCCCGTCGATCACGCAGGACCTGCCCGCCGTCCTGCTCGATGGTCTCGAAACCGGCCCCTACGGCCAGTCCTACCTCCGCGACCTCGACACCCGCCTCCTCGCCCTGTCCTGACCCCGGCCACCGAGGGACGCCCTGAGTGCGTTGAGCGCGACAAGGGCGTCCCTCGGTGCGTCGAGCGCACCGAAGGCGTCCCTCGGGCACCCCGCCACCGGCTTCCCGGCGCCCGAGAAAGTCCTCTGTCGTTCTCCGGTTCCATCGAGCGCGGGCAACGGCGACGGTTTTGTCGGTGACCCTCGCTAGCCTGGCGCGGTGATCGACCATCGCGCCGAAGCCGAACGCATCCTGACCGGCCCACCAGGCAAGATCGCGTTCCGCGCGCTGTGCGCCGTCCTCGGCCGCGCGGGCAGCCCGCCGGATCTCGTCGCGTGGTGCGGCGAGCGGCTCGCCGCGTGGCCCGGCGCGGTGCGCGAAGCGCCGTGGTCCTGGCTCGCCGCACTGGAAGCCGGGCACGAGCGGCCCGGCTGGCCGCTCGTGCGGTCCCTGGCGCTCCGCACGACGCACCTCGGCGTCCGCGATCTCCCGCCGCCGGACCCGCGCACCCACCCCGTGCCGCGCACCGTGACGCACCTCGATCTCGGCGCGTTCGCGGGCGAGCGGCTCGCGGCACTGACCGAAACCCTGCGGTACTGGGAAAACCTGCGCTCGGTCCGGGTCAGCCACCTCACCGAGCTGGACACCGAGCTGATCGCGCGGCTCGCCACCCTGCCCGAACTGGCCCGGCTCGACTCGCTGGTCCTGGTGAACGCCGGGGAAGACCTGTTCCACTTCCAGAAGCCGCCGTTCCGCCCGCCCGCCGGGCCGCCGTGGCGGCTGCGGCACGTCGGGCTGCGGGCGCCCGATCTGGTCCACCTGCTGCGTTCCGGCCTCGTGCCGGAGCTGCGGTCGGCCGAGGTCCTGATCAGCGACACCGGGGAGGCGCGCGAGCTCGCCGCCTGCGCGGAGCTGGCCCGGCTCCACCACCTGGCGATCGGGTTCCGCTGTGGCTGGAACAAAAGCCAGCCGCTGGGACAGCTGTACTTCGGCAACGTCATCGAGCAGGACGACGAAGCGTGCGAGGAGTTCTTCACGCACGCCGACCTCACCGGCCTGCGCGGCCTCACCGTGCGCGGCGTCGCCATGCTGGGCAGCCGGGAGGGGCTCGGTGCCCGGGGCGTCGCCGCCATCGTCGCCGGCGGGGTGCCGCGACAGCTGACCGAGCTGACCCTCGACCTGCTGCCGATCGGCGACGAGACCATCGCCGGCGTCGTCGGGGCGCTCGACCCTCAGCGCGTCGAGAAGCTGACCCTCACCGACCTCGTCGCCACCGACCGGACGGCCGGGGCCTTCGCCGCCGCCGGGGCCTTTCCCCGCCTGCGCCACCTCGACCTGAGCCGCAACCTCCTCGGCGAGCGCGGCGCGCGGCGGCTGGCGGACGAGGTCCGGCTGCCCGCGCTGGAACACCTCGACCTGAGTGGCCACGCCCATGGCTCGCCCTACTACGCGAGCGCCGACGTCCAGCCGATCGGCGACCCCGGCGCCGCGGCCTGGGCCGCCTCGCCCAACGCCACCCGGCTGACCCACCTGAACCTCGCGGCCACCGGGCTCGGCACCGACGGCCTCACCGCGCTGCTGGGCTCCGAGCGGTTGCGGCGGCTCGGCACGCTCGACCTGTCGCACAATCCTCTCGGCCGCTGGCCCGCGACGGTGCGGCACGCCCCGGTCTGGCGCACGCTGCACACCCTGGATCTCGCCGAATGCGGCCTCGGCGACGAGGACGCCGCAACCCTCACCGCGACCGATTCCCCTTATCTCCGAAGCGTTTCCTTGGCCTACAACGCCATCGGCACACCGGGTGCGCGGGCGCTCGCCGCGTGGCCGGTGCTGCCGTGGCTGTGGGAGCTGAACCTGCACGACAACGTCATCGGCGACGAGGGCCTCACCGCGCTCGCCACGTCCCGGGCCGCGGGGCGCCTGCTCGAACTCGACCTCGAACAGGACTGCTGGAACGCGAGAGCGCGGTTTCAGCGCCCATTGCCTGCCGCGATCGCCGACGAAGCGGCGTTTCCCAGCCTCGACGCGATGTTCCTCGGTGTCGTCGACGAGTACCACGGTGCCCGGTACTCGGCCGGATTCCCCGCCCCGCTGCGGGAGGAACTCGTCTCGGCTGCCACCACCCACCCGGCGCTGGTCGCGTTTCTCACCCACCTCGAGATGAACGAGCTCGAAGACTCCGAAGCCTCGGCGGCGAACGACCACGACTTCCGTCCCCGGCGGGCCGCCCGGCACGCCGAGTCCGCCGAGCGGGCCCGGAATTTCGCGGACCGACTCGGCACCGAGAACGCCGGAGGGCCATCACGGGATTCCTGAAGCCTGGTCAGGCCGGAGCGTGCATAGCCGCGATGGCCGCGGTGATGCCCTTTCTGTCGTAGCCGCCGGTCGGCAGGGCGGCGCTGTGCGCGTGCCGGACGACGCCCCGGGCGTCGACGAGGACGCTGCCGGATCGTTGCAGCGCCCCGAACAGCGTCCGGCTCAGGCCGATCATCTCGTGCGGGGTGTCGTCGCGGCCGGTGAGCACCGGGAACGGGATCCCGTGCTTCGCCCGCCATGCGGCCGCCGTCCGGCGGTCCTCGGGGACGGCGATGAGGACACGGACGTTGTCGGCCGCCAGTGTGCCGGCGCTCTTGACGAGGTCCCGGACGTGCCGGCCGCAGACCGGGCACGACGTCGACCGCATGAAATAGAGCAGTACCGCGTGCTCGCCTTCGTAGTCGGAGAGGCGGACGCGCCGTCCCTCGGTGTCCTCCAGCACCAGGCGCGGTGCGGGCGAGCCGGATTCGAGCATGGGGAACTTCCCTTCGCAGTCGGGGGATGTGCCGAAAACAGGCGATGTGGGCTCAGGAACCCGGGGTGACGTCTTCGGGCTCGCCGTGCAGACCACGCCGGACCGCGGTCCTGGCCCGGTGCAGCTGGGACTTCATCGCCGGGACGCTGAGGCCGAGCCGACCGGCCACCGTCTGTCCCGGGTGGCCCAGGACGTCACGCATGATCAGCACCCGGCGCTGGACGTCGGGCAGCGCCCGGATCACCCGCGCGACCCGCTCGGCGTCCAGTCGTTTGAGGACTTCGTCCTCCGCCGAGGCCACGGCCCCGAAGTCCGCCCCGGCTTCTTCGTCGCCGAGCAGCCGCCGGGCGCGGCGCAGGCACTCGTGCCGGACGATCCGGAACATCCAGGAAGCCAGCGCCGCCGAGGCGCGCAGCGTCCCGATCTTGCGATAAAGGACGATCAGCGCTTCCTGTGCCGCGTCCTCGGCGTCCTGCGAAGACGCGCAGAGCTGTTCGGCGAAGCGCCGCACGTGCGGATGCGCGCCGTGCACCACCGCGGTGATCGACTTCAGGTCGCCACCCTGCGCGGCCTTGACGAGTTGCTCACTCGCCCAGCGCTGCCCGGCCACGTCCACCTCCGCGTCCCTGCCGTGCCTCCATCCGGCTTCTCCCTTCCGGCTCGACCATCACCCCCATAAGAGGTCACGTCGCCGCGAAAGGATTCACCCCGGCCCGGATCTTTTCCGCGCTGTCCTATTCGGACGGTGCGGGGGCGGTGAGGAGGCCGCGGTCGTAGGCGATGGCGACGGCCTCCGCGCGACGGCTCGCGCCGAGCTTGGCCATCACCCGCGACAGGTGCACGCTCACGGTCTTCTCGCTGATGTACAGCTCCGCGCCGACCTGGCGGTTGGTCCGGCCGAGGGCGACGCGCTCCAGCACGTCACGCTCGCGGTCGGTCAGCGGATCCGCCGGGGTACGGGCCGCCGCTTCGGCGCCCGGCGGCGCGGCGGCACCGGCCAGCTCGATACGGGCGCGGTGGGCCAGATCGCGGACGGCGTCCCGCAGCGGCACCGCGTCCAGTTCGACGGCCACCGTGTGCGCGGCCTCCAGCGCGGCCGCCGCGGATTCGGCGCCGGGGCCGGCGGCGAGCAGCGCACGCGCGTGCTGCCAGCGGCAGAACGCCTGCTCGTACACCGCGCCGTAGCCGAACGCCTCGGCCGCCTCCGCCCACAGCCGCGGTTCGGGACGGCCGCCGAGCCCGCTCGCGGCGGCCTCCAGCCGGGCCGCCCATGCCCGGCCCTCCGGGCCGAGCGTGCCCGAGCGCGGCATGCCCTCGGCGACACACCGGCGGCCGTGCGCGAGCATGCGCTCCCCCGCCGCCAGCGCGTCGACGGTCGCCCGCTGATCACCCCGGCTCCGTGCCTCCTCCGCCAGCGCGGCCGCGGCCGCCACCCCGTGCGCGGCGATCCGGACCCCGCCCAGCAGCGCCGGTTCGATCCGCTCCAGCCAGTCGATCAGCTCCTCGGCCACGCGGGCCGCCTCGGTGTACCGCCCGCGCCAGTACGCGAGCTGCCCGGCCGCGTCCCCCGCCGACAGCGCGATCTGGATGTCGAAGGTCCAGTGCCTGCGCAGCCCCGGCAGCAACCGCTCGGCCGTGTCGAACCGCCCGCGCGAGACCACGAACAACGCCCAGATCCCGAGCATGCGCGCGGCGACCGCGCCGGACACCCCGCGCCCGGCCCGGCCCGCCGCGTCCTCGTCCGGCCAGTCCCCGCTGAGGTACCGCAGCTGGAGGTGCCGGGCACGCAGTTCGAGCCCGTAGGCGCTCCAGGTGAGCCCGGACTCCTCGGCACGGCGCACCCCGCGCTCGGCGTGCTCCAGCGCCAGGCCGACCTCGGCCTGATCGTCGTAGCTCAGCGTGAGGAAGTACATCGCCCGCACCTCGACGTTGAGCGCGCCCGCCTCACGGGCCTTGGCGATCGCCTGCCGCAGGCGCTCCCTGGCCTCGGCCGCGTCCCCCGACGAGTCGGCGAGCGTGCCGAGGGTGACCAGCGCGGAGGCCTCGGCACCCATCGCGCCCACCTCCCGCGCGTCGGACACCGCGGCGAGCGCGCTCTCCATCGCCTGCTCGTACTGGTCGATCACCCGGAGGATCCCGGCCCGGCTGGCCAGCACCCACGCCCGCGTCGCGCTGGGGCCGGTGTGCTCGACCAGTGCCCAGGCCTGGTCGATCGCCGAGACGGCCTCGTCGATGGTGCCTTCGAGCGAGAGCAGGGTCTCGGCCAGCCGCCGCCACGTCCCGGCGGCGCGTTCGAGCGGGATCTCCGGCGTCAGCGCCTGGGTGGCCGAGCGCGCGTACGCCGTGGCCCGTTCGGGTTCGCCGGTGGTCCCCGCGAAGTAGGACGCGTTGTGCAGCAGCCGCAGCTCGTCGACGCCCTCCGGCCTGCCCTCCTCGGGCACGGCGTCCCAAATGGACAGTGCCTGCTCGACGTGCCGGAGCGCGGCGCCGGGCGCGCCCAGCTTCTCGGCCTCCGCCATCGCGCACCACAGCGCCGTGAGCGCCGTGGCGAAGTCCTTGCTTTCCAGGCTGTGGTAGGCCAGCTTGGCGTCGTGCCCGCGTCCCTGCGGCCGGGCCCTGATCCGCGCCGCGTAGGCCGCGTGCATCCGGCCGCGCTCCCCCGGCAGCAGATCGCCGTACACCGCCTCCTGCAACAGGGCGTGCCGGAAGTCGTAGAACCCGTTCTCGATCACCAGGACGTGGTGCTGCACGGCCTCGCGCAGCGCTTCGTCCAGTTCGGCCTCGCCGAGCCCGGCGACCTCGGACAGCGCGGCGTGCGACACCGAGTCGTTGGCCACCGAGAGCACCCGCAGCACGCGCCGGGTGTCCGGCGGCAGCCGCTCCAGGCGGGCGAGCAGCACCTCGGCGAGCCCGGCGGGCAGGTCACGGCAGTCGGCCGAGCTGGCCAGCAGTTCCTCGGCGAAGAACGGGTTCCCCTCCGACCGGGTGGCGATGTCGGCCACCACGTCGGCGGTGAGCGGCTCGTCCGACAGCGCCTCGACGAACGCGCGCGCGTCGGCGGTGCCGAACGGGAGCAGTCCCACCCGCTCGACGGTGGCCAGCCGGACCAGCTCGGCGAGCAGGGCGCGCAGCGGATGCCGCCGGTGCACGTCCTCCTCGCGGTAGCTGCCCACCACCAGCAGGCGCTGCGCGCGCAGCCGGGTGAGCAGGAACGAGAGCAGGTTGCGGGTCGAGCCGTCGGCCCAGTGCAGGTCCTCGAGCAGGATCACCACCGGCCGGGACTCGGCGATCTCGGTCAGCACCCCCAGTACCGCGTCGAACAATTGGAGCTGACCGAGATCCTGTTCCGCCCGGGGCCGCCGCGGCGCCTCCCGCTCGTTGGCGGTCATCTCCCCGTACTCGCCCGCCAGTGGCGCGTCCGGCTCCTGCCCCTGCGGCAGCAGCCTGCCCAGCGCGGGCCGGGCCCGCACGGCGGCGGCTATCCCCGGATCCGCCGCCGTGCCGAGCGGGGCCAGCGCCTCGGCGAACGGGAGGTAGGGCAGGCCGCCCTCCCGCACGTCGATGCAGCGGCCGGTGAGCACCAGCGCGCCGCGGGCCGCGACGTGCTCACCGAGCTCGGTGAGCAGTCTCGTCTTGCCGACCCCCGCGTCCCCGGACAGCAGCACCGCCCCCGCCTCCCGCCGTTCGGCGCGGGCGAAGGCGGCACCGAGCCGCCGCATCTCGTGGGTGCGGCCGACGAGCGGAATTCCGGAACCGAGTCTGGGCACGAGTGGCATTCTCGCCTACCCCACCGACAAGTTCTTCATCGATTTCGCCGAGCGCGGCCCTTACCGGGTGCTCTCGCTCACGTCCGCCGTGGCCCCTTCGGGCGCGCGGCGCCGCTGGGCGGGCACCTCGACGTCGGTGAACCGCTCGGCCCGCAGCCTGCGGGTCACCCGCCGGATCCGGCCCACCCACGCGCCGCGGCCCGCCTTCCGCAGCTCCTCGGCCCGGTAGGCGGCCTCGGCCCGTACCGCGTCCAGGAGCAGATCGGTGTTCATGTGCTTTCCCCTCGTCCCTGAGTTCGTTGGTGACACTCAGAGTCGTCCTGAGGGCCCGCCCCCGGCATCGGGTGATCACCTCATCCTGGACGCGACTCGACCCCTTACTTCCGCCGAAAACCAGCTCAACGGAGGTAAGGGGTCGAGTGAGGGCCGCCGTGGCTCAGTCGCGCAGGGCGGCCAGCAGACCCTGCCAGCCCGAAGCGGGCAAGCGGAAGGCACCCCCTTCGGGATCCTTCGAGTCGCGTACCGCGGCGCCACCCGCGACGAAGGCGATCTCGACGCAGTCGTTGCCGCCACCGCTGTGGCTGCTCTTACGCCAGTGGGCACGCGAAAGGTCGGTGTCCGGCATCATGACCCCACTTCCTTAGCAATCTTCCTGGACCACGTCCTGGATTCGGTGATGGTGCACTGGAGCCGGCGCGGTCGCCTGTTCGGCGAACCGGCCGGCGGCCTCGGCGATCACCTCGACCGAGTCGTCCGGCTTCAGTGCCGCCGCGCGCAGATGGTCGAACATCAGCGCGTAGCGCCGGACATCGGGGGGTTCCTCCAGGTAGAGGCCGCTGGACGTGCTGTCCACGTAGACCACGTCGGCGTCGGCCTGCTCGGGGAAGCCCATGATCAGGAACGGGCCCTCCATCCCGGGGTGGGCGCCGGTACCGAACGGCACGACCTGGATGGTGACGTTCGGCCGCCCGGCCATCGCCACCATCCGGTACAGCTGCTCGGCCATCACCTCGGCGCTGTCCACCACGCGGTGCAGCACGGCCTCGTCGACCACCGCCCAGTACTCCGGCGGCGTGGCGTCGGCGAACAGCTCCTGGCGCGCCATCCGGGCGGCGACGCGGCGCCGGAGCTCGGCGTCGGCCGCGTCCGGGCGCATCGCCCTGATCACCGCGCGGGCGTACCGCTCGGTCTGCAGCAGGCCGGGGACCAGCAGCGCCTGGAACGCGCGCAGCGAGCTCGCGTCCGCCTCCAGCCCGACGAACGTGCCGGTGAAGACCTCGTTGTACGCGTGCCACCAGCCGCGTTTGCGGGCCTCCCTGGCCAGCTGGACGAGCACCTCCTGCTCGTCGCCGGTGATCCCGTACAGCGCGAGCATGTCCCGCGCGTCCCGCGGGGTGACCCCGACGTGCCCGGTCTCGATGCGGCTGATCTTCGAGGCGGAGCATTCGAGCTTCTCGCCCACCTCGTCGATGGTGAGATCCGCGGCCTCGCGGAACCGGCGCAGCTCGCTCGCGAGTCTCCGGCGGCGAACGGTGGGTCCCTGTCCCCTTGCCATCACGACACCTCCGGCTCTCCGGCGCTGAAGCGCTTTCTCGTGCCGCGTCCAACCGTCGGATCAGGCACTTGGTGGAAGATTAACCCGCGCGAATCCCGGGGCCGACCCGGTGATCGATCTGCAATTTGCAGATCGGGCTTGTATCCTCACGACGGGCGCGGGACGACAGCACGCCGACGTCCCGTGAGCAGGGTAGACGACAGCGCCCGGGCACCACGGTGATCACCCGGTCGTTTTCGGCGGTGGTGAGCCCGGGGCCGTCCCCCGATCGGTCCCGGTCTCACCACCGCACCGCTATTGCCCCATTACCGCACTGAGTATTCCGCTTTTCCGTCGCACGAAAGCGTGAATGTCGCGACGGACGGTGCCACTCAGAGCACGCGCAGCAGTCCTTCCTGCACCACGGTCGCGATGAGCGTGCCGTCGGCGGCGAAGAACCGGCCGGTGGCCAGCCCCCGCGCGCCCGACGCCGTGGGCGAGGCGCTGTCGTAGAGGAACCACTCGTCGGCACGGAACGGGCGGTGGAACCACAGGGCGTGGTCCAGGCTGGCGCCGAGGACCTTGTCGAGGTCCCAGTAGACGCCGTGCCGCGCCAGCACCGAGTCGAGCAGGGTCATGTCCGAGGCGTAGGTCAGCACGCAGACATGCAGCAGCTGCTCGTCGCCGAGCCTCCCGTCCGCGCGCATCCACACCTGGTTGCGCGCCGGGTGCTCGTCGGTGTCCCGGGTGACCCACGGCGGGTCGTTGACGTAGCGCAGGTCGATCGGCCGGGGCTGGGCATGGTGGCCGAGGAAGTAGCCCTCGGCGCGCTCCATCAGCGTCGGCAGCGACTCCGGGGCCGGGACGTCCGGCATCGCCTCGGCGTGCTCGATGCCCGTCTCGTCCTTCTGGAAGGACGCCGAGAGCGAGAAGATCGCCTTCCCGTGCTGGATCGCGACGACCCGGCGGGTGGTGAACGAACGGCCGTCGCGGATGCGGTCGACCTCGTAGATGATCGGCACGCTCGGGTCGCCGCCGCGGATGAAGTACGCGTGCAGCGAGTGGACCCGGCGATCGGCGGGGACGGTGCGCCCGGCCGCGACGAGCGCCTGCCCGGCGACCTGGCCGCCGAACACCCGCACCGGGGAGTGCGCGGGCGAGACACCGCGGAAGATGTTCTCCTCGATCTTCTCCAGATCGAGCAGCGCGACCAGCTTGTCGAGCACGGGCTGGCCGCCGCCACCGGGGTGCGTGTCCAGTCCGGTGGCGGCTTCCCTGGCCATTTCAGTCATGCTTGAACCCTATGCGCCAGGTGCCCGTTCGGTCCGCTAGGCGTGGTCGTCTTCACCGAGGCGATGGACGCGGATCAGGTTGGTCGAGCCGACCGTCCCCGGCGGCGAACCGGCGACGATGACGACCAGATCACCCTTGGCGTACTTGCCCATCTCCAGCATCGCGTGGTCGACCTGCTGGATCATCTGGTCGGTCGAGTCCACTTTGGGCACGATGCGGGTCGTGGTGCCCCACGTCATCGCCAGCTGGCTGCGCACGCTCTCCTCCGGCGTGAACGCCAGCAACGGCAGGCGGGTGTGCAGCCGGGCGAGGCGGCGCACCGTGTCGCCGGACTGTGTGAACGCCACCAGCGCCTTGGCGTTGAGCCGCTCGCCGATGTCCCGCGCCGCGTAGGAGATCACGCCGCGCTTGGTGCGCGGGACGTGCGAAAGCGGCGGCACGACCGGCGAATCGGTCTCGACCGCCTCGACGATCCGGCCCATCGTCTGCACCGTCTCGATCGGGTAGCGGCCCACGCTCGTCTCGCCGGAGAGCATCACCGCGTCGGTGCCGTCGAGGACCGCGTTCGCGACGTCGGAGGCCTCGGCGCGGGTCGGGCGCGAGTTGTTGATCATCGACTCGAGCATCTGCGTCGCGACGATGACCGGCTTGGCGTTCTCGCGGCAGATCTGGATGGCGCGCTTCTGCACCAGCGGGACCTGCTCCAGCGGCAGCTCGACGCCGAGGTCGCCGCGGGCGACCATCACCGCGTCGAAGGCCAGCACGACCGCTTCGAGGTTGTAGACGGCCTCGGGCTTCTCGATCTTGGCGACCACCGGCCTGCGGCCCTTGCCGACCCGGTCCATGACCTGGTGCACCAGGTCGATGTCGGCGGGCGAGCGGACGAACGAGAGCGCGATGAAGTCGACGCCGAGTTCGAGCGCGAACTCCAGGTCCTCGATGTCCTTTTCGGACAGTGCGGGGACGGAGACGTCCATCCCGGGCAGGGAGACGCCCTTGTTGTTGCTGACCGGGCCGCCCTCGGTCACCTCGCACACGACGTCCTGGCCGTCGACCTCCTTCACCACGAGGCCGACCTTGCCGTCGTCGACGAGCAGCCGGTCGCCGGGCTTGGCGTCCTTGGCGAGGCCCTTGTAGGTGGTCGAGACGCGTTCGTGGGTGCCAACCACGTCCTCGACGGTGATGCGCACGACGTCACCGGCGTGCCATTCGACAGGGCCGCTCGCGAACGTGCCCAAACGGATCTTCGGACCCTGCAGGTCGGCGAGGATGCCGACCGCCCGGCCCGACTCGGCGGCCGCGGCCCGGACGAGGTCGTAGACCTGTTTGTGGTCGCTGTGGCTGCCGTGGCTGAAGTTCATCCTCGCGACGTCCATCCCGGCGTCGACGAGGGCCCGCATCTTCTCCGCCGTGGCGGTGGCAGGGCCAAGGGTACAAACGATCTTCGCGCGTCGGCTCACGTTCGCACAGCGTAGTACGTCGTCCTCCGTTCGTCTGTACCGATCCCGAATGTTCAAGTTGCCGTGTTCAGAAAGCCCCGGGTGCGCGTAACCTCTGTGGCCATGTCGACGGTTGCGCGCCTCGTCGCGCTCCTCGCGGTTTTTCTTGCTCCGAGCTGCGGAACTCCTTCGTCCGATCGGACGCACTCCGGCTGGGAGTCCGTCCCGTCACCCGCCCCGGGCGCGCGGATACTGGGATTTGCGCGACTCGGTGGCGACACGCGCGTGTTCGGCTCGGTGCCCGGCCCCGAGGGCCGCGCGCCGGGGGCGTGGACGTGGCATGCCGGACACTGGGAGCCGATGACGCTGCGTGCCCGGAGCGGCTACGGCGCGCAGGCCGAGCTGACCGTGCCCGCGACGGACGGTGACCGGTTGCTGGCGCTCGGCTCGGCGTTCGGCGGCGCGCACGGCAACCCGCGGCCGACGATCTGGGCGGGCGGCCCGGCGGGCCTGACCGAGTACCCGCAGGGCATGGAACTGCTGGGCGGGCCGAGGGCGATCACCGTGTCCGGCAGCGCGGCCGGGCCCTCGGCCTACGTCCTGAGCGGGCAGTGGGAGCACCCGCGCGGGGGTGTCGGCGCGTCCGTGTGGGTCTCGGCGGACGGTGCCGACTGGTCGCGGCTCGACGAGGACCCGGCGCTGCTGAGCACGCCGGGTGAACAGACCCGGATCCTCGCGACGGCACACGCCGCGGACGGGTTCGTGGCGGTGGGCGACGCCCGCTCGGACCGGCTCGCGCCGACGGTGTGGACCTCGGGCGAGGGCCGGTCCTGGCGGCGGGAAGCGCTTCCCTCGGACGGGACCTGGGACGCTTCGGCCTGGCGGATCACCTGCCGCGAGTCCTGCTTCGCGGCCGGTGTCGCCGCGCGTCCCGGTGGCGGCCCGCAGCGGGTGGCGTGCTGGACACGGGAGGGGACCGCGTGGCGGCCGATGGTCCTGAGCGGTCCCGAGGTGCCGGGCGCCGAGCTGCTGGAGGTGACCGGGGCGAGCCGGGACGAAAGCGGCACCGCGCTGGTGACGGGCAAGGCCGGCGGGAAACCACGGCTGTGGCGGTTCGGCCCCGGGTGCGGCGGGTTCGCCGAACTGCCGCTGCCCGAGGACGTCCCGGAGATCACCGCGTTCGCCGACGGCGGCACCGCGTTGCTCGCCACGACCGGCCGGGAAAGGAGCGGCCTGTGGCGCCGCGCGCTGTCCGCGCCCGTATGAGCCGTCTCGGCACGGCCAGGATGTCCCCGGCGCACGAGCGCCCGAATGTGGCGTTCGGTGCGCTGGACGCGGCGAATGTGGCATTGGGTGCGTTGAACGCACCCAATGCCACATTGGGAGTCTCTCGCCAGGCGCGACCGGGGTGGCCGGGCGAGGGTGTCTCGTACGGGCCGTTGGGGACGCTCAACGGCCCCGACGCTCCGTACGCGACGCGACCTTCGGCCGCGGCCAGTGTCCCGAATGCGACATTCGCGACACCGGCACAACCCCAACCACGACCGAGAAAACCTCATTGGGGCGCTCGCCGAGGGCGCCCGCCGGTCAGCGGCGGGGTTGTTCGCTGGGGCCGACGCGGTCGCGGGCCCACTCGTTGAAGGCGCGGACCTGGCGCCACGCCTTGCGTACCCGGTCGAGGGCACCGCGTTCGTGCAGCACGTCGTCCGGCTCCCAGACGCGGACGGCGTAGACCGAGCGGTAACGCAACAGATCGAGCCGGGGATGGTCCTCGGCGAAGCCGCGCGGCCGGGACTTCAGCCGGTCACCGCCGATCTCCCAGCCCGCTCGCCGTAGTTTCGCGAGGAGCTTCTCCAGTTCCGTGCCGTGCAGTTCGGTGTCGACCGCGGTCCGGAAGCGGGCCAGCTGGTCGGACGCCAGGTGGAAGCAGCCGCCGCCGACCCGGAGGCCGTCCGGGCCGACCTCGACGTAGTACGCGCCGCCGCCCCTCCCCTGTTCGATGACGGCGCCGCAGTGCGTCTTGTACGGCGTCTTGTCCTTGGCGAAGCGGACGTCGCGGTAGGGCCGGAAAACCTTCGGCTCGCCGAAACCCTCGCCGAACTCCGGGGCCAGCTCGGCCAGCAGCGCCTCCATCGGCGCGCGCACGTCCGCCTTGTACACCGCCAGGTTGTCGTCCCAGTAGACCTTGGAATTGTCCGCGACCAGCCCGTCGAAGAACTCGACCGCGTACTCTCCGAATCCCGTGAACCTCACCCGGGCACGATAATGCGCACCACCGACACTCCCGGGAGGCACCATGGCGACGCAGGGGAAATCGACGGCGGCCACCCACGAGGAGTACCTGTCCGGGCTCGCCGAACCCCGGCGGGGTGAGCTGCGCGCGCTGCACGAACTGGTCCGCGCGACCGTGCCGGAGCTGGCGCCGACGATGGAGTTCGGGATGCCCGGCTACGGCAGATACCACTACCGGTACGCCTCGGGCCGCGAAGGCGACTGGGCGCTCGTGATGCTGGCGAGCAACAAGAACTACATCTCGCTCTACGTCACGTCCGTGGTCGGTGACCGCTATCTGGCCGAGTCGTACGCCGAGCGGCTGCCCAAGGCGTCGGTCGGGAAGAGCTGTGTCCGCTTCAAGCGGGTGTCCGATGTGGACACGGCGGTGCTCGCCGAACTGCTCAGGGAGGCGGCGGCCCACCCGCCGGGCGAACTCGCCTGAGCGGGCGCCGGTTCGGCCCGGCCATGCCTCGCGCGGTTCGAACATGCCTTGACAGGAATATGCGAGCTGCGGTCAGATTTCCGGTGTGACGCATACCTTCGACGTCCTCGCCGAGCCCCGGCGCCGGTCGATCCTCGACCTGCTCCGCGAGGGCGAACGGTCCGTCGGCGAGCTCGTCGACCAGCTGGAGCTGAGCCAGCCCGCGGTGTCCAAGCACCTGCGCGTGCTGCGCGAGGCCGGGTTGGTGACCGTGCGGGTCGCCGCGCAGCGCCGCTGCTACCGGTTGCGCCCGGAACCCCTCGCCGAGATCGACGCCTGGCTCGCCCCGTACCGGCACTTCTGGTCGGGCAGGCTCGACGCGCTGGAACGGCGACTGGAGGAGACCGACTAGCGCGCGTACCGGCCGGGGGTGTGCCCGAAGGCGCGGCGGTAGACGTCGATGAACGCGCTCGGCGTCGACCAGCCGCAGCGGTGCGCGACCACGGTGACCGGCACGTCCCGCGCCAGCAGGACGAGCGCGTGGTGCAGCCGGGACTGGGTGCGCCACTGGGGAAAGGTCATGCCCAGCTCCGCGCGGAACAGCCGGGACAGGGTGCGCTCCCCCGCCCCGGCCACCGCGCCGAACGCGGCGAGCGACCGGCCGTCGGCCGGGTCGGCGTGCAGGGCGGCGCACACCGCGACGAGCCGCGGATCGCGCGGGGCGGGCAGGTGCACCGGGCGCGCGGACGCGGGCCGCAGCCGGTCGAGCAGCACCGCGCGGAGCCGGGCGCGCTCCCCGGCGTCGCCGCCGGGGTCCTGGGTGGCCGCGATGAGCAGTTCGCGCAGCAACGGGGTCACCGCCAGCGCCGTCGGCGCGGTGAGCTCCAACGGGTTCTCCCCCGGCGCGAATCCCACCAGGTGCACGTCGGTGGTGCCGTAGGCGCGGTGGCCGTGCGTGGTCCTCGCGGGCACCCAGATCGCGAGGCTCGGCGGGATCGTCCAGCGTCCCTCGCCGGTCGTGACGGAGAGAACGCCCGTGGCCGCGTAGACGATCTGGTGCTCGTCGTGCCAGTGCGTGTCGATGGCGCCGCCCGGGGCGAGCCTGCGCAGCGCGGTGGGTGCTTCGGGCTGATGGCGGTAAATCGACACTGTTTGGCATCTTACCGAAACTCGGCCGGTCCCCTCGAGGTGAGGCTGAGCGGGTGTCGACTACTCCTCGTGTGCGTACGCACCTGCTGGCGGCCGGTCACGCCTGTCTCGACTTCTACCAAGGCGTCGTCCCGGTGCTCATCCCGTTCCTGGTGGCCGAGCGGCATTACGGCTACGTCGCGGTGTCCGGGTTCGTCCTGGCCGCGACGGTGCTGTCCTCGGTCGCGCAGCCGGTGTTCGGGCTGCTGACCGACCGGTGGCGGCTGCGCTGGCTGGTGCCCGCCGGGACGGTCGCCGCGGGCGTCGGCGTGGCGCTGGTGGGCGCCGGGAACTCCTATCCGTGGACGCTGGGCGCGATCGCGCTGGCCGGGCTGGGGGTCGCCGCCTACCACCCCGAGGCCGCCCGGCTGGCGCGTGCGGTCACCGCGGGCGACCACCGCGGGATGAGCTGGTTTTCGCTCGGCGGCAACGTCGGCTTCGCGCTGGCGCCCGTCGTCGCGGCCCCGGTGCTGGCGACGGGCGGGCTCTCCGCCGCGCCGCTGCTGGCCGTCCCCGCCGTGCTCGGGACGCTGCTCACGCTGCCGCTGCTGCGGCGGGGCCCGGCCGCCGCCCGCCCGGTGACCGAACGGCGGGGCACCGACGACTGGCGCGGATTCCGCAGGCTCACCCTCGTGATCGTGCTGCGCTCGATCGGCTACGTCGGGCTGAGCACGTTCGTGGGACTGTTCGCCCAGCAGCGGCTCGGCGCGGGCAGCACGGCCGGGTCGGTCGCCGTCTTCGTGCTGTTCGCCGGTGGCGCGGCCGGGACCGTGCTGGGCGGGCGGCTCGCGGAACGCTGGGGCCGGATCCGCGTCACCCGGGCGGCGTACGCGGTGGCGACCGCGGCGGTCGCCGGGGTGGTGCTCGTGCCCGGTCCGGCGCTCTACGTCTTCGTCGCCGTGGCCGCCGTCGCGTTGTACGTGCCGTTCTCGCTGCACATCACGCTGGGGCAGGACTACCTCCCGCACCGGACCGGGGTGGCGGGCGGGGTGACCCTCGGCCTCGCGGTCAGCGTCGGCGGGGTGGCCACCCCGGTGCTCGGCGCGGTCGCGTCGGCGACGTCACTGCACCTGGCCGTCGCGCTGCTGGTCCTGCCCACCGCCGGGGCGTGGCTCGTCGCACGCCTGCTGGCCGAGCCGGTGGCATCCGGCCCCGCCCGCCCGGTGACCCGGAGTGGCGCCTCATAGTGTGGCGGTCGGGAAAGGAGGCCGCCGGTGATCAGAGTGGACGGCCGGACGTTGCGGTGCGCGGACGTGGTGACGGCGGCGGCGACCGAGGGTCCGCTGGAGACCGACGTGTCCATCGCCGCGCTCCGCGGCGCCGAGCACGCGTGGAAGCTCGCCGAGGACCTGAGCACCCGGCGGATCGTCTACGGCCGCACCACCGGGGTCGGCGCGAACAAGGACGACGTCGTCACCGGCGAGGACCCGGTCGAACACGGGCGGCGGCTGCTGCGCAGTCACGCGGGCGGCAGCGGGGACACGATGCCGCGCGGTCAGGTCCGGGCGATGATGCTGATCCGGCTCAACCAGCTGCTGGCCGGGCGGTCCGGGGCCAGCCCCGCGCTGATCGGCGCGCTCGCCACGGCGGTGAAGACCGGGGCGCTGCCGCTGGTGCACCGGTTCGGCGCGATCGGCACCGGCGACCTCGCCCCGCTGGCCGAGACCGCGCTCGCGCTCACCGGCGAACGGCCCTGGGTGCGCGGCGCGGTCCCGCCGGTGCCCGTCCACGCGGGGGACGCGCTCGCGTTCATGAGCAGCAACGCCGCGACGCTCGCGGAAGCGACCCTCGCCGCGATGCGGCTGGACACGCTGACGCGCGCGAGTCACGCCGTCGCCGCGCTGACCTACATCGCGCTCGACGGCAACCCCGAGGCCTACGCGACGCCGGTGCACGAAGCGCGTCCGCACGCCGGGCAGGTCGCGTGCGCGGCGGAGATGCGGCGGCTGCTCGGGATGCACGGCACGCCGCGGCCGGGACGGCGGATCCAGGACCCGTTCGGCCTGCGCGCGTTCCCGCAGGTGCAGGGCCCGGCGCTGGACGCGATCCACTACCTGCGGGACGTGCTGGCCGTGGAAGTCAACGCCAGCACGGAAAACCCGATGATCTCGACCGTGCACGGCGACGCCTACCACCACGCGCACTTCCACACCGCGTACGTGTCGACGGCGCTGGACCAGGCACGGGCGACGGTGCACCAGGTCGCGGAGCTGTCCGTGGCCCGGCTCGGCGACCTGCTGGAACCGGAGTTCACCGGGCTGCGGCCGTTCCTCGCGGCGGGACCGGCGGGCAGCTCCGGGCTGATGATCCTGGAGTACGTCGCGCACGACGCGCTCACCGAGCTGCGGCAGGCGGCGCTGCCCGCGACGCTGGGCACCGCGGTGGTGTCACGCGGGATCGAGGACCACGCCAGCTTTTCGACGCAGGCCGCGCGGGCCGGGACCGCCGCCGCGGCGGCGTACCAGCAGGTGCTGGCGTGCGAGCTGGTCGCGGCGGTGCGGGCGCTGCGGATCCGGAAGGCGGAGCTGGTCGACCTGCCGGTGCGCGACGCCTACGCCGCCGCGTCCGCCGTGCTCGACCCGTGCCTGGACGACCGCCCGCTCACCGAGGACATCGCGCACGCCGTCGAGATCCTGGACGTACTGGCGCGGATCTGATGGTCCGTGAATGCCACATTGAGGGATTCTGAGTCCCTCAATGTGGCATTCACGGACGGACACTCAGCCGAAGAAGACTTCGGCCTCTTCGTAGCGCTCGACCGGGACGGTCTTGAGCTCCGCGGTGGCTTCGGACAGCTTGACGCGGACGATGTCGGTGCCCTTCAGCGCGACCATGACGCCGAAGTCGCCGTCGGCGACCGCGTCCACCGCGTGCAGGCCGAACCGGGTGGCGAGCACCCGGTCGTAGGCGGTCGGCGTGCCGCCGCGCTGGACGTGGCCGAGCACGACCGCGCGGGACTCCTTGCCGGTGCGCGCGGCGATCTCGTCGGCCAGCCAGGTGCCGATGCCGCCGAGCCGGACGTGTCCGAAGGCGTCCTTCTCGCCGGTCAGCAGCTTCTCCTCGCCGCCCTCGGGAAGCGCTCCCTCGGCGACGACGATGATCGGCGCGTACTCCTTCTCGAAGCGGCGCTCGACCCAGGAGACGACCTGCTCGACCGAGAAGTGCCGCTCCGGCACCAGGATCACGCTCGCGCCGCCGGCGAGACCGGAGTGCAGCGCGATCCAGCCCGCGTGCCTGCCCATGACCTCGACGACCAGCGCGCGGTGGTGCGACTCGGCGGTGGTGTGCAGCCGGTCGATCGCCTCGGTGGCGATGGACACCGCGGTGTCGAAGCCGAAGGTGTAGTCGGTGGCGCCGAGGTCGTTGTCGATCGTCTTGGGCACGCCGACGACGCCGATACCGTCGTCGGTGAGCCGCTTCGCCACGCCGAGGGTGTCCTCGCCGCCGATCGCGATCAGCGCGTCGACACCCTGGTCGGCGAGCACCGCCTTGATCTTCTCGACGCCGCCCTCGACCTTGTACGGGTTGGTCCGCGAGGAGCGCAGGATGGTGCCGCCCCTGGTGAGGATGTCCTCGACGTCGCGGAGGCCCAGCGGCTTGCTCTCGCCGGTGAGCGGCCCCTGCCACCCGTTGCGGAAGCCGACGAACTCCCAGCCGTGCACCTCGACGCCCTTGCGCACCACCGCGCGGATGACCGCGTTGAGCCCCGGGCAGTCGCCGCCGCCGGTCAGCACCCCGACACGCATCTGAAGCCTCCGTGTATGTCCTGTGGTTCCTGGAGATGACAGTCACATTTCGCCTTGCGCCGCCAGGGTAGCGGCTTTCCTCTTGATCGGTGCAGGGCGGACCACGTGGGGAATCGGTCCGGGCCGCGAACCGTTCTGCTACGGTGGCGGCGTGCAGCGCTATTTCTGGTTTACGAAGCCGGCCCCGGGTGGGCACGGCGGCGTGAACCTGCGCTGAGTCCCACCCCGAGCCGGAATCGCGAAACCGGCTCGGTGCTCTCTCGCGGGTCGGTGTCCACCAGGAAGGAACCACCCGCCATGTCTCCCCTCGCCGGGCCCGCCACCCTCACCCCGCTCGACGCCCAGCGCACCACGAGCGTCAGCCCGCTCATCTCCCCCGCCCTGCTACGCGAGGACCATCCCGTCGACGCGGCGGTAGCGAAGGTCGTGCACCAGGGCCGCGCGGAGACCGTCGACATCCTCGACGGCCGCGACGACCGGCTGCTCGTCGTCGTCGGCCCGTGCTCGGTGCACGACACCGAAGCCGCCCTCGACTACGCCCGCCGTCTCGCCGCGAAGGCCGAGGAACTGCGCGGCGAACTGCACGTCGTCATGCGGGTGTACTTCGAGAAGCCGCGCACGACGCTGGGCTGGAAGGGCCTGATCAACGACCCCGACCTCGACGGCACCTTCGCGGTCAACAAGGGCCTGCGGATGGCGCGGCGGCTGCTGCTCGACGTGTCCGCGCTGGGCCTGCCGGTGGGCTGCGAGTTCCTCGACCCGATCACCCCGCAGTTCATCGCCGACGTCGTCACCTGGGGATCGATCGGCGCGCGGACGGCCGCGAGCCAGGTGCACCGGCAGCTGTGCAGCGCGCTGTCGATGCCGGTCGGGATCAAGAACTCGACCGAGGGCGACGTCCAGGTCGCGGTCGACGCCACCCGCGCCGCGGCGGCGAGCCACGTCTTCGCCGGGATCAACTCCGACGGGCTGGCCGCGCTGCTCACGACGTCGGGGAACCCGGACTGCCACGTCATCCTGCGCGGCGGCTCGGCGGGGCCGAACCACGACGCTTCGACGGTGTCGGACACCCTCGGGCGGCTCCGGAAGTCCGGGCTGGCCGAGCGGGTGATCATCGACGCGAGCCACGGCAACAGCGGGAAGGACCACGTGCGCCAGGCCGAGGTCGTCCGCGAGCTGGCCGGGCGGATCGGCGCCGGTGAACGCGGTGTCGCCGGGCTGATGCTGGAGAGCTTCCTCGCCGCCGGACGCCAGGACCTCGCGCTGGGCCGCGGCGGCGAGCTGACCTACGGCCAGAGCATCACCGACGCCTGCATGGACTGGGACACCACCGAGGACCTGCTGGACACCCTCGCCGAGGCCGTCCGCACCCGCCGCTGAGCCCCGCCTTCGAACGCCCCAATGTGGCATTGGGTGCGCTCAACGCACCGAACGCCACATTGGGGCGCATGACCGCGTCCGGAGCGGGACCGGTCAGCGGCGGGGGCGGGCGGTGCGCCAGACGTCCTCGATGACGCGCCAGCGCTCGAAGTTGTGGCGGGCGTCGGCGAGGGCGTCGTGGGCGTCGGTGGGCGCCGCGGGCAGCTTCGGCTTGCCCACGTCCTCCCACCGCTGCCGCAGGTCGCGGGTGAACCGGGGCAGCTGCCGGGGCAGCGCGGGCATCGGGCCCCACAGCTGGGCCAGCGCGACGTGGTCGTAGGCGGCGAACCAGGCCCACAGCTCGATCCCGCCGGGCGGCTTCCCGAGGAACTCCAGCAGGTCGGCGCGGATGCGCTCGCGTCCGCGCCAGGCCGGGTCCCCGGGCGAGGGCAGCTTCGGCAGCACGTTCTCGCGGACCCACGGCCCGGCCTTGCCCGGATCGAAATCGGTGGAGACCGCGTAGAACTCGCGGCCACGTTCGTCAACGACACCGATCGACACCAGGTCGATCGTCACGCCGTCCTCGATGAATTCGGTGTCGTAGAAAAAACGCACCGGGGAACCCTAGTCGGTCAGCCGACCTTGCTGTCGGGCACCCGGGTGGCGTCGGACGCGGACGGCTGCGCCGGCACCTGGGGACGCACCCCGGCGGCGTCGGCGGCGAGCAGTTCCTTGGCCTTGGCCGCGTAGATGTCGACGTACTCCTGGCCGGACAGCTCCATCAGCGCGTACATGATCTCGTCGGTGATGGAGCGCTCCACGAACCGGTCGCCCGAAAGTCCTTCGTACCGCGAGAAGTCCAGCGGCTTGCCGAACCGGACCTCCAGCCGGCGCGGCCACCACATCTTCGAGCCGATCGGGTTGACCTTCTCGGTGCCGATCATCGCGACCGGGACCACCACGGCACCGGACTCGAGCGCGATACGGGCCACCCCGGTCTTGCCCTTGTACAGCCGCCCGTCCGGCGAGCGCGTGCCCTCAGGGTAGATGCCGAGCAGGTGACCGTCACGCACCAGCCGGATCGCGGTGTCCAGCGCGGCCTGCGCGGCGTTGCCGCCGGAGCGGTCGATCGGGAACTGGCCGACCCCGGTGAAGAACCACTTCTTCAGCAGGCCCTTGAACCCGGGCTCGGTGAAATATTCCGACTTGGCAGGGAAGGTCACCTTCCGCTTCACCCGCAGCGGCATGAAGAACGAGTCGGCGACGGCGAGATGGTTGCCGGCGAGGATCGCGCCCCCGGACGCCGGGATGTTCTCGGCGCCGACGACCTTGGTCGGCCACAGCAGCTTGAGCAGCGGTCCGATGAGCACATACTTCGCCAGCCAGTAGAGCACTCTGCCCGTCTCCTCACCCACGCTCGGCCGGGTCCGGCCCAGTCCGACGAACCAGAGTACGAACCCGGGACGCCCCCGCACAACGCGAGCCACCCGGTTACCCGGCGGCAGCGACCGATCTCACAGCGCCGCCCGGGTGATCCGGGCGGTGGCCGGAGGCCCACAACGTCCCCCGGCCGTGCGAACATGGGTGGCCCACAGTGTGGCCTCAAGCGATGGAGGAGGAAGGCGATCGCATGGGCGTTCTCGCCGGCGCGGAGCCGTTCGCTCACCCCGGTACCACCGGCGCCGGATTCCTGCTGTGCCACGGTTTCACCGGAACCCCGGCGAGCATGCGCGCCTGGGGCGCGCACCTGGCCGACGCCGGGTACGCCGTACGCTGTCCGCTGCTGCCGGGGCACGGCACGCGGTGGCAGGACATGAACCGGACAGGATGGCCGGACTGGTACGGCCGGGTCCGCGAGGAACTGCTCGCGCTGAAGGCGGAGTGCGCCACGGTGTTCGTCGCCGGGCTCTCGATGGGCGGGACTCTGACCCTGCGGCTCGCCGAGGAGTTCGGCGACGCGATCGCCGGGATCGTCCTGGTCAACCCGTCGGTGACGACCCTGCGCCGGGACGCGAAGTTCCTCCCGCTGCTGGCCGGGCTCCTCCCGTCGGTCCCCGCGATCGCGAACGACATCGCCAAGCCGGGTGTCACCGAGCTGGCCTACCCCCGTACCCCGGTGCGCGCCGCCGCGAGCCTCGCGCGGTTCTGGCGGATCGTCCGGGCCGACCTGCCGAAGGTCACCCAGCCGACGCTGCTGCTGCGTTCGGCGGTGGATCACGTCGTCGAACCGGTGAACGCGAAAATCGTCCTGGACGAGATCGGCGGCACCGACGTCACCGAGGTCATACTGGAGAGGAGTTTCCACGTCGCGACCCAGGATCACGACGCGGACCTGATCTTCACCCGCAGCGTCGAGTTCGCACACTCGATCCGCGCGGGGCTGACGGAGGAAGCCAGATGAGCCGGGGGCCAGGCAAGGACGGGCCGGAAGACGTCGACGCGACGTTCGCCGAGATCGTCGCCGATCTGCGGGCCGAGGGTGTCGGCCTGCTGTCCGAAGACGAGGACACCGTCACCGACACCGAGCCGAAGAAGCTCGATCCGCCGCCGAAACCACCGGAGCCCACTGGGACGGCGGGCACCACGGGCACGGCCGATCCCGGCTGGCGCGGCGGCGGGACGAGCTGGGACAGGACGATGTTCGCCGAGGACCCCGCGTCCGACGACGAGCACTTCGTGCCCCCGGAGCCGCCGCCGCTGCCCCGCCCGCGCAAGGGCGCCTTCGTGGTGCTGCTGTTGTTCATCGTGGGCCTGCTCCTGCTGATCATCCCCGGCTTCATCGGGATCAGTCAGGCGGTGGCCACCCCGCTCGGGATCCTCGCGCTCGCGACCGCGATCGCCCTGCTGCTGCTCCGCGTCCGGCAGGGTCCCCCGCCCGGCGCCGATCCCAGCAACGGCGCCCAGGTCTGATCCGACCGGGATCCGCCGATGCACGTCGAGTTCACTCCGTCCCGCCGGTCCACCGTCGGCGCGGAGTGGGAGCTGGCGCTGGCCGACCGGCGCAGCGGCGAGCTGTCCTCGGTCGCCGAGCGGGTGCTCGAGGCCGTCCGGCCCGCGCCCGGCGAGGAGCACCCGAAGATCAAGCAGGAACTGCTGCTCAACACCATCGAGGTGATCACCGGGGTCTGCCGGACGATCGGCGAGGTGACCGCCGACCTGGCCGGGACGCTGGACACCGTGCACGCGGTGTGCGACCGGTTCGGCGTCGAGCCGTTCTCCGCCGGGACGCATCCGTTCTCCAGCTGGTACCAGCAGAAGGTCACCGACAAGGCGCGCTACGCCAAGCTGATCGACCGGACCCAGTGGTGGGGACGACAGATGCTGGTCTACGGCGTCCACGTCCATGTCGGCGTCGAACACCGCGAGAAGGTCCTCCCGATCCTCGATTCGCTGCTGATCTACGCGCCGCACCTGCAGGCGCTGTCGGCGTCCTCGCCGTACTGGGGCGCCGAGGACACCGGGTACGCGTCGAACCGGGCGCTGATGTTCCAGCAGCTGCCGACCGCGGGCCTGCCGTTCCAGTTCACGAAGTGGCCGGAGCTGGAGGGCTACGTCGCCGACATGGTCACCACCGGCGTGATCGACGACTTTTCCGAGATCCGCTGGGACATCCGGCCCTCGCCGCGGCTCGGGACGATCGAGATGCGGGTCTGCGACGGGCTGCCGACGCTGGAGGAGGTCGGCGCGATCGCCGCGCTGACGCAGTGTCTCGTCGAGGACTTCAGCACCCGGCTCGACGACGGCGAGGTACTGCCGACGCTCCCGCCGTGGCACGTGCAGGAGAACAAGTGGCGGGCGGCGCGCTACGGCACCGACGCGATCGTCATCCTCGACGCGCGCGGACGGGAACGCCTGGTCACCGAGGACATCCACGAGCTGCTGGACCGGCTGGAACCGGTCGCGCGCAGGCTGGGTTGTGCCGGTGAACTCCGCGACGTCGAGACGATCCTGCGGTACGGGCCGAGCTACCGGCGGCAGCGCGCGGTGGCCCGGCAGCACAACGGCAGCCTCAAGGCGGTCGTCGCGTCGCTGATCACCGAGATGCGGGACGGGATCGCCCGGCACTGAACGGCGAACTCGCGTACCCGGACGGACGACTCGCGTACCTGGGCGGTCGGCTCGCGTACCTGGAGGGTCGGCTCGCGTACCGGAACGGACGACTCGCGTGTCTGGACGGCGAACTCGCGTGATTGGGCGGCGAACTCGCGTGATCAGGGGCGTAACTCGGCCAGGAGGGTGGCGGGGCCCAGGGTGGTGGCGCCGAGCGCGGTGACGCGGGACTTCAGTTCGCGGTCGGCGGTGGCGACGACGACGTGGTCGCCGGGGCGGGAGCGGGCCTCGGCGGTGACGGCGACGATCGCGGAGTCGCCGTCGGTTTCGGCGTCGACGACCTCGACGCCGGGAATCGGTTCGACGCCTCGGGCCCTGCCCTCCACGACGAGGATCACGCGGGGCCACCACGTCCAGTCCGCGCCGGCCCCACCGCCGACGACGGCGTCCGGAAGTCCGGTCACCGACAGCGAAGCGAGCTGGTCACGCAGCCGGACGGCGGCGCCGAACCGGTCGCGCCACCAGCCGTCCGGGCGGGACCCGACCACGTTCGCGCCGTCCACGACGAGCACCAGCGCCCGGTCCAGCTGGGCACGCAGCCCCGGCCACGCCGCGGCGAAGTCGCGGTGCAGCCGGAACCCGGCGACCTCGTCGGGACGGACCCAGCGCAGTTCGGCGCTCTCCGAATTCGCCACCCGTTCCTCGATCCTCCCGGCCACCGAAGCGACCACCGTGGTGTAGCGCCAATCCCCGTGTTCGACCACCGACGCGGACAACGTACGGACCGTGCCGGGAGCCACCGCCGCCTCCTCGCGCGCCTCGCGGACCGCCGCCTCGCGCGGGGTCTCCCCCGCTTCGAGCGCGCCGCCGGGCAGTGCCCAGGTCCGCCCGTGGTGCACCCACCAGGCCCGGCGCTGGAGCAGCACCCCGCGCGCCGGATCGGACAGCAGCAGCCCCGCCGCGCCGTGCCTGCCCCAGTGCAGCCTGCCGCACGAACAGCGCACGAACACGTTGGCGGGAGGAGTCATCCTCCTACCGTGACACACCGACCTGCGAACCGGCGGCTTTCGCCACGTCCATCGCCAGCGCGGCCGCGCCCACGATCGCGGTGTCGTCGCCGAGGTGCGTGGTCCGGATCCGGGCCAGCGGGCGGTGCTTGGCGCCGGTGATCGCGCCCGCGTAGTGCTCCCTCGCCTCGTCCAGGAACAGCGGCGCGGACTCCGACACCCCACCGCCGATGACGATGATCTCCGGGTCGAACACGTCCGCCACCAGCGCGAGCCCCTCGCCGAGCCACTTCGCCAGTTCCGTCATCGCGCGCTGGGCGATCGGGTCGCCGTCGCGGGCCGCGCCCGCGACCCGCCTGCCGGTGATCGATCCCGGGTCCCCGGCGACCTCGCGGGCCAGCACGGTCGAGCGGCCCGGATGCCGGGCCAGCAGCTCCACCGCGGTCGCCGCCAGCGCCGTCCCGCTGCAGTACCGCTCCCAGCAGCCGTACTTCCCGCACGGGCAGGCCCGGCCGCCCGGCACCACGGTGAGGTGTCCCAGTTCCGGCGCGACGCCGTACGCGCCGCGGTAGATCTTCCCGTCGAGCAGCAGCCCGGCGCCGATCCCGGTGCCGAGCGCCACCAGCGCGGCCACCTGGGCACCGCGTGCCGCGCCGAACCGGTGCTCGCCGACGACCGCGGAGTTCACGTCGTGCTCCAGCGTCACCGGCAGGCCGACCCGCTTCTCGACGCGTTCGGCCACCGGCGCGTTCCGCCAGGCCAGGTGCGGGGCGAACATGACCGTGCGGCGGTCCCGCGCGACGAACCCGGCCACCGCCAGCCCGATCCCGGCCACCTCGTGCCGGTTGCGGAGCGTCTCGACCACCCCGGCGATGGCGTCCTCCAGGGGACCTTCCTCGCTCGGCGTCGCCACCCGCGCAGTGTCCAGCAGGGAACCGCGCTCGTCCACGACTCCGGCCCGGACGCTCGTCCCGCCGACGTCCACCCCGATCGTCCGCACCGCTCAGTACTCCCGCTCCGGCCGCCATTGATCCCGCCTGCGGACCGTGATGTGCTGCACCCGGGGCGAGGCGGGGGCCCCGGCGGGCTCCGGCTCGCGCCGCGCGGGGTGGAACCCCGGCATGTGCACGCCGTCCTCCGGCTCCCACCGGTCCGCGAGCACCGCTCGCAACAGGGCCACCAGCTGGGCGGCCTGTTCGAGCAGCCGCGCGACGAACTCAGGACGTTCGCCGCGCAGAACGGCGACGATCGCACACAATGGACACCAGCCGCATCCCGGGGTGGTCTCCCCGTGCTGTTCGGCACTGTGCGCGGGGTCCTCGGTGTCTTCTCCGGACATCCCGTGCCCGGCCTTGACGAGGCCCTCCAGCCACGGCGCGGCGTGCTCGGCGACCAGTTCCACCAGCAGCCGGATCTCCTCGGCCAGCCGCGGCCCCTCGGCGCCTCCCGGATTCTCCTGTCCGCTCACCCTGTTCCCCGGTTCCCGGCGGCCATGCTCACGACCAGGCCGTCCGCGTCGGATTCCGCGCCGGTGATCCGGCACGGCCGCAACGTCTCCGGCAGGGCGATGAGCCTGCGGAAGCCGTCCACGGTGATCGCCAGGTCGTCGTCGACGCGGGCGAGGTCGACTTCGGCGTCCCGCCGCAGCGGGATCGCGACACGCAGCAGGTAGCCGTCGCCGTCCTCGGCCACCTTCAGCAGCGGGGTGACCGCCTTCCCGTTGCCCGCCAACGGATCGAAGCCGTGATACAGCTCCTGCGCGATCTCCAGCAGCGCCGGAAGCCCGACCGGCTCGGCCGCGCGGTGCTCGACCGTGGTGACCAGGTCCTGGCCGAACCCGGCCTCGGCGAGTTCGGCGAGCACGGCGTTCTGCTGGGTACGCCGGGTGCGGGCCCAGTTCGCCGCCGAGCCACGCCAGAACCCGGGCGCGGGCATGAGCCGGTTCGCGATCAGGCCGTCGACGGCGATGCCGCGCAGCGCGAGCGAGCTGAGCGTGCGCCGCGCTTCGGCCACGACGACGCGCTCCGGCGTCAGCACGAGCCGGACCGTGGTGACGGCGGGATCGGTGAGCAGCGCGCGCAGCGACTCCAGGTGCCTGCCCAGCCTGCGGACCGCGGTGGCGACGCGGGTGCGGCGCCCCTTGCCCGGCAGGCCGAACACCCGGCCGAGGTAGCCCGACACGGCTTCGGGCAGCGCGAGCAGCCGCAGCGTCTCGGCGGTCGGGCCGCAGTCGACGACGACCGTGTCCCAGGGGCCGCGTTCGGCCAGCCGCTGCACCTCGGTGAGCGCGAGCAGCTCGTCGACCCCGGGCAGCACGGTCAGTTCCTCGGCGTCGAGCGTGTCCAGCCCCGCGCCCGCCAGCAGCGACCGCAGTTCCTCCCGCAGCTCGTGCCAGGTGCTGTCCACGAGCGCGCGGGAATCGATCTGTACCGCGGAAAGGAGACTATCCACTTCGGACGGTTCGGCGCCGAGCACTCGGCCGAAGGCGTCGCCGAGGGAGTGCGCGGGATCGGTGGAGACCACGAGCGTCTTCCTGCCACGGGCGGCGAGCGCCGCCGCGGTGGCCGCGGCGAGCGTCGTCTTCCCGACGCCCCCCTTGCCGGTGAACAGCAGGATCCGCATGCCTACCCCTCGGTGGTGGCCGGTTGCCAGGTTCAGCCCTCGGCCCGGCGCTTGAGCTCCTTGAGCGCGGTGTCCATGACCATCTTCTCGGCCTTGCGGCGCAGCAGCCCGATCATCGGCAGCACCAGCTCGACCGACAGCGTGTAGGTGACCCTGGTCCGGCCGCCGTCGAGCGGCTCCAGCGCGTACCGGCCGTTCTGCGCCTTCTGCATCTGGCCGCGCACGAGGTGCCAGCTGACGCCAAGCCCGTCGGCGTCCCAGTCGTATTCGAGGGTGTAAACGTCCTTGATCGGGCCCGCGTCCAGGGTGAGTTTGACCTGCTTGGCGTGCCCGCCGTCATCCTCGGCGAGCACCTCGGTCTCGCGCACGGCCTTGGCCCACTCCGGGTACGCGGGGAAGTCGGCGATCACCGCCATCACCCGCGCGGGCTCGGCGTCGACCTCGATGGACTGTGTGGACTGCTCCGCCATGGCTGGAAGCGTAGCCGGGCCGCCGCGTCACCAGCGCAGCACGTAGGGCTGCGCGGTCTCCTTGAAGTGACCCACGTTACGACACTCGGTGTACCCGACCCGTACGCGCGGCGCGAGCGGCTGGTGGACGTGGCCGAAGACCGACCAGCGGGGCCGGTGCTCGCGGATGAGGCGGAGCAGCGCCGCCGAGCCCAGTTCGGCCCGCCGCGCGACCACGTCGTAGAGCAGCTCCGGCACCGCAGGGGGGATGTGCGTGCACAGGACGTCGATCCGGCCCTCGGCGGCCATCGCGGCGGCGGCCACGTCGTATTCCTCGTCGGAGCGCACGTAGGGCCGCCAGATGCCGTTGCGGCGGGGCACGACGCCCTCGGGCAGCAGCGCGCCGCCGAGGAACCCGAACCGGAGCCCGCCCAGTACGACGCTTTCCCCGTCGAGCAGGTGGATCCCGGCGCCGGCGAACTCGGGCCACAGCTCGGGGCTGTCCACATTGCCCGGTGTGGCGTAGGTGGGCGCGGTCAACGCGGCGAACAGGGTCTCGTACTGGGCACGGACGGCTTCGTCGACCGCGGCGGCGGGATCGTCCAGCCCGGCCCACAGCGTGCGGGAGAAGGCGACGGTCTCCTCACGGGTGCCCTCACGGCGCAGCCGGGCGAACTGGCCGACCTTCTCGGCGCCGAACAGGGTGCCCATGATGCCCTTGTCGTGCTCGCGGTAGTCGACGAAGTCGAGCAGATCACCGAGCACGAGCAGCGCGTCGGCGCCGTCGCCCGCGCGCTTGAGCGCGTCGGCGTTGCCGTGCACATCGGACACGACATGAACCCGCATCTGTTCCCCTAACCCGCTCGCGGACCGACGCCGGGCTCACGCCCGTCCTCCAGGATCTCCTTGAGCCCGAGCGCGATCGTCTTGGCCGCGCGGGCCCGCCGGTCGAACTCGCGGCGCAGCTCCCTTGGCGGCAGTTCCTTCGGCGTCCCGTCCGGACCGGCCGGGGTGGCGCGGAGGAAGTAGTGCAGCAGGGTGCCGTCGAGCACGGGTTCGGTCCAGACCTCCATGGTACCGACGAGCGCGCCGCGGACCGTCCAGCGCAGGCCCGCCTCGCCGCGGTCGGTGTAGACCTCGAGCACGAGATCGGGCCAGTAGCGCGTCCAGGACCGGGGATCGGCGAAGGCCGCCGCCACCGTGGCGGGTGGCACCACGATGAAGGTCTCGTCGACGAGATCGAGGGCAGGTGAGGCCTGGTTCACGATCGGCAGAATGTCATGCCGTCACACTGCGGGGTCGGTCAGCATGGTCTTAGAGTCCGCCTCACGCTAAGTTGACTGGCGGGTAACCGCCAAGGCACTCACTACCGCCGAGGCGGGGATGGCACGCAGCGGCGAAGCTGCCGCAGCGCTTGAACACGGAGGTCCACGTGCGCGAATACAGCGCCCCCGCCGGCAAGCCGGTGCACGACGACGAGAACCTCGCCGACGTCGTCTGGGCGAACGCCGAGCGGTTCTCCGACGTCGTGAGCTTCCGCCGCCAGGTGGAGGGCACCTGGCTGGACGTGACGGCCAGGGACTTCGCCGCCGAGGTGCTGGCCGTGGCCAAGGGCCTCGCGAACGCCGGGATCGGCCCCGGCGACCGGGTCGGGCTCATGTCGAAGACCCGCTATGAATGGACACTGATCGACTTCGCCATCTGGGCGGCGGGTGCGGTGACGGTCCCCATCTACGACACGTCCTCGGCCGAGCAGGTGCACTGGATCCTGTCGGATTCCGCGGCCAAGGGCGTCTTCGTCGAGACCGGCGGGCACGCCGCGACGCTGGGCGAGGTGCGCGACCGGCTGAGTGATCTCGCCCACGTCTGGCAGATCGAGGGCGACTCCCCCGCCACCGAGGAGCTGGCCGCCGCCGGCGCCGAGATGTCCGACGAGGATCTGCACGCGCGCCGCCGGTCGGTGCGGGCCGACGATCTGGCCACCATCGTCTACACCTCGGGCACCACCGGGCGGCCCAAGGGCGTCGAGCTGAGCCACCGGAACCTCCTCGCCGAGATCCGCGCGGACATCGAGGCGTTCCCGCAGCTGATGGAGCAGGGCAACTCGCTGCTGTGCTTCCTGCCGCTCGCGCACGTGCTCGCCCGCGCGATCGCGGTGACGGCGTTCACCGCGCGGGTCACCCTCGGGCACACCCCCGACGTCAAGAACCTGGTTCCCGACCTGGGCACGTTCCGGCCGACGTTCGTGGTCGCGGTCCCGCGGGTGTTCGAGAAGGTCTACAACGGCGCCAAGCAGAAGGCGCATTCCGAGGGCAAGGGCAAGATCTTCGACGCCGCCGAGGCCACCGCGGTCGCCTACAGCGAGGCCAAGGACGCGGGCGGCGCCGGGCTCGGGCTCACGCTCAAGCACCTGCTGTTCGACAAGCTCGTCTACGGCAAGCTGCGGGCGGCGCTGGGCGGGCGGTGCGTGGCGGCGGTGTCCGGCGGGGCCCCGCTCGGCGCGCGGCTGGCGCACTTCTTCCGCGGCATCGGCGTCCCGGTGTTCGAGGGCTACGGCCTGACCGAGACCTCGGCGGCGGCGAACGTGAACACCGAGTCCGCGTTCCGGGTCGGCACCGTCGGCAAGCCGGTGGCCGGGACCTCGGTGCGGATCGCCGAGGACGGCGAGGTGCTGCTGTCGGGCGACGTCGTGTTCAAGGCGTACTACAACAATCCGGCGGCGACCGCGGAGTCGCTCACCGACGGGTGGTTCCACACCGGCGACCT
The DNA here is from genome assembly GCF_039541975.1 of Amycolatopsis samaneae. Lineage (NCBI taxonomy): Bacteria > Bacillati > Actinomycetota > Actinomycetes > Pseudonocardiales > Pseudonocardiaceae > Amycolatopsis > Amycolatopsis samaneae. Next base: position 687,996 of record NZ_BAABHG010000002.1, read on the forward strand.
CGGCGAGCTGGACACCGACGGGTTCCTGAAGATCACCGGCCGGAAGAAGGAGATCATCGTCACCGCGGGCGGCAAGAACGTCGCCCCGTCCGGGCTGGAGGACACGATCAAGGCATCCCCGCTGGTGAGCCAGGCGATGGTGGTCGGCGACCAGCGGCCGTTCATCGGCGCGCTGGTGACCATCGACGAGGAGTACTTCCCGTCGTGGAAGGCCCAGCACGGCAAGCCGGCCGGGGCGACCGTGGCCGAACTGGCCGACGACGCGGACCTGCGCGCGGAGATCCAGTCCGCTGTGGACGAAGCGAACAAGGCGGTCTCGCACGCCGAGTCGATCAAGAAGTTCACCGTGCTGTCGGCGGACTTCACCGAGGCGGGCGGCGAGATCACGCCGAGTCTCAAGCTCAAGCGCAACATCGTCTCGAAGAACTACGCGGGCGACATCGAAGCGCTGTACAAGAAGTAGCCCAGTGGTCCGTGAATGCCACATTGAGGGACTCAGAGTCCCTCAATGTGGCATTCACGGACTTTCGCGAGTCAGTGCGGGGAAACGGGATTCGACGCCGTCGAGGAGCATCGCGAGCCCCTCGGCGAACTGCGCGTCGGTGTCGCGATGCTCGGCCTCGGCGATCACCCTTGTCAGGTAAGGGAATTCGCCAGTTTCCAGCAGGCGCGTCAGGTAGGGCGCCATGCGGTGCTGCCAGTCCTCGCGGCTCGTGCCGCTGCGCTGCGCGACCTGCTGGTCGGCCAGCTCGTCCTGCACGAATCCGGTGACCCAGCGCCGGATCAGGTTCAGCACGGCGAGCATGTCGTCGATCGCCAGCCCGTGCCCGTCGAGCAGCGCGAGGTCACGTTCGTTGCCCCGCAACAGGTTCGGGCCCATGATCGGGCGCCCGGCTGCCGTCACGCCGAGCCACGGGTGCTTCCGCAGGATCGCGCGGTACTGGTGCGCGAGCGTCGCGAGGTCCGCGCGGACGTCGCCGCTCGGCGGGAGTGAGCCGTACCCGAGCGCCTGGTCGATCATCACCGCGTAGAGGTCTTCCTTCGCGGGCAGGTACCGGTACAGCGTCATCGCACCGGTGCCGAGCACGGCCGCGATCCGGCGCATCGAGACGGCCTCGATGCCCTCGGCGTCGGCGATCTCGATCGCGACCTCCGCGATGCGCGCGCGGCTGTACGCGGGCGCGGGCCCGCGCGCCGGTTTCTCCGGGCGCATCCAGATGATCGGGTTCTCCTCGGGCACGGACCACCTCCGCCGACCATGGTAGTTGCGTACGGCGTACTCGGTTCAGTATGGTCTTACTGCGTACGATGTACTCACTGGAGGGGAACATGAACCACATCGTGAGCGCGGAGGGACTCCGCAAGCGATATGGCACGACGACGGCACTGGCCGGGCTCGACCTGGCCGTGCCGGCCCACACCGTCTACGGGCTGCTCGGCCCCAACGGAGCGGGCAAGAGCACGGCCGTCCGCGTCCTGACGACACTGACCAGACCGGACGCCGGGCACGCGACCGTCGCCGGGCACGACGTCGTCCGCCGTCCCGAGCGGGTCCGGTCGAGCATCGGGCTGGCCGGGCAGCACGCGGCGGTCGACGAGCGGCTGACCGGGCGGGAGAACCTGCGCCTGTTCGGCCGCCTTTCCCGGCTCGGGCGGCGGGGCGCGGCGGCGCGGGCGGACGAACTGCTGGCGCGTTTCGACCTCGCGGACGCGGCCGACCGGCTGGTGGCCACCTACTCGGGCGGTATGCGGCGGCGCGTCGACCTGGTCGCGAGCCTGCTCACCGCCCCGGCGGTGCTCTTCCTCGACGAACCGACCACCGGGCTCGATCCCCGCAGCAGGCTGGAGATCTGGGCCACGGTACGGGAACTCGTGGCGGACGGGACCTCCGTGCTGCTCACCACGCAGTACCTCGACGAGGCCGACCAGCTGGCGTCGGCGGTCGCGGTGATCGACCACGGCCGCGTCATCGCCGAGGGCTCCCCCGCCGCGCTGAAGTCCCGGATCGGCAGCCAGCTCGACGTCGAGGTGGCCGACGCGTCCTCTGTGGACAGTGCACGCACGGTGCTCGGCACACTGGCGGGACGGCCACCGGAGACCGATCCCGGCGGCCTGCGGCTCAGCGTCGCGTTCCCGGGCGCCACTCCCCCGCTGCCCGAGATCGTCCGGATGCTGGACAACGCCGGGGCCGTGGTGCGCGACGTCGGGCTGCGGCACCCGAGCCTCGACGACGTTTTCCTTTCCCTGACGGAGAAGGCCGCGCGGAGCGAGGTGCCGGCGTGATCCTCGCGGCGGACAGCTGGACGCTCGTCCAGCGCAGACTGCTCCAGCTGAAGCACCAGCCCGGCCAGCTCGTCGCCATGCTGGCGTTCCCGGCGATCATGATCGTGCTGTTCGGTTTCGTCTTCGGCAGCGCGATCTCCGTGCCCGGCGGCGGGAACTACCGGGAGTACCTGATGCCGGGCCTGTTCGTGATGACGAGCATGTTCTCGCTGTCCTCGTCGATGGTCGAGGTCGCGACCGACCAGGGCCGCGGCGTGATGGACCGGTTCCGGTCGATGCCCACCAGCCGCGCGGCCGTCCTCCTCGGACAGACCGGATCCGACGCGGTGACCGGGCTGCTCGGCCTCGCGGTCATGCTGGTCTGCGGGTACGCCTGCGGCTGGCGCGCGCACGATGGCCTCGGCCCGGCGCTGGCCGCGGTCGGGGTGCTCGTGGTGTTCCGGTCCGCGATGGCGTGGATCGGCACCTGCTTCGGGCTGCTGGTGCGTGACGAGCAGGTCGCCGACCAGCTCGCGCCGCTGTCGATGCCGTTCAGCATGCTGTCGAACGCCTTCGTGCCGACCGGCGGGATGCCCGGCTGGCTGCGCGTGGTGTGCGACTGGAACCCGATCAGCGCGGCGGTCGCGGCCTGCCGGTCGTTGTTCGGCAACCCCGGCGTGCCCGGCCCCGGCGCGGCCTGGCCGCTCGCCCATCCCGTCACCGCGACCCTGCTGTGGTCGGCCCTGCTGCTCGCGATCTTCGTCCCGCTGGCGGTGCGTCGCTTCGCCGGCGCCGGGCGATGAAGTGACCCCAGCCGGGGTACGATCGATGTGGAGGCCATCTCCATTTTCGACGCGAGGGAACGCATGACCACCGGCAAACCACTGCGTGCCGACGCCCAGCGCAAACGCGACGCCCTGCTCGCCGCCGCCCGGAAGGTCTTCGACGCCGGAGAGTTCTTCGACCTGCGCTTCGACGACTTCGCCCCGCTGGCCGGGGTGGGCACCGGCACGCTCTACCGCCACTTCCCCACCCGGGAAGCACTGGCCGAGGCGGTCTACCACGGGGAAGTCGCCGCGCTGTGCGACCGCGCCCACCAGCTCCAGGGCACGCTGCCCCCGGCGGAGGCGCTGGCGGCCTTCCTGCGCGACATGGTCGACCACATTGCCGCCCACCAAGGTCTCGCCAGGACGCTGGCCACCCTCATGGCCGACCGCTCCAGCGCACTCGCCGAAGGCAGCCAAGCGCTGGAACAGGCCGTCACCGGCCTCGTGACCGCCGCCGCGCGAGACGGCGCCATCCGCGACGACGTGGACCCCGGCGCCATCATGATGGCGCTCCACGGCATCGGCGCCGCCCACGACCGCCCCCACTGGCGTACCGAAGCCGACGACGTCATCACCCTCGTACTGGACGGGCTGCGCCAGGCGTGAGAACGCCTTTCCGCGCAAGAAAACGGGGGCCGTGCGCGCTCAGGCCGGGCGGGTACCCGACCGGTAGGCCTCGACGCGGCCGGCGTCGTGCGCCAGTGCCGCCGCGACCAGTTCCTCCATGGGAGCACGGCGTTCGGCCTCGTACGCGGCGAAGGCCGACGGCGCGTCCGGCTGGGCACGCAGGCAGCGGGCGAGGGTGACGGCGTCCTCGATCGCCATCGACGCGCCCGCGGCCGCCGCGGGGGAAAAGGCGTGGACCGCGTCGCCCACCAGGACCATCCCCGGCGTCGACCACTTCGGCACGGACGGCAGGTCGTAGGCGTGGTCGCCGAAGACGTCGTCCCCGCTGGCGGCGATGATTTCCGCCGGTGACAAGGATTCCCCGTCACCGGACACGGCCCGGCGCGCCAGCTCACGCCACTGCTCGGACGTCGTCCCGGCGATCTCCTCCCGGCTCCGCTCGGTGTCGGGAACGCGGGCGAACCAGGACGTCACACCGTCCGGGCCGGTGGTGCAGCCGAACGCGGCGAACCGGCCCCGCACCATCCGGTAGATCCCGGGCGCGGCCGGAACTCCGCGGGCGTAGCCGTAGACCACGCTGATCCCGGTGTAGCGCGGTTCGGGGGCCGCCCGGTCGATCAGCCGCCGCACCGGCGAGCGCAGGCCGTCCGCGCCGACCAGCACGTCGCCGGTGGCCGAGGTGCCGTCCGCGAACCGCGCGGTGACCCCCGCCTCGCCGGTCTCCGCGCCGACGAGCCGTTTGCCGTGCTCGACCGGAATCCCGCGCCGCGCCGTTTCCTCTTGCAGCACACGGTAAAGCGCGGCACGGGTGATGGTCCTTGGCCCCGAACCGTCCGGATAGGACCGTCGCGTCACGACGGCCCCGCCGGGCCCGGCGAGTTCGAGACCGGTGGCGGCGGACGACGCGTGGGCGACCGGGGCGGACGCCCCGATCTCCCGCAGCGCCGCCATGCCGCCCGCCATGAGCACCAGGAACGCGCCCGCGTCCGCGCCACCGGCCCGATGGGCCTCGAACACGACCGGATCGTGCCCGGCCCGCCGCACCGCCATCGCAGTGGCCGTGCCCGCGACCCCGCCGCCGGCGATCAGCACCCGCACCGCCGGGTCAGGCCCGTTCCGCCGCGGCGAGGCGGACGCAGACCGCGACGCCGCGCAGCGCCTCCTCGACCTCGGCCAGTTCGGGGAAGGTCGGGGCGATCCGGATGGTCGCGTCCGCCGGGTCCTCGCCGTGCGGGTGGGTGGCCCCGGCCGGAGTCAGCGCGATCCCGGCCTCCTTCGCCAGCCGCACGACCTCCTTCGCGGTCCCCTCGGGCACGGTGAGCGTGACGAAGTACCCACCGAGCGGCTTCGTCCAGGACGCCAGGCCGGTGCCGCCGAGTTCCTCGGAGAAGATGCGGTCCACCGCGGCGAACTTCGGCGCGATGATCTCCGCGTGCCGGCGCATGAGCGCGCGGACGCCGTCCTCATCGCGCAGGAACAGCGCGTGCCGCAGCTGGTTGACCTTGTCCGGGCCGATGGTCCGCTTGCCCACCAGCGCCGACCACCAGTCGAGGTTGGCCTGCGAAGCGCCGAAGAACCCGACCCCGGCACCGGCGAAGGTGATCTTCGAGGTGGAGCCGAACACGAACACGCGGTCGGCGTTCCCGTGCTCGGCGGCCAGCGCGAGGATGTCGGCCAGCTCCGGCTCGGCGTCGGTCAGGTGGTGCACCGTGTAGGCGTTGTCCCAGAAGATCCGGAAGTCCGGCGCCGCCGTGGTCATCGCGGCCAGCCTGCGGACGGTGTCCTCGGCGTAGGTGACGCCGGTCGGGTTGCTGTACTTCGGCACGCACCAGATGCCCTTGATGCCGGCGTCCTCGGCGACGAGCCGCTCGACGACGTCCATGTCGGGGCCGGTCTCGGTCATCGGGACCTGGATCAGCTCGATGCCGAACCGCGCCGAGAGCGCGAAGTGGCGGTCGTAGCCGGGAACCGGGCACAGGAAGGCGACACGCGGCTCGTCGGCCCAGCGGCGCTCGGCGCCGGGCAGCTTGCTGAGCATCGCCTGCACGGTGGCGTCGTGCATCAGTTCGAGGCTGGAGTTGCCCGCCGCCAGCAGCTGCTCGACCGGGACCTGCAGCGCCGGGGCGAAGATGCGCCGGAGCTCGGCGAGGCCCTCGAGACCGCCGTAGTTGCGGACGTCGGTGCCGTCCTCGGCGGTGTGCGCGCCGTTCGGGAGCGAGAGCAGCTCGGCGGAAAGGTCCAGCTGCCGGGGAGCGGGCTTGCCGCGGGTGATGTCGAGGTGCAGGCCTCGGCCGACCAGCGCCGCGTAGTCCCGGCGGGCGCTGTCGACGTCGACAGGAGCAGTGGTCATGGGGTAACGCTAACCCTGCGCGCCATGGCGCTTTCGCCTGGTCCGGTCACGAGCGGTTACGCTGCGTCCCGTGATGTTCGTCGTGCACGCCGACTACCGGCAGTTCTTCTTGCGGGACAAGGCTTCCCACGAGACCTGGCTGCGCACGCACCCGCGGCCGGAGGTGTGGACCGACGAGGCGGTCACCCGGCACCGGGTCGGCGCCGAACCGCACTCGCTGGCCGTCGGCACGGCCCGGTCCGATCTCGTCGAGGTGGCGCTGACCGTCCACGCCGGACCGCCGCCGGTCGCGGCGGAGGCCGACCACGTGGTGGAGGCCGATCTCGACGCGCCGTCCGGTGCCCTGCACCTGTTCGGCCCCGCGGACTACCCGGCCCGGCACCGGCTCGTGCCGATCGCCCCCGGCCGCCACCGGGTGCGGGTGTCCTACCTGCAGGCCGGGCCGCCCGACGCGGAGTGGAACGACTTCGAGTACGGCGATCACCTGCGGTACGTCCTCGATCTCTGGCCGGTGTCCTCGGCGACGGGAGTCGTGGTGCGGAAGCAGGGCGGAGACCTCTGGGACGGCTGAGCCGGGCAGGGCCGCCGGAAAAGCCGGCGGCGGCACCGGTGTCCCGGTGCCGCCGCCGATCCCCCTTACCTACCCCCGGTCCCAGGTGACCGGAAGCCGATGCACGCCATAGATGTTCTGGATGTCCGGACGCAACGGAATCTCCTCGGGCGGAACGGCCAGCCGCAGCGTCGGGAACCGCGTGAACAGCGCCGGGAAGGCGACCCGCATTTCGACCCTGGCCAGCTGCTGGCCGAGACACTGGTGGACGCCGTGGCCGAAGGTCACGTGCCCGGTGGCCTTCCTGGTGACGTCGAGGGTGTCGGGGTCGGCGAACTTGCCGGGATCCCGGTTGGCGGCCTGCATCGAGATCGTGACCGACTCCCCCGCCCTGATCACCTGCCCGTCCAGTTCGACGTCCTCCAGCGCCGCCCGCACCCCGGTGTGCGTGATGCTCAGGTAGCGCAACAGCTCCTCGACGGCGCCCTCGGCGATCCCCGGGTCGGCGCGCAGCGCGGCGGCCTGCGCGGGGTTGCGCAGCAGGGCGAAGGTGCCGAGCGCGATCATGTTCGCGGTGGTGTCGAGCCCGGCCCCGAGCAGGAAGGTGGCCAGCCCGGCCAGTTCCTCGTCGGTGAGGTCACTGGTGGTCAGCTCGCTGAGGATGTCGTCGGTGGGCGCGGCGCGCTTGGCCGGGACCAGCCCGCCCACGTACTCCATCAGCTCGCCGTACGCGGCCATCTGCGCTTCCGGGCTGGAGCCGACGTCAGTCACGGCCGCCGCGCTGCTCTGGAACCGCTCGCGGTCGGCGAAGGGCACGCCGAGCAGCTCGCAGATCATCACCGCGGGAATGGGATACGCGAACGCCTGGACCAGATCCACCTCGGGCCCCTGCCGCTCCATGGCGTCCAGGTACTCGGCGGTGATCTGCTCGACATGCTCGGTGAGCAGCCGCATCCGGCGCACGGTGAACCGCGCGGTGAGCAGCTTCCGGTAGCGGGCGTGCTCCGGGTCGTCGATCCCGGTCAGGTCGCCGGGCGGCGCGGTCGGCACCTCGGTGACCCCTTCCATGCCGGGAAACGGGTAGTGCGCCAGCTCGTACCGCGAGCTGAAACGCCGGTCGGCGAAGACCGCGCGGGCCTGCTCGTAGCCGGTGACCAGCCAGCCCTCGTGCCCGTCGGGGTAGGTCAGCCGGGTCAGCGGACGTTCCTCGCGGATCGGGCCCAGTTCGGCGGGCGGGTCGAATGGGCACCCCGTGGGACGTGCCGTGGGCAGCTCGGTGAGGCCGGTGCTCGCTTCGTTCGGCATCGTGCGCTCCTTTCGTTCGGTTTCGGCCTGATCAGCGGGCGACGTCGGTCCAGGTGACCGGGAGTTCGTGGACGCCGTAGATGGTCATGTCGGTCTTGAGCTTCACTTCGCTCGCGGGAATCGCGAGCCTCAAGGCCGGGAAACGGTTCAGCAGCCCGGAAAACCCGGCACGCATCTCGATACGGGCCAGCTGCTGGCCGAGGCACTGGTGCACGCCGTGGCCGAAGGCCTGCTGGCCACGGGCGTTGCGCCGCACGTCCAAGGTGTCAGGATCCTCGAAACGCCGGGGATCGCGGTTGGCGGCGAGCACCGACACGACAACGGTCGATCCCGCGCCGATGGTCACCCCGCCGAGTTCGATGTCCTCGGTGGCGTAGCGGAAGAAGATGTCGGCGATGGACAGATAGCGCAGGAGTTCCTCGACCGCGCCGGGCAACAGCTCCGCATCGGCCCGCAGGGCGGCCAGCTGCTCGGGGTGTTCCAGCAGCGCGAAAGTGCCCAGCGCCAGCATGTTCGCGGTGGTCTCGTGCCCGGCGAACAGCAGCAGGAACGCCATGCCGACCAGTTCCTCGACGCTGAGATCGTCGTCGCGCGCCAGGTCGGACAGGAGGTCGTCGCCGGGTTCGGCGCGTTTGCCCGTGACCAGCCCGGCCAGGTACGAGGTCATCGCCTCGTACGCGGCCATCTTGTCCTCGAGCGTAACCTCCCGTTCCAGGAACTTGGTGGTGTGGCGCTGGAAGCTGTCCCGGTCGGCGTACGGGACGCCGAGCAGTTCACAGATCACCAGCGAGGGCACCGGCAGCGCGAACTCCTTGACCAGATCCACCGGCGGGGTCAGCTTCGCCAGTTCGTCCAGCTGCCGCTCGGTGATCTCGTCGATGTGCTCTTCCAGCTGCTTCATCCGCTTGACGGTGAAGGCTCCGGTGAGCTTGCGCCGCAGCCTGGTGTGGTCCGGCGGGTCCATGCTGAGGAACAGGCCCGGTTCCGGCGGGGACGGTTCCGTCTGGGTCGGCATGCCGGGCGTCTCGTAGGGCAGATGGATGATGCCGAGGTCCTGACGGGAGCTGAACCGGGTGTCGGCCAGCAGCTGCCGGACCTCCTCGTACCCGGTGACGAGCCAGCCTTCGTGCCCGTCGGGAAAGAGCAGCGGACTGACCGGGCGGGTCTCGCGCAGCCGGGTGATGGCGCGGGGCGGGTCGAACGGGCCCGCGTCGCGTGCCATCGGGAGGCCCTGGGGAACGGCGGCCGTGTCACTCATCGAAAGGTCCTTTCGTGGTGGTGGATGCGGCGGTCGGTCAGCGGGAGTACTCGCGGTTGAAGAGCTTCTTGGACCAGAGGTAGCCGCCGAGTGCGATGACGGCGCACCAGCTGAGCGCGATCCACCAGTGGTTGCCGAGCGGCTTGTCCATCAGCAGCCCGCGCAGGGTCTCGATGATCGGCGTGAACGGCTGGTACTCGGCGAACCAGCGCAGCCCGGCGGGCATGGAGCTGGTGGGGACGAACCCGCTGCCGAGGAAGGGCAGCAGCATCAGCGGCATGAGCACGTTGCTCGCGGACTCGACGCTCTTGCTCACCTGGCCGAGCGCGACCGCGAGCCACACCAGCGCGAACGCCAGCACCACCAGGAAACCCGCCGTGGCGAACCACGCGCCGACACCGGCGGCGGGCCGGAACCCGACGAGCAGCGCCACGCCGATCACGACCGCCAGGCTCAGCATCGCCTGGATCACGCTGCCGAGAACGTGCCCGGTCAGCACCGAGACGCGGGCGATGCTCATGGTGCGGAACCGAGCGATGATGCCTTCGGTCATGTCCATGGCGACCGAGACCGCGGTGCCGTTGACCGTCGCGGTCACCGTCATCAGGACGATGCCGGGCACCAGGTAGTTGACGTACTCGGCGCGCCCGCCGGAGGCCCCGCCCAGCCCCGCGCCCATCGTGCCGCCGAAGACGTAGACGAACAGCAGCAGGAAGATGATCGGCATCCCGACGAGCTGCACGGTCATCGACGGGTAGCGCACCATGCGCCTGAGGTTGCGGCGCAGCATCGTCGCCGAGTCGCGCAGCGGGTGGAACCGGATCGCGGGCGCGGGGCCGGCGAGGGTGGCGGTGCTCATCGGGTGGTCACCTTCTCGTTCTGGGAGTTCTCGGAGCGGGTGTGCTTCGGGTTGCCGGTCAGGGAAAGAAAGACGTCGTCGAGGTCGGGGGTGTGCACCGACAGCTCGTCGACCTCGATGCCGCGCTCGTCGAGCCGGTCGATCAGGGCCTTCAGCGACCGGAGGCTGCCGTCGCTGGGCACCCGCAGCGCGAGCGCGTCGTCCTCGGCCGAAAGCGTGCCGAGCGCGCGGGTCGCCGCGTCCAGGCCGTGCGCGTCGGCGAACCGGAGCCGGACGTGCCCGCCGGGGATGCGGCGCTTCAGCTCGTCCGCGGTGCCCTCGGCGACCAGGCTGCCGTGGTCGAGGACGCCGATCCGGTCGGCCAGTTCGTCGGCCTCCTCCAGGTACTGCGTGGTCAGGAAGATCGTGACGCCGTCGGCCACCAGTCCCCGGACGATCTGCCACATGCTGCGGCGGCTGCGCGGGTCGAGCCCGGTGGTCGGCTCGTCGAGGAAAATCACCCGCGGGTCGCCGACCAGCGTCATCGCGAGGTCGAGCCGCCGCCGCATGCCCCCGGAGTAGGACGACGCCGGTTTCCCGGCCGCGTCGACGAGGTCGAACTGGTCGAGCAGTTCGGCGACGCGCCGCTTGCCCTCGGTGCGGCCGAGGTGGTTCAGGTCGGCCATCATGCGGAGGTTCTCCGCGCCGGTGAGCAGGTTGTCCACCGCCGAGAACTGGCCGGTGACCCCGATCGCGGCGCGTACCGCGTCGGGTTCCCCGCTCAGGTCGTACCCGGCGACGCGGGCGTTCCCGGCGTCGGCGTTGATCAAAGTGGACAGGATCTTGACGGTGGTGGTCTTCCCGGCGCCGTTCGCGCCGAGCAGCGAATAGACCGTGCCCCGGCCGACGTTCAGGTCGAGACCGTCGAGCACGACGTGGTCGCCGTAGGCCTTGCGCAGCCCGGTCACCGCGATCGCGGGCTGGGCGTGGTTGGTGGTCATGATGTCCCCTGGGAAAAGTAGGCAGGTGTACTGGTGTGGAAGCGCTCGCCGGATCAGGCCCGGCGGACGGTGATGTCGCCGAAGGAGGTGCTCGCGCGCACCTCGACGGTCTCGTCGGATTCCCCGGGCCGGGAGGTGCTCTCCAGCAGGTTGTGCACCTGCCCGAAGCCGGTGCGCACCTCGAGCCAGGCGGCGGTGCCCTCGGCGATGCCGACGTCGATACCGCCCATCGCGGTGTCGAGCGTCGCCGTGCCGCGGGCGACCTCGCCGACGCGGACGCTGCCGTTGGCCGTCTTGGCCTCGACGCTGCCGCGCACCCGGCCCACGACGATGTCGCCGTTGGCCGCGCGCGCCCGGACATCGCCGCCGACCGTGTCGATCTCGGTGTCGCCGTTGGAGTTCTTGGTGACCGCAGAGCCCTCGACCGCGCCGACGCGGACCTTGCCGGAGCTGGTGTGGATCTCGAGGTCGCCCGCGACCTCGTCGACCGTGATGTGCCCGGTCGCGGTGTCCAGGCGCAGCGAGCCGGTGCGCTCCAGCTGGAAGTTCCCGACGGAGGTCTTGAACCGGCAGTCGCCGAACCGGCCCGTGCCGTGGAAGCCGCCCACCTGCACGTCGCCGTTCACCCGCGAGCCGGTGGGCAGCTCGACGGACACGGTGACCGACCGGGTCTTGCGGGAGAAGTCGAAGACGCGCGACTTCGGCCCCTTGATGTCCAGCACACCGTTCGCGTAGTCGACGCGGACCTGCTGCGCGGCCTTCACGTCGGACTGGTCGGCCTCGTTGGTCGGGCGCACCTCGACGACGGTGTCGGTCCGGTCGCTCGCGCTGATCCGCACGTCGCCGACGCCGAGTTCGAGCTCGACGGAAACCGGTTCGGGTGTCTCGAAAATGGGCATAGCTGTCCCCTCAGGGTGTGGTGGTGAGACGTCCCCGCAGGTCAGGGACGTGGTGTGGTGAAGAGCGGTTCGGCGGGCTAGCGCACCCAGCCGCTGAAGTGCTGCTTGCTCCGCGAGCCGGCGGACGGCCCGGGGCGCTGCTCGCGGTCGGTGCCCCGCAGCGCCGCCGAGGCCGCCCGGACGAGCCAGGCGTTGACCGAGCGGCCCTCCTTGGCGGCGGCCTCCTCGACCGCGGCCTTGAGCTGCTCCGGGAGGCGCACGTTGATCCGCGCGGTGGGACCGTCCTCGGCGATCGGCGGGCCGCCCTCCGGCGCGGGATCCGGTGGTGCCACGCCCTCCCCCGGCGCCGGTGCCGAGGGTGGTGACGTCACGACGAAGTTCGGCTCGCGTCCACGCAGGCGCAGTTCCACCGCGCCCGGGGCCAGGTCCCGGGTGATCTCGTCCGTGGCACCCGACAGTGCCTCCAGCAGGGTCATCCGGATCGCCGATTCGAGCGGGCCGGTCAGGCGCTCGACCAGCGCACGCGCCTCTTCGCCACCGGCTTCGGCCAGGGTGGCGAATTCACGTCCGAGGTTGCGCACATACGAGCTCAAGTCCATGGCACCACTATGGCACACGAGTGGCACCACTGCAAGCCATCATGGCTCAGATGGTGCCACCGGCGGTGCCACTACCCTGTGCGAGGTGAAGCGAGTACTGGTCACCGGGATGTCGGGGACGGGCAAGACCACGGTGCTGGACGAGCTCGCGTCGCGCGGGCACCGCACCGTCGACACCGACTACGGCGGCTACCACGAGACGGTCGACGGCGAACGGCTCTGGCGCGCGGACCGGATCGACGCGCTGCTCTCGGAGGTTTCGGAGACGCATCTGTTCGTCGGGGGCGCGACGCGCAACCAGGTCCGGTTCTATCCCCGGTTCGACCACATCGTGCTGCTCAGCGCCCCGGCCGCGGTGCTCGTCGAGCGCCTGGCCACGCGTACGACCAATCCCTACGGGAAAACCGGGGCCGAACTCGCCGAGGTGCTCGACAATCTGGAGACCGTGGAACCGCTGCTGCGGGAGTCGGCCACGTTCGAAGTGGTCACGACGGTGCCGGTGGCGCGGGTGGCCGACCTCGTGCTCGCCTACCTCCGCTGACACCCCGCTCGTCAGAACAACGTCATCGGCTCGTGCGATTCGGGCTCGGGCAAGGGTTCCAGCTCCGGCAGCCCCGCACGCACCTCGTCGTGGAAGCGGCGGGCCAGCACCAGCGATCCGGCGTTGTCCGGCGTGTGCAGGAACACCGTCGGCGAGCGGCCTTCGCGCAGCCAGGCGGTGACGATCTCGATCCACGGCCGCCAGCCCGCGACGGTGGCGTCGACGTCGTCCCGGCCGTGGTAGCGCACGATCGGGTACCCGGTGAGCGCGCGGGTACGGCGTGGCACCCGCGGTTTCTTCGCCTGCGCCTCGCGTTCGCCGGTGCTGACCGGTGGGGCGGCGAACAACGTCGTGGTGTCGAACGGCATCCATTCGGCGCCGACCCGGCCCAGCACGTACTCCAGCTGCCGGGCGGCCTTCTCGTCGGCGAAGAACGCGGGATGCCGGACCTCGGCGGTGTAGCGGTAGCGCGGGGGAAGTCCGCGCAGGAACGCCGCCAGCACCCCGAGATCGGTCGGGCCGAAGGACGCGGGCAGTTGCAGCCACAGAGCGTGCGCACGCGGCCCGAGCGGTTCGATCGCGTCCAGGAACGCCCGCAGTTCCGCCTCCGCGCCCGCCAGCCGCCGTTCGTGGGTGACCGTCTTCGGCAGCTTGACCACGAACCGGAACTCCGGCGCGGTCTGCGCCGCCCACGATTCCACGGTGGCACGGGCGGGTGTGGCGTAGAACGTGGTGTTGCCTTCCACCGCGGTGCACCAGCCCGCGTAGGAGCGCAGCCGTTCCCGCGGGTTCGGCTGGTGTTCCTGCCAGGCGGGGTGTGTCCACATCGCGCATCCCACATGAAGCCGCATGCCCGCGACGGTAGTACCGGTTCTCCCGGCGGCGATCGGCGGTCCGGCCGCGATCCGGTGCCCCGTGGCGGATTCCGGGCCGCCGGAGGTCCGTCGCGGGCTAGGGTGCCCGCCATGACCGAACCCTCCGTCCTGCACGACACCAAGATCGCCTACGACTCCGTCGCCGCCCGCTACGCCGAGCTTTTCGGCAATATCTTGGAAACCCTGCCGCTGGAACGGGCGATGCTGACCGCGTTCGCCGACCTCGTGCGGGCCGGGGGCGCCGGACCGGTCGCCGACCTCGGCTGCGGCCCCGGGCATCTGACCGCACACCTGCACACGCTCGGGCTGGACGCCTTCGGCGTCGACCTGTCCACCGAGATGATCACGCTGGCCCGCCGGGACCATCCGGGACTGCGGTTCGACGAGGGGTCGATGACCGCGCTGGACATTCCCGACGGGACGCTCGGCGGCATTCTCGCGTTCTACTCGGTCATCCACACACCGCCGCGGCAGCTGCCCACCGTGTTCGCCGAGTTCCAACGGGTCCTGGCACCGGGTGGCCACCTGCTGCTCGGCTTCTTCGCCGGCGACGACCCGCTGCCGGAGGAGTTCGACCACAAGGTCACGCCCGCCTACCGGTGGTCGCCGGACAGTCTCGCGGAACTGTTGCGCCAGGCGGGATTCACGGAGGTCGGCCGGATGGTGCGCGAGCCACACCAGGACGAGCGGCAGTTCCGGCAGGCCCAGCTCCTGTTCCGCAGGCCATGATCACCCCTGGTGCGGAAATCCGGTTCTCGGCGCGCGGTACGCACAAGTAGGCTGAGGTTCATGGGGTCGGTCAAACAGGTCCAGGTCACCTTCGACTGCGCGGAACCCGAGCGCGTCGCGCGTTTCTGGTGCGAGGTGCTCGGGTACGTCGTGCCGCCGCCACCGGAGGGGTTCGCCACCTGGGACGAGTTCGACCGCTCGCTGCCGCCCGAGCGGCAGGGCGCCTCGTTCGCCTGCTCCGATCCCACCGGCGTGGGCCCGCGGCTGTACTTCCAGCGCGTTCCCGAGGGCAAGGTCGTCAAGAACCGGGTGCACCTCGACGTGCGGGTCGGTACCGGGCTCGTGGGCAAGGAGCGCATCGCCGCCCTCGAGGCCGAGTGCGCGCGGCTGATCCCGCTCGGCGCGGTACGCGTGGAACTGCTGGTCTCCGACGACGAGAACGAGTCGTGCCTCGTGATGCAGGACGTCGAGGGCAACGAGTTCTGCCTCGACTGAGGCTCATCGGCTCCCCGGCACCGCGGTCAGGGGCGACCGCCCTCCAGGTGAATGGTCTCGCCGGTGAGGAATTCGGCCCCCAGCAACCACAACACCGCGTCCGTCACGTCGGCGACGGTGCCGGCGCGGCCGACGAGGGTCCGCCGAGCGGCGGACGCGAGGAAGTCCGGTTTGGCCTCGCCCTTGGCGTCCCAGGCGCCGGAGTCGATGATCCCCGGCGACAGCGCGTTGACCCGGACCGGCGCGAGTTCGGCGGCGAGGTGCCGCGCGGCGAACGCGGCCGCCCCGTTGGTCACGCCCGTCACGACGTTCCCGCGCGCCGGGCGCCAGCCGACCTGACCGGAGAACAGCAGCAGTGATCGCCGGATCGTGAAGTGCTTCGCGAGCAGCAAGGGCCCGATCACCTTGGCCGCGAAGGCGTCGACGGTCCTGTCCCGGTCGAGCTCGCGGATCGGCACCGCATGCGGCGCCGACGCCGTGTTGACCAGATGATCGACCGCCCCGAGTTCGGCGGCCGTCGCGGCGATGGTCGTCTCGTCGCGCAGGTCGATGTGCAGTCCACCGGGCCGATGGGACGCGACGTGTACCCGCGCGCCCTCGGCGGTCGCGGCCGCCGCGATCGCCCCGCCCAGATGCCGCCCGCCCAACACGAGCACTGTTTGACCGGTGAGCCGGTTACCCATGACGCCACTCCGTTTCGTCGACTGTCGTTGCCGACGTAGGCTATGGAAAAGTAACCAGGTACTTCAACGTAACTGGAATCGGAGGGATCACCGTGGGGTACGACGTCATGTCCGTCACCTGTCCGTCCCGGGTGGTGCTGCACCGCATCGGGGCGCGGTGGACGGTGTTCGTGGTCAACGCCCTGGAAGACGGCCCGCTGCGCTTCACCGCCCTGGTGGCGAAAATCCAGGGCGTCACCCCGAAGGTCCTGACCGAAACGCTGCGCGCGATGGAAGAGGATGGCCTGCTCGCCCGCGTCGAGTACGCGGAACAGCCACCCCGCGTCGAATACGGGCTCACCGACCTCGGCCGGTCCCTGCTGATCCCGCTGCGCGCCGTCCGTGAATGGGCGGAAACCCACGTCCCCGAAATCCTCGAAGCCCGCGAACGCGCCCAGAAGGGTTAGCACGGCGCGGATCGGCGATCGTCAAACCACGATTGCCGCGCTTGCGTTACGGGGTCAGCGAGGCGTGCAGCGTCCTAAGTAGCCGGTTGAGTTCGGCCTGGTCGGCGGAGTTGAGACCACGAAGGAACCCGGTTTCGATGTCGGTCACCGATTTCGCCAGGTCGTCGGCTGCCGATCGGCCCGTTTCGGTCAGGTTGATGACGCGTCGCCGCCGGTCCGCGGGATCAACGTGGCGGCCGATCAGGTGTTGGCCGGCCAGGCCGTCGAGGATCGGCACCACGTTTCTGGGATCGACGGCGATGAGGCGGCCGAGGTCCTGCTGTCCCAGCGGGCCGCGTTCGCGCAGCGCCAGCAGGACCGCGTGTTGACTGGGCGTCAGGTTGTGGCGACGCAGCATGCCGATCCAGCTTCGCTCGGCCAGCGAGCCGAGCCGGGCGAGCAGGTAGCCGGTCCTGGCCTCGAACGACAACTGGTCGTCGCGCTGGTCCTTCATGTAGTCATGATAAACCATGATATACATCAGACATGAAAGACATGAGACATGAAGAAAAAACCTACCTGGTGACCGGGGCGACCAGCGGCGTGGGCTACGCCGTCGCCACGCAGTTGGCTGCTCGTGGTGCTCGCGTCCTGCTCGGCGCCCGGTCGGCCGAAAGCGGCCGGGCCGCCGCGTCCATGATCAGGTCACGGGTACCGGAGGCCGAACTGGAAGTCGTGGCCGCCGACCTGTCGGACATGACGCAGGTGCGCTCGCTGGCCGTGCAGGTGCGACAGCACACCACCCGCCTGAACGGCCTGATCCTCAACGCCGCCGAGGCCCGGACCCGCCGCGAACTCACCCCGGACGGGTTCGAAACCAATTTCGCCACGAACTACCTGTCCGGATTCCTGCTCACGCACCTACTGCTACCGGCGCTCACCGGTTCCGCATCCGCGCGGATCGTGGCCCTCTCCTCGTCAAACCACACGCATATCAAGCATCTCGACCTGGACGCGTTGCCCACCGGCGAGAACTTCGGTCACACGCGGACGTACTCGACGACGAAGCTGCTCACCATCCTGTTCGTGGCCGAGTTCGCGCGGCGCGTTCCCGGCACCGGTGTCACCGCCAACGCCGCGGACCCGGGCTTCGTGCGCACCAACCTCGGCCGGCACACCACGGGACCGTTCGGACTCCTCCTGAAAGTCACGCGCCCGTTCCAGACGTCTGCCGAGAAGGCCGCCGGAACGCCCGTCTATCTCGCCACCGCACAGGAGGTCGCGACGAGCATGGGTGGCTACTTCGCCAACAGCCGCCCGGCGAAGCCGAGCCCGCTCTCCCAGGACCCGGAGATCGCGCGGAAGCTGTGGGAACTCAGCTGCGACCTTCTGACACAGCGCAACCTCGCGTCGAGTGACGAACTGGCCTGAGCCGCTCACACCCACCCTCGGCACGACAGGGCACGCGGACACCAAATCGTTGATGACACCAGGAAACCCAGAAAGGTTGCGGCCGGCCTACTGAACGCTCTCGCCGCCCGCGACGTCTTCCTCACGCAACGATCCCCTCCATCCGTGACAACCAGTCGTATCCGAGTCGGCAGGCGACTCGCATCATGCTCTGCCAGGCGGCGCGGTGACAGATTGCGTGATCAGGTGACAGATTGCGCAGTCAGTCACATATCCCCTCCCTAAAACGCCGGTCATTACTTCACTCGATTGTGTCGAACGTATGTGCGAGTGACTGCGGTAAGCTGGAGGCGTGTCCAGGAACCTGTCCACCCAGAAACCGCCACCACTGTGGCGGTTGTCCGGTCGCGAACTCGCCGACGAGGTGCGTGCGCGACTGGAAGCCTTGTGGCGCCTGGACGCCGAACTCGGCCAACTACTGGTGGAGGTTGATTCTCGCGGGGTGTCCGAGCTGTACGGCTACGGATCCACCGCGGCATGGTTCGCACACATGGGGCGGATGTCGCGCGGTGAAGCCAAAAAGCATCTTGATCGTGCGCGTGGGCTGAATCCCGGTCGTAGCATAGACGGTACCGAAACACCCGCCGCCGCGCCAGCGACCGGAGCAGCCGCACTCGCCGGGGAGATCGGACCACATCACATCGGCCGGATTTTGTTGTTCCTGAAGAAGATTCCAGCTGATGTGTCCGAAGAGGACAGAGCAAGCGCGGAGAAGATCCTGGTAGAGCTGGCACGTCAGGCGACACCACAAGAGGTCGACAAAGCCGCCGCCGAGATCCTGGCCCGCATGGACCAGGACGGAAAGGAACCGAAGGACCCGGACCCGGCCGAGCGGAAGCCGGAACTGCGGATGCGGCAACGGAAGGACGGCTGGTTCGATATCGACGGCCAGCTCGATCCCATCACCGGGACCCGGCTGAGCACCATCCTCGACCCACTGTCCACACCCCGGCCCGCCGGGGAAGACGAGTGGCCCGACCTACGGACCACGTCCCAGCGGTACGGAGAAGCCTTCGGCGAGGCCATCGCGATGCTGGCCAACGTCCCCGACGTGCCCGGCGGAGACCGCGCCCACCTGGTGGTCACCGTGGCCCTGAACGACCTCAAGACCAAACTCGGCACCGCCTGCCTGGACATGGTCAGCGAACTCACCGCCACCGAAACACGCATGCTGGCCTGCGACTGCCAGATCATTCCGGCGGTACTGGGCTCGAAAGGCGAACCACTCGATCTGGGCAGGGCCAAGCGTTTGGTCACCCCGGCACTGCGCAAAGCACTAATCATCCGAGACGGCGGCTGCGCTTTCCCCGGCTGCCACCGAAAACCGCGACACTGCGACGCCCACCACGTGATCGAGTGGGCACACGGCGGACACACCATCCTCCGCAACCTCGTACTGCTCTGCACCGCCCACCACCGGCTACTGCACAGTTCACCGTGGACAGTCCACATCACCGAAGACGGAATACCCACCTTCATCCCGCCCGACTACGTCGATCCCTTACGCAGCCCCAGAAGAAACTACCTCCATCAGCGGATCGCCGCCTGAGGACCGGACCGAGCATACAGCGCGAATCCTTCTGGAGTACGGATGTCCAACCACGAACGGCCAACGAGACCGTGCCACGATCCGGCGTGTGGGCAGACACCGGAATACTCAGGCGTCGAAACGGTGCCGGGACTCCTCGATGTGGCCGAGATAGCGCTGGGTCCACGCGCACATCCCGTCGATCGTCGCGCGGAGCCCCCGGCCCGGCTCGGTGAGGACGTACTCGACCCGCGGCGGCACGGTGGGATGCACGGTCCGCTCGACCAGGCCGTTGCGCTCCAGCATCCGCAGGTTCTGGGTGAGCATCTTGTGACTGATACCCGCCACCCCGTCCCGCAGCTCACTGAAGCGCAAGGTGCGGTCGCCGAGGCACTCGATGATCAGCAGCGCCCACTTGTTCGCCACGTCCGAGAAGATCTCCCGCGCCAGCGAGTCGGCGCGGGTCAGGTCCGCGTCCTCGGGCGCGCCGGTGAACTGCCTGTTTCCCATCGGTTCCTTCGGTCGCGGGGTACGTCGTGCCAGGCCGACGCACATTCCCACGGTACCCGAGTCACCACCGGTGACCAGCCGACCGCGGGCAGCGCTACAGCGTGTCCAACCGGGACAGTCGCCACCGGCCGTCGACCCGTTTCGCGGTCACGCTCAGCTGCGCCACCGATGTCTGCGGCGCACCGCCGCCAGGCGCCAGCGTCTGCTGGTCCAGGAACAGCAGCACCGACGCGTCGTCCCCGCGCAGTTCACGCACGCCCAGCGAGCGCACCGTCGTGGTGCGCACCAGCTTCTGCTCCTCCGCGCGCTTCCTCGCCGCCGCGAACTGGTCCCGGTACTGGGCCACCGCGTCCCCGGCGAGCACCTCGGCGGCGGCCCGTTCGGTGCGGGCGAGGTTGGCGTAGTCGTAGGAGAACACCGCCTTGACCGCGGCGCCGACCTGTTCGGTGACCTCGGCCGTCGCGGTCTGGTCCACCAGTGCCGCGTTGTCGCCGGAGTCCAGCAACCCCGTCTCGACGCCGAACCACACCGCACAGCCCAGTGCCACCACCACGATCCCGGCCAGCAGCCGCGCGAGACGGCTCATGCGATCGCCTGCACTCCGCCGACCTTCCACGCGTCGCCGTCGCGCACGAAGTCGACGGTCAGCCGGTTCAGCTTCGGAGCTGGGGCACCGTCGCCGGTACTGACGCGGACGTCCAGTACCGCCATCAGGCGCGCGGTCCCGGCGCCGACGTCGAGCTGGGTCACGGCGGCCTGGACGAGCGACGCGGTCGAGACGGTCTTGGTGCTGGTCGCTCGGTCGACCTGGAGCTTCCGGTCCCCGGACAGGTCTTTCCCGTACTGGCCGGTGGTGGCGGCGATCCAGCGGTCCACGTCCTGGGCGGCGGTGTGGTAGTTCATCGTGTTCAGGGCGACCAGCTCGGCGTTCGCCGCGGCCAGTACCGCGTCGCGTTCCCGGCCACGCGCCTGCGCGTCGTCGTGCGCGGATCGCCACCACGAGAACCCGGTCCCGCCCGCGGCGAGCACCGCGAGGACGGCCGCGACCACCAGCGCGCGCGTGAGCGGCGCCATCACGAGCCGCCCAGCAGCGCGCCCAGCCCGCCCTTGGTCAGCCCGGTCAGCAGGTTCAGCATGCCGGGAAGCTGGTTCTGCTGCGTGGGTTCCGGCTGCTTCGGCGCCGCCGGGAGCACCGGGGGCCTGCCCGCGTACGGCGCGTTCTGCGCGCCCCGCACCCCGGTCTTGCTGCCCGGCGGCTCCGCGCAGTAGGCCTTCGTGTTCACCGGAAGCTCCCGGGTGTCGTTCGCCGGCCGCTGCTGGGTGCCCTCGTACCCCTTGGTGCACGACGCCGGGTCGAAGAAGTTCAGGATGAAACCCAGGTGCCCGGTGCCGTCCGGCGACGTGGTCGGCGAGAACGCCGAGATGACCGGGTAGGCCACGAGCAGCTCTTCGATGGCGTCGGTGCGCGCCGAGGTGACCTGCGCGGTGGTCAGCGTGTTCGCGAACAGCACCCCGAGGTCGGTACCGGACTTCGCGAGCACGTCGCTGATCTGGCGCCCGAGCTGCGGCGCCTCGTCGACGACCTTGCGCAGGTCCGGATCCGAGGTCTTCAGCTGCGAGGCGATCGTGCGCAGCCCGCTGGAGAACTCGGTGATGTTCGCGGCCTGCCGCTGCTGGGTGTCGAGCACCGTCCGCGAGTTCGCCAGCAGGCCCTGGGTCTGCGGCAGGTACCGCATCGCCGCGGTGGTCAGCGAGCCCGAGCTGTCCAACAGCCGTTGCAGGTCCGGCCCGGCGCCGGCGAAGGCGGTGTAGGTCTCGTCGACCACGGTGCGCAGCGAGTCCGGGTGCACCCCGGCCACCAGCTTGTCCAAATTGGACAGCACGGTGTCCGGGCCGAGCGGGATCGAGGTGCGGTTCTGCTCGATCACCCCGCCCTCGGCCAGGTACGGGCCAGTGTCGTGCTGGGGCAGCAGGTCGACGAACTGCTCCCCCACCGCCGACCGGTTCGACACCTGCGCGCGGGTGTCCGCGGGGATCTTCGGCCCGCCCTTGTCGATGTCCAGGCCGACGTCGACGCCGTGGTCGGTGAGCTTCATCGACGTCACCCGGCCGACGGTCACCCCGCGATAGGCGACCTCGGCGTTGACGAAGATCCCGCCCGAGTCCGCGAGCTTCGCGGTGACCAGGTAACCCCTGGTCCCGAAGAGCCGGTCCAGCCCGGCGTACTTGCCGCCGGCGTAGACCACCGACACCACCGCGATGATCATGAACGCGAGCAGCCGGATCCGGGTCGCCCTGGTCATTTGCCACCCCCGAACAGCGAACCGAGCACGCCGCCGACGCCGCCGAGCAGCCCGCCGCCGCTCTGGCCCTGCGGCGCGCCCGGCGCCTGCGGCGGATTGACCGTCGGCAGCGGAAGCGGTGGCGGCGGGGTGCCGTTGTTGAACGGGATCGCGCCCGGCGCACCGGTCCCCTGCGAGCCGGGAATCGGCAGGAACGGCTGCGAGGAACTGGTGATGTTGTGCAGCAGGGTGTCCAGGTCCAGATCGACGGTCGCCTCGACGTTCGCGTAGTCGCCCTTGATCACGTTGCCCGCGTAGTCCGGGAACGGGTAGGTCAGCAGGATCTGCAACGCCTTGGGCAGGTTCTGCCCGGCCTCGCCCAGCTTCTGCAGGATCGGCTGCAACGCCTTGAGGTTCGCGACGAGCTGGTCGCGGCTCTTCGTCACGGTGTCGACGGCGACGCCGGACAGCTTGTTCAGCGACTTCAGCATCCCGACGAGCTGGTCACGCTGGTCGGTGACGATCTTCAGGCCCGGCGCCAGGTTGTCGAGCGCGTTGCCGAGATTCTGCGTCTGCCCGGTCAGTGTGCGCGACAGCTTGTCGAGCCCGTCGATGGCCCGCAGGATCTCGCCCTTGTGCCCGTCCAGCTGGGTGGCGAGTTCGTCCACATGCGACAGCAGGGCGCGGATCTGCGGCTCGTTGCCGGACAACGCGTCGTTCAGCTCGTGGCTGATCTTCTGCAGCTGGTCGACGCCGCCGCCGTTGAGCAGCAACGACAACGCGCCCAGCACCTCTTCGACTTCGGGGTTGCGGTTGGTCCGCGCGAGCGGGATCTGCGCACCCTGGCCGAGCTTCCCCTCGGCCTTCTCCGCCGTCGGCGCGCGCAGGTCGACGAACTTCTCGCCGAGCAGGCTCGACTGTCGCAGCTCGGCGTGCGCGTTGGCGGGCAGGGCGATGTCGCCGTTGACCGCCATGGACACCACCGCCGTGCGGGTGTCCGGGGTGAGGGTCACCTTCTCGACACGGCCTACCGCGACGTCGTTGACCTTGACGCTGGCCTGCGGCACCAGATCCAGCACGTCGGTAAACTGCGCGGTGATCCGGTACGGATGGTCGCCGATGTCGGCACCGCCGGGCAGCGGCGTGCTGTAGAGGCCGTTGAACCCGCCGTCGCTGCACCCCGCGAGCACCAACACCCCGGCCAGCACCCCCACGATTTGCCTGCGGCGCTTCACTTCTTGCCTCCCGACAGCTGGGTGAGGACGTCGGTGACCGGCAGCGGCAGCGGCGGAAGCTCACCGGTCTGGAGCGAGG
Source organism: Amycolatopsis samaneae (assembly GCF_039541975.1). Classification (NCBI taxonomy): domain Bacteria; kingdom Bacillati; phylum Actinomycetota; class Actinomycetes; order Pseudonocardiales; family Pseudonocardiaceae; genus Amycolatopsis; species Amycolatopsis samaneae. The sequence goes on from NZ_BAABHG010000002.1 coordinate 711,364, forward strand.
CGATCACCTGCGAGAGGCTCGGCAGCTTCAACGTCCCGTCGAGCACCGGGGCGAGCTTCTTGCACATGTTCCCGATCACGTCGGGAATCTCCTTCGGCGTCCCCGCGCTGATCAGGCGGCACAGCGTGAGCACCGGCGGGTGGGTGATCTCGTTGAGGTTGTCCCGCACGGCGATCGTGCCGGACGCCGCGTCGTAGGAGTTGATGAAGTTGGTCGCGCCCACCGGGGCGACGTCGAGCACCTCGGCCAGCGAGGAACGCTGGTCCACCAGCACCTTCGTCAGCGAAGCCAGTTTGTCCACATTGGACGAAAGGGCCTCCTTGTTGTCCGCCACGAACGTCTTGACGTCACCGAGCGCGCCACCCAGCGAGGTCAGCGCCGCGCCCACGTCGCCGGAATCCTTGGCGAGGAACCCGCTCACGTCGGCGACGCGCTGGTAGAACTCGTTGAGCTGCGCGTCGCTCTGCGCCAGCGCGCCGGTGAAGGAGTTCAGGTTCTGGATGGTGCCGAACAGGTCGTCCTTCGAGTTGTCCAGCGTCTTCGCGAGGTCGGCGAGCCGCCCGACCGTCGAGTTCAGGTTGGCGCCGTTGCCCTTCAGGTTCGCCGCCGCGGTGTCCAGCGTCTTCGACAGCGCGCCGTCCTTGTTCGCCCCGTCCGGCCCCAGCGCGGTGGAAAGCTTGTCCAGGCTGGAATACAGGTCGTCCAGCTCGACCGGCGTCGCCGTCTTCTCCTTCGGCAGGACGGTCCCGCTGGCCAGCGTCGGCCCGCTTTCGTAGGCCGGGGTGAGCTGGACGTAGCGGTCGCTCACCAGACTCGGCGCGACGACGACGGCGCCCGCGTCGGCCGGGATCCGTACCCCGTCCACCCGCATGTCGACCCGCACCGAGTCGCCCCGCGGCGTCACCCCGGTGACCTCGCCGACCTTGACGCCGAGCACCCGCACCGACGACCCGGCGTAGAGCCCGACCGTCTTGCCGAAGTACGCGCTGACCCGGGTCCCGCCGCCGTCCCGCTGCACCAGCCACAGCACCGCGGCCAGCACCAGCACCGCGACGCACCCGAAGGAAACCCAGGTGACGACCTTGCGCCCCGAACGTGTCTCGACTGTCATATCGCCGCCTCCGCGGGAGAAAGTACGTCGGCGGTCATCGGCCACCTATCCCCTGGTTCGGCGCGGCGATCGGCGGCGTGCAGCCCTCGGGGTTGATCGTCAGCCCACCGGCGATGATCGTCGGCGGCAGCAGCCCACACAGGTATCCCTCGAACCAGCGGCCGTTGCCGGTGGCGTTGGCGCCGACCCGCGCGAACGGCGCCATCAGCTGCAGGCTCTTGTCGAGGTTGCCCTGGTTGCGCTGCAGGATGTCGGTCACCTTCCCCAGTTTCTGCAGCGTCGGCTTCAGCTGCGCGCGGTTGTCGGCCACCAGCCCGGACAGCTGCGCCGACACTTGCTGCGTCCCCTTCAGCAACGAGTCGATCGCCGCCTTGCGGTTCTGCAGCTCGGTCAGCAGCAGGTTGCCGTCGCTGATCACCCGTTGCAGCTGGGCGTTGCGATCGGACAGTGTCTTCGACACCTTGCCCGTGTTGGCCAGCAGGGTGTGCAGCTCACTGTCCCTTGAGGACACCGTCTTCGACAGCGAGGACAGGCCGGAAAGCGTGTCCTTCAGGTACTGCGGGCTGTCCTTGAGGCTGTCCGACAGGACGTTGAAGCTGTCCGCGAGCTGCTTCGTGTCGATGTCGCCGACGGTGTTCGACAGCTGCTGGAACGCGTCCTGCAACTGGAACGGCGTCCGCGTGCGGTTCACCGGGATCGTGCTGCCCGGGTCCTGCGTGCCCGCGCCCTTCGAATCCAGCGCGAGGTACTTCTCCCCCAGCAACGTCTTGATCTCGATCGACGCCGACGAGGCGTCCCCGACCCGGACGCCCTTGACCCGGAACTTCACCAGCACCTGCTTGCCGGACAGGGCCACCGACGTCACCTGGCCGACCTTCACCCCGGCGACCTCGACCTCGTTGTCCGGCTCCAGCCCGGCCGACTCGCCGAAGTAGGCGGTGTAGGTGACGCCGTTGCCGAACATCGGGAGCTTATCGGAGAAGTACGTCACCAGTGTGACGAGCAGGACCAGCACGAGCGCGATCCCGCCGACGGCGGCCTGGTTGCGGTCCTTCAGTCGTTTCACGGGCCGCACCTCTCCGGTCGCTTGGTCGCGGGCAGCGGCAGGATCGGCAGCTCGATGTTGAGCGAGGAGATCCCGATCCGGCCGTTGATGCCGCACAGGTAGTAGTTGAACCAGCTGCCGTAGCTGAGCGTGCGGGTGAACTTCTGCAGGTTGCCCGGCAGCACGCTGAGCAGGTGGTTGAGCAGCTGTTCCGAATCGCCGAGGTTCTGCGACAACGTGCCGAGCTCGCCGACGTCGTCCTTGAGCGCCGGCCGGGCGTCGGCGAGCAGCCCGGTGGTGGCGTTGGTCAGCTCGTCCAGCGCGCCCACCGCGTCCCCGATCGGCTTGCGCTGCTCCGCGAGCCCGCTGACCAGCCGCTGCGTCTGGTCGATGAGGTCGCCCAGCTGCGGGCCGTGCTGGTTGACCGTGCCGAGCACGGTGTTGAGGTTCCCGATGACCTCCCCGATCACCTTGTCCCGCCCGGCGATCGACGTGGTGAGCGAAGCGGTGTGCGCGAGCAGGCTGGAGATCGTGCCGCCCTCGCCCTGGAACACCCGGATGATCTCGCCGGAGAGCTGGTTGACGTCCTTCGGGCTCAGCGCGCGGAAAAGCGGCTTGAACCCGTTGAACAGCACGGTGAGGTTGAGCGCGGGCTTCGTCCGTTCCGGCGGGATGGTCCCGCCGCGGGGCAGGGTCTTCCCGTCCGCGACGTCGGTCCCCAGCGCCAGATACCGCTGCCCGACGAGGTTGCGGTACTTGATGGTCGCGGTCGTCGAGGCGGGCAGCTGGTAGGCCGCCTCGACGTCGAAGTGCACCTCGGCGAGGTTGTGCTCACCTTCGACGACACCGATGTCCCCGACCTGCCCGACCTTCACCCCGGCGATGCGGACGTCGTCCCCGACCTTGAGCCCGGACGCGTCGGCGAACTTCGCGGTGTACCCGGACCGCGCGCCGAAGTTCGTGTTCGCGATGGTGGCGCCGAGAATGCCGGTCAGTACCACGGTGACCGCGGCGAAGATCAGGATCTTCACCAGGGACGGGACGAAACTCCTCACTTCAGCTCCACCTCCGCGCCCCGGTACAGCGGCCCGACGAGCAGGCTGCCCCAGCCCGGCGCCTGCTCCGGCGCGACCCCGAGTGCCGGCGACATCAGCAGGTTCATCAGCTGTTGCTCATCCGGCGACCCGATGACCGACGACCCGCCGGGCGCGCCGCCCCCGGACGTCACCGCTCCCGGCAGCCGCCCGTCCGGGGACTTCGGCGGCGCGGGCTTGCCGGACCCGTCCTGGACCGGACCGTCCGGCGGGTACTGCGGCCAGTGCCCCGGCTTCGGCACCTGCGGATAGCAGCGCGGGCCCCGTTTGTCGGTGTACTTCGGCTCGTCGACGCCGGGCAGGTACTTGCCGCGGCTGGAGGTGAACTCGATGGTGACGCGGCTGACCTCCGGATGCGCGGTGCCCTTGCCGAAGGCCAGTTCCGCGTTCGGGACCGTGTCGGCGAGCTGCTTGAGCATGCACGGGTACTCCGGCGCGTACTTCGCCAGCACGTCCAGCGTCGGCTGGATCGCGGTGGTGAGCCGGATCAGGTTGTCCTTGTTGACGGTGAGGAAGCTCGTCAGGTCGTCCGAGGCGGCGGACACCGTCGCGTACAGGTCGGCGAGGCCGCGTTGCTTGTCCACCAGGGTTTTGCTGGTCGTGGTCAGGTCCGACAGCGCGGTGATGAGGTCCGGCCCCGCCTTGTCGTAGACGTTCGAGACGTTGGCCAGCCCGGTGATGTCGGCCTTGAGATTCGGCAGCGACGGGTTCATCTTGCCCAGGTAGTCCGAAAGCTGGGACAGGGTCTGGCCGAGCTGCTTGCCGCGCCCGTCCAGCGCCGTGGCCACCGCGGTCAGCGTGCTCGACAGCTTTTCCGGCTGCACCGCCTGCAACAGCGGCATCACGTCGCCGAGCACCTTTTCCAGCTCGATCGCGGAACTGGTGCGGTCCTGCGGGATGACGTCGCCGGCCTTGATGTGCGGTTCGGGCTTTTCCGGCAGTTGCAGCGCGACGTACCGCTCGCCGAACAACGTCTTCGGCAGCAGCCGTGCCGAAACGTTCGCCGGGATCACGCCGATCTTGTCCGGTTGCAGCGCCAGTTCCAGCGACGCGTGGTCCCCGCTCGTGCGGATCTCGCGGACCTCGCCGACGAGCATGCCGCGCACCTTGACGTCCGAGCCCTCCCGCATCTGGCTGCCGACGTGGTCGGTGTCCAGCCGGACCAGGGTGACCGTGGTGAACGCCTTGTCGTACATGGCGATCGTCAGCGCGAAGAACAGCGCGGCGACCACGAGGAACACCAGCCCCAGCACCTGGTGCCGGAGTCTGTGCAGCACCTCGCCGCGCATGCTCATCCGGAGATCCTCACCGTCGTGTTGGCACCCCAGATCGCGAGGCTGAGGAAGAAGTCCAGCACCGAGATCAGCACGATCGACGTGCGCACCGCGCGGCCCACCGCGACCCCGACCCCGGCGGGCCCGCCGCTGGCGGTATAGCCGTAATAACAATGGGAAAGGATCACGATGACGGCGAACACCATCACCTTCGCGAAGGACCAGAGGACGTCTTCGGGCGGGAGGAAGAGCGTGAAGTAGTGATCGTAGGTACCCGCCGACTGGCCGTAGAGCCAGATGGTGATCTGCCGTGAGGCGAGATACGACGAGAGCAGGCCGACGGCGTAGAGCGGGATCACCGCGCTGACCCCGGCCAGCACCCGGGTGGTGACCAGGTACGGCATGCTCGGTACCGCCATCACCTCCAGCGCGTCGATCTCCTCCGAGATCCGCATCGCGCCGAGCTGCGCGGTGAATCCGCAGCCGACCGTCGCCGAAAGCGCGAGCCCCGCCGAAAGCGGCGCGACCTCACGGGTGTTGAAGTACGCCGAGATGAACCCGGTCAGCGCGGCGGTGCCGAGCTGGTTGAGCGCCGAATACCCTTGCAGGCCCACGATGAGACCGGTGAACAACGTCATCCCGATCATCACGCCGAGCGTCCCGCCGATCACCGCGAGCCCGCCGGTGCCGAAGCAGACCTCGGTCAGCAGCCGCAGGGTTTCCCCGCGATAGCGGCGGATCGTGCGCGGCGCCCAGGCGAGTGCCCGCGCAGCGAAGGAAAGCTGCTTGCCCAGCCCTTCCAGGCTCGCCCCGGGGCGCGCGATGACTTCCAGCGTCCGGTCGGACACCAGCGGTCGCTGGATCGGTTCTGCCGTCATCGGCTCGCCTCCCCCATCACATGGCCTTCGGCGGCACGATCCGCAGGTAGATCGCGGTCAGCACCACGTTGATGAGGAACAGCAGCAGGAACGTGATCACCACGGCCTGGTTGACCGCGTCGCCGACGCCCTTCGGCCCGCCCGCCGGGTTCAGCCCGCGGAACGCGGCGACCACCCCGGCGACGAAGCCGTAGAGCAGCGCCTTGACCTCGCTGACCCACAGGTCGGGAAGCTGGGCCAGCGCGTTGAAACTGGCCAGGTAGGCACCCGGTGTCCCGCCCTGCAGGACGACGTTGAAGAAGTACCCGCCGAGCACGCCGACCACGCTGACCAGGCCGTTGAGCAGGACCGACACCACGATCGCGGCGAGCACCCTCGGCACGACGAGGCGCTGGATCGGGTTGACGCCCAGCACCTCCATCGCGTCGATCTCCTCACGGATCTTGCGGGCGCCGATGTCGGCGCAGACCGCGCTTCCCCCGGCACCGGCGACCAGCAGGGCGGTGATCAGCGGGCTCGCCTGCTGCACGATCGCCAGCGCGCTCGCGGCACCGGTGAAGGACTGCGCGCCGATCTGCTGGGTCAGCGAACCGAGTTGCAGGGCGATGACCGCGCCGAACGGGATCGCGACGAGCGCCGTCGGCAGGATCGTGACGCTGGCGAAGAACCAGCACTGCTGGATCCACTCACGGAACTGGAACGGGCGACGGAAGATCGCCAGGAAGACCTCCCAGGACAACGTGGCGAGCCTGCCGACCTGCGCCAGCGCCGCGGTTCCCGGAATCCTCGTCGCGGTCTCCACGGCACCTCCCAGTAGTTACCTGCCCGCCGTTCGAAGCCCTCTTCACCGCTGAGAACGCATCAAACGCAGTCTTATCTCATCCCCCGCCGCCACTTTCGGTTAGCGGTGTTCACTACAGTCCCGTCACGGTCACACTTTCAGCGAATACGTCGCCGTCGCGCCGCCGTCGGCGGCGAACTCGCCGCCGGTGCAGTAGGAACTCTCGTCGCTGGCCAGGAACAGCACCAGCCGCGCGATCTCCTCGGGCCGCCCGACCCGGCCCAGCGGGACCTTTTTGGCCACGAACGACATGTCGACTTCGGTGCCCACCGCCTCCGGGATCATCCGCGTGTCCACGGCCCCGGGGTGGACCGAGTTGACCCGGATGTTCTTCGCGGCCAGTTCGAGCGCGGCGACCTTGGTCATCCCGCGGATCGCGAACTTGCTCGCGGTGTAGGCGACGAGATAGGGCATTCCGGCCAGACCCTCCACAGAGGACACGTTGACGATCGAGCCGCCACCGGCGGCCGTCATCGGTTCAACGACCGAACGCATCCCGAGAAACTGCCCGATCTGGTTGACCCGGATGACGCGCTCGTAGTCGGCCAGTTCCGTCTTGCCCAGCTCCGAGAAGTGCAGCACGCCCGCGTTGTTGACCAGCACCGTAGGCGGCCCGAACGCGGCCTGGGTCCGCGTGATCGCGACCTCCCAGTCGGCTTCGGAGCCGACGTCGAGGTGCTGGTACACCGCCGCGTCGCCGATGTCGGCCGCGAGCTTTTCGCCGTCCTCGTCGAGGATGTCGGCGATCACCACCCGCGCGCCCTCGGCCACGAAAGCGCGCACGGCGGCTTCGCCCTGCCCGCGCGCGCCGCCGGTGATCAGCGCGATCTTGCCGTCCAGCCGTCCCGCCACGTCAGCTCCTCGGAGGTCAGGGAAGTGAGAGGATGTCCGTGGCGGCGAACATCCGCCCCGGATCGCGCTCGGCGAAGTAACCGCCGACCGCGGTTTCGAGTTCTTCGGCGGTCCAGACGCCGTTCGCGGTGTCGAACCGCTGTTCCACCCGCGGCGGTTCCAGCAGCGCGACCATCCCGCCGTGCACGACGAACACCTGGCCGTTGACGTTTTCGGCGGCGGGCGAGGCGAGGAACGCGACGAACGGCGCGACGTGCTCCACCGACAGCGGGTCGACGCCGTCTTCGGGCGCCTCACCGAACACCGACTCGGTCATCGCGGTGCGCGCGCGGGGGCAGATCGCGTTGGCGCGCACGCCGTAGCGGCTCAGCCCGCGCGCGGCCGCCACGGTGAGCGCGGCGATCCCGGCCTTGGCGGCGGAGTAGTTGGGCTGCCCCGCCGAACCGACGAGAAACGCCTCCGACGCGGTGTTCACCAGCCGCCCGTACACCGGCTTACCGTCCAGTTTGGACTTGTCGCGCCAGTACTTCGCGGCGTTGCGGGACAACAGGAAATGGCCGCGCAGGTGGACCGCGAGCACGAGGTCCCACTCCGCGTCGGACATCCCGAACAGCATCCGGTCCCGCAGCACCCCGGCGTTGTTCACGACGACGTCGAGCCCGCCGAAGTGGTCGACGGCGGCCTCCAGCAGCGCGTCGGCGGTGGCCCGCTCGGCGACGTCACCGGCGACGGCGATCGCCTTGCCGCCCGCCGCCTCGATCTCCTCCACGGTGTCCTTCGCGTCGCCGAGGTCGTTCACCACGACCGCGGCCCCGGCCTTCGCCAGCGCGAGGGCTTCGGCCCTGCCGAGCCCCGCGCCTGCGCCGGTGACGATGGCCGTCCGGCCCGCCAATGTCCCACCTACGGCCGCACTCACCGCGATGCCTCCTCGTCGAAGCACGTCGGGCCGGGTCCAGCCCGCCTCACGCCCACAGACTAGAATCTGTTCTCGTTCTAATCAAGAGCAAAATCCATCGAGCTAACCAGCTATGAACAGGGCATTCTTCGGACAACCGGTCACAGCATGCGAAACACGTTCTACTTCACTGTCCGGCACCGGCGACACGACGACCAGGTTCTCGTCGTCGTCGAGGTCGAACACCTCCGGCGCGAACCCGACACACACCGCGTTCGCCTCGCAGAGCGAGCGGTCCACCTTGATCTCCATACTTCCTCCCGTCCGCGAAGCCTGGTACAACTAGAACAAGTTCTACTGTAGCCCCGTGACGGGTTCACCCACCACAACGAGCCCTCCGGGCGGAGGTGACGGATGCGGATCGACTACACCACCGGCCAGCGCGAACTGGCCGGTCAGCTGCGCGAGTACTTCGCCGAGCTGATGACACCCGCCCGCCGTGAGAGTCTCGCGGCGGAAGGCGGCGAGTACGGCGATGGCGTGGCGTACAAGGAAATCGTGCGGCAGATGGGCCAGGACGGCTGGCTCGCGCTCGGCTGGCCCCGCGAGTACGGCGGACAGGCCCGCCCGATGCTCGACCAGCTGATCTTCACCGACGAAGCGGCCGTCGCGGGGGTGCCCGTGCCGTTCCTGACGGTCAACACCGTCGGGCCGACGATCATGCGGTTCGGCACCGAAGAACAGAAGGCGTTCTACCTGCCGAGGATCGCCGCGGGCGAGCTCCACTTCTCGATCGGCTACTCCGAGCCGGAGGCCGGGACGGACCTCGCGTCGCTGCGCACCCGCGCCGAACGCGACGGCGACGACTACGTCGTCACCGGGCAGAAGATGTGGACCAGCCTCATCGAGTACGCCGACTACGTGTGGCTGGCCGTGCGCACCGATCCCACGGCCCGCAAGCACAAGGGCCTGTCGATGCTGATCGTGCCGACGAGCGCGCCCGGCTTCTCGTGGACGAAGGTGCACACGGTCGCGGGCCCCGGCACGAGCGCGACGTACTACGACGGGGTCCGTGTCCCGGTGACCAACCGGATCGCCGACGAGAACGCGGGCTGGCCCCTGATCACCAACCAGCTCAACCACGAACGCGTCGCGCTGACCTCCGCCGCGCCGGTGACCGCGTCCCTGCGCGAGGTGCGCGCGTGGGCGCAAACCGCGAAGCTGCCCGACGGCAGCCGCGTCATCGACGCCGAATGGGTCCGGCTGCACCTGGCCCGCGTGCACGCGCACGCCGAGTACCTCAAGCTGCGCAACTGGCGGATCGCCTGGGCGGCCGCGGCGAGCGAGCTCGGCCCGGCCGAGGCGTCGGCGACGAAGGTGTTCGGCACCGAGTTCGCCACCGAGGCCTACCGGCTGCTGATGGAGGTGCTCGGCGCGGCCTCGGTGGTCCGCGAGGGCTCGCCCGGCGCGCTGCTGCGCGGCCGGATCGAACGCCTGCACCGGTCGTCGCTGATCCTGACCTTCGGCGGCGGGACCAACGAGGTCCAGCGCGACATCGTCGCCGCCACCGCGCTCGGCCTCCCCGTCACCCGCTAGGAGCCCCGATGGACTTCTCCCTTTCCGAAGCACAGCAGGCCCTGTCCGGCCTGACCCGCAGGCTGCTGGCCGACAAGGTCACCCCGGACACGCTGGGACCACACGGATCCGGCGGATTCGACGCTCCCCTGTGGACGGACCTGGCGAAGGCGGGCGTGCTGGACGCGGCCCTGCCCGGCTCGGTCGGCGGCGGCGGGTTCGGGCTGCCGGAACAGTGCTCGGTGCTCGCCGAGGTCGGCCGCGCCGTGGCGCCGGTGCCGTACCTGCCCTCGATCACGATGGCCGCGGCGGCGCTCGCCGAGTTCGGCACGCCCGAGCTGACCGAGCGCTGGGTGGTCCCGGTGCTGCGCGGCGTGGTGGTCCTCGCCGTGGCACTGCCCGACGCGGGCGCGCCGTGCGGGTTCACCGTGGAGTCCACAAAGGACGGACACCGGCTCACCGGCGCGCAGTCCGCGGTGCCGTTCGCGGCCTTCGCGCACGGCCTGCTGGTGGAGGCCGACACCGGCGGCGGACGCGGGGTGTTCGTGGTGGACCGGGAGGCGGACGGCGTCGCCGTCGCGGCACAGCGCACGGTCGACCACGCGGACGCCGGCCTGGTGGAGCTGACCGGCGCCCCGGCGGTGGCGCTCGGCGACGTCGGCGAGTGGCTGCGGCTGCGCGGGACCACCGGGCTGTGCGCGCAGCAGCTCGGCGTGGTGGAGCGCGCGCTGGAGCTGACCGCGGCGTATGCCAGGGAGCGCGAGCAGTTCGACCACGTCATCGGCGGCTTCCAGGCCGTGCGGCAGCGGCTCGCGGACGCCTATCTCGACGTCGAGGCGGTCCGGCTGACGCTGTGGCAGGCCGCCTGGCGTCTCACCGAGGGCCTGCCCGCGGCCGAGGAGGTCGCGACCGCGAAGTTCTGGGCCGCCGAAGCGGGCCACCGCGTCGCGCACACCGCGGTGCACATCCACGGCGGTGTCGGCATCGATGTCGATCACCCCGTGCACCGCTACTTCGCCGCCGCGAAACGCCTCGAGTTCACCTTCGGCGGCGCCACCGCCCACCTGCGGGCTCTCGGCACGTCGCTGGCCGAAACCCCCGCCTGATCAGTCGGTGGGGGTGATGGGGCGCAGGCGGCGCGGGCCGGTGTCCGGGCGGGTCGGCGGCGGGCCGAGGACCAGACGCGCGTTGGCGACGAAGGCGCCGTCGGGCGAGGCGAGGATCGGGTCGAGGGCGAGCGAGCGGACCTCGGGGTTGTCCTCGGCGAGGGCGGCCACACGCAGCACCATGTCCTGCAGCGCGGGCAGATCGGCCGGTTCGTCGCCGCGATACCCGGTGAGCAGCGGCGCGGTGCGCGGCTCGCGCAGCAGGGTGGCCGCGTCGACGTCGGTGACCGGGACCGCCCGGTAGGCCCGGTCCCCCAGCAGCGTGCTGACCAGCCCGGACAGCCCGAACGACACGAGCGAGCCGAACGACGGGTCGTCCTGCAGGCCGATCACGCAGGAGATCCCCTTGGGCGCCATCCGCTGCACGTAGACCTCGTCGTCGCCGGACACCGCGCAGAGGCCCTCGTACGCGGTGCGCACCGAGTCCTCCGAGGTCAGGTCGAGCCGTACCCCGGCGAGATCCGGACGGCCGCGCAGGCGTTCGTCGACGGCCTTCAGCGTCACCGGGTAGCCCAGCCCGGCGGCCGCCGCGACCGCGTCATCCACTGTGGACACCACGCGGAACGGGACCACCTCGATGCCGTAGCAGCCCAGCAACCGGACGACGTCGGTGTCCGACAGCAGCGTCGTCTTCCCGTCCTCGGCGGCGAGCAGCTCCCGCACCAGTGCCTGTGCCTGCTCGACGTGGATCCCGCCCGGCCGCACGAGTGTCCCCTGTGGACGCTGCCGCCACGCGGCGTACCGGATCACCCGTGCCAGCGCGTTCACCGCGCGTTCCGGGCTCGGGTAGCTCGGCACCGAACCACGCGTCGGCGTCCCGTCGTCCGACAGCACCGCCAGCTCGGCGGGAACGCCCTCGGCGGCGAGGAAGGTGGAGACGATCGGCTTGTCCCGCGCCATCTCCACGACCGCTTCGCGCAGCGCCCGCGCGTACGCGGTTCCCGGGATCGCCAGCGGTGGCACGAAAACCACGACGAGCGCGTCGGTGTCCGCGGAGTTCAGCGCCTCGCGCACCGCGGCGGCGAACTCCTCCGGGCTCGCCTGCGGGCCGACGTCGACCGGGTCGAACGCCAGCTTCAGCCCCTGCGACCGCGCGGTGTCGGCGGCGAGCAGGCCGATCGCGCTGGAGTTGCCGACGATGCCGACACGGGGGCCGGCGGGCAGCGGCTGGTGGGCGAACACGAGCGCGGTGTCGAACAGTTGCGCCAGCGACTCGACCCGCACCACCCCGGCCTGCTCGAACAGCGCCTGCACGCTCGACTCGTCGACCTCCGCCGAGGTCGCGGCCAGCTGCGGGCGCACCGCGTGCCGCCCGGACTTGACCGCGACGATCGGTTTCGTGCGCGCGAGGCGGCGGGCCAGCCGGGCGAACTTGCGAGGGTTGCCGAACGACTCCAGGTACAGCAGCACGAGATCGGTGTCGGGGTCGGTTTCCCAGTACTGCAACAGGTCGTTGCCCGAGACGTCGGCGCGGTTGCCCGCGGAGACGAAGGTGGACAGGCCGAGCCCGCGCGACTCGGCGTCGGCGAGGATCGCGGTGCCCAGCGCGCCGGACTGGCAGAAGAAGCCGGTGCGCCCGCGCGCGGGCAGCCGGGGCGCGAGGGTGGCGTTGAGCCGCACCGAGGACGCGGTGTTGAGCACGCCCAGCGCGTTCGGGCCGACCACGCGCATGCCGTGCGCCCGCGCCTCGCCGACCAGCCGCAGCTCGGCGTGCAGCCCGAGCGGCCCCGCCTCGGCGAACCCGCCGGACACGATCAGCAGTGTCTTGACACCCTTGGCGAGCGCACCATCCAAAACGGACTCGACGACCTCCGCCGGCACCGCGACGATGGCCAGGTCCACCGGATCCGGGACGTCGAGCACCGAGGAGTAGGCGCGCACGCCGCGGACAGACCGGTGCTCAGGGTTGACTGGGTAGACGGTGCCGGTGAAATCGGCGGAGAGCAGGTTGGTGAACGCGACGTGCCCGACCTTGGTGGGATCCGCGGACGCGCCGATGACCGCGACCGACCGGGGATGCAGCAGGTTGTGCACGCTGCGGGCCTCGGCGGCCTGCTCGCGCGAACGGGCGACGGCGAGGGACTCCTCGGTCGGGTCGATGTCGAACTCCAGGTGCAGCACGCCCTCCTCGATGGCGCGGCTCACCTGGTATCCGGCGTCGCGGAAGACACGGACCATCGCGGCGTTCTCGGCCAGCACCTCGGCGGTGAACCGGCGCAGCCCGCGCTCCGAGGCCGCCGCGGCGAGGTGCTCCAGCAGGATCGACCCCAGCCCGCGCCCCTGGTGCGCGTCGTCGACGACGAAGGCGACCTCGGCCGAGGGACCGCCGTCGAGCCGTTCGTAGCGGCCGACGGCGATGATGTCGTCGCCGAGCATCGCCACGAACGCGACCCGGTCGTGGTGATCCACCGTGGAGAACCGGACGAGATCGCGCGGCGGGATGCGCGGATAGGCGCCGAAGTACCGGAAGTACCTTGTGCGCTCGGAAAGCTTGCCGTGGAAGGCGACCAGCGCGTCCGCGTCGCTGGGCACGATGGGTCGCAGGTGGACGGTGCCGCCGTCGGACAGCACGACGTCGGCTTCCCAGTCACGCGGGTAGTCGTACGGGTCGCGTTCCTCGCGGGCTTCCTCCGGCTCGTCCGCCATGCTCAGTCCCTCGGGTCGTCCGGATCGAGGCCGTGCAGCGGGAAGACCGCGCGGCGGGTGTCCCGGATGGCGATGTCGACCGGGTCGTCCACTTCGTCCCCCCACGGTTTGAACGCCGTCTCCGCGCCGTCGGTCATCGCGACCGGGATCTCGGTGTCCGGCGCGGCGCGGCCGACGTCGGCCACCCATTCCGGCGGGAGCCGGGTGTCGGGTGCCACGTCGCGGTCGAGCACGGTCGCGATGAGATGCGTCCACGACCGCGGCACCACCCGCACCAGCTGGTAACCGCCCCCGCCGACGGCGAGCCAGCGCCCGCCCGCGTAGGTCCCGGCCAGCTCCCGCAGCGTCGCGTAAATCGCGCGGTGCCCGTCGACCGACAGCGACAGGTCCGCCAGGGGGTCCTCGTCGTGCGAGTCGACCCCGCACTGGGTGACCAGCAGCTGCGGTTCGAACTGGGCGAGCAGGGACGGCACGACGGCGTGGAAGGCACGCAGCCAGCTCGCGTCGCGGGTCCGCGGCGGCAGCGGGATGTTGACCGCGGTGCCCTCGGCGCCGTTCCGGCCGACCTCGGCGGAGTAGCCGGTGCCCGGCCACAGCGTGAACGGGTGCTGGTGCAGGGAAATCGTCAGCACCCGGGGATCGTCGTAGAACGCGGCCTGCACGCCGTCGCCGTGGTGGACGTCGGTGTCGACGTAGGCGATGCGGTCGAAGCCGTGGTCGAGCAGCCAGGAGATCGCGACCGAACAGTCGTTGTAGACGCAGAACCCGGAGGCGCGGTCGGCCATCGCGTGGTGCAGCCCGCCCGCGATGTTCACCGCGCGGGTGGCCTCGCCCTCGGCGATCTTGCGGGCGGCCAGCAGCGTCGAGCCGACCACGAGCGCGGAGGCGTCGTGCATGTCGCCGAACACCGGGTTGTCGTCCGTGCCGAGCCCGTGCCCGACGTCCCAGCCGACCAGCGGCGCCTGCCGGACCGCCGCCAGGTACTCCGGGACGTGCGCCCGCAGCAGTTCCTCGTCGCCTGCCGCGTCCGGGACGAGCAGCTCGACCCCGTCGAGCACGCCGAGTTCGGTGGCCAGGCGGATGGTGAGCAGGAGCCGGACGGGATTGAACGGGTGCTGCCCGCCGAGGTCGTACCCCAGCAGGGCGGAATCCCAGACGACGGCGGGCGGGCGCATGTCCGCACCTTAGTGCCCCGGCGCGCCGGTGGCAGGTCTCAGCCGACGTCGGCGATGCAGACGACCCGGTTCCGGCCGCCGCTCTTGGCGCTGTAGAGCGCCTTGTCGGCCGCCTGGAGCAGCCGGTCGAGCGCGGCGCCCGCGGCGGGGTAGGTGGCGACGCCGATCGAGGCCGACAGCCCGTCGATGACCTTGGCGCGGCTGCCGTCCGTGATCTCGACGCTGAGCCCGGCGACGGCTTCGCGGACGCGTTCGGCCACCGTGCGGACGTCGGTCTCACGGATGTCGGGCAGCAGCACCACGAACTCCTCGCCGCCGAAGCGGCCGACCGAGTCGTAGTCCCGGACCGCGCCCTTGATGGTGCCCGCCACGGCGCGGAGCACGGCGTCCCCGCCGAGGTGCCCGTACTGGTCGTTGATCCGCTTGAAGCGGTCGAGGTCGACCATGAGCACCCCGAAACTGGCCTGCGGCAGGCGTTGCGCACGGTGCAGTTCGCGGGTCGCGAGGCTGTGCCAGCCGGTGGTGTTGAACAGTCCCGTCTTCTCGTCGGTGGTGGCCGCGATCTCCAGCTGCTTGACGAGCACGGCGCGGTGCAGCACCAGCAGCGGCGGCACGATCATCACCGCGAGCGCGGGCAGCGTCGCGAGGGTGAGCGCGGTCAGCACGCCGAGGCACAGCGTGGCGACCTCGAGCAGGTTGTCCCCGAGGCCGCCGAACAGGGCGCGGAACGTCCGTTTCTTGACCGTGAGCCCGGGAACGGTGACCAGCGCGCCGACGGCGAAGTAGGCGGTCGTCACGATCGCGATCGCGACGACGCCGGACCAGCCCGCTTCGAGCGCGGCGTACATGCTCGGCACGCCGCTGACGGCGAGGACGGCCGCCGCGGCGTGACAGGTGACGACGACGAGCGCGGCGTTGAAGACCACACGGAACAGCGGTGCCCGGCGGATGCGGTAGAGACTGCGTGTGCCGAGGTGCAGGTACAGGACCACGACGAGCGCGGTGACCAGCGCGGGCGGCAGGAGCAGCACGCCGGCGAAGGTCCACACCGAGGTCATGTTGATGTGCGGGGTGTCCGAGACGAGACGGCGGACGCGTTCGATCCGGCGGCCCAACTCCGCCTGCAGGACCGCCAGCCCGGCGAGCACCCCGAGGATCACGAGGTCCCACGTGCGGGCGCCCCGGCCCGCCGCGGCGACCGTGACGGCGACCGCGACGAGGTCGACCAGCAGGCAGTAGGCGACGAGTCCCGGGCGCTGTCCCCAGAGCGCCCACCGGCGAGGTGACAGAACGTCACCGATGCGGGCGGCGGCTCGGTGTGCCGCCTCGGCCCCATCCATACTCACGGTGGTGCACCCTCCTGGGTGATCTACGAACCGTGTCCACCCAATCACGCCGGACGGCCCCGATCGATGGCCGTTACTCGATTGGAGCAGTGAAGGGAGGCGGTCGGCATGCGCAATCGCGAGACCTGAGCCCGCCCCGTTTTCCCGGTATCCGCTGGGTATCCGTGCTGTCACCGGAAAGGAGGCCGCCGTGCCGCGCAACCGCGAAACCTGAGCCGTCCCACGACCCGGGACTCCCCCGCCCGCGCGAAAGAGACCGCCAGGGAGGAGGCCGTCATGCGCAACCGCGAGACCTGATTCCCCGCGCTCCAGCCGATTCCACCGTTGGCACAAGGGAGGGAAACCGCCGTGCGAAACCGTGAAACCTGAGCCACCGCGAAACCCCGAGACCACGTTATCCGCTGCCGAAGGGCACGAAAGAACCGAAAGGACGTTGTCATGCGCAACCGCGAAACCTGATTCGTCCCCCAGCACGCGAAGGCGAGCCCGGCCCACCGGCCGTCCGGTGCGGCCGGGTCACGCCGCGATCGCGTACGCCCGCTTCCGGCGGTCAGCGCGGGGTGATGGTCATCGGCGACGGCCTCGGCCCGAATTTCACCTCCGACCAATAGATCGCCGTCATGCTGTGTACGCCCGCGTGGTCCCGGATGACGGCGAAGTCGCTCGTGTACTCCCGGCCGTCGTCGTGGGTACCGGCGAGCCGGAGCACCAACGTCGGCGTCGAGTCCGGCTCGTCCACCAGCTGTTCGCCGAGGACCCGCGGCGGCTCCCGTCCGACGGACAGATGGCCCCGCGCCGCGTCGTCGAGCAGATTCCGGCACATCGACTCGGCCGCGGCGACGGTCCGGCACAGGGTCCCGGTGTCCCCCGCCCTGGCCAGCCGGACGGTGGTGTCCAGCAGGTGCCGCGCCTCGGCCGAGCTGGGCGGTGTCTTCCGGGCGGCGGGCTGGTCCGCGCCGGGACCGCCGCAGGCGGCACACACCGCGGCCGCGAAACCGGCGACGCTCAGCAGCACACGTCTCGGACCGGTGCCGTCTCCCACTGTTCCCCCTCTTTTCGCCGTGCCCGGTGGTCAGCCCGGGAGATCGCCGGTGGCCGCCGGGCGTTCGGGATCGCGGGACCAGTGCGACCACGAGCCGGTGTACAGCGCGGCCGGTTCGGGGTGCCTCGCGACCTCCAGCGCCAGCACGATCGACGACGCCGTCACCCCCGAGCCGCAGTAGGCGCCGACCGGCGCGCCCGGCTCGAGGCCGAGTTCGGCGAACCGCGCGGCCAGCGCCTCGGGCGGCAGCCAGCGGCCGTCCAGGCGCAGGTGCCCGGAGAACGGGGCGTTCACCGCGCCAGGGACGTGCCCGGCGCGCGGGTCGATCGGCTCGGTCTCCCCGGCGTAGCGCTCGCGGGCGCGCGCGTCGAAGAGCACGCCGTCGCGCGCGAGCCGCGCGGCCTCGTCCGCGTCGAGAACCGGCATGCCGCCGGGCCGGACCTCGATGTCACCCTCCACGGGCCTCGGCACGTCCGTGCTCACCGGGCGCCGCTCGGTCAGCCAGGCCGCGTACCCGCCGTCGAGCACCGCCACCTCGGTGTGACCCGCCCAGCGCAGCAGCCACCACGCCCGCGCGGCGACCGAGCCGTCGGCGTCGTCGTATGCCACGACCGGGTGATTCGCGCGGACGCCCGCCGCGCGCAGCCCGCGCTGGAGCACGGCCGGATCGGGCAGCGGATGGCGGCCACCCTCCCCGGGTTCCCCGGCGAGGGTGGTGTCGAGGTCGACGAAGACCGCGCCGGGCAGGTGTCCCTCGCGATAGGACTCGGCACCGGGTGGGCCGGCCAGCCGCCAGCGCACGTCGAGGACAATGGGAGCGGCTTCGGCGGGCCCGGCGAGGAGGGCGGCGAGGTCCGCGGTGGAGATCAGAGGGCGCATCGGCCCATCCTCCCGTCACGGCCCCCGCCCGCGCGGCGCGGGCGGACTATCCGGGCGTCGCCGACCGTTATCCCCAGGCCCGCCGTCGTTGTCGGGCCCTACGACTACGATATGCAACTGCGGACGAAGGGGACCAGCGTGAACGAACTCATCGACACCACAGAGATGTACTTGCGTACGATCTACGAGCTCGAAGAAGAGGGTGTCGTCCCGCTGCGCGCCCGGATCGCCGAGCGGCTGCAGCAGAGCGGCCCGACGGTGAGCCAGACGGTGGCCAGGATGGAGCGCGACGGGCTGGTCGTCGTCGCCGACGACCGGCACCTGCAGCTCACCGACCACGGCCGCGAGCTGGCCATCGCCGTGATGCGCAAGCACCGGCTCGCCGAACGCCTCCTCGTCGACGTCATCGGTCTCGAGTGGGAGCACGTGCACAACGAGGCCTGCCGCTGGGAGCACGTGATGAGCGAGGCGGTGGAGCGCAAGCTGGTCAAGCTGCTCGACCATCCGACCACCTCGCCCTACGGCAACCCCATCCCCGGGCTGGACAAGCTCGGCGGCGGCGAACCCGCTCCCCCCGCCGAGTCGGACCTGGTGCGGCTCGACGAGTTCGCGCGGACCGGCGGCGGCGAGGTCGAGATCAAGCGCATCGCCGAGCACGTCCAGCTGGACGAGTCGCTGATGACCGAGCTCAAGTCCGTCGGGATCGTGCCCGGCCACAAGGTCAAGATCGGCAAGGCCAACGGCGGGGGCACCGTCGAGGTGACCGGGGCGGACATCACCGCCCAGGTGTCGAGCTCGGCGCTGCACGCGGTGCTGGCGCAGGCCAGGTGACCCCGGCGGAACAGGCCGCGGCGACGTTCCGCGCCGTCCACGGCACGGCACCGGCCGGCGTGTGGTCGGCCCCCGGCAGGGTGAACCTGATCGGGGAACACACCGACTACAACGACGGGTTCGTCCTGCCCTTCGCGCTGCCGCACCGGCTCGCCGCGGCGGCTTCCTCCCGCGAGGACGGAATCCTCACCGTGTCCACGCTCGGTGACGACGGCCAGCTCCAGCGCTCCGCACCGCTGGAGATCGCCTCGCTCGCGCCCGGCGCCGTCGAGGGGTGGGCCGCGTACCCGGCAGGCGTCGCGTGGGTGCTGCGCGAGCAGGGCTTCGGCCGGGGTGCCGATGTCGTGATCGCCGGTGACGTCCCCTCGGGTGCCGGACTGTCCTCCTCCCACGCGCTCGAATGCGCGGTGTCGCTGGCTTTGCTGGGCCTCACCGGGATCGAGCTCGACGCGCCCGCCGCCGGTGCGCCCGGCCGGTACGAGGTGGCCCGCTGGGTGCAGCGGGCCGAGAACGACTTCGTCGGCGCGCCCACCGGTCTGCTCGACCAGACCGCGTCGCTGTGCTGCACCGCCTCGAACGTGCTCTTCCTCGACGTCCGCTCCGGCGAGATGGAGCAGGTCCCGTTCGGGCTGGCCGAAGCCGGGGTGCGGGTGCTGATCATGGACACCAGGACGAAGCACTCGCACGCGGACGGGGGCTACGGGGAGCGCCGCCGCGGCACCGAACGGGCCGCGGAGCTGCTCGGGGTCAAGGCACTGCGCGACGTGACCCCGGCCGGGCTGCCCGGTGCGCTCGCCGCCCTCCCCGCCGAGCTGGCGCCGCTGGTGCGGCACGTGGTGACCGAGAACCAGCGGGTGCTCGACGTGGTGGCGTTGCTGCGCGCGGGCAGGCTCGCCGAGATCGGGCCGCACCTGGACGCCTCGCACACGAGCATGCGCGACGACTACCGGACCTCCACGCCCGAACTGGACCTCGCCGTCGACTCCGCCCGCGCCGCGGGCGCGCTCGGCGCCCGGATGACCGGTGGCGGTTTCGGGGGTTCGGCGATCGCGCTGGTGCCCGCCGCGGACGTGGACCGGATCGGCGCCGCCGTCGAAGACGCGTTCGCCGGAGCGGGCCGGCGCAAGCCGCGGCTGTTCACCGCGGTCCCTTCGCGCGGCGCGGGCCGCGACTCCTTCTAGCGCAACGGTCCCGGCCCGGAAACAACCCCCACCCGGCCCGGGGCGTCGTCTTGAGGAGAGACTGTGCCGCACAGTCAGCCAGCTCCTCGCCAGAAAGGTTCCAGCGTGACCGAGGACCACAGCAGCAGCCTGAAACTGATCGTGACGGGTGGCGCCGGGTATGTGGGCAGCGTGTGCGCCGCCCGGTTGATCGAGGCCGGTCACGAGGTCACCGTGGTCGACGACCTGTCGACCGGGCACAAGGACGCCGTGCACCCGGACGCCCGGTTCGTCGAGGGCGACGCCGCCGAGGTGGCCGCCGAGATCCTCGGCGAGGGCTTCGACGGTGTCCTGCACTTCGCCGCGAAGTCTCTGGTCGGCGAGTCGATGTCGGACCCGGCGAAGTACTGGGAAGGCAACGTCGTCACGTCGCTGCGCCTGCTGGAGGCGATGCACGCGCACGGTACGCCGCGGCTGGTGTTCTCCTCCACCGCCGCGACCTACGGCGAGCCGGAGTCCTCCCCCATCCCGGAGACCGCGCCGACGCGGCCGACCAACACCTACGGCGCGACCAAGCTCGCCATCGACGCCGCGATCACCGACTTCGCGCGGGCGCACGGCATCGCCGCGGTGAGCCTGCGGTACTTCAACGTCGCCGGCGCGTACGGCGCCTTCGGTGAGCGGCACGCCACCGAAACCCATCTCATCCCCCTCGTCCTCCAGGTCGCCACGGGCGACCGTGCGCGGATCCAGATCTACGGCGACGACTACCCGACACCGGACGGGACCGCGATCCGCGACTACATCCACGTGGTGGACCTCGCCGACGCGCACTCGCTCGCGCTGAAGCACGCCACCGCGGGCGAGCACCGGATCTACAACCTCGGCAGCGGCACCGGCTTCTCCGTGCGGGAGGTGGTCGAGGCCTGCCGTGCGGTGACCGGGCACGCCGTCCCGGCGGAGGTCGCGCCCCGGCGCGCGGGCGATCCCTCGGTGCTGGTGGCCGCCAGCGACCGCGCCCACGCGGAACTCGGCTGGCGGCCCGAGCGCACCGACCTGGCCGGGATCGTCGCCGACGCCTGGGAATTCACCCGCTCCCGCCACGCCGCTCACTCCTGACCGGCGACGCCCGGCGGCGGGTCGGAGAGGCCGAGATCGGCGACGCCGTCACACCGGGCCAGACCGGCGAGTGACTCCGGGGTGAAGCCGTGGTCGAGCGCTCCGGCGAGCAGCCGGGACAGCAGATGTCCCGGCTGCGCCGCGAGCGCGTTCGCCAGCGCCATGCCCGCGAACGCGCCGTCGGACCGCATGTAGGCCGCGTACCCCAGCAGGCAGGCGGCTTCGGCACGGTACGGGGCGGGCAGCTCACGCACCAGCGTGAGCCACAGTTCCTCGGCCTCCTTGGCGATCACCGTGTCCGCCGGTACCGCGGTGGCCAGGCAGGCGTCGCGGACCCGTTTGTCGGCCAGCGCGCACGCCAGCCGGACGGCCTGGTCGTCGGTGGGCGGCCCGGCCCCTCGGCGCTGCCGTTCCAGCGCCGCGCGCACCTCCGCGCCGCCCGAGGACACCGCCTCCGCCGGGGCCCAAGGCGGCGCGGGCAACGCGGCCAGCGCGGCGGCCCGCCGTTCGAGCGCCCCGGGGGAACGGGGTTCGAGCTGCCGCTCCATTTCGGCCCTGCTCTCGAAGGCGATCTGCCCGGCCTCCGTGGAGACCGCGGCGGCGACGGTACCGCGCGGGTCCGGGAGGACCCCGCCGCAGACGGTGTCCTGATAGCACGCCCACGGCGCCCCGGCGGCGATTCCCGGTGTCCACACCGCGTGCAGCATCGGCAGCCCGTGCCCGGCCAGCGCGCGGTCGAGGTGGTGGACGAACCCCGCGTGCGGCGGGCGGCCGCCACGCGGGGCCCTGCCGCCGATCACGGCCGCGGTGACCCCGGTGTGCGGGCTGGCGGCGAACCGCTCCGCCAGCGCCTCGGCCTGCCGCACCCGGTGTTTCCTGGCGGGCAGATCAGCGCGTAGCAGTAGTCCGATGACGCCGCCGGGTGGCCGGTGCCCGAGCAGCACCACGGAGTTCTCGGGGCGGAACCCGAGCAGGTAGGGGAACGCGGCGAGCAGCTGGGCCGGGTCCCGGAGATCGACCGGATCGGTGCCGGTCGTGGTGGATGTGGTCATGCCTCCACCTTGCGGCGGGGCGGGGCCCGCCGGGGCGGGCGCGGCGAATCTGTGGACCACTGGGTCCGTTGTGGACAAGCCTGCCCGGCGGGGGCACGGGCAGGCTTGTCCTGTCGGTGGGGCGCGCTATCCTGCGCGGCCCACCGGGTCGCGCGGCATGGTGTCCGCGCTCCCGATCACCAGCGGTTCCGGCTCAACCGCAGTGTTCGAAGGGGCTCTCGTAGGCACTGGCACCGACCGAACCGCCCCAGCGCACACAGGTCGCGCCCGCGGTCTTGGTGACCGGCCCGGCGTAGTAGGTGAAGCTGCCCTGGTCGGTCGTCCGCGCCGAGCCCTTGACTTCGAGGAACGCCGAAACCGGGCTCGCGGTGCCCAGTGACACGGCCTTGAGCGTGGTCACGCAGTTCGCCTTCGTCGAAGCGTTGTAGAGCAGGTACGCCGTCCCCGCTGTGCCCAGCTTCTGCGAGTCCACGACGGAGAACCCGGAGCCGCAGACCTGCTCGGCCGAATACGGGTTGCCACCGCAGTTGTTCTTGCTCGTAAAGTCTTTGTGTCCGTAGTAAGGCACCGCGACACCGTTGAGCACGGCCTTCTGCGTCACGCCGTTGAGGTTTTCTTCGAAGTGCAGATGCGGCCCGGTGACCCCGCCGGTCGCGCCCGCCTTGCCGATCTGCGTGCCGCCGGTGACCTTCTGGCCCACCGACACCTGCTGGGCGGACAGGTGCGCGTAGCGGGTGCGCCAGCCGCCGCCGTGGTCGAGCTCGATCCAGCGGCCGTAGCTGGTGCTGCCCTCGTTGGCCACCCGGGTCACCGTGCCCGAGGCCGAGGCGAGCACCGGCATCCCGGTGATGCCCGCCTTCTGGAAGTCGACCGAGTTGGCCGGGTTGTGACCGCTGAACGTCGCGGCGGTGACCGTGACACCGCACTTGAACGGGACCTGGAAGTTCGGCGCCGCCGACGCGGTCGCCTGACCGGCGAGGGTCAGGCCGAGCGCGGGCAGGACCGCGGCCGCGGCGAACACGGCGAGCCGTCGCAACCTGGACATGGGTACCTCCTCGTGCGGGTAAGCCGGACACCGCACAGCCAAGAGGACCGACGTACATTTTCCGTATATGCCGAAGACGGAAGGACGAGGATGACGACATCGCGGCCGGACCGCTCCTGGCTGCCGCCGATGCCGCACTGGGTGCGCTGGGGGCTCGTCGCCGTCGGGATGGTCACGGCGATGCCGACGGCGGGCCCGCTCGGCTGGGTGCTGATCGCGGTCACGCTGGTCCTGTCCGTGCCCGTGCTGTGGTATCCGCTGGACGAGGGCCCGCGCGGGCTGCTCCCGGTCGTGGTTCCCGCGA
The DNA here is from genome assembly GCF_039541975.1 of Amycolatopsis samaneae. Taxonomy (NCBI): domain Bacteria; kingdom Bacillati; phylum Actinomycetota; class Actinomycetes; order Pseudonocardiales; family Pseudonocardiaceae; genus Amycolatopsis; species Amycolatopsis samaneae. Next base: position 734,694 of record NZ_BAABHG010000002.1, read on the forward strand.
TCGTGGCGACCTCGGCCGCCGTGTGGGTGTTCGCGCCGACCAGCTGGGCGTCGGCGTCGATGTACACCATGACGTTCATGGCGATGTTCCGGCTGCCACTGGCCGCCGGGATCACGAGCGCCGTGTTCGCACTGTCCGGGGTCACCTGGTGGATCCTCGTGCGGCAGCTCGACGTCAGCGACATGCTCTCGCTCTACGCGATCGTGGCCGTGGTCGTCCTGCTCGCGCTCAACCGGCGCAACCGGCTGGAGAAGCTGGAACAGGCCGAGCTCGCGCTGGCCCTCGCGCAGACCGCGAACGAAGAGCACGCCCGCTCCGCCGCGCTCGCCGAACGCGCCCGCATCGCCCGTGAACTGCACGACGTCCTGGCGCATTCCCTCGCCGGGCTGTCGCTGAACCTGCAGGGCGCCCGGCTGATGCTGGTGCGCGACGGGGCGAGCCCGGACGCCGTCGCGCAGATCGAACGCGCCCAGAAGCTGGCCACCGAGGGGCTCACCGAGGCCCGCAAGGCCGTCGCCGCGCTCCGGGAGGACGCCGTCCCGGTGGAACGCGCGGTGGCCGATCTGCTGGCCGCGTACCGGATGGACACCGGCGCCCGCGCCGATCTCGCCGTCGAAGGCGAGCCGAGGGAACTGGCCGCGCCGGTCGGCACGGCGCTGGTCCGCGCGGTCCAGGAGGCGCTGGCCAACACGCGCAAGCACGCGCCGAACGCGGACGTCGAGGTGACGCTGAGCTTCACCGCCGGACAGGTCGAGCTGACCGTGGCCGACCGTCAGGGCAGGCGCCCGCCGGAGGCGCCCACGGCAGGCTACGGTTTGCGGGGAATGGGTGAACGGGTCGCGTTGCTGGACGGGCGGCTCGAGAGCGGGCCGGTGGAGGACGGATGGCGGACACACCTGACGGTGCCGGGGTGAACCTGCGAGTGGTGCTCGCCGACGACCAGGCCGTGGTGCGGGAGGGTCTGGTCACGCTGCTCGGCCTGCTGCCCGGCGTCGAGGTAACCGGGTCCGCCGCCGACGGGCTCGCCGCGCTGGAGCTCGTCGCCGAGCACCAGCCGGACGTGCTGCTGGTCGATCTGCGGATGCCGCGCTGCGACGGCGTGGAGACCACCGAACGGGTCCGCGCCGAGCACCCGGGCACCGAGGTCGTCGTGCTCACCACCTACGCCGACGACGAATCCCTGCTGGCCGCGCTGAAGGCGGGCGCGCGGGGCTTCCTCACCAAGGACGCCGACGCCGAGGCGATCGCCCGCGCGCTGCACGCCGCCGCGGCCGGACAGTCCACTGTGGACGCCGAGTTACAGCGCCGCCTGGTGGCGGCCGCGACCAGGAGCACGCCCGCGCGGGTCAAGGAGGTCGAGGGCCTGACCGCGCGCGAGATCGAGGTGCTGCGGCTGATCGCGGCCGGGCTGTCCAACACCGAGATCGCGCGGACGCTGGTGGTCAGCGAGGCCACCGTGAAGACCCACGTGAACCACCTGTTCACCAAGGCGGGGCTGCGGGACAGGGCGCAGGCCGTCGCCTTCGCCTATCGCGCGGGCATCGCCGACTGAGTACTCAGCGCCGGCGAGACAGGGCGACACCCGCCAGGCAGAGCGCGCCGCCGACGAGCCCGTAGGCCGTCGGGAGCTCGGCGAGCAGCAGCCACGACAACAGCACCGACACGGCCGGAACGGCGTAGCTCACCGCGGACAGCCGGCCGGCGTTCATCCGGCGCAGCGCGTAGGCCCACGCGGTGAAACCGACGGCCGTCGGGAACACCCCCAGGTAGACGGCGCCGAGCACCGTGGAGGTGGACGCCACCCGCAGCTCGTCCACCAGCTGAGGGGCCCAGGGCAGCAGGACCACGGTGGCGACGACGCAGCCGAGCCAGATCGCGGTGAGCCCGTCGACGTGGCGCAGCGTGACCTTCTGGACCATGACGCCCGCGGCGTAGAGCACGGCGGCCAGCAGGCAGAGCAGCACGCCCGCCCAGTCGCGCTGCGCGGTGGCCCCGGCCGCGATGATCGCGGTTCCGCCCAGCGCGACGAGCGAACCGACGATGAGGGATCGGGAGAAGCCTTCGCCGAGAAACCTTCCGGCGGTCACGGCGACGAGCAGTGGCGCGAGGTTCACCAGCAACGCCGCCGTCCCGGCGTCGACGTGCCGCTCCCCCGCGTTGAGGACGACGGTGTAGCCGGCGAGCCACAACACGGCGTACACCGCGATCAGCAGGAAAGCCTTGCGGGACAGGCGGACGCGGACCGTCCGGCGGGCCAGCACGAGCACGGTCAGCGTGACGGCCGCGACGCCGAGCCTGAGCAGCGCCAGCGGCGCGGGGGACAACGCGTGCCCGACACCGCGGATGGCGACGAACGCCGAGGCCCACAGCACGACCGCGAGCCCGGCGGCGGCCGCGATCCGGACGGTGTCCTTCCGGCCGGTCCTGGCGGGCTGGGCGGTTTCAACCAGATCAGTCACCCCCGCATCGTCACCCCCACCTTCCGTACAGCACAAGCGACTAATTCTGTACTTCCGTTAAGCAGCACTGTACATTCGCGTCATGCTGGACCTTCCCCGGCTCCGTGTCCTGCGGGCGGTGATCGCGACGGGTTCGATCCGCGCGAGCGCCGCCGCACTCGGCTACACCCCGTCGGCGGTGAGCCAGCAGCTCGCCGCGCTGCAACGGGAGACCGGCCTGCGGCTGTTCGAACGATCCGGCCGCGGCATCGAGCCGACCGCGGCGGGCCGGACGCTGGCTGCCGAGTCCGGCGCGGTGTTCGAGGCGTTCAGCCGGGTCGAACGGGTGGTGAGTGATCTGCGCGCCGGCCGGATCGGCAGCCTGTCGATCGGCTATTTCGGCTCGGCGGGCACGGTGTGGCTGGCCCCGACCGTCGCCGCGCTGCGTGCCGAGTTCCCGGATCTCCGGCTGGACCTGCTGCTCACCGAGTTCACGCGGGGTGACCCGGACGTCGACATCTTCGTGGAGGAGCACGACGTCGAGCGCGCCGGACCGGTCACCGTGCGCAGGCTCGCCGAGGACCCCTACCTCGCCGTCGTCCGTGCCGACGATCCGCTCGCCGGGGCGGCGGAGGTGCCGCTGGCGGCGCTGGCCGAGCGGCACTGGGTGGACAACGACCTGCGCGAAGGGCCGTGCCGCCAGGTGCTCCTCAACGCCTGCGCGCAGGCCGGGTTCTCGCCGGGGTTCGTGGTGGAAACTCACGACTACGGGACCGCGATGTCCTTCGTGGCTACGGGAATCGGGCTGACCGTGGTGCCATCGCTCGGCATCGGCGAGCTGCCGGACGGCCTGACCACCGTCGCGCTGGTGTCCCCCACCCCGGTCCGGCACCTCGCTCTCGCGGTGAAGAAGTCGATCGCGCGGCACCCCGCGGCCCGGCGCGCCGTCGAACTGCTGGAGGACCTGGTGTGCGCGGACCGCTCCCTGACCGGCTGATCACCCACCTCCGTGCCGCCCGCCCGGCGGCACCCGGGAGGATCTGTCCATGCACACCGCCACCTCTCGCGACGGCACGAAGATCGCCTACGACCGGACCGGGGACGGACCGGCGCTGGTCCTGGTCGCCGGCGCGTTCGGCTACCGGAAGTTCCCCGGGCTGGTGGAGCTGGCCGGGCTGCTCGCCGAACGGTTCACGGTCTACAACTACGACCGCCGTGGCCGGGGCGACTCCGGCGACACCGCGCCGTACTCCCCCGAACGCGAGATCGAGGATCTCCAGGCGGTCATCGACGCGGCGGGCGGATCGGCCGGTGTCTGGGGCCTGTCCTCCGGCGCCGTCCTCGCGCTCAAGGCCGCCGCGCACGGCGCCGGGATCACGAAGCTCGCGCTGTACGAGCCGCCGTTCGTCACCGACGCCTCGGGAAAGGTCCCGCCCGCGGACTTCACCGAGCACCTGCGGACGCTGATCGGCGACGACCGGCGCGCCGAGGCGGTCAGGTACTTCATGACCAGGGGTATGGGCGCGCCGTGGTTCGTCCTCCCGATCATGCGCGCCATGGGCCAGGTGTGGCGGCGGCTGCTCGGCCTCGCGCACACCCTGCCCTACGACGCCGAACTCCTCGACGGGCTCAACACGGGCAAGCCGTTGCGGGCCGGGGACTGGGCTCCGGTGACGTCGCCGGTGCTCGTGCTGGACGGCGCCAAGAGCCCGGCGCCGCTGCGGAAGGCGGCCAAGGACCTCGCCGCCGTGCTGCCCGGCGCGAAGCACCAGACGTTGCAGAGCCGGAAGAACACCGTGCCGATGACCGTCCTGGCCCCGGTGCTGATCGACTACTTCGCCGGATAGCGCGTCAGAAGGCCGAACGCAGCGCGGCCTTCCCGCCGGTCACCGGCAACGTCACCGAGGTGCGGGTCAGGTCGAGCGCCAGGCCCGCGCCCGGCTTCGGCCGCAGCGTGAAGTCGTGATCGCTCGACGCGAGCAGGAACTCCAGCCGGTGCCCCGCGGCGAGGACGTAGTCCTTCGGCATCAGCTCGACACCGATCCGGTAGGTCTGCCCCGGCGTGATCGGTTCGGTCCGCGCCGGGTCGTGCCGGTTCTGCGGATCGGCCCAGCCCCGGCTGATCACGTGCGAGGAGCCGTCGGGCGCCCGGTCGAGCAGGACCACGGTGACGTTCGCGGCGGGCCGGTCGAACGAGAGCGCCAGATCCGCCTTCGCGGTTCCCGAAAGCCGTAGAGGCTGTTTCGACGGCGATGTCGCGTAAAGCAGCCTGTTCCCGGACGAGGGCGCCCCGGCGAGCTGCTCGACGGTCTTGCTCGCGTCGTCGGCGAGGCGCTCGACGTTTCCGCTGCCGGGCACCGGGTTCCGCAGATCCAGGGTGCCCTTCGCGCCACCGCCCGGCCACGGGTACGCCTTCACGTCGGCGGTGTCCGGCGCGGGCCAGTCGGGCTCGTCGACCCACGACTTGTCCTCCCGCTGGATCGTCGCCTTCGGCTCGTGCTGGATCCCGTTGTCGACTCCGTAGAGGTAGTGCGACATCCACTTGTTCAACGTCGTGAGCCAGACGTCGCGGCGCAGGCTGATCGGGTCCGCGTGCGCGGCCTGGTGCAGCCAGATCTTGTGTTCGACCCCGTGCTGCCGCAGCGCGGCGTACCACTGCGCGACCTGGTCGGTCTTGACGTTCCAGTCGTTCAGGCCGTGCACCGCGAGCACCGAGGCCCGCACCTTCCCGACGTCGTTGCGGTAGTTGCGGACGTCCCAGAAGCGGCTGTAGTCGCCGGTCACCCGGTCCTGGTCCGCGGTGAGCCCGTCGAGCACCGGGCGGCAGATGGTCCGGTCCGCGCGGGAGTAGACGTACCCGGCGAGCACGTCGGCGTCCTCGCCCTGGTAGCCGCCCGCGGCGACGACCGCGCCCGCGTTGCGGTAGTACTCGTACCAGTTGGAGATCGCGGCGATGGGCACGATCGTCTCCAGCCCCTCGACGCCGGTGCTGGCCACCGCGTTGGGCAGGGTCCCATTGTAGGACACGCCCATCATGCCGGTCCTGCCGGTGCTCCACGCCGCGCCGACCGCCTTGCCGCCCGCGTCGCGCGCGGCGGCGCGGCCGTTGAGCCAGTCGATCACCGAGCGCGCGCCGACCGTCTCGTTGACGTCGCCGGTCGTCGGGCAGCCGGTCGACTGCCCGGTGCCCAGCGACTCCCCGTACACCACGGCGAATCCCCGCGAGGTGAAGTAGTCCTGGTACGCCCAGCGGATCGGCGAGGCGTACGGGCCGACACCGCGCGACGCCGTGCGCGACGCCTCCGGGCCCTGACCGCGGCCGGGGACGTACAGCTCGACGTCGACGTCGTGGTTGGGGATGTCGTTGCCGCCCGCGTAGTACGGGCTCGCCTGGTAGACGACCGGGACCTTCATGCCCTGCGTCGTCGCGCGCGGGCGCACGACCTGCGCGTGCACGAGATCGTCCTTGCCGTCGTGGTCGCTGTCCACCGGCGCGGTGACCCAGACGTCCTCGCGGACGACATCGGCCGGGTCGAACACCGGCTGCGCCTGGCCGTCGGAGAAGACCGGCCCCGGCGGGGCGTCGGCCAGCGCCGCCGACGGCACGAGCGGAAGGGCGAGCACGGCGGCGAACAGGACGGCGAACCGGGCGGATCTCACGAGGCCCCCAAGCCGGGAGGAGAACGGACGACGACCGTTCCGAGATTTCCGTTCCGCCCGATCCGGTGTCAAGAGACTAACGTCGGGGCCATGCCTCCCCTTTCCGCGCCGATCACCGCCGTCACCGTCTATCCGCAGCAGGCCAGGATCACCCGCCGGGGCCGCGTCGACGTCGCCGACGGGCCCCGCGCCGTCTTCGCCGGGCTGCCGGTGACGCTGACCGCCGACTCGGTCCGGGTCACCGGGTCCGGCCCCGCCCGCATCGTCGGCGTCGACGTGCGCACCGAACGCCACACCGAACCCGCCGACGCCGCCCTGCGCGAGCTGGCCGAGCGGCGGCGGGCCGCCCAGGACGCGGTCGCCGCCGCCGAGGACGAGGTGACCGCGGCGACGGTGCGGATCGAGCTGCTCACCGGCCTGGCGCGGCGCAGCGGGGGCAGCTTCGCGAAGGCGCTGGCCTCCGGCGACGCCGAACCGGGCCGCGTCGCCGAGGTCACCGGCGCGCTCGGCACGCAGCTTTCCGAGGCGTTCGGGGAAAAACGCGCCCGCGCCGCGCGGCTCGACCGGCTCCGCGAGGAGCTCGCCGCGCTCGACCGGCGGATCGGGGAGCACACCACGGAGTCCGAAAAGGACAGTACGAGCGTCGTCGTCGAGCTGGAACCGACGGCGGAGAGCGGTGAAGCGGAGCTGGAACTGTCCTATGTGGTCCACGGGGCGAGCTGGGAACCGGGATACGACATCCGGGTCGGCGAGTCCGGGGTCGCGGTGGCCTCGTTCGGCCTGGTGTCCCAGCACACCGGGGAGGACTGGCCGGAGTGCGCGCTCGCGCTCTCCACCGCCCGGCCCGCGACCGCCGTGGCCGTCCCGGAGCCGCGGCCCTGGTTCCTCGACCGGGCCAGGGAGGTCCGCCCGCTCGCCGCGTACGGCGGAGCGGCCCCCGCCGCGCCCGGCGGCTTCGAGATGAACGCGGCGAGCGCGCGGATGCCCCACCCGGTCGCCGAAGCCGAACAGGGCACTACGGCGATGACCTACCGCGTCACGCGGCCGGTCGAGATCCCGTCCGGCGCCCAGGAACACCGGACGGCGCTGGCCCGACTGGAGTTCCCCGCCGAGCTGGGATACGTCACGGCGCCGGTGCTCGCGCTGGAGGCGTCCCTGCGCGCCACCGTGGTCAACACCTCCGAGCACACCCTGCGCGCGGGCCGGGCGTCGGTCTTCCACGGCACCGAGTTCGTCGGCAGCACGCACGTCGAGGTGTGGGCTCCGGGCGAGGAACTCGAACTCGCCCTCGGTGTCGACGACCGGATCCGCGTCGAGCGCGAACTCGTCCGCCGCACCGCAGGGAAGGCCACGCTGTCCGGGCAGCGGCGGCGCGAGGCCGAATACCGCACCACGATCACGAACCACGGCCCCGCCGAGGCGGCGATCACGGTGCTCGACCAGGCGCCCGTCTCCCGGGACGACGCCATCACCGTGCGGGACGTGCGGACCACGCCCGACCCCGCCGAGACCACCCAGCTCGGCGAGTTCACCTGGCGGCTCCGGATCGCGCCCGGCGCGTCGAGCGTGCTCACCCTCGGCTATCGGGTCGACGTCGCGAAGGGCGTCGAGATCACCGGCTGGCGGGAGTAGCGGCGGGAGCCGCTAGCCCTGGGAGATGTAGGCCTGGAGTTGTTCCTGCGACTTCTCCAGCTCCTCCATCCGGTTCTTCACCACGTCGCCGATGCTGACGATGCCGGCGAGCCTGCCGCCCTCCAGTACCGGGACGTGCCGGATCCGGTGCTCGGTCATCAGCACGCTGAGACTCTCCACCGAGTCCTCCGGGCCGCAACTGGCGACCAGCCTGGTCATGATGTCGCCGACCGGGCCGCCGAGCAGCGCCGGCCCGGTGTCGTGCAGCCGCCGTACCACGTCCCGCTCGGACACGATGCCCGCGATCAGGCCGTCGGGCCCGATCACCACCATCGCGCCGACGTTGTGCTCGGCCAGTCCGGCCAGCAGTGCGGTCACAGTGGTCTCCGGCGTGACCGTCGCGACCGTGGTCCCCTTACTGCGCAGCAGATCCGCGATCCTCATGACGAATCCCTCCGGTCCGGTGAGGTGGATCACACCAGGTTAGGGCCGGATGGCTCGCGCCGAAAGTCCTGCGAATCCGGGAGAACCGTGCTAACGGGACGGCTCGCCGAGGCATCCGGCCGACCTTCGCTACCGCTCCGAATGCCCTCCGCGCAGGCGCCGTCACCCAGCGCGTCCGGTTGCCGACAGCCCTCCCCTCGCTCGACGCGGGCTCCCGCACGATCACCGCCGATGTGCTGTCGCGGCCCCGCGTCGATCTCGATCATCACGTCGTCATTCGTCGCTTCGCACGGTATCGCCCACCACCGACGGTTTCGGTGGCTAACGTCGTCCTCGTGCACACGCGTGAACTCGACCGCCGCTCCCTGCTCATCCTCGACGAACTGGTCGCCACCGCGACACCGGCCGATCTCGACCTGCCGACCCCGTGCGCGGGCTGGACGCTCGCGGACCTGCTCCGGCACCAGGTCGGCGAGAACAACGGTTTCGCGATCGCGGTCCGGCACGGCTCCGCGCCGGACTGGGACGGCGATCTCGGCGACCACGCCTACCGCGCGTACGCCGCTTCCGTCGACGCCTACCTGGCCGCCTTCGCCGACGACGCCGTCCTCGACCGGACGCTCACGATCGGCGGACTCGGCGACTACCCCGGGCACATCGCGGCCAGGATGCACCTCATCGACACCGTCGTCCACGGCTGGGACCTCGCGAAGACACTCGGCCGTCCCTACGAACCACTGCCCGAAGCGGTGCGCGACGCGCTGGAGTTCGCCGAGCGGATCCCCGCGGATCCCGAAGTCCGGCGGCAGCGGGGGACCTTCGCTCCGGTCGTCGAACTCGCCGGGGACGTCCCGGAGTTCGACCGGCTCCTCGGGCTCCTCGGCCGCTCACCCGGGTGGGAACGTCCTAACTGACGTCGGCGGCGGGAGCGGACCAGGTGTTGCAGGCGGCGGTCGTGCGGTTCTCGAACCCGGCCTTCGCCCAGGCCAGCTGGTGCTTGCGGGACCCGTGCGTATCGCTGTCCTGCGCGCGGCCGTAGTCGGCGACGGCGGCGTTCGCCATCGACACGGTGACCGATTCCCGGCCCGCGACCGCGGCCAGGAACAACGCCCCGAAACAGTTCGCCTGCAGCTCGATCCGCCGCACCTGTTCCTTGTCGGCCGCGGTTTCCTGGCGCGGCGAGGACATCCTGGCCGCGGCCGCGGCCAGGATCCCGCTCTGCCGTTGGATGTGGTGGCCGTACTCGTGGGCGATCGTGGCGATGTGCCTGGCGCGGTTGAGGTTCGCGTCGGCGAGCATCCATTCGGTGGGCGCGTAGATGGTGGTGTCGCCGCCGCAGTAGTACGCGACGGCCTCGTTCTTCGACGGCGCGTCACCGCAGGCACTGTGCGTGGGCAGGTTCAGCGACAGGATCACGGTGGCCGCCGGCTCCCCGGCCTTGTCCAGCGCGGGCTGCCAGGACTGGTCGAGGCAGGCCAGCAGCGCGCGGTAGAACGCCTCAAGCTGGGCGGGCGCGCGGCCGATGTCGGGCAGGGTGCACGGCACCGCGCCCAGCGTGACCCCGGCGGCGAGCAAGGTGTTGTCCGCCAGGCGCGGCACGGCCCGGCCGCCCGTACCGGGGCTCAGCGCGGCCCGGGTCCCCTCGGCGCCCGGCGCCGCGACGGCGCGTCCCGCGATCCGGTGCGGGCTCGCCGCGGCGATCACCGCGACGGTGATCACGAGCAGCGCGATCGCGACGACCGCGCCGGAGAACGCGCGGCGGCGGCCGTCTCGCGACGGGGGCCGCCCCGCCTCGGGCGGCCAGTACGGGGGCGGCCCGGCGGGCGGGATCAGCGGCGGACGGTCCGTCGCGGGCAGGACGGACGGTCTGTCGGCATCGGTCACGTTCTCCCCTGGCTCCCCTCGGCGGCGGCGCGGGAGCCCCGCGCACACGCTTCCCCCCTCCGGCCACGGTGCGTCACACGGAGCGGATTCCAGCATACGGACATCGGCCGGTGACCGGCTCACGAAATTAATACACCCACCCGGCGGCGGTCAGGACAGGATCCTACGGAGAGACTGTGGACATGAGTGTGGAAGATCAGTACCTCTGGTTGGAGGACGTGACCAGCGACGAAGCGCTGGACTGGGTACGCGCCCGCAACGGCGAAACGCTCGCCGAGCTGACCGCCGGCGCCCGTTTCGCGGCGATACGGGACGAAATCCGTGAGGTGCTGGACGCCGACGACCGCATCCCGTACATCCGCCGCCGCGGCGCCCACTTCTACAACTTCTGGCAGGACGCGGCCCATCCACGCGGGCTGTGGCGGCGCACCACGCTGGACGAGTACCGGCGAGGGGAACCGGACTGGGAGATCCTGCTCGACGTCGACGCGCTGGCCGAGGCCGAAGGCGAGAACTGGGTCTGGCAGGGCGCGGTCGTCCTGCGCCCGGACTATCGACTGGGGCTGGTCGAGCTGTCGCGCGGCGGTGCCGACGCGACCGTCGTCCGCGAATTCGATCTCGACGCGCGCGCGTTCGTCGAAAACGGCTTCACCGTGGCGGAAGCCAAGACCCGGATAGGCTGGATCGACGAGGACCGCGTCTATCTCGGCACCGATTTCGGGCCGGACTCGCTGACCACCTCGGGTTATCCGCGGCTGGCGAAGGAATGGCGGCGCGGCACCCCGCTGGAGGAGGCCGAGACGGTCTTCGAGGGCAAGCCGGACGACGTCTCGGTGTCTGCCTACCACGACCCGACCCCCGGCTACGAACGCGACTTCGTCTACCGATCGCTGGACTTCTACCGTTCCGAACGGCATCTGCGGACCCCCGGCGGGCTGGTCAAGGTGGACGTCCCGGACGACGCCCGCACGTCGGTGCACCGCGAATGGATGCTGGTCCAGCCCCGCTCGGCCTGGACCGTCGGGGACCAGGAGTACCCCGCGGGCTCGCTGCTGGCCATCGGGTTCGACGAGTTCATGGCGGGCGGCCGCGCCTTCACCGTGCTGTTCCGGCCCGATCCGCACACCTCGCTGGACTACTGGGCCTGGACACGCCACCACCTGCTGCTCGCCGTCCTGAAGGACGTCCGGACCGAGCTGCGCACGCTCACCCCCGGCGACGGCGCCTGGGCGGAGGAGCCACTGGCGGGCGCGCCGGATCTCGGCACCGCGGAGATCATCGACACCGAGCCCGACCTCAACGACGAGTACCTGCTGGACTCCAGCGGCTACACGCAGCCGTCGACACTGAGCTACGGCCAGGTCGGCGGCGAGGTCGAGGTGCTCCGCCGGGCACCGGAGCGCTTCGACGCCACGGGCATGACGGTGGCGCAGCACTTCGCGACCTCGCTCGACGGGACGCGGATCCCGTACTTCGTGGTGCGCCCCTCCGGCGCCGAGGACGGACCGGCGCTGCTCACCGGGTACGGCGGTTTCGAGGTGTCCCTGACCCCGGGCTACAGCGGCGTGATCGGCCGCGGCTGGCTCGCGCGCGGTGGCACCTACGTGGTCGCGAACATCCGCGGCGGCGGCGAATACGGTCCCGACTGGCACACGAGCGCGATCAAGGCCGAGCGGCACCGGGTGTACGAGGACTTCGCGGCGGTCGCGGCGGACCTCGCCGGACGCGGCATCACCACCCCGGAACGGCTCGGCATCCAGGGCGGCAGCAACGGCGGGCTGCTCATGGGGGTCATGCTGACCCGCTACCCCGAGCTGTTCGGCGCCATCGTCAGCCAGGTGCCGCTGCTGGACATGCGGCGCTACCACCGGCTGCTGGCCGGCGCGTCGTGGATGGCGGAGTACGGCGACCCCGACGACCCGGCGGAGTGGGAGTTCATCGGGAAGTACTCGCCGTACCAGAACATCCACAGTGGACGAACCTATCCGCCGTCGCTGTTCGTGACCTCGACCAGGGACGACCGGGTACATCCCGGGCACGCGCGCAAGATGGTCGCGCGGATGCGGGAGCAGGGGCACGACGTCCGCTACCACGAGAACATCGAGGGCGGCCACGGCGCGGCGGCCGACAACGAACAGCTGGCCTTCAAGTGGGCGCTGGTGCTGGAGTTCCTGTGGGAGCGGCTCGGCGGCTGATCACCAGGCGTGCCATCGCGCGCGGTGGCGGTGCCGGGCGGGCACCGGCCCGGATCCGGCCGCCGCCGTGGACCTGAGCACGACTGATCCCCACCCGTACCGGGACGGGCTCCGGTACGCGGGCGGGACGTGGTGCGCGGTGCGGGACATGGCGGCCCCCCGGTGACACCGCGGGGCGTTTCCCCGCGGAGCTCCCCGAAGCCCGCCGCTCCCGTCCGGTCGCCCGAAGTGACCTCCACGCGGCGGAGTATCCGACACCGGCCGGGTGCTGTCACCCGGGTTTCCCGGCGCCGAACACCCGCAGGACGGCGCGGTGGAGTTCGGCGAGCGCGGCGTCGGCGGTCGCCCGCCCGGCGGTGACCCGCTCCCCCGCCGCGTGGCCGAGCGCCACAGTGGCGGCGAGGAGCCAGTCCGGCGAGGGCTCCGGGTCGAATTCGCCGCTCGCCTGGCCACGCCGCACCAGGCCGGACAGCCGCGCGAGCACCGGCTCGTGCCGGGCGCGGTCGGTCTCGGCATCGACCGGGGGCAACGCCCGGAGCAGCGGGTAGCGCTCGAAACCCCGCCAGCTCACGTCGAGGAAGCGCAGCAGCGCGCCGGTGGCCGGGCCCTCGTCGAGCCGGGCCGCGTCGAGCACGGCCACGGTCTCCTCGGTGATCCGGTCGACCACGGCACGCAGCAGCGCGTCCCGCGACGGGTAGTGCGCGTAGACCGTCTGCCTGCTGACCCCGGCCGCCGCCGCGACGTCTTCCAGGCCGGCGTCCGGGCGCCGGGCGAACACGGTCATGGCGGCGGCGAGGATCGCGGCCGCGCTGCGTTCGGCGTCGGCGCGCCTGCGGCGGCCGGGGGGCGGGGTTTTCTCGGACATCCTTGTCAAGGATAGTGCCGCGCGTTAACTTTGACATCACTGTCCAAGTTAGAGGAGCAGACCCCATGGGGACCGACCATCCGACCCCGGCGCGGGACTTCGCCGGGTACCTTGAGTCCTATGTGGACGAAATGGCCTTCGGCGACGAGGACCCGGCCGTGATCGTGGACCGCTACCACACCCCCGACATCGCCTGGACCAGCGACGGGATCCGGCTCGACCGCGAAAAACTGGTCGCGCACGCCCGCCCGGTGCGCCGGAACGTGACCGGGTGCCGGGTGGAGGTGGCCGAGACACTGGTCGCCGCGGACCGGGTCGCCGCCCGCTACACCCTGCGCGCCACCACCCGCAAAGGACGCGAGACCCTGACCGAGGTCTACCTTTTCGGGTACCTCGCCCCCGACGGCAGACTGCGCCACATCGACCAGATCACCCGGACTCCCTGACCGCCCACCATCCGAAACGGACACGCGGCGCCACCACCGCCGCGTGGTGAAGACAGGAAGACAATGAAAAAGCTCTACTACTCCGTCGTCGTGTACACGGCTCTCGGCCTCATCGCCGGGCTGTACTACCGGGAACTGACCAAGGCCCACGACTTCACCGGCGACACCCAGCTTTCGGTGGTACACACCCATTTGCTGGCGCTCGGCACGCTGTTCTTCCTGATCGTCCTCGGCCTCGAAAAGCTGTTCACCCTGAGCGCCAGCAGGAAACTGTTCGCCTGGTTCTTCTGGCTCTACAACGTCGGAGTGCTGTGGACGGTCGCGTTCCTCGTCGTGCACGGGACGCTGACCGTACTGGGCAAGCAGACCGGCGCGGCGATCGCCGGGATGGCGGGACTCGGGCACATCCTGCTCACCGCGGGGCTGGTGGTGTTCCTGATCCTGCTGCACCGCGGCGTCTTTCCGCGCGCCAAGGCCGAAAAGGCCTGACCCGGCGGGCCGGGAGCACCCACTCCCGGCCCGTGCCCGATCACCGCACGGTCATCCGGGCCGCGAGGCGGGTGATCGTCTCCTTGAACCACGCCGAGACCCGCCCGGTCAGCACCGCGCGCACCGGGCTGTCGTCGGCGCGGGTGAACTGGGTGACGCCGTCGCGGCGGCCCAGGCTGATGTTCTGCCATTCGTAGCGGATCCTGGCCGGCTTCGGACGGCGCCCGGTCCGCTCGCGCGCGATGTCCCGCGCCGCGCACTGCCCCATCGGCAGCCCGGTCTGGCACGACATCCGGGTCTCGCGCCCGCCCGCGGCACGCCCGGCCGCCGCGTCGCCGACGCCGTAGACCTCCGGATGCGAAACCGACCGCAGCCGCTCGTCGACCCGCATCCTGCCGTGCCCGTCCACGGCGAACCCGGCGTCGGCGGCCAGCGCGGGCACCCGGAACCCCGCCGCCCACACCACCGCGTCGGCGGGCAGGCTCCGGCCGTCGCCGAGCAGCACCTCCTTCGGGCCGACCTTCGCGACCCGGGCCCCTTCACACAGCTCGACTCCCAGCCGCTCGAACGCGCGGCGCAGATGGCGGCGCGCACGGGCGGACAGCCAGCCACCCACCGGCGCGTCGCACACCAGCCGGACACGCAGATCCGGCCGCGCTTCGGCGATTTCGGCCGCGACCTCGATACCGGTGAGGCCGCCGCCGACCACGAGGAAATCGCTCCGCACGGGCATCGTGGCCAGCCGCGCGCCGAGCCGCGCCGCCCCCGCCGCGTCCGCGACCGTCAGCGCGTGCTCGCGAACACCCGGCACCGCGCCGGTGTCCGCGCCGGTGTCCGCGCCGCTGCCCAGCGCGTACACCAGGGTGTCGTAGCGGATGGTGTGCGGCGCGGCGTCGAGCAGCACCGTCCTGGTCCCCGGTTCGACGCCGGTCACGGTCGCCGTGACGAGGTCGATCCCGGTCCCGGCCAGCACGTCGGGCAGCCGCCACGCGCGCAGGTCCTGGCCCGTGGCGAGCTGATGCGCGCGCACCCGTTCGAAGAACCGGTCGTCTCGGTTGACCAGCGTCACCCGGACGTCTCGGCCGCGCAGCAGGCGCGCGGTCCGCTTCGCGGCGCGCAGCCCGGCGTACCCGGCACCGAGGATCACGATGCGGTGAGTCATGGATCCGTCCCCTTTCCTTTCACTACCGGGAGGACCGGCGAAGGGGGCGATCCGTGACAGCGGCGGGAGTGAGCGTCCTCACGCCCGCTGCGCGGCGACGAACGCAAGCTTGGCCGGGCTGACGACCAGCCGCACGGCGGTGACGCGGTCCTGCCCGACCTCGAGCGCGAGCACGGCCATGAGCGCGCCTCCGAGCTCGAACAGCACGGCCGGGTGGCCGTTGACCTCGGCGATCTCCGTCCGGACCACCGCGATCTCCGGCCGCCCGCCCATGCCGAGCAGGTACCGCAGCACCCGGTCCCTGCCGACGATCGGACGCCGCGCGGCGGTCACCGTGCCACCGCCGTCGGCCCAGGACACGACGTCCTCGGCGAGCAGCTTCTCCAGCCCGGCGACGTCCCCCTCCAGCGTCGCGGCGAGAAAACGTTCCACGATGCGGCGTTGCTCGTCGTTCCCGGCCGTGAACCGGGCGCGCGTGTCCGCGACGTGCCTGCGCGCGCGGAGGTGGAGCTGCCGCGAATGCGCCTCGTCGATGTCCAGGAGCTCCGCGATCTCCCGGTGCTGGTACCCGAACGCCTCCCGCAGGACGAACACCGCGCGCTCCGGCGGCGTCAGCCGCTCCAGGAGGATCAGCACCCCCATCGAGACGGAGTCACGCTGCTCGACCGTCTCAAGTGGACCGAGGGCACCCTCGCCGGTCAGCACCGGCTCCGGCAGCCACGGGCCGACGTAGCTCTCACGCCGGGCCCGCGCCGAAGTGAGCCGGTTGAGGCAGAGGTTGGTGACCACCTTCGCCAGCCAGGCCGGGAGCGCCTCGATCCGCTGCCGGTCCGCGCCGTGCCAGCGCAGGAACGCGTCCTGCACGACGTCCTCGGCCTCGGCCGCCGATCCGAGCATCCGGTACGCGAGCCCGAACAACCGCCGGCGCTGCTGCTCGAACAGCGCCGTCTCGGGCCCCGTCACCGTCACGCCCCCGATGCTAGTGCCCAGAGCCCGAGCAACTCCACGAATGTGCCGCCGCGCACGCGATCTCGGTCAGCGGTGGCTCGACCTGGTGCCGGCGGCGGGCCCCGCGCGAGATCCGGGTGCGGCGCGGCAAGCCGCACCCGGACCGCGTGGCTCAGCTGCAGCCGGAGGTGGCGCCGCAGCCTTCGCAGGCGTAGCAGGACCCGGCGGGCCGCATCTTCGTGCCGCAGGTCATGCACAGCGGAGCGTCCGCGGCCTTGCCGAGGTGCAGTTCCATCAGCTCGGTGGTGGTGTGCGCCTCCGGCTGTTCGGACTCGTCCCGGCGCGGCACGGGTGAGGAGTCCACAGTGGACCGCAGGGTTTCGAGATCGACGTTCTCGCCCGACGCCGGATAGCTGGCCTCGACCTGGGCCGACCGCTCGTCCGCGGTGAAGATGCCCAGCTGCGAACGTTTCTCGTAGGGCAGGTAGTCCAGCGCGAGGCGGCGGAACAGGTAGTCCATCACGCTGGTGGCGATCCGGATGTCCGGGTCGTCGGTCATGCCCGCCGGCTCGAAACGCAGGTTGGAGAACTTCGAAACGTAGAACTCGAGCGGGATACCGTGCTGCAGGCCCACCGAGATCGACATCGAGAACGCGTCCATCACCCCGGCCAGCGTCGACCCCTGCTTGCCGAGCTTGACGAAGATCTCGCCGAGCCCGTCGTCCGGGTACGAGCCCGCGTGCAGGTAGCCCTCCGCGCCGCCGACGGTGAACGACACCGTCTGGCTCGGCCGCTTCTTCGGCAGGCGGCGGCGCACCGGGCGGTACTCCACCACCTTCTCCGGCTCGGCCTCGGCCTTGTCCTTCTTGCCGGTGGACAGCGGCTGGCCGACCTTGCAGTTGTCACGGTAGATCGCGAGAGCCTTCAGACCGAGTTTCCAGCCCTGGAAGTAGATCTCCTCGACCTCTTCGACGGTCGCGGACTCCGGCATGTTGACCGTCTTGGAGATGGCGCCGGACAGGAACGGCTGCACCGCGGCCATCATCCGGACGTGACCCATCGGCGCGATCGACCGCTCGCCGACCGCGCAGTCGAAGACCTCGTAGTGCTCCGGCCGCAGCCCCGGCGCGTCGACGACGTGCCCGTGCTGCGCGACGTACTCCACGATCGCCTCGACCTGCTCGCCCTGGTACCCGAGCACGGTCAGCGCACGCGGCACGGTCTGGTTGACGATCTGCATCGACCCGCCGCCGACGAGCTTCTTGAACTTCACCAGCGAGAAGTCCGGCTCGATTCCGGTGGTGTCGCAGTCCATCATAAATCCAATAGTTCCGGTCGGCGCCAATACACTAGCCTGCGCGTTTCGCCAACCGTTAATCGCGCCGATTTCGATGCCGCGCTTCCATTCCTCGGTCGCGAGCGCACGCACCGCCACGTCGTTTTCGTGATAAGTACGGACCAGCTCGTTCGCGGCCGCGTGCTTGCGCATGACCCGCTGGTGCGCCTCGGCATTGCGGGCGTAACCCTCGTACGCCCCGACGACTCCGGCCAGTTCCGCCGAACGCCGATAGGAAACACCGGTCATCAGCGAGGTGATCGACGCCGCGAGTGCGCGACCACCCTCGGAATCATAGGCGTGCCCCAGCGCCATCAGCAACGCGCCAAGGTTGGCGTAGCCGATCCCGAGCTGACGGAACTTGCGGGTGGTGTCCCCGATTTCCGGAGTCGGGAAATCCGCGAAACAGATCGAGATGTCCATCGCGGTGATGACGAATTCGACGGCGCGAGCGAACAGCGGCGCGTCGAAGTTTCCGTCGCCGGTGACGAACTTGAGCAGATTCAGCGAAGCGAGATTGCAGCTGGAATTGTCCAGATGCATGTATTCGCTGCAGTTGGCCACCACGGTTCCACCCACCACATAGGAATGGTTGCGTGGCTCGGTGAGATTGAACGTGGTCTCGAAACCCTGAGACACCCGGGAAACCAGGCGCACAGACTCGTCGACCTCATAGAACCGATGCTCGGCGAGGAGGCTGCCCAGCTTGAGCGCCTTGTCCTCGTGGTCGAACCCGACCAGCTCCGCGAAGCGCTCGATATTACGGCCACTCACCCGCAGATCGAAGCACGGCCCGTCACTGCCGTACGTACGTACGGCGCTGTCCTTCGCGACATAGGCGAACGAATCGACCTTGGTGCCCGTCTGATAGATGCGCGCCTTAATACCGAGGCTCGCCAGCACTTCCTGGACGCCGATCAGCAGTTCCTCGGAGCGGCTGCCGAGTCCGACATACCTGGTACCCTTACGTACCTGGTTGACGACACACCCGTCCGCGTCGAACAAGCCGCGCAAGAACGCTGTGACGGCTTCCTCGGGGGCCTCGTAGATCGACTCGGGGACGACCTTGTCCTTGGCTTTTCCGTCGGAAACACCCAGCGCGCGCAGCATGAATTCGAAACGGGTCCGCATCGCCCGCAGCTGTACGGTTCCATTCGGCTGCACGCTGGGCTTGTACTCCACACCGGTGATGTCGGCCAGCAGCTTCCGATGGCGTGGCAGCAGTGTTTCCCGCTCCCAGTCACCAGCGTAGACGGTAACCGCGCCGGACCTGGTCACACATCCGTCGCCGACGAGCCAGCCAAGATAATGAGCCAGCTCGACATTCCACTTTTCCGGAACTGTGGCGAGTACCCTGCCCGGCGCGCGGGTCGCCGACTGGACCGCCAGCGCGGGAAGCGCGGCCGAAGCATGCGGTCGTGGCGCGTGTTCGAGCGAACGTACGACACGGTCGGCATCGGTCAGGTGCTCGGCCCGCACCCAGCCCTGGTTTTCGGTCCAGACCCGGTGGTTCGGCGTGCAGCGCAGCCGTGAGCCATCACTGAACCGCAACTCGACGATCTCGTTGGTGCCGGTGATCATGTACCGCGTCGGCCGGGTGGCGAGCACTCGCGAACGGGGATCGGCTTCGTTGGTGACATCGTTGGTGTAAACCGCGAAGGACTCGCCGAGCGATGCCCGGCGCACGAGGTCGCCGATCCGCACCAGGCCGGAGTCCGTCAGCACCCGCTGATCCCCGGGAAAGCAGGGATTGGACGCGGTGATGCGGCCGGATTCGGGGCAGGTGTGCCAGTCGTTGATCGTGCCGTCGTACTGCAGGCCGGGGTCGGCGCACTCCCACGCCGCCTCGGCCATGCCGCGGAAGAGTTTCTTCGCGTCGACCCGCTCGATCACCTCGCCGGTGAGCCGGGCACGGAGGCCGAACTGGCCCTCGGTCTCCACCGCCTGCATGAACTCGTCGGACACGCGCACCGAGTTGTTGGCGTTCTGGTACTGCACCGAGGAGATGTCCGCGCCGGAGAGGTCCATGTCGAACCCGGCGTCGCGGAGGACCTTGATCTTCTCCTCTTCCCGCGCCTTCGTCCGGACGAACTCTTCGATGTCGGGGTGGTCGACGTCGAGGACGACCATCTTCGCCGCGCGCCGGGTGGCGCCGCCGGACTTGATGGTGCCCGCGGACGCGTCGGCGCCGCGCATGAACGAGACCGGGCCGGACGCGGTGCCGCCGGAGGTGAGCAGTTCCTTGGAGGAGCGGATGCGGGACAGGTTGAGCCCGGCGCCGGAGCCGCCCTTGAAGATCAGGCCCTCCTCGCGGTACCAGTTGAGGATCGACTCCATGGTGTCGTCGACGGCGAGGATGAAGCACGCGCTGACCTGTTGCTTGGAGGCCGTGCCGACGTTGAACCACACCGGTGAGTTGAAGCTGAACACCTGGTGCAGCAACATCCAGGTCAGCTCGTGTTCGAAGATCTCGAGGTCGGCGGGCGTCGCGAAGTAGCCGTGCTCACGCCCGGCCGCGACGTAGGTACGCACTACCCGGTCGATGAGCTGCTTGAGGCTTTGCTCGCGCTGTGGCGTGCCGACCGCGCCGCGGAAGTACTTGCTGGTGACGATGTTGGTGGCGTTGACCGACCAGAACTCCGGGAACTCGACGCCCCGCTGCTCGAAGTTCACGGTGCCGTCACGCCAGTTGGTCATGACGACGTCCCGCTGCTCCCAGCCGACCTGGTCGTAGGGATGCACGCCCTCGGTGGTGAACACCCGCCGCACGGTCAGCCCGCGCGGTGCCTTCTTCTCACTGCCCTCGCCCGCCGCGGCGGCGCCTGCTCCCACGGTCTCCGTCATGGGTGTTCCCTCACTCCCGCGCGGGGGCGGTGTGGTCACCGCCCGCGCTGATCGCTTTCGTCCTGCGCAGCACGACCCGCGGTGATGGCCTCACGGAGATCCGCGATCTCCTTCTCGAAGTCCTCGACGGACGAGAAGGAGCGGTAGACGCTGGCGAACCGGAGATAGGCGACCCCGTCGAGTTCCCGCAGCGGGCCCAATATCGCCAGGCCGACCTCGTGACTCGGGATCTCCGCCAGCCCGGCCGAGCGGATCGACTCCTCCACCCGCTGCGCGAGCTGTTGCAGCGCGTCGTCGTCGACCGGCCTGCCCTGGCAGGCACGCCGGACACCCCGGACCACCTTGTCCCTGCTGAACTGCTCGGTGACGCCGGACCGCTTGACGACGGCGAGCACCATCGTCTCCGACGTCGTGAACCGCCGGCCGCACTGCGCGCACGAGCGCCGCCGCCGGATGGCCTGGCCTTCATCCACCTCTCGGGAGTCGACGACCCGAGAGTCCGCATGCCGGCAGAACGGGCACCTCATCCGCCGATCACCTTCCCCTCCGTGCCGGCCGCCCCGTTCGACGTCCTTCCCGGCTGCCACGCGCACCCGGGAACCTCGCGCACCGGGTACCCGAGTTCCGGTGTACCTGGTGATCAATTTGTGGACATCCGGTGGGTGAACACCGGCCAGCTGTGGACAACTGGCACCGAGTCTACCCCAACCTGTGGACCAACTACAGCGGTGTAACTACTACATATAGCGGTCGACCTTAGATCGCGCGAAGAAGGCCCGCAACCGCCACGACCGGGTGAAACAGGGAAATCCCCCACGACGGCGGGAAAGGCTTGACAGATCACGGCGCGGCGACCCCGGCGCCCGGCACCCCGTCGGCGACCGGCACCGTGAGCGGCAGTCCGGGAACCAGCACGGCGTCGTCCAGGCGATTGAGCTCCTTGATGCGCGCGACAACCGCGCCAGTGTCGCTCGACGGCGCGAAACGCTCGGCGAGACTCGACAGCGTGTCACCCCGTTCGACCGACACCGCAGCGGTCCGCGCGGGCACCGCCGCGCCGGGCGCACCGTGCGCGAAAAGACCCAATCCGGTGATCGCGAGGCAACTCGCCCCGGCGAGCGCGGCGAGCCACGGCCACCGGATCACCCGGCGCCGGGGTGTCGCGCAGCCGACCGGCACCGCCCGCCTGCCCGCCACCACCCGCGCCCGCGTCGGCGGGCGCAGCGCCTCCGCGCGCCGGACCCGCACCGCCCTCACGGGCGGCGATCCCGCCTCGACCGGCCGGACCGTCCTCTGCTCGACCCGGCGTTCAACCCGGCGTTCGGCCAGAATGGACATCCCGGAACCTCCTCAAACCCTGCGTCGACCTGCCGTCCGGCCCGAACCAGGCCGCTGAGCACCGGCTATCGGCTCGAACCGAACAGGCGTTCTATCGAACGCCCGTGCGAAGGTCTACCACCCCGCACCGACAAAATCGAGAGGGACACGGCGTGTCTGTCGAACAGATGTTTGAAATCGTCGCTGCCGCGGGCTAACGTCGGTGACCAGGGCATCTGCCGGGCAGGTGCCGCCGGTGAGCGCGCCCGCGACCGTGGGCGCCGCCGGCCGAGACGTGGGCAAGTCTGGGAGGCGACGCAGTGGCAAAGAAGGACGCGGCGACGGACGGCAAGACGGGAGGTTCACGGGCGAACACGGCGAAGGTCCGCCCCCTGCCCGAGGTCTACGACGTGGACGACGCGCTGACCGTGCGCCAGCAGCAGGTGCTGGACGTGATCCGGACCTGGGTGAGCAAGTTCGGCTACCCGCCGAGCGTGCGGGAGATCGGCGAAGCGGTCGGGCTGACCTCGACCTCCTCGGTGTCGCACCAGCTGCGCGCGCTGCAGCGCAAGGGATATCTGCGCCGGGACGCGAACCGGCCGAGGGCCGTCGGGGTGCTGGCCTCCACCGACGACAACCCGATGGGCATCGACATGGACCAGCAGCCGTCCGTGCCGAAGGCGGCCTACGTCCCGCTGGTCGGCCGGATCGCCGCCGGTGGCCCGGTGCTCGCCGAGCAGGCCATCGAGGACGTCTTCCCGCTGCCGAGGGAGATCGTCGGCGAGGGCGAGCTGTTCCTGCTCAAGGTCACCGGCGACTCGATGGTCGACGCGGCCATCACCGACGGGGACTGGGTGGTGGTCCGGCAGCAGCCGACCGCCGACAACGGCGAGATCGTGGCCGCGATGATCGACGGCGAGGCCACCGTCAAGACGTTCAAGCGCAAGGGCGGGCACATCTGGCTGATGCCGCACAACGAGGCGTACGAGCCGATCCCCGGTGACGACGCCACGGTGCTGGGCAAGGTGGTCGCGGTGCTGCGGCGGCTCTGAGCGGGGCGAGTGGGGTGAGGTGTGTTCACGGAAAGCGCGAACCCCCAGCCCCGCTCAGGTGTCTTGTGGGGGTGCAACCCCCACACCCCGCCCGGGGCAAGCCCCGGACCCCCGCGAGCCGGGTATGAGCCTGGTCAGCAAAGCGGCTCGCGGAACAGGTGACCAGTCCTCAGACGAGCGCCTCCCCCTTGCATCTCCCCCAGCAGCGGGATCCGCGCCGGTTCGCGGGCTGGTCAGCGGCGTCGGCGGCGCAGGCCGCTGACGCCGAGCCAGCCGGCCAGCACGATCACCACCGCGATCCCGGCGGCGGGAAGGACGGGGAGCCCGGCCCCGCTCGCTTCCCCGCCGGGACTGCCGGTGGTCCCCGCCGCCGGGGCCGCGGCGGCGCCGCGCGCCGCCAGCGCGGCCGCGCCCCGCACCGCCCGGATCGGCTGCCCGATCCCCTCACCGCCGGAAAGCAGCGTGCCGTCGGGTTCGAAGGCGAGCGCCTCCCCCTGCTTCTCCCCCGGTAACGGGATCCGCACCGGCGCGTGCCGCAGCGCGGCCGCGACGTCGCCGTCCGGCGCGGCGTAGAGGTAGGCGTCGGTGTAGGTACGCAGGGCGATCACCGTTCCGTCCACAGTGGACGCCGCGCCGGTGATGAGCGCGGACCCGAACGCGCCGACCGGCCCGCCCGGGGTGTCGGTGCTCTTGACCTCGAGCGAGCCCACCTTCTCCAGCGGGGTCGGCCCCGGGCTCGCGAGCGGCCCCGTTGGCCGGTACACCTTCGAGGCGCCGAGCACGTCCTTGGTGATCACGTACGGCGTGCCGGAGCGGTCGAGCAGCAGCGCCTCGGCGTCGTGCGGACCGTCGGGATAGGTGAGCCGATGCAGCGTGACCGTGCCGCGCGGGCTCAGCGCGTGCAGCGCGACGGTCGTGCGCACGCCGCGGTTGTCACCGGTGTCCGCCAGCCACAGGGTGCCGTCCGCGGCGCGGGCGAGGTCCTCGACGTCGTAGGGGTCGGTAGCCTCGGTGCGGACCTCGCGGACCGCGCAGTCCCGGCCGAGCACGAACACCTCGACGCGCTCACCGCCGTCGTTGACGCCGTACCACCGTTCGCCGTCGGAGACCAGCCCGGACAGTTCGTCGACCCGCGGATCGGTGACGGTGCACAGGGTTTCCGGCGCGGGTGGCGGCTCCGCCGCGGCGGGCCCGGTGAGCGCCGTGCCCAGCAGCAGCACCGTCACCGCGGTCGTCACCACTGTCCGCACCCGCCACCTCCGTACTGTGCGATCACCTTGACCGCACAGTACGGAGGACGCGCTAGACGTGCGAAACGTTGGTTTCGTACTGCCGGAGCGTCGCGGCCAGGTCCGGGTGGACGCGGACGCGCAGGCGGGTGCCGTCCTGGACGTGCTCCTCCTCCAGAACCTCGCCGTCGGCGTGGGCGCGGGCGACGAGCTCGCCGCGGGTGTAGGGCACCAGTGCCTCGATCACCACCTGCGGCCGGGGCAGCCGGTCCGCGAGTTCCGCCGCGAGTTCGGCGATCCCGGCGCCGGTACGCGCGGAGACCTGCAGCGAGCCCGGCAGGGCGTGCCGCAGCCGGGCGAGGGTGACCTCGTCGGCGGAGTCCGTCTTGTTGACCACCAGCAGCTCCGGCGGCAGCGGTTCCTTGCGCTGCCGGGTGATCTCGGCGAGCACCTCGCGCACGGCACTGACCTGATCCTCGGGAGCGGGGTCGGCGCCGTCGACGACGTGCAGCAGCAGATCGGCGTCGGCGGCCTCCTCCAGCGTCGAGCGGAACGCGTCCACCAGCTGGTGCGGGAGGTGCCGCACGAACCCGACGGTGTCGGTCAGGGTGAAGGTGCGCCCGTCCGCGGTCTGGCTGCGGCGGGTGGTCGGGTCCAGGGTCGCGAACAGCGCGTCCTCGACCAGCACCCCCGCCCCGGTCAGTGCGTTGAGCAGACTCGACTTCCCGGCGTTGGTGTAGCCGACGATCGCCACGCTCGGCACCTCGTTGGCCACCCGCCTGCCGCGCTTGGTCTCGCGGATGGTGTCCATCGCGGCGATCTCGCGCCGCAGCTTGGAAACGCGCTTGTTGATCCGCCTGCGGTCGGTCTCCAGCTTGGTCTCACCGGGACCGCGCAGGCCGACGCCGCCGTTCGCGCCGCCGGCACGGCCACCGGCCTGCCGGGACAGCGAGGCACCCCACCCGCGCAGCCGCGGGATCAGGTACTGCAGCTGGGCCAGCTCGACCTGGGCCTTGCCCTCCTTGGAGCGGGCGTGCTGGGCGAAGATGTCGAGGATCAGCGCGGTCCGGTCGATGACCTTGACCCGCACCTTCTCCTCCAGCTGCCGCAGCTGGCCCGGCGAGAGCTCACCGTCGCAGATGACGGTGTCCGCGCCGGTGGAGCCGACGATGTCCCGCAGCTCGCGGACCTTGCCGGAGCCGATGTAGGTCGCCGGGTCGGGCCGGGTGCGGCGCTGGACGAGCCCCTCCAGCACCTCGGAACCGGCCGTCTCGGCCAGCCGCGCCAGTTCGGCGAGGGAGGCCTCGGACTGCTCCGCGGTGCCTTCGGTCCACACGCCGACCAGGACGACCCGTTCGAGCCGCAGCTGGCGGTATTCGACCTCGGTGACGTCGTCGAGCTCGGTGGACAGCCCCGCCACGCGGCGCAGGGACGCGCGGTCCTCGAGTTCCAGCTCACCGGTGGACGGATCCACGTCGGAAAAATCGGTGTCGTAGTAGTCCGTGTCGTTGTGGTCTGCGTGTGTCTGTTCTGTCATCGTGCCTCGATTGTCCCACGGTTGCCCGCGAGTGCCGAACGGATTAGCCGACGAAATCAGCCGCTGGGGTAGGTCGAGAGGTACACGGCCGTGCTTCGCGCACCCGACTCCGGTGCCCGCACCCGGTACTCCTCCAGCAGGTCGTGGAGGCGCCGTTCCAGCTCGGCGCGCTGCTCGGGTGTCACCTGGACGACCAGCCGCGTCTGGTTGACGTCCGCGAAGCCGACGTCGGCGATCTCGGCCAGGTACGCCTCGAGCATCGCCTGGTCGATGGCGTGGTCGCCATGCGAGTCCAGGTGCCAGGACAGCCCGGTCGACAGGTACGGGATCTCCTTGGCGCCGCGGGCACCCCGCCGGGGTTCCTGCGGCGCGAGGAAACCGGTTTCGACCAGCTTGCGGACGTGGTGCAGCGTCGTCGCCGGGTCCCGGCCCAGCCGCCGCGCCAGCTCCTGGTTGGTCAACGCCTCCGCGAAGGTCAACCGGATGATCCTCAGCCGTATTCCGGACGCGAGCGCGTTCGCCTCGGCCTCGGTCGCGCGCCGCCGCTTGTCAGACACGGCGACCAGCCTAGAGAACCACCCGGCGACCTCAGTGATTGACACTCTCCAATCACTCGGTGGAGACTGGCGCGGTGCGAGGGGACTCACTTTTCTTCCATCCGGACTTCCGCAGGCTGTGGGCCGGGGACGCGGCGAGCCAGGTCGGCAGTTTCGTCGGCACGACGGCCGTGCCGCTGCTCGCGGCGACGACGCTGGCCGCGTCCCCGTTCCAGATGGGACTGCTCACCACGGCCCAGACGCTGGGGTTCCTGGTGATCGGCCTGCCCGCGGGGGTGTGGGTGGACCGGCTGCGCCGCCGGCGGCTGATGCTCACCGCGGACCTGATCAGGGCCGCACTGCTGCTCAGCGTCCCGCTCGCCTGGTGGGCCGGGGTGCTGACGCTGGCCCAGCTGCTCGTCGTCGTGCTGCTGACCGGCATCGCGACGGTGTTCTTCGACGTGGCCTACCAGTCCTATCTGCCCTCGCTGGTCGGCCGCGAACACCTGGTGGAGGGCAACTCGAAGCTCCAGGCGACGCAGTCGGTCGCGCAGGTCGCGGGCCCGAGCGTGGCGGGCTGGCTCGTGCAGCTCGCGGGCGCGGCGAACACCGTCCTGCTCACCGGGCTCGGCTACCTCTCCTCGGTACTGTGCCTGCTGCGGATCCGCACCCCGGACAGACTTCCGGAGCACGCGGAGCGGCCGCGCCTGCTGCCCCAGATCGCCGAGGGCATGCGGTTCGTGTTCACCGACGCGGCCCTGCGCGCCAGTGTGGCGTGCACCGCGAGCGCGAACCTCTTCGGCGGTGTCTTCACCGCGGTCGAGGTGGTCTTCTTCACCCGGACCGTCGGGCTTTCCCCCGGTGTGGTCGGCACGCTGCTCGCCGCGGGCGGGATCGGCGGCATCCTCGGTGCGCTGTTTTCCGGGGCGGTGATCAGGAAGCTCGGGCAGATGCGGGCGATCTGGCTCGTACCGCTGCTCACCTGGCCCGCGCAGCTGCTGATCCCGCTCACCGCACCCGGCTGGCGGATCGGGCTGGCCGTGGCCGGGCTCGTGATCGCCGGGTTCGGCTTCATCGTCTACAACGTCTGCCAGGTCAGCTACCGGCAGGCCATCTGCCCGGACCGGTTGCTCGGCCGGATGAACGCCAGCGTCCGGTTCGTGGTGTGGGGCACGCTGCCGCTCGGCGGGCTGCTCGGCGGCGCGCTGGGCGAGCTGATCGGACTGCGGGGCACGATGTGGGTCGCGGTGGCCGGGGAGGCGGCCGCGGGCCTGTGGGTCGCCTGCTCCCCGCTGCGCCGGATGCGCGAACTACCGAAGCCCGCCGAAGAAATCGCCGTCTGAGGCGGAAATTCGGAGGCGGGGTGCCCGGGACGCGGCTACCGTCTTCGCATGAATCCCACGTTCCCGGCGAAGAGCCCCCACATCCCGGACAAGGTCGGTGTCGACGGTCTTGAGGGGAAATGGGCGCCGGTATGGGAATCCTCGGGCATCCACCGCTTCGACCGTACGAAGACCCGCGACGAGGTCTACGCGATCGACACCCCGCCGCTGACCGCGAGCGGGTCCCTCCACATCGGACACGTCTTCTCCTACACGCACACCGACGTCGTCGCGCGGCACCAGCGGATGCGCGGGCGCGAGGTGTTCTACCCGATCGGCTGGGACGACAACGGCCTGCCGACCGAACGCCGCGTGCAGAACCACTTCGGCGTCCGGTGCGAGCCTTCGCTGCCGTACGACCCCGGTTTCCGGCCGCCGGAGCGGCCCGGCAGGACTGCGGTCGCGTGTTCCCGGCGCAACTTCGTCGAGCTGTGCCAGCAACTTTCCGAGAGCGACGAGAAGGTGTTCGAGGACGTCTGGCGCCGCATCGGGCTTTCGGTGGACTGGGCGACGGCGTACCAGACGATCGGTGCCGACACCCGGGTCGTCTCGCAGCGCGCCTTCCTGCGCAACCTGGCCCGCGGCGAGGCGTACCGGGCCGAGGCGCCGACCCTGTGGGACGTCACGTTCCGCACCGCGGTGGCGCAGGCCGAACTGGAGGACCGCGAACGGCCCGGCGCGTTCCACGACCTCGTGTTCCGCGACGGTGACGGTGCCGAGGTGATCGTCTCGACGACCCGGCCCGAACTGCTGCCCGCGTGCGTCGCGGTGGTCGCGCATCCCGAGGACGAGCGTTTCGCCCCGTTGTTCGGGAAGACCGTGCGCACACCGGTGTTCGGCGTCGAGGTGCCCGTGCTGGCACACCACCTCGCGGATCCCGCGAAGGGCAGCGGGCTCGCGATGGTGTGCACGTTCGGCGACACCACCGACGTCACGTGGTGGCGCGCGCTGCGGCTGGACACGCGCCCGGTGCTCGGGCGGGACGGCCGTTTCCTCGCCGAGGCCCCGCCCGGTGTCGCGCCGGAGACCTACGCGCCGCTCGCCGGGCTGACCGTCCACACCGGACGGCAGGTGCTCGTCGGCCTGCTGCGCGACGCCGGCGCGCTGCGAGGCGAACCCCGCCCGGTCACGCACGCGGTCAAGTTCTACGAAAAGGGCGACAAACCGCTGGAGATCGTCACCAGCCGCCAGTGGTACCTGACCAACGGCGCGCGCGACGAGGATCTGCGGGCCCGGCTGCTCGCGCGCGGCCGGGAGCTGCGGTGGGTGCCCGAGCATATGCGTATCCGCTACGAAAGCTGGGTCGAAGGACTCACCGGGGACTGGCTGCTCAGCCGTCAGCGGTTCTTCGGCGTGCCGATCCCGGTCTGGTACGCGCTGGACGACCACGGGGAGCGCGGCGAGGTGCTGGTGCCCGCCGACGACGCCCTGCCGGTCGATCCGAGCACCGACGTCCCGCCCGGGTACTCCGAGGGGCAGCGCGGCGTCCCCGGCGGATTCGCCGGGGAGACCGACGTCATGGACACCTGGGCGACCTCCTCGCTGACTCCGCAGATCGCCGGGCGCTGGAGCCTCGACGAGGACCTGTTCACCCGGGTGTTCCCCTACGACCTGCGTCCGCAGGCGCACGAGATCATCCGGACCTGGCTGTTCTCCACGACGGTCCGCGCGGAGCTGGAGCAGGACGTGCTGCCCTGGCGCGCCGCGGTGATCTCGGGCTGGGTGCTCGACCCCGACCGCAAGAAGATGTCGAAGTCGCGCGGCACCGTGGTCACCCCGGCCGACCTGCTCGCCCGGTTCGGCGCGGACGCGGTCCGGTACTGGGCGGCGAGCGCGCGGCCCGGGGTGGACACGGCGGTGGACGAGGGGCAGATGAAGGTGGGGCGGCGGCTGGCCACGAAGCTGCTCAACGCCAGCCGGTTCGTGCTCGGGTTCGGCGTCGCCGACGGAGCCGCCGGGGCCACCGAGCCGCTGGACCTCGCGCTGCTCGCCGAGCTGTCCACTGTGGTCACCACGGCGACGGCCGCGTTCGACGAACTCGACCACGCGCGGGCGCTCCAGGTGACCGAGACGTTCTTCTGGACGTTCTGCGACGACTACGTCGAGCTGGTGAAGGGCCGCGCCTACGGCGACCGGGGCGACGCGGGCGCGCGGTCCGCGCGGAGCACGCTGGCCACCGCGCTTTCGGTGGTACTGCGCCTGTTCGCGCCGTTCCTGCCGTTCACCACCGAGGAGGTGTGGTCGTGGTGGCGGGAGGGTTCGGTGCACCGGGCGCCGTGGCCGTCCGCCGACACCACGCCCGGTGAGCCCGGGCTGCTGACGCTCGCGGGCCGGGTGATCGGCGCGGTGCGCCGGGCGAAGACGGAGGCCAGGGTGTCCATGCGGTCCGGCGTCGCGCTGCTGACCGTGGCCGGGCCCGCCGGGGACCTCGGCCGGTTCCGGCTGATCGAGCCCGACATCCGGACAGCAGGCGTCATCGCCGAGGTCGCCACCCGGGACGGCGCGGAGCTGGCCGTCGAGGTGACGGTGTCGCGGCCGGACTGAGCGGGGTCGAACGCCCCAATGTGGCATTGGGTGCGCTGGACGCACCGAACGCCACATTGGGGCGCTTGGTCAAGCGTCGAGACCGGCCCACCAGACCGCGTCGAGCTCGCCGCGCGCGACGATCTCGGCGGGACCGCTCAGTGTCGAGCTCCCTCGCTCCACGGTGACCTCGACGCGGCCGCCGGGGATGTCCACAGTGGAGGACCCGGTGTCGGCGCCGGCCAGGTGCAGCGCGGCGGCCACCGCGGCCACCGTGCCGGTGCCGCAGGCGCGGGTCTCCCCCACGCCGCGCTCGTGCACGCGCATCCGCAGCGCGCCCTCGCCGAGCCGGTTGACGAACTCCAGGTTCACGCCCGAGGGGAAGACATCGTGGTCGAAGTCGGGCTGCTCACGCAGGTCCAGCCCGGCGACGTCGTCCTCGGTCACGGACACCAGGTGCGGGTTGCCGACGTCGACGGCGACGCCGGAGAACGGACGGCCCGCGACCACGGTCACCGAGGTCCCGGTGATCGTCGCGGGTCCCATGTGGACGGTGACGGAACGGTCCGGGCGCACCAGCACCGGCCGGTCGCCCGCCCGGGTGCCGACGACGAACTCGCCCTCGGCGGCCAGGCCGGACTCGACCAGGTACCGCGCGAATACCCGCACGCCGTTGCCGCACATCTCGGCGATCGACCCGTCCGCGTTGCGGTAGTCCATGAACCACTCGCCGCCGGACTCCACGCCCAGCGCCTCGGCCCGGACGACGCGGAGCACGCCGTCGGCGCCGAGCCCGCGACGGCGGTCGCACAGCGCCGCGACGTTCGCCTCGGTCAGTTCCAGGCGGCCGTCCGGGTCGGGGAGCAGCACGAAGTCGTTCTGCGTGCCGTGTCCCTTGAGGAATTCGATGCCGCCCATGGGGTCAAGGTTACTGGGCGAGCGCGTCGAGCACGCGCGCGGCCAGCCCCGGATCGGCGCCGTCGTACCAGCCGATGCGCCCGTCACGCCGGAACCAGGACCGCTGCCTGCGCACGAACCGGCGGGTCGCCCGCGCGGTCGCCTCGGCGGCCCCGGCGAGGTCCCCGTCGCCGTCGAGCGCGGCGATCACCTGCTGGTAGCCCAGCGCCCGTGACGCGGTCTTCCCCGCGCGCAGCCCGCGGTACAGCAGCGCGCGGACCTCGTCGGCCAGCCCGGCCTCGAACATCCGCTCCACCCGCTCGTCGACACGCCCGTCCAGTTCGTCCGCCTCGCGGTCGACCCCGATCAGCACGGCGCCGTAGCGGGCGGGACCGGGCTTCGGCAGGTTCGCCGAGAACGGGGCGCCGGTGATCTCGATGACCTCCAGCGCGCGCACGATCCGGCGGGTGTTGGTCGGCAGGATGGCGGCCGCGGCGACCGGGTCCTTCTCCCGCAGCCGCGTGTACAGCGTGTCCGTGCCGCGCTCGGCGGCCTCGGCGTCCAGCCGCCCCCGCACGGCCGGGTCGGTACCGGGAAAGCGCAGGTCGTCGAGCACGGCCTGGACGTACAGACCGGAGCCCCCCACCAGTACGGGCACCCGGCCCGCCGCCATGAGTTCCTCGATCACCCGCCGGGCGTCGCGCTGATAGGCCGCGACGGACGCCGTCTCGGTCACGTCCAGCACGTCGAGCAGGTGATGCGGGACGCCGCGGCGTTCCGTTTCGGACGCCTTCGCGGTGCCGATGTCCATCCCCCGGTAGAGCTGCATGGCGTCGGCGTTGACGACCTCGCCGCCCAGGGCGAGTGCCAGCTCGACGGCCAGCGCGGTCTTGCCGGTCGCCGTCGGGCCGACCACCGCCACCGGGTGAACCACGGAGCTGTTCGCTGCGCCAACCATGCTGGCCGACGTTACCGGTGCGGTGTGGAAGGGCCGACAGAGTGCGTCCTTCGGAAGTAGGATCACTGCCTTCGGACAGTTCGGCCGAGTACCACGAACGAGGCTGAGCTGCTTGAATGCCCGCATGGGGCCGATGCCCCACACGGACCGCGTAACCGCATTACCCGGCCCCGCCGCACGGCGGGGCGCCCGCGCGAGCGGGCGTACAGGCGATAAGGAGCCTGCGATGGCCCAGGAGAACACGTCCACCGGTACCCCGGCGCCCCACCCGATGCCGCACGCGCACGGCGGCGGTCATCCCGCCCCGCCGGTGCCCCCCGCCGAGCCGACTCCGGACAAGTGGGGCCGGGTCGACGAGGAGGGCACCGTTTACGTCGTCACGGCCGAGGGAGAGCGCGCGGTCGGGGTCTGGCAGGCCGGGAGCCCGGACGAGGGCCTGCTCCACTACGCGCGGCGGTTCGACGACGTGCGCACCGAGATCGAGCTGCTCGAGACGCGGCTGGGCTCCGGCGCCGGCGACCCGAAGCACGCGCACGCCAGCGCCGTCCAGCTGCGGGACGGGCTGGCCGAGGCCGCCGTCGTCGGCGACCTGGCCGCGCTCGCCGCGCGGATCGACTACGTCATCAAGCACGCCGAAAAGGCACTGGCCAGCGCGAAGCAGGAACGCGAAGAGGCACGCGCCGCCGCGGTCGCGCGCAAGCAGACGCTCGCCGAGGAGGCCGAGAAGATCGCCGCCGACTCCACCCAGTGGAAGGTCGCCGGGGACCGGCTGCGGACGATCCTCGACGAGTGGAAGACCATCAAGGGCGTCGACCGCAAAACCGACGACGAGCTGTGGCGCCGCTTCTCCAAGGCCCGCGAGTCGTTCAACCGGCGCCGGGGCTCGCACTTCGCCGAGCTCGACAAGCAGCGGGCCAGCGCCAAGAACCGCAAGGAAGAGCTGATCGCCGAGGCCGAGGAGATCGCCGACTCCGAGGACTGGGGCGAGACCGCGGGCCGCTACAAGCAGCTCATGACCGAGTGGAAGGCCGCGGGCCGCGCGCCGAAGGACAGCGACGAGGCGCTGTGGCAGCGGTTCCGCGCCGCGCAGGACAAGTTCTTCGCGCGCCGCTCCGCGGTGTTCTCCGAGCGGGACGCCGAATTCGCCACGAACGCCACCCGCAAGGAGGAGCTGCTCGCCGAGGCCGAGAAGATCGACGCGTCGGCCAACCTCGACGCCGCCAAGAGCGCGCTGCGCCGGATCCAGGAGCAGTGGGACGAGATCGGCAAGGTCCCGCGCGAGCGGATCCGCGAGCTGGACGGGCGGCTCAAGGCCGTCCAGGACGCGGTCAAGTCCGCCGAGGACAGCAAATGGCGCCGCACCGACCCGGAGGCACAGGCCAGGGCCGCGCAGTTCCGCGAGCGCGTCGAACAGTTCGAATCCCAGGCGGCCAAGGCCCGCGCCGCCGGCGACGAACGCCGCGCCAAGAAGGCCGACGAACAGGCCGCGCAGTGGCGCGAATGGCTGGAAGCCGCCGAAGCCGCCGTCGCGGATCGGTAACTCGCCGAAGGTCCGTGAAGGCCTCCTTCACAGCGTTGAGCGCTGTGAAGGAGGCCTTCACGGCTTTTGCCCGTCTGGGGCCACGCTGCTCGGTGGTCATGCGCCCCAATGTGGCGTTCGGTGCGTGGAATCGGGGCCGGACGCGGAGCGTCTCCGTTGAGGGTGGCGGTGGGGGCAAGGGCGGAGCACCCAATGCCACATTGGGGTTTTCTCAGTAGGGGCGGGCGTGTTGGTGTCGGGGTGCGCTGAAGGACGCCTTCGGTGCACTGAGCGCACCGAAGGCGTCCTTCAGCACGGTCAACGCACTGAAAGCGTCCTTCAGCACCCTGCTCGCCCCGCCAAACGCCACCAGCGTCGCTTACCGTCCCCAACGCACCGCCCGGGACGCGGGCTCCGACTGTGACCATGTCGCGAATGTCGCATCGCCGACGTTCAGTGTCGCGAATGTCGCATTCGTGACACCGTCCCGAACGACGCGTCCGGAACGTGCGCACACCACCCTTAATGAGAAAACCTCATGGGGGCGCTCGACCCCGCGAGAGAATGACGGGGTAAACCGCTGGTCCCGGGTTATCGCACGGTGAAAACACCACCCGAAGGGGGCCATCGGGTGACTCGTCCGTGCGGTTCCCGACGCTCGTCCGCCCCGCCGGTGGTCTGCTGTGATCATGACCAGACCGTCGCTGTCCCGCACCGGGCGTGTGCTGTCCGCCCTCGTGCTCTGCTGCCTCGTCGCCGGGCTCGCCCCGGCCACCGCCACCGCCACCGCCGCCCCGGCACCGGCCCCGTCCTCGGCCACACTGGCCAAGGGCAAGGTGAAGGTCGACGCCAAGCTCGACAAGGCCAAGGTCAAGAAGGGCGAAAAGGTCAAGCTCAACGGCAAGCTCAGTGTCGAGGCACCGGCAGGGAGGGACACCGTCACCGGCGACGAGCCGCTGATCGTGCAGCAACAGGTCAGCGCGGGCGCGTGGGTCGACATCGCGACCTCGTCGTGCCGCCCGAACGGCGGCTTCAGCCTGAGCCTGAGCTTCACCGTCAGCGCGTCGCTCTCGCTGCGCGTCTACCACCCCGAGACGACCATCTACGCGAGCGCGTACTCCAGTGTGTTCGCGCTCGTGGTGATCTGACCCGCGAAGTCAGGAACGCGAGAACGCGGTACGCATCCATTGCACCGCGAGGCAGATCGTCGCGAGCCAGGCGACGATCATGCCGATCCCCGGTCCCCCACCGGTCGCGCCGGTGGCGTGCGAGGACTGCTGCGACCAGATGGCCAGCAGCCCGTCCACCGACGCGAACCAGCCGCCCGCGGCGCACACCCAGGTCAGCCACCAGCGCCGGGTGGCGAGGGTGAGCGCGGAGGCGAACACCCCGATCCCGGTCGAGGTCGCGGCGAACAGCTGCGGGACACCGCCGCCGCGCCCGACCAGCACCTCCCAGCCGGCGACCCCGCCGACCCACGGCAGGATCTGGCCGACCAGCAGTACGAACACGAACACCGAGATGGTGAATCCGCGACGACCGAGCTCGACCGTCCGCGCCGCGCGCTCGCCGACCTCGTCGATCTCGGCGGCCAGGTCCTTCATTTCGGCGGAGGTCCCGCCGTTCGGTTCGGTCATCACAACGCACATCCGCTCGCCTCGGCGGGCAGGGCCGCCGGCGCGCCGAAGCCCGGCAGTCCCAGCGTCACGCCGCTGGTTTTCGGCCGGTTCCCGGCCTCGGAGTTGTCCCCCGCCCTGGTCCGCCGGTGACTCAGCACGTCACCGTCGGCGACCAGGTGGTGTGGCGCGCCGTAGGTGACCACGGCCTCCACGACGTCGCCGGGCCGCACCGCGCGGTCGATCGCCGGACCCGACGGCGTGAAGTGCACCAGCCTGCCGTCGCGGGCCCGCCCGCTCATCCGGTGCGTCTCGGCGTCCTTGCGCCCTTCGCCCTGTGCCACCAGCAACTCGACCGTGCGGCCGACCAGCTTGGTGTTCTCCTCCCAGGCGATCGCGTTCTGCAGTTCGACGAGGCGGTCGTAGCGCTCCTGCACGACGGCCTTCGGCAGCTGGTCCGCCATCGTCGCGGCGGGCGTACCCGGCCGCTTCGAGTACTGGAAGGTGAACGCGCTGGAGAACCGCGACTCGCGCACGACGTCCAAAGTGGCCTGGAAGTCCTCTTCGGTCTCGCCGGGGAAGCCGACGATGATGTCGGTGGTGATGGCCGCGTCCGGCATCGCCTCGCGCACCCGCTCCAGGATCTTCAGGTACCGCGCCGACCGGTAGGAACGCTTCATCTCGCGCAGCACCCGGTCCGAACCGGACTGCAGCGGCATGTGCAGCTGGTGGCACACGTTCGGGGTCTCGGCCATCGCGTCGATGACGTCGTCGGTGAACGCGGCCGGATGCGGCGAGGTGAACCGCACCCGCTCCAGGCCGTCGATCCCGCCGCAGGCACGCAGCAGCTTGCCGAACGCCAGCCGGTCCCCGAACTCGACGCCGTAGGAGTTGACGTTCTGCCCGAGCAGCGTCACCTCCAGCACGCCCTCGGCGACCAGTGCCCCGACCTCGGCCAGCACCTCGCCGGGACGGCGGTCGCGTTCCTTGCCCCGCAACGCGGGCACGATGCAGAAGGTGCAGGTGTTGTTGCAGCCGACGGAAACCGACACCCAGCCCGAGTAGGCGGAGTCGCGGCGCGCGGGCAGCGTGGAGGGGAAGGTCTCCAGCGACTCGAGGATCTCGACCTCGGCCTTCGCGTTGTGCCGGGCGCGCTCCAGCAGCACCGGCAGCGAGCCGATGTTGTGCGTGCCGAACACGACGTCCACCCACGGGGCCCGCTCGACGATCTCGCCGCGATCCTTCTGCGCGAGGCAGCCGCCGACGGCGATCTGCAGGTCCGGATTCGCGGTCTTGCGCGGCCGGAGGTGGCCGAGGGTGCCGTAGAGCTTGTTGTCCGCGTTCTCCCGGACCGCGCAGGTGTTGAACACGATCAGGTCAGGCTCGCCGTCGGCGCTCGCGGGCAGGTAACCGGCCTCCTCGAGCTGCCCGGCGAGCCGCTCCGAGTCGTGCACGTTCATCTGGCAGCCGAAGGTACGGATCTGGTAGGTACGCGCGCTCATCTCACCGTCGAGAGTACGCGTGGGCCCGGAGGGGGAGTGGACATACCCTGGCGAAGCCCCCGTTCGCTCCCCCGGCCGGGGGCGGGTGTCCCGCACCACGCTGTCTGGCACGATCGGCCCGTGATGGTGCGGTGGCGTGCGCGCGGGGTGACGGCGGTGGTGACGGCCGTACTCGCCTGCTGCGCGCTGCTGGCGGGCTGCGGCCCGGACTTCGGCGGGCTGCCGCGGCTGCGCCTGGCCGCGGGCAACCCCGGCGGTGTCTACGACCAGCTCGCCCAGCCGCTGGCGAACGCGTGGGGGAACGATCTCGCCGTCGCCCGGCCCGAGATCCAGCAGACCGGCGGCTCGCCGGAAAACGTCGACCGGGTACTGACCGGCCGGGCCGACGTCGCGTTCGCCGCGGCCGACGTCGCCGTGGACCGCGCCGCCAAGAACCCGGGCAAGCTCTGCGCGCTCGCCCGTATCCACGACGACTACCTGCACGTCGTGGTCCGAGCCGACTCGCCGATCAGGTCGGTGGCCGATCTGCACGACCGCCGGATCGCGGTCGGGTCCCCCGAGTCCGGTGTCGCGTTCATCGCCTCGGCGCTGCTCCAGGTCGCCGGTCTGGACCCGAAGAAGGTGCGGCAGCTCGGCCTCACCGATTCCCTGGACGCGCTGGCCCGCGAGGACATCGACGCGTTCTTCTGGTCCGGCGGGCTGCCCACGCCGGCGATCGCGGAACGCGCGCACGCGAGCGGGCTCCGGCTGCTCGACATCCACGACCTGCTGCCGCCGATGCACGCGCGCAGCGCCGTCTACGGCACCGCGACGATCCCCGCGAGCGTCTACGCCCAGCCGGGCCCGGTGACCACGCTGGTGGTGCCGAACTTCCTGGTGGTGCCCGCGTCGATGCCCGACGACGTCGCCGAGGCGCTCGTCCGCAGCCTCTTCGGCGCCCGGCAGCGGCTGGCCGAGGCGAACCAGGCCGCGCTGTCGATCGACGTGCACCCCGGGATCGAAACCGCGCCACTGCCGCTGCACCCCGGCGCGCTGCGGTACTACCGCGGTCTCAAGTCCTGACGGCGCTCATAAGTCCGTGAATGCCACATCGAGGGACTCTGATTCCCTCGATGTGGCATTCACGGACCTGGCGGCCGGGCACGCGGACCGGCACGGCGCCGGTCAAGCAGCGATCGGGAAGCTCATCGAGACGCGCAGGCCCCCGCCGTCGGGGAGATCCAGCTTCAGCTCGCCGTTCGCCAGCGCCACGATCTCGTTCACGATCGCCAGCCCGAGTCCCGATCCGGGGACGTTCTGGTGGGCGCTGCTGCGCCAGAACCGGTCCAGCGCCCGCTCCAGCTCGTCCGGGCGCAGGCCGGGACCGTGATCGCGGACGGCGAGCGTGACGCGGTCGCCGTCCCGCCGTACGGAGACCCGGACCTCGGTGCCCGGCCCGGTGAACTTGAGCGCGTTGTCCAGCAGCGCGTCCAGCACCACTTCGACACCGCGCGGCGGGACGAGCACGCGGAGCGCCTCCCCCGTCCCCTCCGTCTCCAGCCGGACCTCCCGCGCGGCGGCGACCACGGCCCAGTCGGCCGCCCGGTCCTCGACGGCCTCGTCCACCCGCACCGGAACCAGCTCGCCCCCGGACGCCTCCGCCCTGGCCATCGACAGCAGCCCGTCGAGGATCTGGTGCAGCCGACCGGCGTCCACCACGGCGGCCTCCAGATCGGCGGCCGCCGGGTCGTCGTCCACGTGACCGTCGAGGTTGCCGAGCCGGATCTTCAACGCCGTCAACGGGTTTCGCAGCTGATGCGAGGCGTCGGCGACGAAGGCGCGTTGCGCGGCCAGTGCCTCCGACACGCTGGCCGCCATCCGGTCGAACGAGCGGCCGAGCTGCCGCAGTTCGGGCGGCCCGCCGCTCTCCCCCACCGGCGGGGCGTCCCGGCCGCTGACCACGGCGGCGACCAGCTCGCCCGTCGCCTCGTCCAGCCGGTGCACCGGGCGCAGGATCCACCGCACGACCGGGATCGCGACCAGCAGGGCGAGCCCGAACGCGAGCGCGCCACCCGCGACGAGCAGCAGCCACAGCCACACGACCTGGGTGCGCGCGCGATCGGTGGCCGACACGGTGACGACGGCTCCGCGCACCTCGCCGTCGATGAGGATCGGCTCGGCCAGCACCAGCGGCTCGGTCCGCCACGGCGTCAGCAGGGCACCGAGCTCGGCCCGCCGCCCGGCGAGCGCGTCCTGCACCGGGCCCGCGTAGGCGCCGCGGTCGGCCGGGCGGCCGCCGAGCGAGGAGACCACCTGCCTGCCGTCCTGGTTGAACACCAGCACCTGGACGCCGTAGACCTCGGTGTAGCGGCGCAGCTGGGGTTCGAGCTGGTTGGGCCGGTTGTCCAGCAGTGGCCGTTGCGCCAGCGAGGCGAACCGGGAGGTGTCGGTCAGCCGGTCGAGGAACAGCTCCTGTTGCACACTGGCCGCGCTGCTGAGCGCGAGCGGGATGCCGAGCCCGAACACGAGCAGCGCGACGAGGGTCAGCACGATGCCCTGCAGCCGGACCCGCATCCGGTCAGCCCCGCCCGGAGCCGAGCCGGTAGCCGACGCCCCGGACGGTCTCGATCAGCGCCGGCCTGCCGAGCTTGGTGCGCAGGGTCGCGACGTGGACGTCGAGGGAGCGGCTCTCCGCGGGACCGCGGTGCCCCCACACCTCGGTCAGCACGTGCTCGCGAGAGCAGACCGCCCCGCGCGCGCCGACCACCAGCGCGAGTACCTGGAACTCCTTGCGGGACAAGGCGACCGGCTCCCCGGCGACGAGCACCTCGTGCCGCGCGAGGTCCACGCTGACGTCACCGAGCTCGACGACGGCGCTCGTGCCGGACTCCCCGCGCCGCCGCCGGACCGCCTCCACGCGGGCGAGCAGTTCCTCGACGTCGTAGGGCTTGACCAGGTAGTCGTCGGCGCCCGCGCGCAGGCCCGCGATCCGGTCGTCGACTTCGCCCCGGGCGGACACCACGATCACCGCGACGTCGCTGACCGCGCGGATCCGGCGGCACAGCACCACGCCGTCGATGTCGGGCAGCCCCAGGTCGAGCAGGACGACGTCCACCTCGGCCACCCGGTCGAGCACGCCGACGCCGGACGCGAGCCGGGTTATCGACAGTCCCCGCCGGGTCAGCGCCGGGATCAGCGCACCCGACACCCGGTCGTCGTCCTCCACGAGCAGCACCCGCACCCGCCGACCTCCCTGCTACTCCGCCCGGTGGTAGCCGGGAACTCTAGTCTGAGGCGTGACGGGCTTACACTCGCGCAGCCGCTCGTCACGCCGAGCGGGTGCGGGTGTCCCGCAGGACCCGGCCGTGCCGACTTCGGGGCCCACGCGGACCACCCCCGTCGTCACGCCGCGTGACCGATCGGATGTGACCCCGGTAACGCGCTTCCCCGCCTCCGACTAGGCTGAGCAGCGCCGGGCGCTCGGGCAACGACGGGTATCGATACGCACTTGAAACCCTAAGTATTGCTCAAGCCGTCTTTACAAAACGTCCGGCGGCGGTAGGTTTCCGGCCAACGCGTGGTGATCCATGCCGCACTGCCGGGACTAGGCGAGAGAAATTCTGGAGGCCAGATGACCACGGACGTGGCGACGCCGATGATCAAGGCGGCCGCCGTGAACAAGTACTTCGGCGATCTGCACGTGCTCAGGGAGATCAACCTCGAGGTACCGCGCGGACAGGTCGTCGTGGTGCTCGGGCCGTCCGGGTCGGGCAAGTCGACGCTGTGCCGCGCGATCAACCGGCTGGAACCCATCAACTCCGGCGAGATCGCCGTCGACGGGGTGCCGCTGCCCGCCGAGGGCAAGGCCCTCGCCGCGCTGCGCGCCGACGTCGGCATGGTCTTCCAGTCGTTCAACCTGTTCGCGCACAAGACGATCGTCGAGAACGTCATGCTCGCGCCGGTGAAGGTCCGCAAGACCAACGCCACCGAAGCGCGCAAGACGGCGATGGAACTGCTCGACCGCGTCGGCATCGCCAACCAGGCCGACAAGTACCCGGCGCAGCTTTCCGGCGGTCAGCAGCAGCGCGTGGCGATCGCCCGAGCGCTGGCGATGCGGCCCAAGGTGATGCTGTTCGACGAGCCGACCTCGGCGCTGGACCCGGAAATGGTCCAGGAGGTGCTCGACGTGATGACCGGGCTCGCCAAGGACGGGATGACCATGCTCGTGGTCACCCACGAGATGGGCTTCGCCCGCCGTGCCGCGAACCGCGTGCTCTTCATGGCGGACGGCGAGATCGTCGAGGACACCACCCCGGACGAGTTCTTCACCAAGCCGAAGAGCGACCGGGCCAAGGACTTCCTCGGCAAGATCCTGACCCACTAGCACCGCGGCGCGCCCGTGCCGTGCCGACCAGAGATACAGGAGAGAGTTACATGAGGATCCGCGCCCTCACGGCGGTAGTGCTCGTCGGCGGTCTTGGTCTCACCCTGGCCGCCTGCGGCAAGGAAGGCACGCCCGCCTCGCCGGGTGGTTCCAACGCCGCCGCGCTGCCGACCTACACCGTCGCGCAGAACGTCGACGTCGCGGGCTCGCCGGTCTTCGCGAGGATCAAGGCCGCCGGCGCGCTGACCGTCGGCGCCAAGGACGACCAGCCCGGCCTCGGCAGCAAGGACGCCACCACCGGCAAGTTCGCGGGCTTCGACATCGAGATCGCGAAGCTGGTCTCGGCGGGTCTGGGCATCGACCCGGAGAAGATCACCTTCA
This sequence comes from Amycolatopsis samaneae, assembly GCF_039541975.1. Lineage (NCBI taxonomy): Bacteria > Bacillati > Actinomycetota > Actinomycetes > Pseudonocardiales > Pseudonocardiaceae > Amycolatopsis > Amycolatopsis samaneae. The sequence goes on from NZ_BAABHG010000002.1 coordinate 775,849, forward strand.
AGACCGTCGACTCCGGCGCGCGTGAGCAGTCGATCGCCAACGGCGACGTCAACTACTACGTCGGCACCTACACGATCAACGACAAGCGCAAGCAGCAGGTGGGCTTCGGCGGGCCGTACTACCAGGCCGGCCAGGACCTGCTGGTGCGCAAGGACGACAGCTCGATCACCGGCCCGGAGACGTTGAAGGGCAAGAAGGTCTGCTCGGTCACCGGGTCCACCCCGATCCAGCGGGTCCGCGAGCAGAAGCTCACCGAGCCGGGCGGCAGCATCGTCGAGTTCCAGAAGTACTCGCAGTGCGTGGAGAAGCTGCAGTCCAAGGAGGTCGACGCGGTCACGACCGACGACGCGATCCTCAAGGGCTTCGCCGCGCAGGAGCCGGACAAGATGAAGGTCGTCGGCAAGCCGTTCTCGAAGGAGCCCTACGGCATCGGCCTGAACAAGGACGACAAGGCGCTGCGCGACAAGATCGACGACATCCTCCAGAAGGCCATCGACGACGGCACCTGGAAGAAGATCTACGACGCCACCCTGGGCAAGTCCGGCTCGGCCGCGACGCCGCCCGCCATCGAGCGCTACTGACCTCGTACGCGGCCGGTGAACCTCGCACGGTTCACCGGCCGCGCCACGTGTCCACCGTCCACCGTCCACCACAACCGTCGGTCACAGCAGCGGGGAAGGCTCCATGAACGTCCTGCTCGACAACCTGGATCTCTACGGTCCCTTTTTTCTCACCACCATCGAGCTGTTCGCGCTGGCGGCGGTCGGCAGCCTGATCCTGGGCACCCTCCTCGCCATGCTGCGGGTCAGCCCGGTGCCGGTGTTCCGGGGTATGGGCGCCACCTACGTCACGGTGGTCCGAAACACGCCATTGACGCTCGTGTTCGCGTTCTTCGTCTTCGCCTATCCCCTGCTGGAAATCGTCAAACTGAACTTCTTCACCGCCGCGGTGGTCTCGCTGACGCTGTACACCTCGGCGTTCATCTGCGAGGTCGTGCGCTCGGGCATCAACACCGTCCCGGTCGGCCAGGCCGAGGCGGGACGCGCGCTGGGGCTGAAGTTCGGCCAGATCCTGGGCTCGGTGATCCTGCCGCAGGCCCTGCGCTCGGTGGTACCGCCGCTGATCAGCACCCTGATCGCGTTGCTGAAGAACACCACCATCGCGGCCGGTTTCTCGGTCGCCGAAGCCGGCGCGATCCGCGCGTACCTCTCCGATCGGGGTGAGAACCAGATGGTCGGCCTGCTCTGGGTCGCGCTCGGGTTCATCATCCTGGTCGCCGTCCTGTCCCTGATCCAGCGGAGCCTGGAGAAGCGCTGGAGCGTGGCGCGATGAGCGAAGCTTGCGAGCGAATCATGGAAATCATGCGCCAAAAGGAATCCAACACTGTCTCGCGGAGCGAGGCGATCGCATGAGCAATGTTCTCTTCGATGTCCCCGGGCCGAAGGCCAGGGCGCGGCACCGGCTCTACACCGTCCTCGGCGCACTGGTGATCGTGGCGCTGCTCGCGTTCGTGATCTACCGGTTCGCCGACACCGGCCAGTTCGACGGCCGCAAGTGGGAGTGGCTGCAGTACACGAAGGTCCAGGAGGACCTGCTCACCGCCGTCGGCTGGACGCTGAAGGCGTTCGCGCTGGCCGCGGTCCTCGCCATCGTGTTCGGCGCGGTGTTCGCCGCCGGGCGGTTGTCCGACCACGCCTGGATCCGCGGGATCTGCACCTTCGTGGTCGAGTTCTTCCGCGCGATCCCCGCGCTGATCCTGATGTTCCTGTTCTATTTCGGGCTCCCCGCGCTCGGCGTGCCGATGACGCCGTTCCTCGGTGTGGTGCTCGGCCTGACGCTGTACAACGGTTCCGTGCTCGCCGAGGTCTTCCGTGCGGGTATCCAGTCCCTTCCGAAGGGACAGAGCGAAGCCGCGTACGCGCTGGGCATGCGCAAGACCCAGGTGATGTTCACCGTCCTGCTGCCCCAGGCGCTGCGCGCGATGCTGCCGACGATCATCAGCCAGCTGGTGGTGCTGCTCAAGGACACCGCGCTCGGCTTCATCATCACCTTCCAGGAACTGCTGTACTACGCGCGCTACATCGGCTCGCAGGGCGAGTTCGGCCGTCCGATCGTGCCGTCGACGATCGTCGCGACCGTCATCTACGTGACGATGTGCCTGCTGCTGACCGCCCTCGCGACGTATCTGGAGCGACGCAACCGGCGCAGCAAGAAACACATCGATACCGGTGAGAAGGCCAAGCAGGTCGTGCTCACCAATGACGCGGGTAGCGTCTAGCCGTTGTGGTCCTCCTGGTGCCCCGTTGCCCACGGCAACGGGGCACCGGTGTTTTTCCCACCGTCCCACCGGGACGATCCGCCACCCGCACCTGTCGCCACGCGGGTCCGGTCGCTAGCGTCGGACCCGGACCCCTCGCGGGAGGAGCGGCCGGATGCCGGACCAGTACGACGTCCTCAACGCGCGTTACGAAGAGGTCAAACGCATCCCCATCGGGCTCGCCGAAACCGCCACGGTGCTGGCGGCCCTGCCCGACCCGGCCGGGAGGTCGGTACTGGACGTCGGCTGCGGGACGGGGTTCTACCCCCGGCTGTTCCGCCGGGCCGGGGCGGGCCGGGTGATCGGCGTCGACGCGTCGCGGGAGATGATCGCGCACGCGCAGCGCGCCGAGGAGCGCGACCCGTACGGGATCTCCTACGAGGCGCTCGACGCGCGGACGCTGCCGGTGCTCGGCACGTTCGACATCGTCACGTCGATCTGGCTGCTCGGCTACGCGGAGCACGAGGCGGAACTCGACGCCATGCTCGCCGGGATGACGGCGAACCTGCGTCCCGACGGGACGCTGGTCGTGTTGTTCCCGAATCCCGAAGCCGACTGGGAAACCCTCGCCGGGTACGCGCGGTACGGCCTGCACGTCGTCCCGTCCGGCGAGGTGGGCGGCCGGACCCGCACCACCGTGCACGTCGACACCGATCCGCCGTTCGAGTTCGAATCCTTCTTCTGGCCGCCCGGTGTGGTCGAAGCCGCGCTCGGCCGGGCGGGACTGACCGGCCTGCGGCGGCAGCCCGTGACGGTGCCGCCCGACGCCGCGGCCGAACGCGGCGAACAGTTCTGGCGGACCGTACGGGAAATGCCGACCTTCGCCGTCTACCGCGGGGTCCGCGGCTAGGACCGCACGTGCTGGGAGAGAAAGAAAGCCGCGCGGTCCAGCGCCTGGTCCGCCTCGTCCAGCACACCGGTGAAGGACTGGAACACGTGCGGCACGTCGGCGACGACGTCGAGGATCACGTCCACCCCGGCCTCGCGGGCGCGCGCGGCGAGGCGCGTGGAGTCGTCCAGGATCATCTCGTTCGTCCCCACCTGCAGCAGCAGGGGCGGGAAGCCGGTGAGGTCGGCGAACACCGCCGGGCTGAGCAAGGGATGGCGCGGGTCCTGGCCCGCGAGGTACATCGCCCCGGTGTGCGCCATGCCTTCCCTGCTGAGCAGCGGGTCGGCCTCCGCCTTGGTTTCCATGCTCTCGCCGGTCCTGGTCTGGTCCAGGCCCGGGGAGAACGCCACGATCGCGGCGGGCAGGGGCAGCCCGGCGTCGCGCGCGGCGAGGCAGGTGGAGACGCACAGGCCACCCCCGGCGGAGTCACCGGCGAACGCGATGGCCGCGGGATCCGCGCCGCCGTCGAGCAGGGCGCGGTAGGCGTTCAGGCAGTCGTCGACCGCGGCCGGGAACGGGTGCTCGGGCGCCAGCCGGTAGTCCACCGAGAACGCCGTGTACCCGGACCGGACCACCAGGCTCCCCGTCAGCGACATCGCCGTGTCGGGCGAGCCGTACACGAAACCGCCACCGTGGAAATACAGGATGGTCCCGGCCGTGCCGTCGGCGGCCGGTTCGACGCGCACCGCGGGCCGGTCGCCGAGCGTCGTGGCGGTGACCCGGATCCCCTCCGGGATGGCCATCCCCGCCATCAGCGCCCGAAACCCGGCGCGGATCTCCTCCACCGAGCGCGGCCCTTCCGGCCGGGGCTGCCGCAGCATCGCGTCGATCTTCGCCCGCTGTTCCCTGCTCATCCTCGCTCCTCCCAAAAGTATATTCCGGTACAGTATATGCCATGGCATCTAACTCCGGTGACGAGCGCACCGACCTCCCCGGGTTCTTCGCCGATCTCGTCCGCTGCGAAACGCGGCTCTACAACGACCTCAACGACCGCCTTCGCGCCCGGCACGGGATCGTCACCTCGCAGTTCGAGTTCCTGCGTTACCTCCGTGACCACCCGGGCTGCCGGGTGGCCGACGTGGCGGGCGAGTTCGCCGTCGGGATCGGCGCGACCAGCAAGGGGATCGACCGCTTGGAGAAGCAGGGGTGGGCGGCCCGGCAGCCGAACCCGGCGGATCGCCGGTCCTCGCTGCTCGCACTGACCGGCGAGGGCCGGAAGCTGACCGACGCGGCGGAGCGCACCTTCACCGCGCGGCTGACCGAACTGCTCGGAGACGTCCCGGGCCCGGCCGTGGCACAGGTGTTCTCGCGACTGCGTGCCGCGCTGGAACGCGACCGGATCGGCATGCCGACAGGCTGACTTCCTACGCCGCGTCGTCGTCCCCGCGAAGACGCAGGACGACGGAGACCGTCACGATCAGCGCCAGCGCGAGAGCGAGTGCGGCCCAGGTCGCGACGTGCAGCTGGAGCAGTCCGCCGGCGAAGGCGCCGAGCAGGATCGCGCCGATCGCCGTCAGCTTCCGTCCCTGCCGGGATCCCCTGCCCACGAAGGATTTCGCGTCGGCGGCGAGCCCGGTCACGGTCCGGGTGAACACCGTCGTCTGCAGATCGGCCAGCCCCAGCTCGCGCGCGGCCGCGTTCTGCAGCCCCATGGCGAGCCCGAGCAGCACGATGAGCGTCTCGGTGACGGGGCGTCCGGAGCCGCCGAAGACCGCCGAGCACACCACCGCCAGCGTCACCGGGATCGCCTGGATCATCGTGGCCCGGCGCAGCAACGTCCGGCCGCGCACCCGCCGCGCCAGCCCTCCCCCGGCGAACGCCCCGGCGAGGAACGCCGCGATCGCCGTGAGCGAGGGCAGGATCGAATGCCCGACCTGCCCGGCCGCGGCGAAGCCAAAGAACACGAGGTTCCCGGTCATGTTCGCCACGAAGACGTTGCCGAGCCCGAGGAAGCTGACCGCGTCGACGACCCCGCTCACCACGGTCAGCGTCACCAGCAGGAGGACCAGGTCACGGGGTTCGGCGGGTTCTCCGGCGGGGTTCGTCGCGGGCACCCGCGCAGTACACCATCATCGGCCGCCGATCTCCCGTCGAACCGGGGTGGGCACCTCCCGGACGGCACTCACCGGTCGCGGCGGAAGAGCTTGTTCCCCAGCCACACGATCGGGTCGTACTTGCGGTCGGCCACGCGTTCCTTCATCGGGATGAGCGCGTTGTCGGTGATGTGGATGCCTTCCGGGCACACGTCACTGCAGCACTTGGTGATGTTGCAGTAGCCGAGCCCGTGCTCCTCCTGCGCCGCGTCCCGCCGGTCGGCGACGTCGAGTGGATGCATCTCCAGCTCGGCGATCCGCATCAGGTACCGGGGCCCGGCGAAGGCCTCCTTGTTCTCCTCGTGGTCCCGCACGACGTGACAGGTGTTCTGGCACAGGAAGCACTCGATGCACTTGCGGAACTCCTGCGACCGCTCGACGTCGACCTGCTTCATCCGGTAGTCCCCCGGTTTCAGGTCCGCCGGCGGCGTGAACGACGGGATCTCGCGGGCCTTGGCGTAGTTGAACGACACGTCGGTCACCAGGTCCCTGATCACCGGGAAGGTCCGCATCGGCGTGACCGTGATGACCTCGTCCTCGGTGAACGTCGACATCCGGGTCATGCACAGCAGCCGGGGACGGCCGTTGATCTCCGCCGAGCACGAACCGCACTTGCCCGCCTTGCAGTTCCAGCGCACGGCGAGGTCGGAAGCCTGGGTGGCCTGCAGGCGGTGGATGATGTCGAGGACGACCTCGCCCTCGTTCACCTCCACCGTGAAGTCCTGCAACTCCCCGCCGTCCGCGTCACCGCGCCAGACCCGGAAGCTCGCCTTGTAACTCACGCTTGCCTCCCCGGGTGCTCCTGAAGTTCTTCGTCGGTGTAGTACTTCCCGAGCTCGCCGAACTCGAAAAGTTCCAGCAGGTCCTGCCGCAGCGGCAGCTGGGGCCGCACGACGACGTCCACGTCGGGTACCACCGGGTTCTCCCCCGGCGCGGCCGAGCAGACCAGGAGCTTGTTGCGCCACTGCGGGTCCATGCCGGGATGGTCGTCCCGGGTGTGCCCGCCCCGGCTTTCCGTGCGCATCAGCGCGGCCCGCGCGACGCACTCGCTGACCAGCAGCATGTTCCGCAGGTCGACCGCCAGGTGCCAGCCGGGGTTGAACTGCCGGTGTCCCTCGACGGTGACCCGGCCGATCCGCCGCCGGATCTCGGCGAGCTTGGCCAGCGCCTGCTCGATCTCGCCCGCCTTGCGGATGATCCCGACCAGGTCGTTCATCGACTGCTGTAACTCGGTGTGCAGGCTGTACGGGTTCTCCACCTGCCCTTCGGCAGGCGGGTCGAACGGCGCCAGCGCCATCTTCGCCGCGGCGTCCACATCGGACCGCGCCACCTCCGGCCGGTCGGCCAGTCCGTCCACATAGGACGCCGCGCCGAGGCCGGCCCTGCGGCCGAACACCAGCAGGTCCGACAGCGAGTTCCCGCCGAGCCGGTTGGAACCGTGCATCCCGCCCGAGCACTCGCCCGCCGCGAACAGGCCGGGCACGCTCGCCGCCGCGGTGTCCGGGTCGACCTCGATCCCGCCCATCACGTAGTGGCAGGTCGGGCCGACCTCCATCGGCTCCTTGGTGATGTCGACGTCGGCGAGTTCCTTGAACTGGTGGTACATCGACGGCAGCCGCCTGCGGATCTCCTCGGCGGGCAGCCTGCTCGCGATGTCGAGGAACACGCCGCCGTGCGGGGAACCCCGCTCCGCCTTGACCTCCGAGTTGATCGCGCGGGCGACCTCGTCGCGGGGCAGCAGGTCCGGGGTGCGGCGGTTGTTCTCCTGGTCGGTGTACCAGCGGTCGGCCTCGTCCTCGCTGTCGGCGTACTGGCCCTTGAACACCTCCGGCACGTACTCGAACATGAACCGCTTGCCGTCGGAGTTCTTGAGCACGCCACCGTCACCGCGGACACCCTCGGTGACCAGGATGCCCTTCACGCTCGGCGGCCAGACCATCCCGGTGGGATGGAACTGGACGAACTCCATGTTGATCAGCTTCGCGCCCGCGCGCAGGGCCAGCGCGTGCCCGTCGCCGGTGTACTCCCACGAGTTCGACGTCACCTTGAACGACTTGCCGATCCCGCCGGTCGCGAGGACCACCGCGGGCGCCTCGAACAGGATGAACCGGCCGCTCTCGCGCCAGTAGCCGAACGCGCCCGCGATGCGGCCGTCGTCGGTGAGCAGTTCGGTGACGGTGCACTCGGCGAAGACCTTGATCCGCGCCTCGTGGTCACCGTGCTCGGCGAAGTCCTCCTGTTGCAGCGAAACGATCTTCTGCTGCATCGTGCGGATCAGTTCGAGCCCGGTGCGGTCCCCGACGTGCGCCAGGCGGGGATAGGTGTGCCCGCCGAAGTTGCGCTGGCTGATCCGCCCGTCCGCGGTGCGGTCGAACAGCGCGCCGTAGGTCTCCAGCTCCCAGACCCGGTCCGGTGCCTCCTTGGCGTGCAGTTCGGCCATCCGCCAGTTGTTGAGGAACTTCCCGCCGCGCATGGTGTCGCGGAAGTGGACCTGCCAGTTGTCGTTGTCGTTGACATTGCCCATCGACGCCGCGCAGCCACCCTCGGCCATCACGGTGTGTGCCTTGCCGAACAGGGACTTGCACACCACCGCGACGCTGAAACCGCGTTCCCGCGCTTCGATCACCGCGCGCAGACCGGCGCCACCGGCACCGATCACCACCACGTCGTAGCTGTGCCGTTCGACCTCGGTCATGTAAGTGATTCACCTCGGGGACTGGAAGCCGTTGTCTTGGGGAAAGCCCGCGCTAGTTGACGAAACGCAGATCGGCGATCGCGCCGCTCGCCACGAGCATCACGTAGAAGTCGGTCAGCACGAGCGTGCCGAGCGTCGTCCACGCGAGCGTCATGTGCCGCGTGTTCAGCTTCGTCACCTGGGTCCAGATCCAGTACCGGACCGGGTGGCGGGAGAAGTGCTTGAGCCGCCCGCCGGTGACGTGCCGGCACGAATGGCAGGACAGCGTGTAGGCCCACAGCAGGATCACGTTGCCGAGCAGGATGATGTTGCCGAGACCGAAACCGAACCCGCCGGTCTTCCCGTGGAAGGCCGTGATCGCGTCGTAGGTGTTGACCAGCGAGACGACCACCGCGACGTAGAAGAAGTAGCGGTGCACGTTCTGGATGATCAACGGCAGCCGGGTCTCGCCGGTGTACTTCGCGTGCGGCTCGGCGACCGCGCAGGCGGGCGGGGAGAACCACACCGAGCGGTAGTAGGCCTTGCGGTAGTAGTAGCAGGTGAGCCGGAAGCCGAGCAGGAACGGCAGCACGAGGAAACCGAGCGGGATCCAGCCCGGCAGATCCCCGAACCAGTGTCCGAAGTGGCTCGATCCCTCCACACACGACGTCGAAACGCACGGCGAGTAGAAGGGCGTCAGGTAGTGGTACTCCGGCACCCAGTACGCCGTGCGCACGAACGCCCGGACCGTCGCGTAGCCGATGAAGGTGGCCAGCCCCAGCACGGTGAGCAGGGGCGAGAGCCACCACCGGTCGGTGCGCAGCGTCCGGTCGGCGATCGAGGCGCGCGAGGACGAACGGACGCCGACGCCGTCACGGGCGGGGGCGCTCACCGCTGGTCGCGCTTGTAGCCACCGACACCCTCGTCATCGGCGCCCTGCCACAGCGCCGGGTCGTAGGGCGTGTCCGGGACCGGGACGCGTTCGACGGGTTTCGCCTGCGTGGGCACGGAGGCCTGGGCGCCGTCGAGATCCGCGCTGTCGATGTCGAGCCGCTCCACGTCGTTGGCGAGGCGGCGGACCGCGGAGGCGTCGCCGTAACGGGACCGCAGCGCGCCGACGCACTGCCGCAACTGACCGATCGTTCGCCGGAGTTCGGCGAGCTCTGTGGTGGACATCGGTAGCCTCCCGGGTTCGGTGGGCCGACAGAGCCGGAGGCGATCAACTCGCCATTACCCGACTCTGCCGCGTGTTGTGCAGTGTGACAAGTAGCACACTAGCTACCGCGGACGTGATCGAGGTCACCCGGGGTCGTCTTCTGTATCGATTTTGATCCGACGTTCCCGCCGGGGTACTGTGGCCACTGTCACGACCCAGAGGCGCCAGCGCTGCCGTCCCGCGGACCACGTCCACCACCAGTGATCCGGAGCCGGACATGAGCTCTCCCCGCCAGCCCCTCAACGACACCGTCGCCGCCGTCACCCAGCGCATCGCCGAACGCGGCGCGGCGACCCGTTCCGCCTATCTCGACCGGATGGCCGCCGCCCACCGGGAAGGCCCGGTCCGCCGCGGCCTGGCGTGCAGCAACCTCGCGCACGGCTTCGCCGCGATGGAGGGTGCCGACAAGGAGGCACTGCGCGCGGCACGGGCGCCCGGCGTGGCGATCGTGTCCTCCTACAACGACATGCTCTCGGCGCACCAGCCGTTGCAGGAGTACCCGGCCTGGCTGAAGAAGTCCGTGCGCCGCGCGGGTGGCGTCGCCCAGTTCGCCGGCGGGGTGCCCGCGATGTGCGACGGGATCACCCAGGGCCGCGCCGGGATGGAGCTGTCGCTGTTCAGCCGCGAGGTGATCGCGATGGCGACGGCGATCGCGCTCTCCCACGACATGTTCGACGCGGCGCTGCTGCTCGGCGTGTGCGACAAGATCGTGCCGGGCCTGCTGATCGGCGCGCTGTCGTTCGGGCACCTCCCGGCGGTGCTCGTGCCGGCCGGTCCGATGAACTCCGGTCTGCCGAACAAGGAAAAGGCGCGTGTCCGCCAGCTCTACGCCGAGGGCCGCGCGAGCAGGGAAGACCTGCTCGACGCCGAGGCCGCGTCGTATCACTCGGCGGGCACCTGCACCTTCTACGGCACCGCGAACTCGAACCAGATGGTCGTCGAGGTGATGGGCCTGCACCTGCCGGGCGCGAGCTTCGTCCCGCCGAACACGCCGCTGCGGCAAGCGCTTACCGAAGAGGCGGGACGCCGCGTCGTTGCCCTGTCGCGCGGGGCGTCGTACACGCCGGTTTCCCGTGTGCTGGACGAAAAGGCGTTCGTCAACGGCATGATCGCGCTGCTGGCCACCGGCGGGTCGACCAACCACACCCTGCACCTGGTCGCGATCGCCGCGGCCGCGGGCATCCAGCTCACCTGGGACGACTTCTCCGAGCTGTCGGCGGTCGTCCCGCTGCTGGCGCGGGTGTACCCGAACGGCGCCGCGGACATCAACCACTTCCACGCCGCGGGCGGGATCCAGTTCCTGGTGGGCACGCTGCTCGACGCCGGGCTGCTGCACGAGGACGTGCACACGGTCGCCGGATTCGGGCTGCACCGCTACCGGCAGGAGCCGATCCTGTCCGACGGCGAGCTGGTGTGGCGCGACGTGCCGGCCCGCAGCCTCGACGAGGATGTGCTGCGCCCGGTCTGGCGGCCCTTCGCGGCCGACGGCGGGCTGCGGATGGTCGAGGGCAACCTCGGCCGGGCGGTGATCAAGGTGTCGGCGGTGGCGCCCGAGCACCGCGTCGTCCAGGCCCCGGCCCGGGTGTTCACCGGCCAGGAGGCGTTCACGGCCGCGTTCGAGGCCGGTGAGCTGGACCGCGACGTCGTGGTGGTGATCCGGCAGCAGGGCCCGCGTGCCAACGGCATGCCGGAGCTGCACGGGCTCACCCCGGCACTCGGGGTGCTGATGGACCGGGGGCACCAGGTCGCCCTGCTCACCGACGGGCGGATGTCCGGCGCCTCGGGGAAGATCCCGGCGGCGATCCAGGTGACGCCGGAGGCGGCGGCGGGCGGCCCGATCGCCCGGATCGCCGACGGCGACGTCGTCCGGCTCGACGCCCGCGCGGGCACGCTGGACGTGCTGGTGGCCGAGGCGGAGCTCGCCGCGCGCGAGCTGGCCGACGCCCCGCCGTCGGAGGCGTCGTGGCTCGGCACCGGCCGCGAGCTGTTCGGCGCGCTGCGCCGTGCCGTCGGCCCCGCCGACCAGGGCGCGAGCGTGTTCGGGCCGCTCACTCCCGAGCACTTCGGCATGCCGACGCACGCCGGGGTCCCCACGCCCTAGGAGCCGGTACGTCCGGCGAGGCAAGATAGGGCGGCGCGCCCGTGTTCCCGGGCGCGCCCGAAAACGTGAATCTGGAGGTTGGTCAGTGACCACCGGTGCGGACCTGCTCGAACTGTCCCCCGTGATGCCCGTCGTGGTGATCGACGACGTCGAGGACGCGGTGCCCACCGCGCGGGCGCTGCTGGCGGGCGGGATCGGGGTGATCGAGCTGACCCTGCGCACCCCGGTGGCGCTCGCCGCGATCGCGCGGGTCGCCACCGAGGTGCCGGAGATCGTGATCGGCGCGGGCACGGTCACCTCGCCCGCCCACGCGAAGGAGGCCGCCGGCGCGGGCGCGAAGTTCCTCGTCACCCCGGGCACCACGGACGCGGTGCTGGACGCCGCGTTCGCGACCGGGCTGCCGTTCCTGCCTGGGGCGAGCACGGTGTCGGAGGCGATGCGGCTGGCCGAGCGCGGGCTGACCGCGCTGAAGTTCTTCCCCGCGGAGGCCAGCGGTGGTGCCGCCTACCTGAAGTCGGTCGCCGGTCCGCTGCCCGGGCTGCGGTTCTGCCCGACTGGCGGGATCACCGCGGCGACGGCGCCGGACTACCTGGCGCTGCCGAACGTCGGCTGCATCGGCGGCTCGTGGCTCACCCCGAAGAAGTCCTTGGCGGACAAGGACTTCGCGACGGTGGAGCGGCTCGCCGCCGAAGCGGCCGCGCTGGCCCGCTAGGGGCGGGGCTCTCTGTCGCGAACGCGCCGTTGGGGACGCTCACCGTCTCCAACGCGTCGTTCGGGACGCGGCTGGTCCCGCTCCGCCGGGCCCGGCGGCCGCGGATATGCACTGAAAGCGTCCTTCAGCACGGCCAGCGCACTGAAAGCGTCCTTCAGCGCAGCCAGCGCACCGAAGGCGTCCTTCAGCGCACGCCCGGCGGAGGCGCGACCGTGCCCTTCCTGGCGGGCAGCGGGAGGCGCCGGTCAGTCCGGGACGACGTCGTCGAGCATGCTCGCCTCCGCGCCGTACTCGCGGAGTTCGTCCCGGATCACCGTGTAGGCCAGGCCCTGGGGGTATCCCTTGCGGGCGAGGAAGCCGAGGAGCCTGCGGATCGCGGTCTGCTCGTCGACGTTGCCGAGTGAGCCGAGGCGTTTGCGGACCAGTTCCCTGGCGCGCTGTTCCTCGGTTTCCCGGTCGACCACCTCCGCTGCCTGCGCGGCGATCTCCCCGTCGACGCCCTTGCGCCGGAGTTCGGCCACCAGCGCGGTACGTGACAGCCCCTGGTTCGCCTGCCGGGACTTGACCCACAGCTCGGCGAACTCGGCGTCGTTGACCAGCCCCGCCTTGTCGAGCTTGCCGAGCAGGGTCTCGCTGGTCTCCTCGTCGAACCCCTTGCGCTTCAGCGTCTGCCGGAGCTCCTCCTGCGTGCGAGGACGAGCGGCCAGGAGATCGAAACAGATCTCCTTGGCCTTCTTCCACCGCTCCTCCGCGGACAACTCCATAGGGTCCACTTTGGACACCCTACCCACGAAAACCCTGTCCTCTCATGGCACTAAAGGCACGGCGACTTCACCAACCATGGCGACCTCACCACGAAACGCGACCACCACCGGGGTCCAGGGGGCTCGCCCCCTGGCGGGGGTTTGGGGGTTCGCCCCCCAAAGGACACAACGAATGACCCGGCGAGGTGAGCGCGTTCCGCGAACAGACCTCACCCACCCCACCCGGGTCAGAAGTCGACCGGCGCGGGTACCGCTTCGGCGTCGAGCTGCGGGCCGATGCCGAGCTTTTCCTTGATCCGCTTCTCGATCTCGTTCGCGATGTCCGGGTTCTCGCGCAGGAACTTCCGCGCGTTCTCCTTGCCCTGGCCGAGCTGGTCGCCCTCGTAGGTGTACCAGGCGCCGGACTTACGCACGATGCCCTGGTCGACGCCCATGTCGATGAGCGAACCCTCGCGGGAGATGCCCTGGCCGTAGAGCACGTCGAACTCGGCCTGCTTGAAGGGCGGGGCCACCTTGTTCTTGACGACCTTGACCCGGGTGCGGCTGCCGACCGGCTCGCCACCGTCCTTGAGCGTCTCGATCCGCCGGATGTCCAGGCGCACGGAGGCGTAGAACTTCAGCGCCTTACCACCGGTGGTGGTCTCCGGGGAGCCGAACATGACGCCGATCTTCTCGCGGAGCTGGTTGATGAAGATGGCCGTGGTGCCGGAGTTGCTCATCGCACCGGTCATCTTGCGCAGCGCCTGGCTCATCAGGCGGGCCTGGAGGCCGACGTGGGAGTCGCCCATCTCGCCCTCGATCTCGGCGCGCGGCACGAGCGCGGCGACCGAGTCGATGACCAGGATGTCCAGCGCGCCGGAGCGGATCAGCATGTCCGCGATCTCCAGGGCCTGCTCACCGGTGTCCGGCTGGGAGACCAGCAGCGCGTCGGTGTCCACGCCGAGTGCCTTGGCGTACTCCGGGTCGAGCGCGTGCTCCGCGTCGATGAACGCCGCGATGCCGCCGTTGCGCTGCGCGTTGGCCACCGCGTGCAGGGCGACCGTGGTCTTACCGGAGGACTCCGGGCCGTAGACCTCGATGACCCGGCCGCGGGGCAGCCCGCCGATGCCGAGGGCGACGTCGAGGGCGATCGCACCGGTGGGGATCGCGGCGATGGGCGCGCGGCCCTCGTCGCCGAGGCGCATGACGGAGCCCTTGCCGTACTGCTTGTCGATCTGCGCAAGGGCGAGCTCGAGGGCCTTGTCCTTGTCGGGTGCTGCTGGTGCCATGAAGTCCACCTCGCTGGTTGGAGCCTGTCGGGGCTGTTCAGTTCTGTTGTCGGGTCCGACGCTACGGGTGGGGACCGACAATTCCAGGCGCGACGCCCGATCTGTGGATAGCTGGTCCCGTTGTGGACAACACCCTAGACGAACACGTGTTCGAGGTCGGCAGCGACACACCCTTCGGCGGGGGTTTTCCTCCGATCCGTGCCCGCGGGCACGGACAAGCGCAGGTCAGCGCCGTTCCGGCGGGACGTCGAAGGCGGCGCAGACCTCGCGCCAGATCTCCTTGGCCGAGGTCCCCTCGGCCAGGGCCTGTTCGACGGTCCGGCCGCCGAGCCCGCTGAACACGTGATCCTTGGACAGGGTCTCGGCGCGGCCGGGCCCGAACTCCTCGGCCATCAGCCGCCGGAAAACCGTGATACGCATCGGCTCGATCCTAGGCGCAGCCCCGGCGCCTCCCCGGAGCGCCCCAATGTGGCATTGGGTGCGTTGGACGCACCCAATGTGGCGTTCGGTGCGTTGAGCGCACCGAACGCCACATTGGGGCGCTTGAGCCGCTGCCGAAGCCGGAGCTAGTCGCCGGGCTGGACGCTCTTCTCGAAGTAGTCGGCCAGCGTGCCCGCGGTGACGGCGGCGCCCTGATCGGAGTTGAGCTGGTAGATGAACCCGGCCAGCGGCCGGTCGCCCACCGAGAACACCAGCACCGCCGACGTCTTCCCGGCGGCCGAGGAGTACCGGCCCTTGAGCCCGTTGCCCGCCCAGTCCGCCTCGATCCGGTCACCGCCGGCCGAGGTCAGCAGCTGGTCGGTGTACTGCTTGAGCTTCTCCGCCGAATCGCTCTGCACGTAGGTCACCTGGGTGCCCGCGCGGCCCGGTGCCGAGCAGGTCGCCGCCGGGCCGAGGCTCTGGGCCGGCGCGGCGGGGCCGTTGCCCATGCCGGGCTTGCAGTCCCCGGTGTCGCCGATCTTCCCGGTGAGCTGGCGCAGGCAGCCGGTGAGGCCGGTAGCGTCGGCCTGCCCCGGGGTCCTGCACTGGTCGGCGGTGTAGGTGGTCGTCGACGGCGAGGCGAGGAAGTACACCAGCCCGCCCGCGAGCAGCACGGCCACCGCCGCGATCGCGATCCCGATGGTCAGCTTCTTCTTGTTCGCGGCCTTGCCGTCGCCCTTGCTCTCGCCCTTGTCCGCGAGCGAGTACGTCGGGAAGTTCGACGGCGCGGGCTGCGGGGACGCCTGCTGCGCGGGCCCGCCGGGCGGGAAGTTCGGCGGCGGGTACCCGCCCTGCTGTCCCGGATATCCCTGCTGCCCGGCGTAGGCGGGCGGTGGCGCGTACGGGCCGCTCGGCGGGGCGATCTGGTGCGCCCCGGTCCCGTTCGCGGCGACCTGGCCGTCGACGTTCTGGGTGCGCATGGACAACCCGTCGCGGGCGACGTGCTGGGCGCCCAGCGCGACCGCGGTCTCGGGCTGGTCGAGGCTGCCGGGGACGACGCCGAGCTTCTCCGCGATCATCGAGCCCACCAGCGGCAGCCTGCTCGACCCGCCGACCAGGTAGATCCCGGCGAGCCGGTCCGGGGAGAGCCCGGAACTGCGCAGGGTCCGCGCCATCAGCTCGACACTGCGCAGCATCGCCGGGCGCACCAGGCCCTCCAGCTCGCCGCGGGTGACCAGGACGTCGGAGAACGGCTCGGGCATCGGGACCTCGGTCTGCGGGTGCCGCGACAACGCCTCCTTCGCCGCCTTGACGTCCTCCTGCAGCGCGCGCCGGGTCCGCCGGTCCGCGGTGGACTCCGGGCGCAGCAGCCGCTGCCAGCGCTGCGGGTCCGAATGCGACACCTCCCGCCCGACGTGCACCATCAGCGCCTGGTCGACGTCGAGGCCGCCGAGGTCGGGGAGGCCGTCCTCGGCGAGCACGGTGTACCCGGTCTGCGTGGCACCGACGACCGCGACGTCGAAGGTGCCCGCGCCGAGGTCGTAGACCGCGAGCGCCTGCCCCGGCGCCAGCGCCTTGCCGGGGAACGAGGCGAAGTGCGCGGCGGCGGCCACCGGCTCGGGCACCAGCAGCACGTTCCCGCCGATCCCGGCGAGCCGGGCCGCCGAGAGCAGGACGTTGCGGCGCACCGGCCCCCACTGCGCGGGGTGGGTCAGCCGGACTTCGTCGGGCTGCTCGCCGCCGAGCTGCCGCGTGGTCTCCTCCAGCACGCGCCGCAGGATCGCGGCCAGCGCCTCAGTGACCGGCACGACGTCGGTACCGAGCAGCAGCGTCTGTTCGTCGATACGCCGCTTGGGGTTGGGCTCGAAGCGGGTCGGGTCGAGGCGGGCCCGGCGTTCGGCGTCGCGGCCGACCATGATCGTGCCCTCTTCGGTGGCGAAGATCGCCGACGGCATGTTGGCCGAGCCGTCCACCTCGACGACCCGCGGCGGCATGCCGTGCGCCGACAGCACCGCGACGGTGTTGGACGTCCCGAGGTCCACCGACAGGATCCGCACGTTCACTCCCCTTACCCAGCTCAGCACCCGTCCCAGTACGACCGGAAGGACGGTCGCGGGCGCTGGCGGTGATGCTCCCATGGGGACGGTCACGGTGCGTGCGGACCCGGCAAACTCGCCTTCACCTTGACGGACAGGTCACCCTCGGCGCAGGATGTCTGCGCAGTACGCGCAACAGAGTTGCGCAGACTGCGCAACTTCACTGCCGAAGTCCCGGGAGCCGCCGTGCCGAAACTGCTCGTCCTCGGCGACGACCTGACCGGCAGCAACGCCACCGGCGCGCTGTACGCGCGCTTCGGTCTCCGCGCGGTTTCGGTGAGCGCGCCACTCACTCCGTCCTCCCCGTGCGTGCGCGCCGACAGCGGGATCGACGCGCTGGTGGTCAATCTCGGCACCCGGCACGCCGACCCGGCGCGGGCCATGGCCGCCGTGCGCGCCGCGATCGAGCTGGCCGGGCCGGTGGAGCTGACCGTCAAACGCGTCGACACCACCCTGCGCGGCAACGTCGGCGCCGAAACCGAGGCCGTCCTCGACGCGGCCCCGGCCGCCCGTGCCCTGGTCGTGCCCGCCTTTCCCGACGCGGGCCGGGTCACTCTCGGCGGCCTGCACCTCGTCGACGGCAAGCCGCTCGCGGAAAGCCCGGCGGCCCGCGACCCGCTGACCCCGGTGCGCTCGTCCCGGATCCGCACCCTGCTCGGCCCGGCGGGCGGGCGCACGGTCACCGAGCTCTCGCTGGACGTCGTCGAGTCCGGAGTGGACGGTGTGGCCGGCGCGCTGCGCGAAGCGGGCGAAATCGTCGTGTGCGACGCGACCACGAACCGGCACTTGAGCACGATCGCGCGGGCGGCCGCGCGGCTGACCACCGAGGACGGGACGCGCTGGGTTTCGGTGGACTCCGGCCCGTTCGGCGTCCGGCTCGCCGCGGCGCTGGGCCTGGCGCCCGGGCGCGGCGAGGTCCCGCCGGTGCTCGCCGTGGTCGGCAGCATCACCGCGCGGACGCGGGACCAGCTGACCGAAACCGAGCAGGTGCTGGACGCGCGCTACGTCGACGTCTCCTCCGATCGCCCGGATCCCGGGGAGATCGCCGACGGCGTCGGCGCGCTGCTCGCCGCCGGGCACCGCGTCGTCGGCATCCGCGCGGTCCCGCCCGCGCCCGGTGTCCCGGCGGATCCGGTGGTCGCGGCCCGGCTCCCGGCCGTGCTGGCCGAGGCGGCCCGGCTGGCGCTGGCCCGGCACCCCGTCGGCGCGCTGTACGCCAGCGGCGGCGACATCGCCGTCGAGGTCACCAAGGCGCTGGGCGCGGACGGCTTCGAGATCGACACCGAGATCCTTCCGCTCGCCGTCGCCGGGCGGCTGGTCGGCGGGCCGTTCGCCGGGCTCCCGTTCGCCACCAAGGGCGGCCTGATCGGCGACGCCGCCGCGGCCGTGCAGTGCCTCGAACACCTCAACTACGTCCTCGCCACCCACCCCGGAAGGAAACCGTCTTGAGCGAGAAACCCATCCTGGCCGTCACCCTGGGCGACCCCGCCGGTATCGGACCGGAGATCACCGCCCGCACGCTGGCCGAACCGGAGTCCGGACAGCTCGCGCGCGGTCTCGCCGTCGGCGACGCTCCGGTGCTGCGCCGCGCGGTCTCCCTGCTGGGGCTGGATGTCGAGGTCAATCCGGTGTCCACTGTGGAGGAAGCACGGTTCGAACCCGGTGTCATCGACGTCCTCGACCTCGGCATCGTGACTGAGGACCTGCCCTGGGGCGAGGTGAACGCGACGGCGGGTGCCTCCGCCGTCGCCGCGATCGAAGCCGCGACGAAGGCCGCGCTGAACGGCGAGGTCGCGGCGGTCGTGACCTCGCCGATCAACAAGGAAGCCATCTGGGCCGCCGGGTCGAAACACCTGGGCCACACCGAGATGCTCGGCGAGCTGACCGGCTCGACCAGGTTCAACACGATGTTCTGGGTCGCCGGGCTGAAGATCTTCTTCGCCACCAGGCATCTCTCCCTGCGCGAGGCGATCGAGAAGATCACCAAGGACAACATCGAGCACGCGATCCGCGAGGCATACACGGCGCTGGAGGTCTTCGGCGCGGACAAGCCGACGCTGGCCGTCGCGGCGCTGAACCCGCACGGCGGCGAAAACGGGAAGTTCGGCGACGAGGAGATCGTCGCGATCGCCCCCGCGGTCGAGGCCGCGCGCGCCGACGGGTTGGACGTCGTCGGCCCGATCCCGGCGGATTCCGTGTTCCACCAAGGACTTCAGGGCCGCTTCGCCGGGGTGCTCTCGCTGTACCACGACCAGGGACACATCGCCTCGAAGACCTACGACTTCGACGGGACGGTGTCGGTCACCGTCGGCCTGCCGATCCTGCGCACCTCGGTCGACCACGGCACGGCGTTCGACATCGCCGGCACCGGGAAGGCCTCGCACGGCACGATGCGCGCGGCGTTCCGCGCCGCGGTCGAGCTCGCGCCGTACGCGCCGAAACTGCCCGACATCTACCCTCCGACCCGATGACCACCGTGATTCCCCGCAAGCGCTGGGCGTACGTCATCCCGGTCGCCGTGGTCATGTACATGCTGGCCTACCTCGACCGCACCAACGTCGCGGTGATCCTGCCCTACATCGGCTCCGACTTTCCCCTGTCCGCCAGTGCGAAGGGGCTGGCCAGCGGCATCTTCTTCCTCGGCTACCTGGTACTCCAGATCCCCGCCGCGGTACTCGCCGCGAAGTGGAGCGCCCGCAAGACCGTGGTGCTGCTGATGATCCTGTGGGCACTGGCCGCGGTGCTGTGCGGGCTCGTGCGGACCGAGACGCAGCTGCATCTCGCGCGGTTGCTGCTCGGCCTGTTCGAGGGCGGGGTGTGGCCCGCGGTGCTGATCCTGCTGGCGTCGTGGTTCCCGCAGGCCGAACGGGCGCGCGCGAACGCGCTGTGGATGAGCTGCCTGCCGATCTCGGCGATCCTGATGTCGCCGCTGTCCGGGTTCATGCTCGATCACATGTCCTGGCGCTGGGTGTTCGTCCTGCAGGGGCTGCCTCCGCTGCTGTGGGCGATCGTCTGGTGGTTCACGGTGGCCGACCGGCCTTCGCAGGCACGCTGGATCTCCCGCGAGGAACGGGATCACCTCGAAACGACGCTCGCCGCCGAGGAGGCCGCGAAGCCGTCCGTGGCGAAGCAGGGCTACCGGCAGGCGCTGCGGAACAGGTCGGTGCTGCTGCTCATCGGCGTCTACTTCTTCTGGATCACCGGCTTCTACGGCTTCAGCCTGTGGCTCCCGTCGGTGGTGAAGACGATGACGGGCGGATCGGCGACCGCGGTCGGCTTCCTGTCGGCGATCCCGTACGTGCTCGCGCTGGTGGCGATGCTGGGCTGCGCGCTGTGGTCGGACCGCACCGGCAACCGGCGGCTGGCGATCACCGTGCCCCTGCTGGTCGCGATCGCGGGACTGCTGCTGGGCAATCTCGCGCACTGGCCGCCGGTGGTGCAGTTCGTGCTGCTGTGCGTGGTCGCGGCCGGGGTGTACATGCCGTACGGGCCGTTCTGGGCGGTACCGAGCCAGGTTCTCGGGATCGAGGTCGTCGCGGTGGCGATGGGCGTGATCAACGCGCTGGGCAACCTCGGCGGGTTCGCCGGGCCGTACCTGGTCGGCTGGCTGACCGACGTCACCGGCGCCGCGACCACCGGGTTCGTCGTGCTCGCCGCGTTCCTCGCGGTGGCCGCGGCACTGGCGTACTTCGGGCTGCGGCCCGGATCCCGCGCGGAAGAGGTGATCGATGTCCCAGCCGCGGCCGACCACTCGTGACCGGCGCGCGATGCTGCTCGACGCCGTCCGCGACGGCTCGTGCGGCATCGCGGAGCTGGCCGAGGAGTTCGGGGTCTCGGCCTCCACGATCCGGCGTGACCTCGCCTCCCTCGCCGGGGCGGGGCACGTCGTGCGGACCTACGGCGGCGCGCTCGAAGCCGGGCACGGGCTGGAGCGCAGCCTGCGGGAAAAGGACGCGAGCAACGCGGACGCGAAGGACGCGATCGCGCGCGAAGCCGCCGCGCTCGTCCAGGACGGCGAGATGGTGCTGCTCGACGCCGGGACGACGACCGGCCGGGTCGCCCGGCATCTCGCGCACCGCGAAGGACTCACAGTCGTCACCAACGGGGTGACGGTCATCCGCGCCCTCGCCGATTTCGACGGGATCGACCTCATCGTGCTGGGCGGGCGGCTGCGGCATCCGAACGAGGCGCTCCTCGGCGAGAGCGTGCTCGCCCAGCTGCGGCACTTCTCACCGGATCGGGTGTTCCTCGGCGCGGACGGCGTCGTCGCCGGGCGCGGGCTGTGCTGCCCGTCGCTGGAGCAGTCGCAGGTCAAGCACGCGATGCTGCACGCGGCGGAGTCGGCATACGTGCTGGCCGACCACTCCAAGCTCGGGCAGGCGCCGTTCTCGTACTGGGCACCACTCGATCGGGAGTTTTCGCTGGTCACCGACGCGTCGGCCGGGGATCTCGCGACGCCGTTCGCCAGGAGCGGAACGGTGCGGACGGCGGGCGGTGCGGAAACTGTCGGGGGTGCCGCGCAAGATGGAGGACGTGGCAGGTGACGTGCTCGACCTCTTCTCCCCCGCGACCAGCGCCTGGTTCGCGGGGGCCTTCGCCGCGCCCACCGCGGCGCAGCAGGTGGCGTGGCGGGCCGCGCACGCCGGGGAGCACGCGCTGGTCGTCGCGCCGACCGGGTCCGGCAAGACGCTGTCGGCCTTCCTCTGGGCACTCGACAGGCTGTCCGTGGAGCCGCCGCCCGCCGAGGCGCGGAAACGCTGCCGGATCCTCTACGTCTCCCCGCTGAAGGCCCTCGCGGTCGACGTCCAGCGGAACCTGCGGGCGCCGCTGGCCGGGATAGCGCAGGCCGCGCACCGGCTCGGGCTCGCCATCCCGGAGATCACCGTCGGCATGCGCACCGGGGACACCACCGCGGCCGAGCGGCGGTCCTTCGGCCGGACCCCGCCCGACGTCCTGGTGACCACGCCGGAGTCGCTGTTCCTCATCCTGACCTCGTCGGCGCGGGAGTCGCTGCGCGGCGTCGAGACCGTGATCGTGGACGAGGTGCACGCGGTCGCGGGCGGCAAGCGCGGCGCGCACCTGGCGCTGTCGCTGGAGCGGCTGGACTCCCTGCTGCCCAGGCCCGCGCAGCGCATCGGGCTCTCCGCGACGGTCCGCCCCGTCGACGAGGTGAGCGCGTTCCTCGCGGGTGGCCGCCCGGTCACCGTCGTACAGCCGAAGCTGGCGAAGACGATCGAGGTGCGGGTCGAGGTGCCGGTCGAGGACATGGGCAACCTCGACGCGCCCTCGTCCCCGATGGCGGAGCTGGACGCGCTCGAACCGCATCCGCCCGGCGAGATCGCGCCCGGCGGGCTCGGGACGATGGAGGAGATCAGCGGGAACCCGGTCCAGCGGGCGTCGATCTGGCCCGCGGTCGAGGAACGGGTCCTGCGGCTGATCCGGGCGCACCGGTCGACGATCGTGTTCGCCAACTCGCGGCGGCTGGCCGAGCGGCTCACCGCGCGGCTCAACGAACTGGCCGCCGAACAGACGGAGCTGACCCCGGCGGACAGCTTCCCGGCGGAGGCGATCGGGCAGTCCGGGCTCACCACCGGGGCGGCGCCGGTGCTCGCGCGGGCCCACCACGGGTCGATGTCGCGGGAGCAGCGCACCCACGTCGAGGAGGACCTGAAGTCCGGCAGGCTCCCGTGCGTGGTAGCGACGTCCTCACTGGAGCTGGGCATCGACATGGGCGCGGTCGATCTGGTGGTGCAGATCGAGGCGCCGCCCACGGTCGCCTCCGGGCTGCAGCGGGTCGGCAGGGCCGGGCACCAGGTGGGCGCGGTGTCCTCCGGGGTGATGTTCCCGAAGTTCCGCGGCGACCTGGTGTCCTGCGCGGTGGTCGCAGAGCGGATGTCCGCCGGGGCGATCGAGGCGGTGCGCTATCCCCGCAATCCGCTCGACGTGCTGGCCCAGCACGTCGTGTCGATGGTCGCGCTCGAACCGTGGGCGGTCACCGAGCTGGCCGCGCTGGTCCGGCGCGCGGCGCCGTTCACCGCGCTGCCCGACGACGCGCTGCACGCGGTGCTCGACATGCTGGCCGGCCGGTACCCGAGCGAGGAGTTCGGCGAGCTGCGCGCGCGGATCACCTGGGACAGGATCGCCGGTGAGCTGCGCGGGCGGCCGGGTTCGCAGCGGCTCGCGGTCACCTCCGGCGGCACCATCCCCGACCGCGGCCTGTTCACCGTGATGACCCCGGGCACCGACGGCAAGCCCGGGTCGCGCGTGGGCGAGTTCGACGAGGAGATGGTCTACGAGTCCCGGGTGGGTGACACCATCCTGCTCGGCACGTCGTCCTGGCGGATCACCGAGATCACCCATGACAGGGTGATCGTGGTGCCCGCGCCCGGCGAGCCGGCGCGGATGCCGTTCTGGAAGGGGGACGCGCCGGGCCGTCCGCTGGAACTGGGTCGGGCACTGGGGAAGTTCGTCCGCGAACTGTCCACATCGGACACCGAGAAGGCGGCGGAGCGCGCGGCGGCCGCCGGGCTGGACGAGCGGGCGAGCAGCAATCTGCTCGGCTACCTTGCCGAGCAGAAGGCGGCCACCCGGCACGTGCCGAACGACCGCGTGATCCTGCTGGAGCGCTACCGCGACGAGTTGGGCGACTGGCGGATCGTCCTGCACTCCCCCTTCGGCGCGCAGGTGAACGCGCCGTGGGCGCTGGCGATCGCGGCCCGGCTGCGGGAAAGCAGCGGTGTCGACGCGCAGGTGGCCCACTCCGACGACGGGATCGTGCTGCGGCTGCCGGACGCGCTGGACGCCGACGGCGCGGAGGTCACCATCGGCGCGGACGACGTCCTGCTGGATCCCGACGAGGTCGAGCAGCTGATCGTCACCGAGGTCGGCGGCTCGGCGGTGTTCGCGGCCCGCTTCCGGGAATGCGCGGCCCGGTCGCTGCTGCTGCCCCGCCGCGATCCCCGGCGGCGGACGCCGTTGTGGCAGCAGCGGCAGCGCGCGTCGCAGCTGCTGTCGGTGGCCGCGAAGTACGAGCGGTTCCCCGTCGTGCTGGAGGCGATGCGCGAGGTCCTGCAGGACGTCTACGACGTGGGCGGCCTGAAGGATCTGATGGCCGACGTCCGGGCCCGCAAGGTGCGGCTGGTCGAGGTCGAGACGCCCTCGGCCTCGCCGTTCGCGCGCAGCCTGCTGTTCGGCTACGTCGGGATGTTCCTCTACGAGACCGACGCCCCGCTGGCCGAGCGGCGCGCGGCGGCGTTGTCGCTGGATTCGGCGCTGCTGGCCGAACTGCTGGGCACCGAGGCGATCCGCGAACTGCTCGACCCGGCCGCGGTCGCCGAGGTCGAGCGCTCGTTGCAGCGGCGGGATCCCGACCGGAAGGCGCGGTCGGCCGAGGACGCCGCGGACCTGCTGCGGTTCCTCGGCGATCTGTCCACTGTGGAGGCCGCGGAGCGCGGTGTCGAGCCGGAGTGGCTGGCCGAACTCGAAGCGGCACGGCGGGCGATCCGGGTCCGGATCGGCGGCGAGGAGCGCTATCTCGCCATCGAGGACGCCGGACGGGTGCGCGACGCGCTGGGCGCGGCGCTGCCGGTGGGCGTGCCCGAGGCGTTCACCGAGCCGGTCGAGGATCCACTGGGTGATCTCCTGTCCCGCTACGCCCGGATCCGCGGCCCGTTCCCGGCGAAGCAGGCGGCCGAGCGGTTCGGCCTCGGCACGGCGGTCGTCACCGGCGTGCTGGACAGGCTGACCGGGCAGGGCAGGCTCGTCCGCGGCGAACTGAGCCCGCTCGGGCATCCGGACACGCACGGCGCTGGTGTCGAATACTGCGACGCCGCCGTGCTGCGGCGGCTGCGACGCGCCTCGCTGGCGAAGCTGCGCGCTGAGGTCGAGCCGGTCGAACCCGCGGCGCTCGGGCGTTTCCTCCCGTCCTGGCACGGCATCGGCGGCCGGGTGCGGTCGGCGCCGACGGCGGATGACGTGCTGTCCGTGGTCGAACAACTGGCCGGGGCACCGCTCCCGGCCAGCGCGGTGGAGTCGCTGATCCTGCCCAGCAGGCTGCCCGGCTACTCCCCCGCGCTGCTCGACGAGCTGACCACCGCGGGCGAGGTCACCTGGTGTGGCTGCGGGGCGCTGTCCGGCGGGGACGGCTGGCTCGCGCTGGCGCCCACCGACGTCGCCGACCTGCTGCTGCCCGAGGTCGAGGAAACCCGGCCGGAATCGCCACTGCACGAGGCCATTGTGTCCACTTTGGAGGGTGGGGCGCTGTTCTTCCGGCAGCTGGTGGACCGGGTCACGCCCCGGCTGGAGGCGCCACCGGCCGACGGCGAGGTCGTGGCGGCGCTGTGGGATCTGGTCTGGGCCGGGCTGGTCACCGGCGACACCCTCGGCCCCCTGCGCGCGCAGGTCGCCGGGCACGGCGCGCACAAACCCCGGCGCCAGGCACCCCGCGGCCGGTACGCGCGGCTGCGCGCGGGCCGCCCGCAGATGCCGTCCCGGTCCGGGCCGCCGACCGTCGCCGGGCGCTGGGCGCTCACCCCGGCCCGCGAGGCCGATCCGACCCGCCGCGCGCACGCGCGCACCGAGGCCTTCCTCGAACGGCACGGGGTGCTCACCCGCGGCGCGCTCGACACCGAACGCGTCACCGGCGGGTTTTCCGGGATCTACAAGGTGTTGCGGGGCATGGAGGACACCGGCCAGGTGGTCCGGGGCTACGTCGTCGAAGGGCTCGGCGCCGCGCAGTTCGCCGCCAAGGGCGCGGTCGACCGGCTGCGCGCGCTGTCCGGCACGCGTGACCCCGCGGGCACCCCGCCGGGCGCCGCCTCCGCCGGGGGAAGTACGCCGACGGCGTGGAGTGCCGCCGACGCGGGCGGGAATCCTTCGGCGGTGGTGCTCGCCGCGGCCGACCCGGCCCAGCCCTACGGCGCGGCACTGCCGTGGCCCGCGGCCACCGGGGACACGAAGCACCGTCCCGCCCGCAAGGCCGGGGCGCTCGCGGTCCTCGTGGACGGGGTCCCGGCGCTCTACGTCGAACGCGGCGGCCGGTCACTGCTGAGCTTCACCACCGAACCGGAGCCGCTGCGCGCGGCCGCGCGGGCGCTGTCCACCGCGGTCCGCGAGGGCTGGCTGGGCCAGCTCGCCGTCCAGCGCGCCGACGGCGAACAGGCCCTCACCTCCGAGCTCGCCGAGATCCTCCGCGAGGCGGGATTCCGTGCCACACCGCAGGGGCTGCGGCTGCGGGCCGCCTACTGAGCCACGCCCCACACCGGAGGACGGTGGTGCCCGGTGGGGCACCAGATGTCACTAGACTCGCCGGACATTTGGCAAAGGATGTTTGATCATGGCGATGCGCGAGTTGCGCTATTTCGGCGACCCGGTCCTCAAGTCGGTGTGCGATCCGGTGACCACCTTCGACAAGAAGACCGAAGCACTGGTGAAGGACCTCCTCGACACCGTCAAGCCCGGCGGGCGCGCCGGGCTGGCCGCCCCGCAGATCGGGGTCGGCCTCCGGGTGTTCAGCTACGACGTCGGCGGGCTCACCGGGTACGTGATCAACCCGGAGATCGTCTCGCTGTCCGAGGAAACCCACGAGATCGGCGAGGGCTGCCTCTCCGTGCCCGAGCTGTGGTTCCCGGTCCGGCGCGCGAAGCACGCCGTGGTGCGCGGGGTCGATCTGCGCAACGAGCCGATCGAGGTCGAGGGCACCGAGGTGCTGGCCCAGTGTCTCCAGCACGAAACCGATCACCTCGACGGGAAGCTCTACCTGGACCGGCTGCTCCCGGAGCGCAAGAAGCAGGCACTGCGCGAGGCCAGGGAAAAGGACTGGTTCTGGAAA
Source organism: Amycolatopsis samaneae (assembly GCF_039541975.1). Lineage (NCBI taxonomy): Bacteria > Bacillati > Actinomycetota > Actinomycetes > Pseudonocardiales > Pseudonocardiaceae > Amycolatopsis > Amycolatopsis samaneae. Next base: position 802,228 of record NZ_BAABHG010000002.1, read on the forward strand.
CGCTGAGACCCGCTCAGTCCAGCGGGATCCGCACCGCGCCGTCCTCGCCCGCGCGCTCGGCCCGCATCCCCGCGCGCCCCGCGGTCCGGATCAGCGCGTCGTCGCCGGGCAGGCACACCGCGGTGAGCCCGGCCAGCCGATCCGCCCTGGCGAGCACACCGAGCCGGGTCAGCAGCGCGGTACCGATGCCCTGACGCTGCCACGCGTCCTCCACCAGCAGGGAAACCTCCGCCGGGCCGCCCGCCACGTCCGGGATGAGCTGGCCGAGCCCGATCACTTCGCGGCCGCAGACCGCGAGCACGCTGGTCCCGCGCGGCGGCGTGAGCAGCCGGTGCAGCCATCTGCGCGGCACCGTGCGGACACCGGTGTGATAGCGGCGGAACAGCGTGTTCATCGAGCAGCGCCGGTGGAGTTCGGAAACGGCGTCGGCGTCCCCGGGAATTCCCTTGCGCAGCACCACCGCGGCGCCGTCGGGCCGGTCGAGCGCCACCGGGCCTTGGACGTTGTCCCGTACCGAGGTGAGCAGCCCGAGCAACGCGAGTGCCCGGGTGAGTTCGAGGTCGACGAACGGTGCCCAGTGCCGCCGCGCCACGAGCGCGAGGTCACCGTCGAGGGCGAACACCGCGCGGTGGCCGCCCTCGGTCCGGGCCGGATTCGCGTCGGGTACCGGGACCAGCGTGACGACATCGGCCGCGAGCACGCCCCGCAGCACTTCGGTGACCGCCGCGGGGACTTCCACCGCCCGCCGCGCCGCGCCGAGCACCGTCGCCGCCGGGTCCACGAGATCGTGCACGTCGGCGTCGACCACCGCCGAGCAGGCGCAGCCCTCCTCGCGCATCGCGTCGATCAGGTGCTGCCGGGGCAGCCCGGACGCCGGGCGCAGCACGATCTCGTCGAGCACGCCGCCCGGGACCGGCAGCACGGTCAGCCCGAGGATGTTGCACTCCAGATCGGCGAGCCGGATGGCGATCCTGGCCAGTGTCCCTGGCCGGTCGTCCATCCGGATCCGGATCCGCCACGCCGAGGACACGGGTACCGGCTGCTCCGCCACGACGCGGCGGAGCGGGTGGGGCAGAACTCGCGAGGTCTCCATGCCATCACGGTCCCCGCCGGTTGTTGCCGCGTCAGGACACTCTTGTTTCGCGCTTGTCAGTGTTCCGCGGGCCACGCAACCCGCGCGAAACACGGAACGGCGGTCAGCGGGCCGTCAGGACGCAGAACTCGTTGCCTTCCGGGTCGGCCAGCACCACCCACGGCACCGTGCCCTGGCCGACGTCGGCGGGTACCGCCCCGGCTCCGGCCAGCCGGGCGACCTCGGCTTCGAGTTCGTCACCGAGCACCGGCGCGACGTCGAGGTGCAGCCGGTTCTTGCCCCGCTTGAGGTCCCCGTTGCGCAGGAACTCCAGCCACGGGCCGGTGCCCGACGGCGCCCGGAGGCCGACGATCGCCTCCTCCCGGCCGGCGATCGGCCACCCCGTCGCGAGGGACCAGAACCGCGCCAGCGCCGCCGGGTCACGGGTGTCGACGACGATCGACGCCACCGCTCCCGAACGCGCGTACTGCTCGCGGGGTTCGAGCACACAGAACTCGTTGCCCTCCGGATCGGCCAGCACCACCCACGGCACCGCGCCCTGGCCGAGGTCGTGCCTGCGCGCCCCGAGCGCCAGCGCCCGCTCGACCAGCTCCGCCTGGTGTTCCGGCGTCCGGCTCGCCAGATCGAGGTGAACCCGGTTCTTCCCCGTCTTCGGCGCGGGCACCGGCACGAAGACGAGGTCCAGGCCCCAGCCCTCCCCCGCCGGGGCCCGGACGTCGATCTCGTCCGGTAGTTCCACCGCGACGCGCCAGCCGAGCAGCGCGGCCCAGAACCGGGCCAGTTTCCCGGGGTCCACCGCGTCCACGACCAGGTTCACCAGACGAGTGCTCACGCACGGCACGTTAGCGGCCACCACCGACAGTTCCCGGACATGCTTCCCCACACTCCGGGACCTCATCGGGTGGCGAGCCGCAGCAGCGCCCACAGCTGGGCCGCGAGATCGCGGCTGCCGTGCACGGACACCGCGTTCGGCGAGGCCCGGCCCCACAACCAGAGGTAGACCCGTTCGGGCCGCCCCGAGACGACGTCGTCGGCCCGCTCGGCCTCCTCCGGCGAACACCGCCAGGCGATCAGCTCCTCGGGACCGGCCCGCGCGATCCAGCTGTGCCCGCCGGTGAGCACGCCGACCGACCCCGTCCTGGTCCCGGCGAGCCCGAGCATCGGCAGCTTCTGCCCGAACCACAGCGCCAGCGCCTCGTCGATCCCGTCGATCGCGAGATCCTCCTCGATCGACGGCGACGCTTCCCCAGCGGCCTGCTGAGCGTCCGCCCGGTGCACAAGCGTCTCGTGCAGCATCCGGCGCCGCCAGAACCCGTACGTGCGATCCGCGGGCCACCAGGTGTCGGCGTGGGTTTCCGGGTCGTGCGCGGACAGTTCCTCCAGCAGCCCCAGCCGGGCGGCCGCGAAGTACTCCGCCAGCGACTGCCCTTCGCCAGGGTCGCTCTGCCACGCGTCCGGGCGCCTGCCGTCCAGCAGCCACCGCCGGATCATGCGGTACATGCTGCCGACGTGCCGGATCACCTCGCCGAGCGACCAGCCGGGGCACGCGGGCACCGGGGCGTCCGCCGAGGCGGTGCCCAGTGCCTCGCCGAGCACCAGGCTTTCGGCGGTCAGCGCCTCCAGGATCCGTTTCTGGTGGAGGACGCCGTACTCACGCGACATGGGCTTCCCCGGTGATCGGCAGGCCGTACACCAGGCGCCGGGCCAGCTCCAGGAACGCCGAGGCGGCGCGCAGCAGATCAGCGGCCAGCTCCGGGGTCACCCGGCCGGTGATCCCGGCCTGCGCGGCCGCGCGGGTGGCCGAATTGGCCGCGAAGAAGGCCGACCACTCCCGCAGCTCGGGAGCGACGGCGTCGAGCAGGACCCAGCCGCTGGCCGGGCGCGCCCGGCCCCGATGCGGGCGGCCCCGCGCGGCGAGCACCGCGGCGGCGCCGCGCAACGCGGCCAGATACGCGCCCACGAACCGCTCCGCGGGCTCGCTTTCGCGCTCGGCCTCGGCGAGACCGCGCCGGGCCTGTGCCAGCAGCCCGGCCGCCGCGGGCGGGGCGGGCGGGCGGAACTGCATCGGCAGCGTCGGCTGCCGGTTTTCGGTCGAAGACAGGGAATCCGCCGTGCTCTGGCGCCCGGCCACGGCACGGTCCGGAGTCAGTTCGGTGCCGCGCTTCCACTTAGCAGCGCCCTCTGCCGAAACGGACATGACGACCCTCCTCCTGCGTGTGAGCCCGGCGGTGCCCGGCGCCGAGACGCTTCCCCCGCCCCGGCGCCGGGCACCTGACCGGTGCGCGCTCACCAATGTCGAACGTCTGTTCGAACGATTTCCAGAGTAACCCCGGACGGGGCGTTCTCTCAACCCCGGTGGCGGATTCGGGGGCGTGGTGCACGACACCGGGAGCGGCACGTGATCTCATTAGGGTCATGAGCAGCCTCGATCACCCCGCCGTCGCCAAGGTCGCCGCCGCGCTCGCCGAGGCAGGCCAGGCCGAGTCGGCCGAGGGCATCCGGGTCCTGCCCGCCGAGGTCCGCACCGCGGCACAGGCCGCCGCGGCGCTGGGCGTCCCGGTCGCCGCCATCGCGAACAGCCTGATCTTCCGCGCCCGCACCGGCGGCGAGGAGACGGCGTTGCTGGCGCTCACCTCCGGCGGTCACCGCGCGGACACCGACCGGCTCGCCGCGCTCGCCGGCGCGGACGAGGTCGGCAAGGCGGACGCGGACTTCGTGCGCGCGCACACCGGGCAGCCGATCGGCGGCGTGGCCCCGGTCGGGCACCCGGCGAAGCTGACCACGCTCGTCGACACCGCGCTCGCGGAGCATGAGGTGGTGTGGGCCGCCGCGGGACACCCGAAATCGGTCTACCCCACCACGTTCGCCGGGCTGGTCGCGCTGACCGGGGGCACCCCGGCCGCGGTGGCCGGTGACGGGGAGGAAGGACGGCCGTGACCGCGATGTCGTCCCGTGTCGCCCGCTACGCCCGGCTGTCCGCGGACGAGTTCCGCGCCCGGCTGCCCGAGGCGCTGTCCATCTACGTGACCGCGATGCGCTACCCCGAGGGCACCGCCGAGCAGCGCGCGCCGATGTGGCTCACCCACGCGCTGCGCGAGGGCTGGCGATGCGTCGCCGCGTTCGACGCCGACGACGTCCTGCTCGGGCTCGCCTACGGCTACAAGGGCCGCGCCGGGCAGTGGTGGCACGAGCAGGTGCGGCATGGGCTGACGCGGCGCTCCGGCACCGCCGAGGCCGACCGCTGGCTCACGGACTACTTCGAGCTGACCGAGATCCACGTCCGCCCGGAGAACCAGGGCAAGCAGATCGGCGAGGACCTGCTGCGCAGGCTGCTCGACGACGTGCCGAGCGCGCACGTGCTGCTGTCCACTCCCGAGGGCACCAGCCGGGCCTGGAAGCTCTACCGCCGCCTCGGGTTCGCCGACGTGCTGCGGGACTACCACTTCGCGGGCGATCCCCGCCCCTTCGCCATCCTCGGCCGCGCGCTGCCGCTGGACCCCGCCTGAGCCGATCTGGCCCGCTCCAGCGCCCCGATGAGGTTTTCTCGGTAGGGGTGTGGGGGTCGGCGTGTTGGTCTGGGTAGGCGGAAAGCCTCTGCTAGGACTGGATTTCTTGACGATCTAGTCCGGAGCGGGGCTTTCCGTGATTACCTATACTGCCACGTTGGATGTGTCCGAGGATCTGGCCCACTACCTCGCCAGGCTGCTGCACGCCGAGCGCGTCCGGCGCGGCACCCGCAGGGGACGGCGGGCGTTGACCCTGTTCGTCCACGCCGTGCTGGTGCTGCGCTGGTTCCGCGACGCCACCC